>NZ_BAAFZV010000025.1:340-1121 GCF_045866565.1 Lysobacter claricitrinus | reverse complement strand
CGCCGTCGTCGAGCAGGCGCATCAGCGCGGCCTTGCTCTCCTCGACGTTGGACGCTTCGCGAACGTCCTGCGACAGGAATTCGACAATGGACGGCCAGCGCGCCAGCGCCTCGTCCACCACCGGATCGCTGCCGCGCTGGTAGGCGCCGATGGCGATGAGATCGCGCTGCGTGGAGTACGCCGACAGCAGGCGACGCAGCTTGCGGATGCGTTCGCGCCACGGGGCGTCGGTGATGTCCTGCATGACGCGCGACACCGAGACTTCGACATCGATCGCCGGGTACTGGCCCGAATCGGCGATGCGACGCGACAGCACGATGTGGCCATCGAGAATGGCGCGCGCGGCGTCGGCAATGGGCTCTTGCTGGTCGTCGCCCTCGGTCAGCACGGTGTAGAACGCGGTGATCGATCCGCGGCCGTCGGCGCCGTTGCCGGCGCGCTCGACCAGCGCGGGAAGCTTGGCGAACACGGACGGCGGATAGCCGCGCGTGGTCGGCGGCTCGCCGACCGAAAGGCCGATCTCGCGTTGCGCCTGCGCGTAGCGGGTGAGGGAGTCCATCAGCAACAGGACATGCAAGCCCTGGTCCCGGTAGTACTCGGCGATCGCGGTGGCGCGCAGGGCGCCGTGCAGGCGCGCCAGCGGCGGTCGGTCGGCCGGTGCGGCGACGACGACGGCGCGTCGCAGGCCTTCCTCGCCCAGCGTGGCTTCGACGAAATCACGGACTTCGCGGCCTCGTTCACCGATCAGGCCGACGACGATGACGTCCGCCGCGGTGAAGCG
>NZ_BAAFZV010000025.1:0-267 GCF_045866565.1 Lysobacter claricitrinus | reverse complement strand
TGATCGCGCGCACGCCGACGTCGAGCGACCGCGTGATCGGCTCGCGCATCAGTGGATTGATCGAACGGCCGGTCAGGCCCATGTGGCCTTCGGCGCGGATCGGGCCGCGGCCGTCGAGCGGCACGCCGTCCGAATCGATGACGCGGCCGAGCAGGCCTTCGCCGACCGCGACTTCGCCTTGCAGGCGGCTCGGCACCACGCGCGCGTTCGGCAGCAGGCCTTCGAGGTCGGCGGTGGGCATCAGGTAGGTGCGATCGCCGGCGAAGC
>NZ_BAAFZV010000024.1:0-923 GCF_045866565.1 Lysobacter claricitrinus | reverse complement strand
CTCGAGCATGCGCACGCTCGACCTGATCGACGAATGCAGTCGACTGCTCAATGCGCTGCCCGAGCCGCAGACCGATGCACAGCGCGACGCGCTGGCCGGCCTGCGTTCGCGTTTTTCCGAGATGTCGCTCGCGCAGGGGTATCAGGACCTCACCGGCCAGATCATCGTGCGCGTGGTCGAACTCGTGCGCGCGGTGCATGCGGGCCTCGGCGACATCGTCGGTACGCAGCACGAGCCGCTGCATCTCCATTCCAATCGCGGCCATGGCCCGGCGATCGCCGGCGTCGATCCCACGCCCGCCACGCAGGACAACGCCGACGAGCTGCTGTCCGCGCTCGGTCTGTAACGCACAGAACCTGACGTCATGAGCGCAAGCGACGGCATGACCGAGATCTGCGCGGACTTCCTCGTGGAAGCCCGTGAGATCGTCGAACAGCTCGGCGAACAGATGGTCGTGCTCGAGCGCGCGCCGGAAGATCGCGACGCGCTCAACACCGTGTTCCGTGGTTTCCACACCATCAAGGGCGGCGCGGGCTTCCTCGACTTCCCGCCGATGGTGACGCTGTGCCACGCGGTCGAGGATCGCCTCGACGTCGCGCGCAACGGCAGCATGCCGCTCGACGGCTTCGCCTTCGACGGCGCGCAGCAGGCGATCGACCTGCTCGCCGACATGCTCGAATGCGTCGCGCAGGGCCGGCCGTTGCCGACCGTGCCGCAGATCCTGATCGACAGCATGCATGTCGACGGCCACGGTGCCGGACACGTCGCCGCCGCACCGGTCGTCGCGGCCAGCGATCTTCCCGACAATCTCGACGAGCTCGATTTCGACTCGCTGCTCGATGCGTTTCATGGCAAAGGGGCGCTTCCCGGCGCCGTGGTGGTGTCCGAAGCACCGCCGCCGGCAGCGGTCGCCCCCGCGCCTT
>NZ_BAAFZV010000023.1:458-1903 GCF_045866565.1 Lysobacter claricitrinus | reverse complement strand
GCGCACGAAACGCCTTTGACTTCGCCTTTGACTTCGCCTTCGAGCTCGAGTTCACGTCGAGGCCGCATCAGCCAACCCGCGAACTCCCGTCAATCAAACAACGCATCCGCATCCAACAAGACCGTAGGCGCATCCGTAACCCGCGCAACGCCCAGCGTAGGCCCCGGGTCCGCACCCGCCAGCGGCGGCTCCACGTGTTCGCGCTCCAGCGACACCACGTCCTCGACGCACGTCACCAGCACGCCGATCAGTTCGTCGTCGCGTTCGATGACGACCACGCGCGAGCGTTCGTCCGCCTTCACCGCGCCCACGTCCAGCCACATGCCGAGGTCGAAGACCGGCACGATGCGCCCGCGCAGGTTCATCACGCCCAGCACCGAATGCGCGGCGCCGCGCATGGCGACGACCGGCGCGACGCGCACCACTTCCTGCACGCGCAGCAGTTCGAACGCGTACGAGTCGTGGGCGACGCAGACGCGCAGCCAGCGGTTGCCGCCAGTGGCCGTACGCGCACGGCCCGGTGGTGCGGCCACCGGCACGCGCGGGATCGGTGCGATCGGTGTCGTCGCGGCGAACGCCTCGAGCGACGGCATCGCACGCGCGGGTGACGGGGTGGGTGCCGGATGCACGACGGGCGGCTCGATGTCGACAACAGGCGAGGCGACAACGACCGCCAGGGGCTCCGGCGCCGATCGCGCTTCGACTTCGAGTTCGGCTTCGACCGGCGCGGCGAGCGCGGCGAGCGCGGGCGCTTCGGCCGCGACCGCTACGGGCGCGTTGTGCGCGCCGAGCAGTTCATCCAGGTAGGCGTCGATGGTGGCCATGGTCAGGCGGCTTCGCACTGGAGGGAAATGGGATCGAGGAGCCACTGCAGCGCCTCGCGATAAGCGTCTGCACCCCGGCTTGCAAACTTCGGGCCGGATGCAACGGCCATCGCGTCGCGCAGGCGCGTGTCGACCGGGATCGCGTCGGGGCTGACCTGCTCGCCGTAGCTGTCGCGCAGCTGGTCGAGGCTGGCCTGGCCGGAGCGCGTGCGCTTGTCGTGCAGCGTCGGAATGATCGCGCGCGGCAACGGGCGACGGCGCGAGCGCTCGACCATGTCGGCGGTGCGCAGCATGTCGCGCAGGCCGTGCAGCGCGAGCGGGTCGGTCTGCGTCGGCGCGACCAGGCGATCGGCCGCCGCGAGCGCGTTGACCATCAGCAGGCCGAGCGTCGGCGGGCAGTCGAGCAGCGTGTAGTCGTAGATGTCGCGCGCGGCGTGCAGTGCGCGGCCCAGCGCGAGGCCCAGGCCGGGCTGGCTAGCGCCGCGGCGTTCGAGCGTCGCCAGCGACGGCTGCGCGGGGCAGATCGACAGGCCGTCGACATCGGTCGTGCGCGCAAGGCGCGACAGCACCTGCGTCGCATCGGTGAACAGCTCGTACGAACCGCGCGGCGGCGGATCGGTC
>NZ_BAAFZV010000023.1:0-407 GCF_045866565.1 Lysobacter claricitrinus | reverse complement strand
GTCGTCGTCTTGCCGACGCCACCCTTCTGGTTGGCGATTGCCCAGGTGTGCATCAGCCGGTCCTCCCGTCGGAGCGGATGCCCTGCGAACTCGCGATCGACGTGCGCGCATCGGCGCCGCTCACGGCGTCGGTGCCGCGGCCCGCGGGCAGGATGACGAGCATCACCCGGCGGTTCGCATTGCGACCTTCGGGCGTGGCGTTGTCGGCCACCGGCTGGTACTGCGCATAGCCGGTCATCGAAAGCCGCGACGGCGCGATGCCGGCCTGCTGCATCACGTGCAGCACGCTGGCCGCACGCGCGGCGGAAAGTTCCCAGTTCGACGCGTACTGCGCGCTGGCGATCGGCTGGTCGTCGGTATAGCCCTCGACGCGCAGTGCGTTGGGCTGGTCGCGCAGCACGTCGGCG
>NZ_BAAFZV010000022.1:0-2885 GCF_045866565.1 Lysobacter claricitrinus | reverse complement strand
CACCCGCATCATCATCGTGCTCGGCCTGTTGCGGCAGGCGTTGGGCACCGGCCAGACACCGAGCAACCAGGTGCTGCTCGCGCTCGCGCTGTTCCTCACCTTCATGGTGATGACGCCGACATTCGACGCCGCCTGGGCGTCGGGCATCTCGCCGTACCTCGACGGCCACATGGATTTCAAATCCGCATGGGCGGCCGCGTCGCAACCGTTCCGCGGCTTCATGCTGGCGCAGGTTCGCGACACGGATCTGATGACGTTCGCCGGCCTGTCCCACACCGGCCCGTACGCGTCGCCGAACGACGTGCCCTTCAGCGTGCTCGCTGCGTCGTTCCTCACCAGCGAACTGAAGACCGCGTTCGAGATCGCATTCCTGATCTACATCCCGTTCGTGATCATCGACCTCGTCGTCGCCAGCGTGCTGATGTCGATGGGCATGATGATGATGTCGCCGATGATCGTCTCGGCCCCCTTCAAGATCCTGCTGTTCGTTCTGGTGGACGGCTGGGTGCTCGTAGTCGGCTCGCTCGCCGGCTCCTTCAATCCGGTGACCTAGCCATGACGCCTGAAGTCGCAATGACGGAAATCACCCGCGGCCTGGAAATGGCGCTGGTCCTCGGCGCACCGCCGCTGCTCGCCGTATTGGGCGTGGGTGTTGCGGTCGGCGTCGTGCAGGCGGCGACGCAGATCAACGAGCAGACGATCGGTTTCGTGGTCAAGGCGATCGCGCTGACCGCGACGATCGCGGTGATGGGGCATTTCCTGCTGGGGCGACTGGTCGCGTTTACCGCCGATCTGTTCCAGCGGATTCCGCAGCTGATCGGGTGAAGCCGCGCGGCTTACGCGCGACTGGCGCGTGCGGGGCAGAATGCCGTCGCGTCCAGCGACGGTCGGACGACGAGATCACCGGCTGCAGGCGAACTGAGGTTGATCTGCTGGCCGAACGCCGCGCCCCCTGCACACCGATACTGACTCCGACACCGAAACAGATGTGAGTCGCCAAGCCTTCAGCCGACATCGCTCACTCTGCACGCGCACACATCACCACCCAGTGCGATGAAGCCTCTCCTCCTCACGGCGGCACTTCTCACGTCGACGGCGGCCACCGCCGCCACCCCGACCTTCGACGCTCGCGTCGCCGCGGCAAAAGCCGCTGTCGCCACGCGCCCCGGTTTCATCTACGACACCGCGATGGTGCCCGCCGTCCACCACGCGCTCGTGCCGTGCGTCCCGAAGGGGACTGACCCTGCGCGCGGTGGCGACTTCGTACTGGTCGCCGACGTCGACCGCGGCGGCCATGCGTCGAACATCGACGTGCGACCCAGCAGCCCGCTCGCCCGGTGCTTCGCGCGCACGTTCGCCGCACTGGCGCTTCGTCCACCGCCGCTCACGGCCGGTCAGCCGCGCTACCCGGTCGTCGTCGAGATGCTCACGAAGCCGTAGTCGACCCAAGCAGCCGCCGCCTAAAGCCGCTTCGCCTATTGCGGAACGCGCTTTGCATCCATCCACCGCGATGGACGCCGTCACCCTCACCACCGCCGACGGGCTGAACCTGTTCGGCATGCTCTCCAGCATCCTCTGGTACGCGCTGCGCATCGGCGCGGCGATCCAGGTGTTGCCGATGGTGGGCGGGCGTGGCATTCCGGCGCGCTCGCGGCTGGTGCTCACGATCGCGATCTCCGCCGCCCTGTCGCAGATGCTGCCGGCGCCGCCGCCGGCCGGGATAAACGCGGCCACGTTCCTGTCGGTCGGTCGTGAATTCGCGATGGGCGTCGCGATCGGGCTGATGCTGCGCATTGCGTTCGAAGCGGGCGAGGTCGCGGGCGAGCTGGTCAGCCAGGGCATGGGCCTGGCGTCCGCGACGATGGCCAACCCGCTCAGCGGCACGTCGTCGCCGGTGATCTCGCAGTGGTTCTTCCTCGCGTTCGGGCTGGTGTTCTTCACCACCGACGGCCACCTCGCGCTGGTGCAGCTGCTGTTCGACAGCTACGGCTCGATGCCCGTCGGCGCGCCCATTCCCGACTGGGGCGCGTTCGTGCAGTCGGTCCCGGAATTCTTCGGCGTGGCGCTGCGCACCGGCCTGCTGCTGGCCCTGCCGGTGATGATGGCGCTGCTGGCGGTGAACGTGGCCATCGGCGTGCTCTCGAAGGCGGCGCAGCAGCTCAGCCCGATGTCGATGGGCTTCCCGATCGCGCTGCTGGTCGGCCTGCTGCTGCTGATGGCGTTGGCAAGGGAATTGCAGGGCCCGGTGCAACGGCTTTTCGGAGACGCCTTCCAGGCGGCCCGGGCCCTCACCGGCTGACCTGCTGCGATGTCCGAGACCGACAACGAAGACCGCACCGAAGCCCCATCAGAAAAGCGATTGCGGGACGCCCGCGAGCGCGGCGACGTGCCGCGCTCGAAGGAACTCGCGAACGTGGCGGTGCTGGGCTGCGCGACGCTGGCGTTGAAGATCACCGGGCCGCACATCGGCTCGGCGTCTCGCGACTGGATGCACAACGCGCTGCAGTTCGACCCGTCGCTGATCAACGATCCGAACCGTCTGCCCGTCTACGCGGCCAAGACCGCGGCCGCGCTGGTGCTGCCCNNGATCCTCGCCGCACTCGGCGGCTGCTTCATCGCGCCCGCATTGATGAGCGGGCTGCGCTTTTCGAGTGCGGCGCTGAAGGCCGACCTCACCCGCCTGAGCCCGATGGCGGGGCTGTCGCGCATGTACGGCAAGGAGTCGTTCGCCGAACTCGGTCGCTCGCTGCNNGCGCCTGCTGTTGATCGGCGGCATCGCCGCGCTCGTGATCAAGGGTTCGATGGGCCGGTTGATGGACATGCCGAAGCAGTCGCTGGAGATGGCGGTGAGCAACGGTGTCGACACCGTGCTCGGCGTGTTCCTC
>NZ_BAAFZV010000021.1:0-4389 GCF_045866565.1 Lysobacter claricitrinus | reverse complement strand
ATGCGTTCGAAGATCTTGGCCAGCTTGTCCTGCAGCACCGCCGCGGTGAACGGCTTGATGACGTAGCCGTTCACGCCCGCCTGCGCGGCTTCGATGATCTGCTCGCGCTTGGCTTCGGCGGTGACCATCAGCACCGGGATCTTCTGCAGCGCCGCATCGGCGCGCACGTTCTTGAGCAGGTCGATGCCCGGCATGCCCGGCATGTTCCAGTCGGTGATGATCAGGTCGAACTTGGCCTTGCGCAGCTCGACGAGCGCGCTGTTGCCGTCTTCGGCTTCGGTGGTGTCGAAGAAGCCGAGGTCGTTGAGCAGGTTCTTGACGATACGGCGCATCGTCGAGAAGTCGTCGACGATCAGGATCTTGATGTTCTTGTCCATGGACGGGTTCCGGGCGTTCCTTGGTGAGCTATCGGCGTCGCGGCCGGGTTCTTGAGGGCGCCGCGCACAAGTTGGGAAGCAAGCAGGCCGCAGCGCGTCGCTACGCGCGACACGGCACGCTTGCGACGCGCATCACATGTCGCGCCTGGCCAATCGACCCGGTAGGTCCGGGTCGATACGGATCACGCCTCGACGTGCTCCGCCGCCGTATCGCGCCAGTCACCCAGCCGGCCGCGCAGGCGCAGCATCGCCTGGCCGTGAATCTGGCAGACGCGCGATTCGCTGATGCCGAGCACCGCGCCGATCTCGCGCAGGTTCATTTCCTGCTCGTAGTAGAGCGACAGCACCAGCTGCTCGCGCTCGGGCAGGTTGCCGATCGCTTCGCCCAGCGCCTGGCGGAACACCGAATGCTCGAGCTCGCGCGCCGGGGTGACGTTGCAGCTGGCCGCGAGTCGCGGTTCGCCATCGAAGTCGTCCATCTGCTCGTCCAGCGACAGCAGCTGGCCACGCGAGGCGTCCTCGAGCATGTGGTGGTAGTCGTCGACCGACACGCCGAGCACTTCGGCGATCTCGGCGGAATTCGCCGCGCGACCGTTCGACTGCTCGACCTGGCGCGTCGCCGCGACCACGTCGCGATAGCGGCGATGCACGCTGCGCGGCACCCAGTCGCCACGACGGATCTCGTCGATCATCGCGCCGCGGATGCGGATCGAGGCATACGTCTCGAACGCCGCGCCCTGGTCGGCCTGGAAATTCTTCGCCGCCTCGATCAGGCCGAGCATGCCGGCCTGGATGAGGTCGTCGACCTCCACGCTCGCCGGCAAGCGCGCCGCGAGGTGGTGGGCGATGCGACGCACGAGTTCGCCGTGGCGCACGACGACGGCGGTGGCGTCGAAGCCCTCGCTCACGCTCCGCGTCTGCTTGTATTGATTCGCCTTGACTGCAGTCGCCGTCATGCTCATGCCGTCGCACTCCGCGCTGTGGGGATCAACCGTTCCATGAAGAACTCGACGTGGCCGCGCGGGCCCGACGGCGTCTGCCACTGACCGGCGCGCTTGGCGATCTCGCGGAACGCCATCGACGACGGTGCGGCGGGGAAGGCGTCGACGACGGCCTCCTGGCGCTGCACGGCGCGTCGCAGCCATTCGTCGCGCGGGATCGCGCCGAGGTAGTTGAGCGTCACGTCGAGGAACTTCGACGTCACGCGTTCGAGCTTGTCGTACAGCTGGCGGCCTTCGGACGGATGACCGACCTGGTTGGCCAGCACCTGCACGCGGGTGACGCCGCGCTCACGCGACAACACCTTGATGAGTGCGTAGGCATCGGTGACGGACGCGGGTTCGTCGCAGACCACCACGACCACATCCTGCGCGGCCTGGCAGAAGGTCAGCACGCTGTCGGCGATGCCGGCGGCGTTGTCGACCACCATCACGTCGATGGGCGCGTCGAGTTGCGAGAACGCATGCACCAGCCCGATGTGCTGCGCGGGCGTGAGTTCGGTCATGTGGCGCTTGCCGCTCGCGGCAGGCACGACGAGAAGACCGTTCGGACCTTCGATCAGCGTGTCGGCGAGGTCGCAGCGGCCGGCGAAGACGTCGCTGAGCGTGAAGCGCGGGGACAGGCCGAGCATCACGTCGACGTTGGCGAGGCCGAGGTCGGTGTCGAGAAGCAGCGCGCGGTGGCCGGCGTTCTGCAGGCTCATCGCGAGGTNNTTGCCGACGCCGCCCTTGCCACTGGCGACGGCGATGACGCGCACCGGGCCGGCGGCATCGTTGGCGGGCGTAGCCATGCGCGTGGAAGCGATGGGATCAGGCGACGACATGGCGTTCCTCGGTGGCGAGCGGGTTGTCGGCGGCGCGACGGAGTTTTTCGATCTGGAGCACGAGTCGCGATGCATCCGCGGCTTCGAGGTCGGCCGGCACCTGCTGGCCTGCCGTGGTGTATGCAAGGGGCAGGCCATGCTTGATCGCGACGGAAATCGCACTGCCCAGGCGGCCGGTTTCATCGAGCTTGGTCAGCACGACGGCTTCCGGCGCGGCCATGCGGTAGCGACGCACGGCTTCGGACATGTCCTGCTGCTGCAGGTTGGCGGGCAGCACCAGCAGCGATCGCAGGTTGCGCGTCGCGCGCAGCCACGTGACCTGGCCGAGCAGCGCCTTGTCGCGCGCCGCATACCCCGCGGTGTCGACGAGCACGAGCGGGTAGTCGACGAGCTGGTCGAGCGCGTCGGTCAGGCCTTCGGGGCCTTCTGCTTCGCACACCGTGATGCCGAGCTTGCGGCCTAGCGCGTGCAGCTGTTCGCGCGCGCCGGGGCGTTCGACGTCGGTGGTGACGAGCGCGACGTCGCGTGCGCGGTGGCGCTGTGCGAAACGTGCGGCGAGCTTGGCGAGCGTGGTGGTCTTGCCGGCNNAGCGCGAACACGCCGCCGTCTTCGAGCGGTTCGGAACGCGAGATGGTGAGCATGCGCGCGAGTTCAGCGAGCAGCGGCGCTTTCACCTTCGACGGCTCGAGCTTGGGATCGATGCGCGACGCGATGGTCTGCGCGAGCGTGTCGTCGATGCCGTAGGCCTGCANNGCGCTCGAGGCCGAACTGGCCCATCTGGCGCTCGATCATCTGCCGCATCGAGGTGAGTTCGTTGCGCATCGCGACGATGGTCGGGTCGTCCGACTGGTTGACGACCAGCTGCAGCGTCGGCGGGGCAGCGACGGTGACGATCTGTGTCGGCGCGACTGCTACGGGCGCGGGCGCCTGCACCGCGGCCATCTCCGCTAGCGGGTCGAACGCGTCGACAAACGTCTGCGTCTGCACCGGCGCGACGACCGGCGCGGTGGCGCCGAGTTCGGCGAAGCTCGGCTCGACGATGGGCGAGATCGCGATGACCGGCGCCGGCGTCGAAACGACAGCTTTGATCACCGGCGCCGGGATCTCGACGATCTCCGCTTCGATCGGCGCCAGCGTTTCGGCGACGGCGACGACCGGTGCTTCGATGATGTCGTCGATCGACGCGGCGGCTTCGACATGCGCCTGCGCGCGGGTCTGCACGTATTCCGCTTCGGCCTGCGCCATTTCGGTGGCGCGGGAACTGAAGGTGGCGGTCGGCTCGTCTTCAACGGTGAGGCGACGCAGCAGCGCGCGAAAGTCGTCGCCCGGGCGGTCGGCGTCGAATTCGGCGTGCTCGGGTTTCGGCATCGGCGCGGGTTCGACGGCGGGCGTCGGCTTGCGCAGCAGCGAGGCCAGCGCCGGCTTCTCGTCCTGCACAGCGGCGCGGGCGCGATCGGCCAGGGCGGTGCGCGTGGCGGCGGCCTGCGCCGAGTTGCCGGCGAGCGCGGCGATCATGGCGTCGGCGCGGGACAGCGACTTCGGCTCGCCACCGACCGCGGCGACCATTTCGCGCGGCGGTGCGGCGACGAACGACGGCGTGGTGTCGAGCGCGGTGACCGGGCGCTCGGGCTCCTCGGCGGCATTGCGCAGCGCCTGCTGAACCAGCGCCTCGTCGTAATCGGTGGCGGCGACGATCTCGATGCCGCCGTGCACGGGCTTGTTCGACAGGATCACGGCGTCGGGGCCGTGCTCCTCGCGCACCATCTTCAGCGCGGTGCGCATGTCGGGGGCGACGAAACGCTTGATTCTCATGCGACGGCCTCGGAGCGGATAACGGCGGTTTGCAGGGTCGGACGGCTCATGCCGGGACTTGTGCAATGGCCGTGCCAGAGGTGGTACGACGGGAAAGCGTCGAACTTGAGCGGCCGTGGAGCGGGCGAGGGCGGGATTTGTGCGACGGGGTTCGTGGTTTGCGACGGCAGCGTCGGACTGCCGTCGGAGCGGCGGGCGACGTGTCGCAACGACGGCTATTCAGCGCGACATCGGCGCCTAGTTGCGCGCCGTAACGGGTCGACCGCCCGGGGGCGAGCTAACGCTGGCGGCGCGCGGGTGGCTACCAGCAGAGCGGTTCATCGCGGCGGCTGCTCTTCGAACTCCGGCCCGCCGCAGTGCGGCGGGCGTTCGGCGATG
>NZ_BAAFZV010000020.1:0-1030 GCF_045866565.1 Lysobacter claricitrinus | reverse complement strand
TTTCGTGATCGTGATCCTCGGCACGCTTGCGGCGATCCTCGTGCAGACGCCGATGCCGACGTTCCGCCGCGCCATGAAGATCGTGCGCTGGGTGTTCAGCCCGCCGGTGCGCGACGGCCACGCGCAGATCCGCCGCCTCGTCGACTGGAGCCATACCGCGCGTCGCCAGGGCCTGCTCGGCCTGGAGAACGAACTGCGCGGCGTGCAGGACGACTTCCTGCGCAAGGGACTGCAGATGGTGGTGGACGGCAGCGAGCCGGAGCAGATCCGGCAGACGCTCGAGATCGAACTGCAGAGCCACCAGCACCGCGACATCGCAGCTGCAAAAGTTTTCGAAGGCATGGGCATCTACGCGCCCACGCTCGGCATTATCGGCGCGGTGCTCGGGCTGATGGCGGTGATGAAGAACCTCGCCGACCCGAGCAACCTCGGGCACGGCATCGCGGCCGCGTTCACCGCGACGATCTACGGCATCGGCTCGGCCAACCTCGCGCTGCTGCCGATGGCGGCCAAGCTCAAGGGCGTGATCAACGCGCAGGCGACCGAGCGCGAAATGCTCATCGAAGGGCTGATCGCGATCGCGCAGGGCGAGAACCCGCGCAACATCGAATCGCGCCTGTCGGGATACCTGCACTGATGGCGCGCCGCTTCGCCCACGAAGAGCACATGAACCACGAGGCGTGGGCGATCCCGTACGGCGATCTGATCACGCTGCTGCTCGCGTTCTTCGTCGTGATGTACGCGATCTCGTCGGTCAATGCGGGCAAGTACCGCGCGGTTGCCGATTCGCTGTCGACCGCGTTCGGCGGCCCACCGAAATCGATGACGCCCGTGCAGCTCGGCACCACGCAGATGCGCGGCTCGGATTACGACCGCCCGTCGCTCGCCACCGCCGGCGCTGCCGGCCCGACACGCGCCGCGCCGGTGCACGTGCCGCGCGTGCAGACCAACATGGTCGACACCCCGGCCCAGCGCGAGGCGCGCCAGCGTGCGGTGCGCGCGCAGCTGCAGGGCATCGGCGATCGCATCG
>NZ_BAAFZV010000019.1:0-922 GCF_045866565.1 Lysobacter claricitrinus | reverse complement strand
CCGCAGACGCTGCCGGCGTGCAAGAACGAGCGTAACCGTCGTACCGAGCTGAACGTCCAGAACCAGTAAGACGTCCGGTTCACCGCTGCACCCGAAGCCCGGCCTTGCGCCGGGCTTCTTTTTTGCGGCCGCTGGTCGGCCGTTCGTTCAGGGATGTTAAAAAATCCTAGCGGCCGTGTAATCATTCAGCTCGGCCTGTTCAGGAGCGCTACGGCCTGGCTGCCGTTTCCGACCTTCTTTTGGAGTTACACATGAAGATCCGCATGCTGAGCACCGCACTGCTCGCCGGCCTTGCGTTCGCCCAAGCCGCGCAGGCGCAGACGTTCGACGACCGCTGGTACCTCTCCGGCGACGTTGGCTTCAACGTCCAGGACAACGCCCGTGGTACGCGCAACGCGCCGTTCGGCGCGATTGGCATCGGCAAGCCCATCAACCCCAACTGGTCGTTCGAAGCCCAGCTCAACTACCAGAACCCGCGCAATGACGCGAACCAGGATCTGTGGTGGAGCCAGTACGGCATCTCCTTCGACGCCCGCCGCTTCTTCCGTGCGGAAGGCCGTGCGTGGAACCCGTACGTGCTCCTCGGCGGCGGCTACCAGCGTTCGGAAGAGGAATACGACGCGTTCCCGAGCCCGAATTCCCCCGGCCAGCGTGAAGACGGCAACCTTGCCGCCAAGATCGGCGCCGGTATCGAGGGCGACGCCGGCCCGGTCCGCATCCGTGGCGAGCTCGCGTGGCGCACCGATTTCGACGACCAGAGCATCGCCGCGCCCGACAAGAGCGGCTTCGGTGACCTGCTGGCTTCGGTCGGCGTGATCATCCCGCTCGGCGCCCCGGCTGCTGCTCCGGTGGCTCCGCCGCCGGCCGTGACCTGCGCCGACAAGGACGACGACGGCGACGGTGTGAACAACTGCGACGACAA
>NZ_BAAFZV010000018.1:703-892 GCF_045866565.1 Lysobacter claricitrinus | reverse complement strand
ACCGTGCGCCTGCTCGTGCTGCTGCTTTCGTTGTGCACGCCCGTGGTCGCGTGGCTGGACCAGCGCGGCATGTTCGGCCCCACCAACGGCGAGGTTTCGGACCGCTTCCCGACGCTGCTCGTCGCGGCCGGTTACGCGTTCGCCATCTGGGGCGTGATCTTCGTGCTCGACGTGCTGCACGGGGTGGCG
>NZ_BAAFZV010000018.1:0-686 GCF_045866565.1 Lysobacter claricitrinus | reverse complement strand
CGGCGCCACCGCCGCCTGGATGCCGCTGTTCTCGGCCGGCCAGTACGCGGTGTGCGTCGTGGTGATCGCGCTGGCGACGCTGGGCATGGTGCGCGCGTCGATGATCGTCCTTGCCGACCCGACGTCCCCGACGCTCGCGCGATGGGCACTGCCGCTTCACGCCGGCTGGCTGTCGCTGGCGACGTTCCTGAACGTGGCGCAGGCCATCGTCGCCTACCGGCTGTTGCCCACCGACCGCATGCTGCCGTGGAGCCTCGTGCTGCTCGCCCTGGCGACTGCGCTGGCACTGGTCGTCAACCGCCGCTTGCGCAGCTGGGTGTATGCGGCGGCGTTGGTCTGGGGGCTGGCTGCGACCTATGCGAAGCAGTCGCACGCGACGCTGCCGGGCGCGGACGTGGCAGCCGTCGCCGCGCTCGTGGCCGCGGGTCTCATCGTCGTGCAGCGGCTGCTGCCGGGAAAGCGCCGCCACCGCCGCTGACCCCGCCGCCCGTCGTGCGCGCCGTCGCCAAAAACGGGCGTCGGCGACTCAAGAACCGGGGACCGTTGCCCGTTAACGGTCCCGATGGACAGGCTCTCATTTATCGGCGTCGTGCTCGCGCTTGTCGCGTTGCTGGGCGGTAGCGTGCTGAAAGGCGCGGGACTGGCCGGGCTGTGGTCGCCCGCCGCTTTCGTGATCGTGATCCTCG
>NZ_BAAFZV010000017.1:0-1036 GCF_045866565.1 Lysobacter claricitrinus | reverse complement strand
GGCGTCGGCTTGGACGAATTGTTATGCCCGCACCGATTGAAAATGCGAGCGCGGATAGGAGCCCATAGATGCCGCCCGGCAGCAGCGCCTTGATTGCGGATTGACGAGCAACCCACAGCGCAAAGCTCTTGTCGTTCATTCCCGTGAAGTAGTTCGATTGGAACGAGTAGAACCCAAAAACAATCGCTCCGACCGCCGCACCGGCGATGCATAGATAGAGCGCGTTGAGCCGACCGTAGCGCCGGAGGAGTGCCGCAAATGGCAGTGCAACCAAGAACGACACTGGCGCGGCGATTACAACGCCCATGATGAGCACCAGAATTGGTGGAGCCATGACTCTATCGGGCGAGAGCGATGTGAGGCCGGCCATAAGCATCGGGACAGCGACGGTACTCGCTAGAGTTCCGAGCCAAAGAGACCGCGAGTGCTGTCTAGTTTCCATGTGGGCATAACACCTGAGTTAAGCCGCGCCGCGAAGCGGCGTCGGCTTGGACGAATTGTTAGGGGCCGCCGAGCGGAACCAACGATTGGTCGGGGGCACGTAGAGCAGGAATAAGCCGGCAGCCTTCGCCACAAACCAACATGTGGCAAGGGGTGACATTGAGAGCAACCGCGGCGCAGTGACTAGCACTGCCAGAAACGCCACAACGCCGCACACAAGCCGCGCCCAATCGTGACCGAGCCACACAAAGACCAATAGCATCAGTAGCAGCGAATAAATAGCAACGATGAGAGCGATGGATGGCACCAGCATGCCCGACAGCGTACCAACTACGAGCGCGATGACTGCGATGCCATAGACGTGCGTGGCAGCAAGTAGCGCAATTGCAGCCACCAATGTTTTCGGTCTACTCACGTCGCTGATCTCCCCCATGCGGGGCCTAACACCTGAGTTAAGCCGCGCCGCGAAGCGACGTCGGCTTGGACGAATTGTTAGGCGGTGTTACCGGGAGACGGCCACAAGTGAGATCCCGCTCGACTCGCATATTAGGGAGTGCAATCCTGACCTGCCACTTCCGCCGAAGCTGCGAAATTA
>NZ_BAAFZV010000016.1:3305-3437 GCF_045866565.1 Lysobacter claricitrinus | reverse complement strand
CACCGGCGGTGCGCCGGCCGGTGTCGAAGGCACTTCGGGCGGCGGTTTCAAGTCCGCCATGTCGAACGCGATCGATAACGTCAGCAAGGTCCAGAACGACGCCAGCGAGCTGCAGCGCGCGTTCGAACTCGG
>NZ_BAAFZV010000016.1:0-3282 GCF_045866565.1 Lysobacter claricitrinus | reverse complement strand
TCGCCTTCCGCGCCACGGTCGAGGTTCGAAACCGGCTGGTGCAGGCGTACCAGGACGTCATGAACATGCCGATCTGACGGCGCCCCGCCCCGACGATCGACTAGAAAAGAGACCCTGACCGATGGCCGTGATCGCGCTTCCCAAGCCCACCGAGAACCTGCAGAAGCTGGGGCGTCTGCAGGACATCCCGGCCGTCCGCCAGGTCGGCATGATCGCGCTCGTCGCGGCCGCGATCGCGGTCGGCCTGTGGCTGTTCTTCTGGACGCAGAAGCCGAACTACGTGCCGGTGTATGCGGGCCTCGATGCGAAGTCGACCGAAGACGCGTCGCAGCTGCTCACCACTGCACAGATCCCGTTTCGCGTCGACACCGGCACCGGCGCGCTCGCCGTGCCCGCCGACAAGATCGGCGAAGCCAAGATGGCGCTCGCCTCTGCCGGCCTGCCCGCCAACGGCGACAAGGGTTTCGAGGCGATGGAAGGCGACCAGGGCTTCGGCACCAGCCAGTTCGTCGAAAGCGCGCGCTACCAGCACGCGATGGAGATCGAACTCGCCCGCACCATTTCCAACCTGCGCCCGGTGCGCGAGGCGCGCGTGCATCTCGCGTTGCCCAAGCCGAGCGCGTTCACGCGTGACAAGGAAAGCGCGAGCGCGTCGGTGGTGCTGCAGCTGCGCACCGGCGCCACGCTCGAACAGAACCAGGTCGACGCGATCGTCAATCTGGTCGCGACCAGCGTGCCGGACCTGCCGACCACCCGCATCACCGTGGTCGACCAGTTCGGCCGCATGCTCACCTCGCGCGATCCGACGTCGGCCGAAGCCATCGGCCAGCAACAGTTCGACCAGCAGCACCGCCAGGAAGCTGTCTACGTGCAGCGCATCGAGCAGCTGCTCGAGCCGATGACCGGCCCGGGCCGCGTCAGCGCCGAAGTCAGCGTCGACATGGATTTCAACGAGACGGAAGAAGCGAAGGAAACCTACGGCCCCGAGGCGAAGGTGCGCAGCGAGCAGGTTTCGCAGAGCGGCGACATCGGTGCGATGGCCGCCGCCAATGCGGCCGGTACGCCGGCGCAGGGTGTGCCCGGCAGCGCGAGCAACACCCCGAATCCGGCGGCCGCCAGTGGTGCTGCAGCCAACGTCGCGGCCAAGCCCGCCGCGCCGGCCAGTGCGCAGGGCACGCGCAACGAAGTGCGCAACTACGAAGTCGACCGCACGCTGACGCATACGCGCCAGGCGCCCGGCAAGATCCGTCGCGTCACCGCGGCGGTGCTGGTCGACAACGTGCCCGCCGGCGCGCCCGACAAGGAAGGCAAGCAGAAGCTGCGTGCGCTGACGCCGGCCGAGCAGCAGCGCATCCAGACGCTTGTGCAGCAGGCGATCGGTTTCGACCAGGCGCGCGGCGACGCGGTGTCGGTGGTCAATGCGCCGTTCGCCCGTGACGTCGGCTCCGATGCCGGCGACGCGACGCCGATCTGGCAGGACCCGCATGCACGCGACCTGCTGCGCACCATCCTCGGCGGCATTGCGGTCATCGTGCTCATCTTCACCGTGCTTCGCCCGGCGTTCCGCCAGCTGCTGCAGCCGAAAGTGGTGATTCCGCAGCAGTCCGCGGTGGCGACGATCGTTGCCGAGGAACTCGAGCAGGCAGCGAGCCCGCGCGGCCCGCGTCCGACGGATCCCGCGCTGGCAACGGCGGCGATGCAATTCGATGAAAAGATCAACGTGGCCCGCACGGCGGTGACCAGCGACCCGAAGCGCGTGGCGCAGGTCGTTCGCGACATGGTGGCGTCCGATGGCTGACAACAACGCACAGCAGCAACTGACCGGCACGCAGAAGGCCGCGATCATCCTCCTGANNGTGAGCAGCAGGCCGCCGAAGTGCTCAAGCACATGTCGGCGAAGGAAGTGCAGAAACTCGGCGTGGCGATGACCTCGGTGGGCGGCGTCAATCGCAACCAGGTGGTGGACGTCGTCGATGATTTCGTCGACACCCTGCAGCAGCCCAGCGGCCTCGGCCCGGGCGCCGACGAATACGTGCGCGCGGTGCTGGTGCAGGCGCTGGGCGAGGATCGTGCGTCCAGCCTGATCGACCGCATCCTGCTCGGCCGCAACACGTCAGGCCTCGACACGCTGAAGTGGATGGAGCCGCGCGCGATCGCCGAGCTCGTCCGCAACGAACATCCGCAGATCATCGCGATCGTGCTGTCGCACCTCGACCCCGACCAGGGCGCCGAAGTGCTCAAGTGCCTGCCCGACCGGGCGCGCAGCGACGTGCTGGTGCGCATCGCCACGCTCGATGGCGTGCCGCCGCATGCGCTCAACGAACTCAACGACGTGATGGCCAAGCAGTTCGCCGGCAGCCAGAACATCAAGTCGTCGGCGCTGGGTGGCGTGAAGTGCGCCGCCAACATCCTCAACTTCATGGACGGCGGCCAGGACGAAACCATCCTCGGCGCCATCAATCAGATGGACGAGACGCTGTCCACGCAGATCCGCGACCTGATGTTCGTGTTCGACAACCTCGGCGACATCGACGACCGCGCGATGCAGAGCATCCTGCGCGAAGTGCCGAACGAAAAGCTGGCCGTCGCCCTGCGCGGCGCCGAGCCGAAGGTGAAGGACAAGATCATCGGCAACATGTCGCAGCGCGCCGCTGAAATCCTCAAGGACGACATGGAGGCGCGCGGGCCCGTGCGCTTGGCCGATGTCGAAGCCGCGCAGAAGGAGATCCTCCAGATCGTCCGCAAGATGGCCGAGGAAGGCACCATCCAGCTCATCGCCAAGGCGGAGACGTTCGTATGAGCGACGCCGCGGTGCTGCGCTGGATCGCACCGGGCTTCGAGCATGTCGCACACGTCGACGTGCCGCAGCCGCCGAGCGTGGAAGAGCTGCAGGCGATCACCGACGCGGCCTACCAGGACGGTTTCCGTCGCGGACAGGCCGACGGTTTCGCCACCGGCCAGGCCGACATCCGCCGCATGGCCGCGCAGATGGAAGGCATCCTCGACAGCTTCACGCGTCCGCTCGCACGCCTCGACGGCGAAGTCGCCGACGCACTCGCCGATCTCGCCACGCGCATCGCGGGCACGCTGGTCGGCCATGCGTATCGCGTCGATCCCACCCTGCTCGGCGATCTCGTGCGTGAAGCGCTCGATGCGGTCGGCAGCAGCTCGCGCGATGTGGAACTGCGCCTGCATCCCGACGACCTCGGCATCCTCATGCCGCAACTGATGACCCTCGACGGCGTGCGCCTCACCGGCGACACCACGCTTGCGCGCGGCGAG
>NZ_BAAFZV010000015.1:591-1173 GCF_045866565.1 Lysobacter claricitrinus | reverse complement strand
GCGGGCTTCCGTGTGTGTGTCACCTGTCGCGACCGATCAGCCGTTCACCACCGCGCGTCGGGTGCGCACGCCGGTTTCGTGCAGCGTGTCGACGTCGAGGATCAGCGCCATGCGGCCGTCGCCGATGAGGCTGGCGCCGGCGTAACCGGCGAGGCCGCGCAGGGTGCGGGGCAGGGCCTTGATGACGACTTCCTCGCGGCCGCGCACGCGGTCGACGATCAGCACGAAGCGCTGTTCGCCAGCCTGCAGGACGACGCCGGTGGAGGCGCCGGCCGTCGACGCGTCGAGGCCGAGCCATGCGCGCAGGTCGAGCACGGGCGTCGGCTGTTCGCGCAGGTCGAGAACGCTCTGGCCGTCGATCCACATCGCATTGCCGTTGGTGTGCGCGAGCACTTCGACGACGCGTACGAGCGGCAGCGCGTAGACGTCGCCGTCGATCTCGACCAGCAGCGTCGGCAGGATGGCGAGCGTCAGCGGCACCTTGATCGACATGCGCGTGCCGCGGCCGACTTCGGACTGGATCTGTACGGTTCCGGCAAGTTCGCGGATCTTGCTCTGCACGACGTCCATGCCGACGCCGCG
>NZ_BAAFZV010000015.1:0-553 GCF_045866565.1 Lysobacter claricitrinus | reverse complement strand
CGGATCTTGTCGGGGTCGATGCCGGCGCCGTCGTCGCGCACTTCGATCATCACGTGATCGCCTTCCTGCTGCGCGGACAGGCGCACGTTGCCCTGTTCGTTCTTGCCGGCAAGGCGACGCGTTTCCGGCGATTCGATGCCGTGGTCGATCGCGTTGCGCACCAGATGCACCAGTGGATCGGACAGGGCTTCGACGAGGTTGCGATCGAGTTCGGTTTCCGCACCGATGACTTCGAGCTCGACCGACTTCTTCACCTGACGCGCGACATCGCGCGCAAGCTTCGGGAAGCGGGAGAACACGCGGCCGACCGGCTGCATGCGCGCCATCATCACCGCGGATTGCAGGCGACTGGTGGCGGCGTCGAGCACGGTGACGGCGCGATCGAGGTCTTCGTCGCGCAGGCGCGGGCGGATCGTCTTCAGGCGATTGCGCGCAAGCACCAGTTCGCCGACGAGGTTCACCATCGCGTCGAGGCGACGCACGTCGACGCGCACGGTGGTTTCGCCGGCGTCGTTCGCCGCCGGGCTGCGACGACCGCCGGCAGTCGGTTCGG
>NZ_BAAFZV010000014.1:0-4468 GCF_045866565.1 Lysobacter claricitrinus | reverse complement strand
CGCCTGCAGCATTTCGTTCTGGTGGTTGGGTGACATACACGCTGCCCTACCGTCTGCTGCCTCGGCTGTTTTCGCAGCAGCTCCGGAAAGATCACGCTGCGCCTCGCTGCAGCCGGCAACAGAAACGTGCTTGTAATTGCTCGCGGCATCTCGCGGCACGGTGCAGCTGCCCGCCTTCGGTCTTTGCTTCGGCCGCATCCGGCGGGGCGTCTCTTGTTTGGTCTGGGGGCAATTTCGCGCGTGGCGTATCCGGCGGCATCCCGCGGCGCCCTGCCCCGTTCCTCGCCTTCGGTCGCACGGTGCTTTGCGGTAGTCTCGCGTCGAACTAGTCGTTCAACCCGACGCCGCTTCGCGGCGCGGGTCAACTCCGGTGTTAGCGCCCACCACCGATTCTTCCTAGAAGTCACAGTGGTTACTCGCGGCGTCATTGCCTCGCTCGTCCGGGCGGCACCTTGTGGCTCCGCGCTTGGGTTCAACATCCTTATCGCAAGCCTTCTATCTCGCCGTGGCGCCCGTGCGTCATCGCACGCCGTCGTCTGCGCCTCCGCGCTCTAGCGCCTCGCGGATGCGAGCCGTGGCATTCTTCGCATCGGGAGGTTCGGGCACGCGCGGCCAGGCCGTGTGGGCTCTAACTAGTCGTTCAACCCGACGCCGCTTCGCGGCGCGGGTCAACTCCGGTGTTAGGCCCCATGGGTGAGATCACTTACCAGCTGGCTAAAGACCCAACGCCGTCTGGCGAACTCATCGGCGTGGACCTGGCGCCGCAGGACCCGGCGCGCCCGTTCTGGGTTTGGTCCGGTGTCGGCTACCACACCCATGCAGCTCGCATCTCGGCAGCGGAACTCGTTGCTGCATGGCCGGAACACTTTGCCCTTGTTGCGTCTTGGCTTGAGCCACTGCTTCGCGTCCACGAGCCCGATGCACCGGAGCTACCAGGCGCGGTACTCGCTGCGTTCGAGCGCTACCATGGCAAGCAGGCACCGCTCGGAAGCTCGGCTGGGGCCTAACAATTCGTCCAAGCCGACGCCGCTTCGCGGCGCGGCTTAACTCAGGTGTTAGCCGCCATGGATAGAGATCTAGCTGCCATAGCTCAAGAGCGGATGGATCGCTTCTTCGAGCGCTATGAGCAAGATCACCCCTACGCAATCTGCTTGCTCAAAAGCCATCTTCTGGCGGAGGAGCTTCTTGAAGAGATCATTGCATCCGTCTGCAAGAATCCCGATACCGCGCGCGAGGCGCGGATGTCGTTCTTCAGCAAGCTAAAGCTCGCCGAAGCCATCGACGGTACCGACACTCAGATGTGGAACTGCATCGAGAATCTCAACGCCGCAAGGAATGAGCTAGCTCACGGAAGAGATATGGCGCACCTCGAGCGCAAGATCGACAAGTTGGTGGAGTCAGTCCGTCGGAGCTATACGAAGGTCACATTTGCAGGAGACCGCGGCCGTGACCTCGAAATGGCCGTTATCGTTCTCAACGGGGCGCTGTCTCGTACGGCTGTTGAGTACGTAGGCGGCTAACAATTCGTCCAAGCCGACGCCGCTTCGCGGCGCGGCTTAACTCAGGTGTTAGGCCTTAGACCAACCTTGATGGCACTCGAACCAAAGGCTCGTCGCGTCGCCGCGCTCAGCGCTGCATTGGCTGGCTTAGCAGCGCTCGCTGTCAGCGGCTACGTCCGCTGGTCCACGCCTGAGCGTGCCGTTGAACCTTTCGTGTGTGCTTCCGTCCCGAAGAACGTCGTTAAGCTTGGCCAACCCGTGCCGCCTACGTCGGTGGAACAGGAAGCTTCCGGCGAGCTCGGCTGGCCGGAGCTTCGGGCGGGGCTTCGGCCCGGGGATCAGGTCCGCTATTTCGAAACATCCGTTAGCGCCGGTCATTTGGCCATGCGGGGCAACTGCTATCTCGGCCAAACGCTGACATGGATCCGCTAAGGCCTAACAATTCGTCCAAGCCGACGCCGCTTCGCGGCGCGGCTTAACTCAGGTGTTAGGCCGCGAAAGATGCGAATGGCAGCGCGGAGATCCGTAAAGCACTTTCTCGTGGCGGTTGCGCTAGCCGCCTTATCGGGGCTGGTTCTTGCGGCGCTCGTAGGAGCGGCGCTAACTGGTGCCATAGATGGTGGCGCCCGCGGGCCTGATGTCATTGAACTCGCCGCGCGGCCTGTCGCGTTCTGGTTTAGTGTCTCTATTCGCCTGCTAGTTGCCATGTTTGCTGGTGGTGCGGCGGTCGCGTTCTGGCGCAAGTCGGTCGCGGCCTAACAATTCCTGCTGAAGGCCCGCGGCTCTCTCGCCAAGACTTCGAAGTTCTGTATGACACTACAAGCGGTGTCTTGCACACCTGGAACCCCTACCGTCCGGAGCCGCGCGTGGTAAATCTCGGGCGTCCTGTCCGTGAGTGGGCTGAGCTGATCTGGAACCTCTTGAGTGTCCACATGCTGCAAGTCGCAGGCACCGAAACGCGCCTTATTGCTCAGCTGCACCATCCCGGCGACGGTAAGGTACATGTGTACGTGGCGGCTCCCACGGGGCAGGCCTAACAATTCGTCCAAGCCGACGCCGCTTCGCGGCGCGGCTTAACTCAGGTGTTAGGCGTCACACAAACTGTCCCAGCCAGTGGAGGCAACATGAAGCGTCTTGCTCTTGCCAGTCTCGCGCTCCTCCCGCTCATGCTCGCCCAGGCCAGCGACGCGGTCACGTTTGTAGGTTCTTTCATGGAGCGCGGGACTGTTGCGGTACGCTTTGATGAAAGCGTTCCTGCGGGGCAGAAACGCACCATGGAGCTCCCAGAGCATCAGGTCGTCGAAATGGCGGTGGATACATCGGGCAAGCCAACCGTCCGCCTTCTAGATCCGTCCGGCAAGGAGCTCCATGCTGCCGCCGGCTCACCGGGTCGCGTAGATTTCGTTTACGCGCTCTGCCGCGGTGGCACTTTCGCGTACTCCAGCCCGCCGCCGAAAGCAGGCAAGCCGGTGTGTCCGTAGGTGACGCCTAACAATTCGTCCNNTAACTCAGGTGTTAGGCGTCGGAACAAACTGATGGGCATCCGCGGCACAAAGCACACCGGGTCCGCATCGGCCCGTCCGGTTCGGAAAGCGCTGCTGGTCGGCGGGCTCATCGCGGCTGGAACGTATGGCTTGGCACTGCTCTGCGCCGTAGCGCAACTCAATGCCGCAGTGGTCGCTCTTGCGTGGCCCACGTTTGCCATCACCGCGCTGCTTCCGCCCGGTGAGCCCGTTACGTACGATTTGCCGTCCAGCCCGTGGCTGCCGCTCAGCACGTTGTTCGCCGCGTGGGCGTTCTACTCGGCGGCCTGGTACATCTGGCACCGGTATCGAAATATCTCGGCCGGCGCCTAACAATTCGTCCAAGCCGACGCCGCTTCGCGGCGCGGCTTAACTCAGGTGTTAGGCGGCACAGGCAGGGAGACGCGTCGCGTGAACAACGAACAGCCTCTTTCGCTGAGTGGTTCTTGCCACTGTGGAGCTGTACGCCTCAGCCTTCCGTCGGCGCCAGAAACTGCCACGAGTTGCAACTGCTCCTTGTGCAGGCGCACGGGAGGCATCTGGGCCTATTACGAGCTCGGCACCGTCTCTATCCAGGGTCATCCGGAGAACACGGAGAGCTACGTGTGGGGTGACCGCAGCCTGAGCAATTTCCGCTGCAAGAACTGCGGCATCGCCACGCATTGGGAACCTATCGAACGCACGCCCGGCGCTCGCCACGGGGTGAACCTTCGCAACTTTGAACCCGCGCTGCTAGCGTCGGTCACTGTCCGGCGATTTGATGGCGCGGACACGTGGAAATTCCTGGATTGAACCCGGGCAGCTCCCGCGGGTGGGACTCGCAAAATCGCAAGTGCCGCCTAACAATTCGTCCAAGCCGACGCCGCTTCGCGGCGCGGCTTAACTCAGGTGTTAGCTGCCAAAGGAGTGACTGGTGATCCGAAAAGCAAAGGCAGTGGTCGTATTCCTGTTGCTGGCGATAGTCGCCACTGCCGCAGCCGCATCTCCAAACGGCGAGCGGCTTGTCGGCGCCCTTGATGGCTCGTGGGAGGGCAGCCTTACGCTCAGCGAGGCGCCGCGAGACGTAATGGACCTGCGTGTGGATCTTAAGGGCGACGAGGCACACGTCTGGATACGTGAGAATGAGGAATGGATTGAGGCGAAACCCGGCATGTTCCATGTCAACCGCACGCTGACAAACGCGGTGATCTACGCCACCGACTCTGCTTCCGACGAGGATGGAACCTGGGTCGAGTCTTGGTCGATCGTTGCCTCACCGCGGTCGGAGGAGGAACTGCTCATCGCGTGGGCCCGCGTGGTCAACAATCTCGATCTGCCCTTGGAAAATGTCTCGAGCAAATTTGCACTCCACGCCGACGCCGTCTTGCGCCGCGTAGCTGGCAGCTAACAATTCGTCCAAGCCGACGCCGCTTCGCGGCGCGGCTTAACTCAGGTGTTAGGGCCCAT
>NZ_BAAFZV010000013.1:0-2916 GCF_045866565.1 Lysobacter claricitrinus | reverse complement strand
CGCCTGCAGCATTTCGTTCTAGTGGTTGCGTGACATGCACGCTGCGCTACTTTCTGCTGCCTCGGCTGTTTTCGCAGCGGCTTCGGAAAGATCACGCTGCGCCTCGCTGTATCTGGCGGAAGAAACGCGCTTGTAGCTTCTGGCGGCATCTCGCCGCGCACCACGGCTGCCGGCCTTCGGTCTTGCTTCGGCTACATCCAGCGGGGCGCTTCTTGTTTGGTCCGGCCGCAATTTCGCGCTTGGTGTATCCGGCGGCATCCCGAGGCGCCCTGCCCCGTTCCTCGCCTTCGGTCGCACGGTGCTTTGCGGTAGTCTCGCGTCGAACTAGTCGTTCAACCCGACGCCGCTTCGCGGCGCGGGTCAACTCCGGTGTTAGCGCCCATGGGTAGATACCTGCAGCACCTCGGAGCCGCTATCGGGCCTGCGCTTATGGGACTACCTGCTGGCGCTCTTGTCGTCGGCCTCACGGCAGCAGCCTATTCCGTCCGTCCGCACGAGTTCAGTGATATATCGGCGTTGATAGCCTTAGCCGGCTTCTACTCTCTCTGCGCCGTAGCGATCGGGGCTCTTCCGTGTGTCGTCTATGGCGCCCCGCTCTACGCGCTGAGCAGCATGTCCGGGCGAGCGTCCTACCCACTTTCTCTCGCCATTGGAGCGGCACCAGGCGTTGTCCTGTTAGCCACGGCTGGAGATTGGTTCGTGCTGGTGTGTGGCTCAATGGCAGCTGTGTGCACGCACTTCTGCGCGAGTGCGCCGCGTGCCAAGCCGGGCGCTAACAATTCGTCCAAGCCGACGCCGCTTCGCGGCGCGGCTTAACTCAGGTGTTAGGTGCCGCAGGCAACAAATCGCCATCTTGAGGAAAGGTCATGCATCAATCTCGGCTGTGCGCACTACTGATTGACTGCAACACAGCCGATGTCGATCAGGCTGCTCAATTCTGGGCTGCCGCGCTGGGAAGAGCCGTGGACCCGGATCACCCTGGCACGCGTGGCCACTACCGCATGCTCGAAACCCCGCCTGATGAGCCCATCGTGCAGATTCAGCGCGTCGCTCATGAACCGTTGGGCGTAGCCGTGGAAAGCTCGGCGGCACCTAACAATTCGTCCAAGCCGACGCCGCTTCGCGGCGCGGCTTAACTCAGGTGTTAGGCGTCTCGGATGGAACTTCAGGAACCGTGGTACGCACCCGCCAACGCTCAGGCACTGGAGGAGCAGTTGCGCGCCGAGGTCCAGCTTGGTCACGCGCTCCACAACGTCCCGGTCGAGGCAATCGCTGCACGACAAGACCGAGATGATGTGCTGTTCGCCCTGAAAGACGGCTCCGCCCGCGTGGCGGTTGTACATCTTGCATACGCGGCGAACTCCGACGCTCGGTGGCCGTCGGCAACCTTCTTCGCCGATATGGCAAGCTGGCTTGCGGAAGGGATGGCGCGGGACTGTGAAGAGTTCAACGCCTAACAATTCGTCCAAGCCGACGCCGCTTCGCGGCGCGGCTTAACTCAGGTGTTAGGCCGCGCGGGAGGAAACGTGCTCATCGAACAGCTAGCACTGCTCAGTGCCATCTTGTTGGGCTTCTCGTTGGCAGGCGGCGTCTTTGCTTGGCTCGCCTGGCACACGTATAAGGCGCGGCGGCTTCCGGGCGTCGCAGTGTTGTGGCTTGCTAGCGCGGCAGCGGGCGCGAGCGTTTTGGCGGCATGGGCATACGCGGCCGCGCCGCCGGGCGTTGCGCCGCGGCCATTCGCTATTGGCCTTCCGTTGCTCCTCGTGTCGTTTGCGGGCGCGGGAATCCCGTCCATTCGTCGGGCTCGAGCTGGAGCCAAATTAACGGCGCCGGTGCTGCTGTCGGCAACTGCGCTTCAACTCGCCGGAGCTCTGGCGTTCGCGTTGCTTCTGGTCGCAAAAGATGCGCTTCCGGTCCACGTCTAGCGGTAGAGCTGGGCCGCGCCCTAACAATTCGTCCAAGCCGACGCCGCTTCGCGGCGCGGCTTAACTCAGGTGTTAGGCGCCACAAATACGGAGTCGCGTCTGATGCATTCACTAGCGCGTTTCAGCCTCCTAGCAATGTTCAGCCTCATTCTCGGCGTGCTGCTCGTGGCCAGCCATGAACCACCGTGGGCCACCGCCGTCATCCTGGCGGGCGCACTCGTTGTTCTGATCGGTCCGGAAAGCGTTCTGGCAAAGAGTCGCACTAGGAGAAAGGTCCCGCGGGCGGCGTGGGGCCACCCGAGCGATATCCTTCACCTCAACAAGTCCGAATGGTTTCGCCTTGTTGCCTTCGCCGGGCTGGGCGTCGCGCTCTTCCTCATTGGGTTGCTCAGCCCTTCGGGTGGCGCCTAACAATTCGTCCAAGCCGACGCCGCTTCGCGGCGCGGCTTAACTCAGGTGTTAGGCGGCTTATGATCCGATTACGCGTTCTGAACCTGCTAACAACCGCGCTGTGTGCGGCTTCGGGTATCGCAGCTCTTTCGGGGTGCGCGCAAGTCGAGCCCGGCTTTATTCAGTTTCAAACGTGCGTGATAGATGCTGACGGCTTGAAAACGTTCAGATCCACGCTGAAAGACTTTGCTGAAAGTCATAGAGGTCGCTACGTGGAGGCGGGTATAGCTTCACAGCGCGATTTAGTCCGCACGAACCAGCTAGCGAAATCATTGCGGCTGGAGGGCGACTATCTAGTCGCAGCAGTGCTATTCAATGAAGATGCATTCGTTGCTCGAAGCTCAAGGCCATATCCGTACGACGTGAGGCTCGGGTTTCCTGAGGTCTCAGGGGACTCGCGAAACCTGGCGAGGCGCCTAATTTCGCAGCTTCGGCGGAAGTGGCAGGTCAGGATTGCACTCCCTAATATGCGAGTCGAGCGGGATCTCACTTGTGGCCGTCTCCCGGTAACACCGCCTAACAATTCGTCCAAGCCGACGCC
>NZ_BAAFZV010000012.1:0-15000 GCF_045866565.1 Lysobacter claricitrinus | reverse complement strand
TGGCCCGTTCAACGACTTCAACGGCGTCGTCGAAGAGATCAATTACGAGAAGAGCCGCCTGCGCGTGGCGGTGCTGATTTTCGGTCGTTCCACGCCGGTCGAGCTCGAGTTCGGCCAGGTGGAAAAGGCCAAGTGACGTTACCCGCACGTTCGTGCGGATAACTCCCGCAGTTGATCCGGCCTTCGGCCGGATAACTCCGGGAAGGCGGGGCGCGGCAATGCCGCGTTCCGGATATCAACGAAAGGAGGAGTCGCCGGTTCGTAGCCGCTGACGTTCGAACTCCAGGAGATAGATCGTGGCAAAGAAGGTTGTCGGTTACATCAAGCTGCAGGTGAAGGCCGGTCAGGCCAACCCCTCGCCGCCGGTCGGTCCGGCGCTCGGCCAGCGCGGCCTGAACATCATGGAGTTCTGCAAGGCGTTCAACGCCGCGACCTCCAAGCTCGAGCCGGGTCTGCCGACCCCGGTCATCATCACGGCCTACTCGGACCGCACCTTCACCTTCGTCACCAAGTCGACCCCGGCTTCGGTGCTGCTGAAGAAGGCCGCCGGTATCCAGTCGGGTTCCAAGCGTCCGAACACCGAGAAGGTGGGCAAGGTCACCCGCGCCCAGCTCGAGGATATCGCCAAGCAGAAGGAAGCCGACCTGACGGCGGCCGACCTGGAAGCGGCGGTGAAGACGATTGCGGGTTCCGCCCGCTCCATGGGTCTCGTGGTGGAGGGCTAAGAACATGGCAATGAACAAGCGCCAGAAGGCCATCCAGGCCGCGGTCGTCCCGGGTAAGGCTTACCCGATCGAGGACGCCATCCAGATCGTCAAGTCCGCCACCAAGGCGAAGTTCGTCGAGTCCGTCGACGTGGCCGTGCGCCTCGGCGTCGACGCCAAGAAGTCCGACCAGCAGGTGCGCGGTTCGACCGTGCTGCCGGCCGGTACCGGCAAGTCGGTTCGCGTCGCGGTGTTCGCGCCGGCCGGTGCGAAGGCTGACGAAGCGCTCGCCGCCGGTGCGGAAGCCGTGGGCATGGACGACCTCGCCGAGAAGATGATGGCGGGTGACCTGAACTACGACGTCGTCATTGCGACGCCGGACGCCATGCGCGTCGTCGGCAAGCTGGGCCAGGTACTCGGCCCGCGTGGCCTGATGCCGAACCCGAAGGTCGGCACCGTTTCGCCGAACCCGGCTGAAGCGGTCAAGAACGCCAAGGGCGGCCAGGTCCGCTACCGCACGGACAAGGCGGGTATCATTCACTGCACGATCGGCAAGGCCGATTTCGACGCCGACAAGTTGAAGGACAACCTCCAGGCGCTGCTGCTCGACCTGATCAAGGCCAAGCCGTCGACCTCGAAGGGCCAGTACCTGCAGAAGATCGCGATCAGCTCGACCATGGGTCCGGGCGTGACCGTCGACCAGGCTTCGCTGACCCTCAAGTAATCGTTTCAAGGCCGGTGGCTCGCGCCGCCGGCCGACTCTTTTGAAGGCGCTGCCGCTTCGGTGGCAGCGACCGTCAAAGACCGCAGGTGCGGTCAGCGCCGACCGGCGACGGGCAGGAAGCTCAGTACGGCAAGGGAAACGCCGTCGGTCGAAGCGGGGCTGCTTAATCGTCAAGCCTGCGTAGATGGTGCCCTTCTGGAAATTCGTTTCTGGACGGCCACCACCGGGATGCCTCGCGGTATCCCCGGCGCCAAGGACCGGTGCCGCCCCGTCCCGCCACGGCTGATGCCGTCGCGGAGTTCAATTGGAGGAGTGCAATGGCTCTCAATCTGTCCCAGAAGCAGGAAGTCGTCGCGGAGCTGGCGGAAATCGCCGGCAAGGCGCACTCCCTGGTCGCGGCCGAGTACGCGGGCACCACGGTCAGTCAGATGACCGAGATGCGCAAGAAGGCTCGCGAAACGGGTGTGTACCTCAGGGTCGTCAAGAACACGCTGGCATCGCGCGCCGTTGAAGGCACCGATTTCGCGTGCGTCCAGGACGCCCTGGTCGGTCCGCTGCTGTATGCGTTCTCGCTCGAGGAGCCCGGCGCTGCCGGTCGCCTGATCAAGGATGCGTCCAAGGGCAACGACAAGCTCAAGGCGAAGGTCGTCTCGGTGGAAGGCAAGCTGCTGCCCGCCGCCCACGTGGACGTCCTGGCCTCGCTGCCGACCCGCGAACAGGCGCTGGCGATGCTCGCCCGCGTGCTGGCCGAACCGGCCTCGATGTTCGCGCGCGCCGTCAAGGCCGTGGCCGATCAGCAGGGTGGCGGCGACGCCGCGCCGGCTGAGGAAGCTGCCGCCGAAACCGCCTGATCGCCGACGTAATTTCCTGAATCCGCTTTAGAAACCTATTTCCGAAAGGTAAATCACAATGTCCGTTACCAACGAGCAGATCGTCGACGCCATCGCCACCAAGTCGCTGATGGAAGTCATGGACCTCGTCAAGGCGATCGAAGAGAAGTTCGGCGTCTCCGCCGCTGCCCCGGTCATGGCCGCGGGCCCGGCCGCCGCCGCCGCTCCGGTCGAAGAGCAGACCGAGTTCAACGTCATCCTGAAGTCGGCTGGCGACAAGAAGGTCGAAGTCATCAAGGCTGTCCGCGCCATCACGGGTCTCGGCCTGAAGGAAGCGAAGGACCTGACCGAGGCCGGTGGCGTCGTGAAGGAAGCCGTGTCGAAGGACGACGCTGCCAAGATGAAGAAGGATCTGGAAGCTGCCGGCGCGACCGTCGAGGTCAAGTAAGCAGCTCTTGCGTCGCCGGATTCCACTGGCGACCAACCGAAGGCTGGGGGCGAACGCCCCCGGCCTTTGGCCGTTGTAGAAGGACCCGGTTTTTCGGAACGTTCCGACCGGTCCGTTGTCCAACCGCCGCGCACCGCGGCGAGGCACCGAGCCCTTCCGTTCCCCGGTTCCAGCGTCAAAGAAACCCAAGAGAGTTGGTAGTTGGAAGCAGCTTCAGAAGGCGTGCAGGTGCCGGCAATACCTGCGGCTTCCAACTGACAGTTCATCCCCTTACGGGGTTGACGGATCGAGTGTCCGAACCATCACAACGCGACGGATCCCCGATCCCCGATCCCCGCTCCAAGAGAGGCGGTAGTTCCCCATGACGACGTACTCGTTCACCGAGAAAAAGCGCATCCGCAAGGATTTCGGCAAGCGCCGCGCGATCCTCGAAGTGCCGTTCCTGCTGGCCATCCAGGTCGACTCGTACCGCGAGTTCCTGCAGGAGCACACCGACCCCGCCAAGCGCGAGGACCGTGGCCTGCATGCGGCCCTGAAATCCGTGTTCCCGATCGCGAGCTACAGCGGCAATGCCGCGCTCGAGTACGTCGGCTACAAGCTCGGCGAACCGGCGTTCGACGAACGCGAGTGCCGCACGCGCGGCATGAGCTACGGCGCGCCGCTTCGCGTGACCGTTCGCCTGGTGATCTACGACCGCGAGTCGTCGACCAAGGCGATCAAGTACGTGAAGGAGCAGGAGGTCTACATGGGCGAGATCCCGCTCATGACCGAGAACGGCACCTTCATCGTCAACGGCACCGAGCGCGTCATCGTCTCGCAGCTGCACCGTTCGCCGGGCGTGTTCTTCGACCACGACCGCGGCAAGACGCACAGCTCGGGCAAGCTGCTGTACTCCGCGCGAATCATTCCGTATCGCGGCTCGTGGCTGGACTTCGAGTTCGACCCGAAGGACGCCGTGTTCTGCCGTATCGACCGTCGCCGCAAGCTGCCGGTGACGATCCTGCTGCGCGCGCTCGGCTACAACAACGAAGAGATGCTGAAGTCGTTCTTCGACATCAACACCTTCCACGTGCTGCCCGAAGGCGTGCAGCTGGAGCTCGTGCCGGAGCGCCTGCGCGGTGAAACGCTGGACTTCGATCTGTCCGATGGTGACAAGGTCATCGTCGAGGCCGGTCGCCGCGTAACCGCGCGCCACGTCCGCCAGCTGGAGCAGGCGGGCATCTCCGCGCTCGCGGTGCCGGACAGCTACCTCGTCGGCCGCATCCTGTCGCACGACGTGATGGACGCGAAGACGGGCGAGCTGATCGCCAACGCCAACGAAGAGATCAACGACGGCCACCTCGAAGCCTTCCGCAAGGCGGGCATCGCGCAGGTCGGCACGCTGTGGGTCAACGACCTCGATCGCGGTCCGTACATCTCCAACACGCTGCGCATCGATCCGAGCAAGACGCAGCTGGAAGCGCTGGTCGAGATCTACCGGATGATGCGTCCGGGCGAGCCGCCGACCAAGGACGCCGCGCAGAACCTGTTCCACAACCTGTTCTTTACCTTCGAGCGCTACGACCTCTCCGCGGTCGGCCGCATGAAGTTCAACCGTCGCCTGGGCCGCAAGGACACCGAGGGCGCATCGGTGCTGTACGACGCCAAGTACTTCCAGGACCGCAAGGACGAAGAGTCCGGCCGCCTGCGTGGCATCTACGGCCAGTCGTCGGACATCCTCGACGTCATCCGCGTGCTGACGGAAATCCGCAACGGTCGCGGCGTGGTCGATGACATCGACCACCTCGGCAACCGTCGCGTGCGCTCGGTCGGTGAAATGGCGGAGAACACCTTCCGCGTCGGCCTCGTGCGCGTCGAGCGCGCGGTCAAGGAACGCCTGTCGATGGCGGAGTCCGAAGGCCTCACGCCGCAGGAACTCATCAACGCCAAGCCCGTTGCCGCCGCGATCAAGGAGTTCTTCGGCTCCTCGCAGCTGTCGCAGTTCATGGACCAGAACAACCCGCTGTCGGAAGTCACGCACAAGCGTCGCGTGTCGGCCCTCGGCCCGGGCGGCCTGACCCGTGAGCGCGCCGGCTTCGAAGTGCGCGACGTGCACCCGACGCACTACGGCCGCGTCTGCACCATCGAGACGCCGGAAGGCCCGAACATCGGCCTGATCAACTCGCTCGCCGTGTTCGCGCGCACCAACCAGTACGGTTTCCTCGAGACGCCGTACCGCAAGGTCGTGGACGGCAAGGTCACCGACGAGGTCGAATTCCTCTCGGCGATCGAAGAGAACGAGTACGTCATCGCCCAGGCCAACGCGCCGCAGGACGACAAGGGCATGATGACCGCCCAGTTCGTGGCCTGCCGCTACCAGGGCGAGTCGCTGCTGAAGGCGCCGAGCGAAGTCCACTTCATGGACGTTTCGCCGATGCAGACCGTGTCGGTCGCGGCCGCGCTCGTGCCGTTCCTCGAGCACGACGACGCGAACCGCGCACTCATGGGCGCCAACATGCAGCGCCAGGCGGTTCCGACGCTGCGTGCGCAGAAGCCGCTCGTGGGCACGGGCATCGAGCGTGCGGTTGCGCGCGACTCGGGCGTGACCGTGAACGCGCGCCGCGGTGGCGTGATCGAGGCGATCGACGCCGCGCGCATCGTGGTCAAGGTCAACGAGGGTGAAGTCAACGAAGGCCTGGACGCCGGCGTCGACATCTACAACCTCATCAAGTACACCCGTTCCAACCAGAACACCTGCATCAACCAGCGTCCGCTGGTGAAGGTTGGTGATCGCGTGGAGCGTGGCGACGTGCTGGCCGACGGTCCGTCGACCGACATCGGCGAGCTCGCGCTGGGCCAGAACATGCTGGTCGCGTTCATGCCGTGGAACGGCTACAACTTCGAAGACTCGATCCTGCTCAGCGAGCGCGTGGTCGAAGAGGATCGCTACACGACGATCCACATCGAAGAGCTGACCGTCCAGGCGCGCGACACCAAGCTGGGGCCGGAGGAAATCACCGCCGACATTCCGAACGTTTCGGAGCAGGCGCTGTCGCGTCTCGACGAGTCGGGCGTGGTGTACATCGGTGCGGAAGTGCGCGCCGGCGACATCATGGTCGGCAAGGTCACGCCGAAGGGCGAGAGCCAGCTGACGCCGGAAGAGAAGCTGCTCCGCGCGATCTTCGGCGAGAAGGCGTCCGACGTTAAGGACAGCTCGCTGCGCGTTCCGCCGGGTATGGACGGCGTCGTCATCGACGTGCAGGTCTTCACCCGCGACGGCATCGAGAAGGACAAGCGTGCGCGTCAGATCGAGGAATCCGAGATCCGTCGCGTCAAGAAGGACTTCGACGATCAGTTCCGCATCCTCGAGGCGGCGATCTACGACCGCCTGCGCGGCCAGCTGCTCGGCAAGGTTGCCAATGGCGGCGCCAGCCTGAAGAAGGGCGACACGGTGACGAGCCTCGTGCTCGACAGCCTCGCCCGCAAGGACTGGTTCACCCTGCGCATGAAGGACGAAGACGCCGTCGAGGCGATCGAGCGCGCGCAGAAGCAGATCGAGGAGTACCAGAAGGAGTTCGAGCGTCGCTTCGCTGACAAGCGCAGCAAGATCACCCAGGGCGACGACCTCGCACCGGGCGTGCTCAAGATGGTCAAGGTCTTCCTCGCCGTTAAGCGCCGCATCCAGCCGGGCGACAAGATGGCCGGCCGCCACGGCAACAAGGGTGTCGTCTCGACCATCGTTCCGGTCGAGGACATGCCCTACAGCGCTAACGGCGAGACGGTCGACATCGTGCTCAACCCGCTGGGCGTGCCGAGCCGAATGAACATCGGCCAGATCCTCGAAGTTCACCTCGGTTGGGCGGCGAAGGGCCTGGGCAAGAAGATCGATCGCATGCTGCAGGCGCAGAACGCGGTGACCGAGCTTCGCAAGTTCCTCGGCGACATCTACAACCACGACACCGCGGTGGTGGGTGAGCGCGTCGACCTGACGCAGTTCTCCGACGAGGAGCTGCTGCGCCTGGCGAAGAACCTCACCGACGGCGTGCCGATGGCGACGCCGGTGTTCGACGGTGCGGCGGAGTTCGAGATCAAGCGCATGCTGGAACTCGCGGAGCTTCCGTCGAGCGGCCAGACGATCCTGCATGACGGTCGCACCGGCGAAGCGTTCGAACGCCCGGTCACGATCGGCTACATGCACATGCTGAAGCTGAACCACCTGGTCGACGACAAGATGCACGCGCGTTCGACCGGCCCGTACTCGCTCGTCACCCAGCAGCCGCTGGGCGGCAAGGCGCAGTTCGGCGGCCAGCGTTTCGGCGAAATGGAAGTCTGGGCGCTGGAAGCCTACGGCGCGGCCTACACCCTGCAGGAAATGCTGACGGTGAAGTCCGACGACGTGCAGGGCCGCAACCAGATGTACAAGAACATCGTCGACGGCGACTACGAGATGGTCGCCGGCATGCCGGAGTCCTTCAACGTCCTCGTGAAGGAAATCCGCTCGCTGGCGATCAACATGGAGCTCGAAGAGCACTGAGAACCGCGCGGCCGGCGCGCCACACGCGCCGGCCTGCCGCACGGAACGTTCTCTACTGCGAATCGCTCCCTAGGAGACTGAAATGAAAGACCTGCTCAATCTGTTCAACCAGCAGCGCACGACGATCGACTTCGACGCGATCAAGATCGGCCTGGCATCGCCGGACCTGATCCGCTCCTGGTCGTACGGCGAAGTGAAGAAGCCCGAGACGATCAACTACCGCACGTTCAAGCCCGAGCGTGACGGCCTGTTCTGCTCGGCGATCTTCGGCCCGATCAAGGACTACGAGTGCCTGTGCGGCAAGTACAAGCGCATGAAGCACCGCGGCGTGGTCTGCGAGAAGTGCGGCACGGAAGTCACGCTGGCCAAGGTGCGTCGCGAGCGCATGGGCCACATCGACCTCGCGTCGCCGGTCGCGCACATCTGGTTCCTGAAGTCGCTTCCGTCGCGCATCGGCCTGATGCTCGACATGACCCTGCGTGACATCGAGCGCATCCTGTACTTCGAAGCCTTCGTGGTGACGGAGCCGGGCCTGACGCCGATGGAACGCGGCCAGCTGCTCACCGAAGAGCAGTTCCTGCAGGCGCGCCAGGAGCACGGCGACGACTTCGAAGCCGCGATGGGCGCCGAGGCGATCTACGAGCTGCTGCGCACGATCGACCTGCAGTCGCAGATGGTGCAGCTGAAGGAAGACATCGCGTCGACGGGTTCGGAGACCAAGCTCAAGCGCCTCACCAAGCGCATCAAGCTGGTCGAAGCCTTCATCGAGTCGGGCAACCGCCCGGAGTGGATGGTCATGACCGTCCTGCCGGTGCTGCCGCCGGATCTGCGTCCGCTCGTCCCGCTGGACGGTGGCCGCTTCGCGACGTCGGATCTCAACGACCTTTACCGCCGCGTCATCAACCGCAACAACCGCCTGCGTCGCCTGCTCGAACTCAATGCGCCCGACATCATCGTGCGCAACGAGAAGCGCATGCTGCAGGAGTCGGTCGATGCGCTGATGGACAACGGCCGTCGTGGCCGCGCCATCACCGGTACGAACAAGCGCCCGCTCAAGTCGCTCGCCGACATGATCAAGGGCAAGCAGGGTCGCTTCCGTCAGAACCTGCTCGGCAAGCGCGTCGACTACTCCGGCCGTTCGGTCATCGTGGTCGGCCCGACGCTGCGCCTGCACGAGTGCGGCCTGCCGAAGAAGATGGCGCTCGAGCTGTTCAAGCCCTTCATCTTCTCCAAGCTGCAGCGCCGTGGCCTCGCCACGACGATCAAGGCGGCGAAGAAGCTCGTCGAGCGCGAAGAAGCGCAGGTGTGGGACATCCTCGAAGAGGTGATCCGCGAGCATCCGGTGCTGCTCAACCGCGCACCGACGCTGCACCGCCTCGGCATCCAGGCGTTCGAGCCGGTGCTCATCGAAGGCAAGGCGATCCAGCTGCATCCGCTCGTGTGCACGGCGTTCAACGCCGACTTCGACGGTGACCAGATGGCCGTCCACGTGCCGCTCTCGCTGGAAGCCCAGCTGGAAGCGCGCGCGCTGATGATGTCGTCGAACAACATCCTGTCGCCGGCGAACGGCGAGCCGATCATCGTGCCGTCGCAGGACGTCGTGCTCGGCCTGTACTACATGACCCGCGCCCTGGTGAACAAGAAGGGCGAGGGCATGGCGTTCGCGAACGTCGCCGAGGTCAAGCGCGCGTACGACAACCGCGTCGTCGAGCTGCATGCCAAGTGCAAGGTCCGCATCACGCAGACCGTGATCGCCGAAGACGGTTCGCGTTCGAAGCAGACCTCGATCGTCGACACCACGGTCGGCCGCGCGCTGCTGCAGGAAATCCTGCCGGACGGCCTGCCGTTCGAGCTCGCCAACACCGAGCTGACCAAGAAGAACATCTCGCGCCTGATCAACAGCTGCTATCGCCAGCTGGGCCTCAAGGACACGGTGATCTTCGCCGACCAGCTGATGTACACCGGCTTCGCGTACGCAACGCGCGCCGGCGTGTCGATCGGCATCGACGACATGACCATCCCGGACGAGAAGAAGGGCATCCTCGCCGAGGCGGAAGCCGAAGTGCTGGAGATCCAGGAGCAGTACCAGTCGGGCCTGGTCACCGCCGGCGAGCGCTACAACAAGGTCGTCGACATCTGGTCGCGCACGAACGAGCGCGTGGCCAAGGCGATGATGGACGCGATCGGCACCGAGATGGTCGAAGGGACCGACGGTAAGCAGGTCGCGCAGAAGTCGATGAACTCGATTTACATCATGGCCGACTCGGGTGCGCGTGGTTCGCAGGCGCAGATCCGTCAGCTCGCCGGTATGCGCGGCCTGATGGCGAAGCCGGACGGCTCGATCATCGAGACGCCGATCACCGCGAACTTCCGCGAAGGCCTGAACGTCCTGCAGTACTTCATCTCGACCCACGGTGCCCGTAAGGGTCTCGCCGATACCGCACTGAAGACGGCGAACTCGGGTTACCTGACGCGTCGACTCGTCGACGTCGCGCAGGACGTGGTCATCACCGAAACCGACTGCGGCACGCTCGAGGGCCTGATGATGACCCCGATCGTTGAAGGCGGCGACGTGGTCGAACCGCTGAAGGAGCGCGTGCTGGGTCGCGTCGTGGCCGAGGACGTGTTCCTGCCGGGCAACGACGAGGATCCGATCGTCACCCGCAATACGCTGCTCGACGAAGCCTGGGTCGCCAAGCTCGAAGAAGCCAGCGTGCAGTCGATCAAGGTGCGTTCGACGATCACCTGCGAAACGCCGTTCGGCGTCTGCGCGTTCTGCTACGGCCGTGACCTCGGCCGCGGCCACCTCGTCAACCACGGCGAGGCCGTGGGTGTCGTCGCGGCGCAGTCGATCGGCGAGCCGGGCACGCAGCTCACCATGCGTACGTTCCACATCGGTGGTGCGGCATCGCGTGCGGCTGCGATCGACAACATCACCGTCAAGACGACGGGTTCGGTCAAGTTCAACAACCTCAAGCACGTCGACCACGCGAATGGCCACCTGGTCGCGGTCTCTCGCTCGGGTGAACTGTCGATCCTCGACGCCCACGGTCGCGAACGCGAGCGCTACAAGCTGCCGTACGGTGCGACGATCACGGTGCGCGACGGTGCGGACGTCAAGGCCGGCCAGCAGGTCGCCAACTGGGATCCGCATAACCACCCGATCGTGTCGGAAGTGAAGGGCTTCATGCGCTTCATCGACTTCATCGACGGCGTCACCGTCATCCAGAAGACCGACGAACTGACCGGCCTCGCCTCGAGCGAGATCACCGATCCGAAGCGTCGTGGTACGCAGGCCAAGGATCTGCGTCCTCTCGTGCGCATCGTCGATGCGAACGGCAAGGACCTGCAGATTCCGGGTACCGATCTGCCGGCGCAGTACATGCTGCCGCCGCGCTCGATCGTCAACCTGCAGGACGGCGCGCCGGTCGGCGTGGGCGACGTGGTCGCCAAGATCCCGCAGGAAGCCTCGAAGACCCGCGACATCACCGGTGGTCTGCCGCGCGTTGCCGACCTGTTCGAAGCGCGCAAGCCGAAGGATCCGGCGATCCTCGCGGAGCGTTCGGGCATCGTCTCGTTCGGCAAGGACACCAAGGGCAAGCAGCGTCTGATCATCAAGGATGCCGAGGGTGGCGAGCACGAAGAGCTGATCCCGAAGTACCGCCAGATCATCGTGTTCGAAGGCGAGCACGTGGAGAAGGGCGAGACGGTCGTCGACGGCGAGCCCAACCCGCAGGACATCCTGCGCCTGCTGGGCGTCGAGCCGCTGGCCGTGTACCTGACCAAGGAAATCCAGGACGTCTACCGCCTGCAGGGCGTCAAGATCAACGACAAGCACATCGAGGTGATCGTTCGCCAGATGCTGCGCAAGGTCGAGATCGCCGACGCCGGCGACAGCAAGTTCCTGGCGGGCGAGCAGGTCGAGCGTCAGCGCGTGATCGAGGAGAACCAGCGCCTCGGCAAGCGCAACGAGATCCTGACCAAGTACGACCCCGTGCTGCTCGGCATCACCAAGGCCTCGCTGGCGACCGAGTCGTTCATCTCGGCGGCGTCGTTCCAGGAGACCACCCGCGTACTCACCGAGGCGGCCGTCCGCGGCACCCGCGACACGCTGCGCGGCCTCAAGGAGAACGTGATCGTCGGTCGCCTGATCCCGGCCGGTACCGGCCTGGCGTACCACAGCCAGCGCCGCAAGAACGCCTCGGGCCTGACCGATCAGGAACTCGAGACGCTGTCCGCGCCGGCGACGATCGAGGAAGCTCCGGCCGCTGCCGAAGCGGCCGAGGGCGGCGAGGAAGAGTGATGCACCGGGCCCGCTTGCCCACGGGCGGGCGGGCCCTGCTATACTTCGCAGGCTAAGCATTACCCGGGCGGCCTTCGGGCAAGCCCCAGATCACCAAATGAGGTCACAGGACGTGCCTCGTATTGGACCCAAGGCAGGGTGGGATCTCGCGACGCGCGCGCCTTATGGCGGTCGCGTGTCGCACAAGTCGAGCCCGCGACCGGTCTATCCGGACGCGGGCTAGGCTTTTTCGTCTTGGCTGGCCCCTCGGGGCTGGCCTTCCGTTTTCCACGGGCCCCGCGCCCAAACGAAGAGCTCCAGATGGCGACCATCAATCAGCTGGTGCGCAAGCCGCGCAGCCCTGAAACCTACAAGAGCACGTCACCGGCCCTGCAGAACTGCCCGCAGCGTCGTGGCGTGTGCACCCGCGTGTACACCACGACCCCGAAGAAGCCGAACTCGGCACTTCGCAAGGTCGCCAAGGTCCGCCTCACCAACGGCTACGAGATCATTTCGTACATCGGCGGTGAAGGTCACAACCTGCAGGAGCACTCGGTCGTTCTGATCCGCGGTGGTCGTGTGAAGGACCTCCCGGGCGTGCGCTACCACACCGTCCGTGGTTCGCTCGACGCCGCCGGCGTCGCCAAGCGTCGCCAGAGCCGTTCCAAGTACGGCGCGAAGCGTCCGAAGTCCTGATTCCGGACGGCGCACCGCGCCGCCGACTGATACGAGAGGTACACGCCAATGTCGCGTAAAGGTTCTACCCCGCAGCGCTCGGTTCTGCCCGATCCCAAGCACGGCAGCGAGACGATCGCCCGTTTCATCAACATGGTCATGCAGAGCGGCAAGAAGTCCGTCGCCGAGAAGATCGTGTACGGCGCGATGGACGTCATCGGCCAGAAGAATCCGAACGCCCTCGAGCTCGTCGAAAAGGCTCTGACCAACGTCGCTCCGGCGGTCGAGGTCAAGTCCCGCCGCGTCGGCGGTGCGACGTACCAGGTGCCGGTCGAAGTGCGTTCGTCGCGTCGTGCGGCGCTCGCCATGCGTTGGTTGATCGACTCCGCCCGCAAGCGCGGCGAGAACTCGATGCCGCGCAAGCTCGCGGCCGAGCTGCTCGACGCCAGCGAAAACCGCGGTGGCGCGATCAAGAAGCGCGAAGAGACGCACCGCATGGCCGAGGCCAACAAGGCCTTCGCGCACTACCGCTGGTGATCTAGCGCTACGAGCGCTACAGGGCGACCACCGTGTCGCCCTTCCACCGGAGGCCGCCTTCAGGGCGGCGTCCGGCCATTTGAGAATCCGAAAACTTACGAGAGGGTCCCGTGGCTCGCACCACTCCCATCGAGCGTTACCGCAACTTCGGCATCATGGCGCACATCGATGCCGGCAAGACCACCACGTCCGAACGCATCCTGTTCTACACCGGCGTCAGCCACAAGATCGGCGAAGTGCACGAAGGTGCCGCGACGATGGACTGGATGGAGCAGGAGCAGGAGCGCGGCATCACCATTACGTCGGCCGCGACGACCGCATTCTGGAAGGGCATGGACAAGTCCCTGCCGGAGCACCGCTTCAACATCATCGATACGCCCGGCCACGTCGACTTCACCATTGAAGTCGAGCGTTCGCTGCGCGTGCTCGACGGCGCGGTGTTCGTGCTGTGCGCCGTCGGCGGCGTGCAGCCGCAGTCGGAGACGGTGTGGCGCCAGGCCAACAAGTACTCCGTGCCGCGCATGGCGTTCGTCAACAAGATGGACCGCACCGGCGCGAACTTCGACAAGGTCGTCGAGCAGCTGAAGTCGCGCCTCGGCGCGTACGCTGTTCCGATGCAGGTGCCGATCGGTGCCGAGGACGGCTTCGAAGGCGTCGTCGACCTGCTCAAGATGAAGGCGATCCATTGGGACGTCGCGTCGCAGGGCACGAAGTTCGAATACCGCGACATCCCGGCGGAACTCCAGGCCAAGGCCGAGGAAGCGCGCAGCTTCATGATCGAAGCCGCGGCGGAAGCGTCCGAAGAGCTGATGGACAAGTACCTCGGTGGCGATGAGCTGACGGAGGCCGAGATCGTGTCCGGCCTGCGCGAGCGCACGCTGCGCGTCGAGATCGTGCCCGTGTTCTGCGGCAGCGCGTTCAAGAACAAGGGCGTGCAGGCCATGCTCGACGGCGTCATCAACCTGCTGCCGTCGCCGGCCGATCGCCCGCCGGTGCAGGGCATCGACGACGACGAGAAGGAAGACAGCCGCAAGGCGTCCGACACCGAGCCGTTCTCGGCGCTCGCGTTCAAGATCATGACGGACCCGTTCGTGGGTTCGCTCACGTTCTTCCGCGTGTACTCGGGCGTCCTGAATTCGGGTGACCAGGTCTACAACCCGGTCAAGTCGAAGAAGGAGCGCGTGGGCCGCATCCTGCAGATGCACGCCAACAACCGTGACGAAATCAAGGAAGTCCGCGCAGGCGACATCGCTGCTGCGGTCGGCCTGAAGGACGTCACGACCGGCGACACGCTGTGCGCACAGGACGCGATCATCACGCTTGAGCGCATGACCTTCCCGGAGCCCGTCATCTCGATGGCGGTCGAACCGAAGACCAAGTCGGACCAGGAAAAGATGGGCATCGCCCTGGGCCGCCTGGCGCAGGAAGATCCTTCGTTCCGCGTGCGCACCGACGAGGAATCGGGCCAGACCATCATCGCCGGCATGGGCGAGCTGCACCTGGACATCCTCGTCGACCGCATGAAGCGCGAGTTCAACGTCGAAGCCAACGTCGGCAAGCCGCAGGTCGCGTACCGCGAGACCATCCGCAAGTCGGTCAAGGTCGAAGGCAAGTACGCGCGCCAGACCGGTGGTAAGGGTCAGTTCGGCCACGTGTGGATCGAGCTGTCGCCGAACGAGCAGGGCAAGGGTTACGAGTTCGAGAACGCGATCGTCGGTGGTGTGATTCCGAAGGAATACATCCCGGCCGTCGACAAGGGCATCAAGGAAGCCGTCGCCAATGGCGTGCTTGCTGGTTACCCGGTCGTCGACGTCAAGGTCAAGCTCGTCGACGGTTCGTACCACGAGGTCGACTCGTCCGAAATGGCGTTCAAGATCGCCGGCTCCATGGCGTTCAAGGAAGGCTTCAACAAGGCGAGCCCGGCGCTACTCGAGCCGATGATGAAGGTCGAGATCGTGTCGCCCGAGGATTACCTCGGTGACGTGATGGGCGACGTCAGCCGTCGTCGCGGCATCCTGCAGGGTCAGGACGACAGCCCGTCGGGCAAGATCATCAACGCGATGATCCCGCTCGGTGAGATGTTCGGCTACGCGACCACGCTGCGTTCGATGTCGCAGGGCCGCGCGACCTTCACGATGGAGTTCGATCACTACGCGGAAGCGCCGGCGAACATCGCCGAGTCGGTGATCAAGAAGAACTGACGAAAACGAATCGCCCCGGGTGCGAATCCGGGGCAACTGATCAACTGAAAAACTGAGGTATTTGCAATGGCCAAGGGTAAGTTCGA
>NZ_BAAFZV010000011.1:0-5552 GCF_045866565.1 Lysobacter claricitrinus | reverse complement strand
AAAAAAGTCGATCACCGGGTGTTGACAGTGATCGAAACTGCCCTAAAATGGGCGGCTCACTCGGACGGACTGAAGTCGGTTCGAGGGGATAAAAAGACGAGGCGCTGAGGCCGAAGTCTTCTGATCTTTGACAGTGTGCGCAGGTGACTTGTGCGGGCGTCTGGTGGTGGATGACTGTCCATCGCAGATGTCTCGTCACAAGCAACAAGATTTAAATGCATGCAAATGCAAGCGAGTTTTGAGGCTTGGAACGGGCTCTGCACTAAAAGCTTTAGCCGATCCTTCGGGATTGGTTGCAAAACTTAAGTGAAGAGTTTGATCCTGGCTCAGAGTGAACGCTGGCGGCAGGCCTAACACATGCAAGTCGAGCGGCAGCGGGTCCTTCGGGATGCCGGCGAGCGGCGGACGGGTGAGGAATGCGTCGGAATCTGCCTTTTTGTGGGGGATAACGTAGGGAAACTTACGCTAATACCGCATACGACCTACGGGTGAAAGTGGGGGACCGCAAGGCCTCACGCAGAAAGATGAGCCGACGCCGGATTAGCTAGTTGGCGGGGTAAAGGCCCACCAAGGCGACGATCCGTAGCTGGTCTGAGAGGATGATCAGCCACACTGGAACTGAGACACGGTCCAGACTCCTACGGGAGGCAGCAGTGGGGAATATTGGACAATGGGCGCAAGCCTGATCCAGCCATGCCGCGTGAGTGAAGAAGGCCTTCGGGTTGTAAAGCTCTTTTGTCCGGGAAGAAAAGCCTTCGATTAATACTCGGGGGTTCTGACGGTACCGGAAGAATAAGCACCGGCTAACTTCGTGCCAGCAGCCGCGGTAATACGAAGGGTGCAAGCGTTACTCGGAATTACTGGGCGTAAAGCGTGCGTAGGTGGTTCGTTAAGTCTGATGTGAAAGCCCCGGGCTCAACCTGGGAACTGCATTGGATACTGGCGATCTGGAGTGCGGTAGAGGGGTGCGGAATTCCCGGTGTAGCAGTGAAATGCGTAGATATCGGGAGGAACATCCGTGGCGAAGGCGGCACCCTGGACCAGCACTGACACTGAGGCACGAAAGCGTGGGGAGCAAACAGGATTAGATACCCTGGTAGTCCACGCCCTAAACGATGCGAACTGGATGTTGGGTGCAACTTGGCACTCAGTATCGAAGCTAACGCGTTAAGTTCGCCGCCTGGGAAGTACGGTCGCAAGACTGAAACTCAAAGGAATTGACGGGGGCCCGCACAAGCGGTGGAGTATGTGGTTTAATTCGATGCAACGCGAAGAACCTTACCTGGCCTTGACATCCACGGAATCCTGCAGAGATGCGGGAGTGCCTTCGGGAACCGTGAGACAGGTGCTGCATGGCTGTCGTCAGCTCGTGTCGTGAGATGTTGGGTTAAGTCCCGCAACGAGCGCAACCCTTGTCCTTAGTTGCCAGCACGTAATGGTGGGAACTCTAAGGAGACCGCCGGCGACAAGCCGGAGGAAGGTGGGGATGACGTCAAGTCATCATGGCCCTTACGGCCAGGGCTACACACGTACTACAATGGTAGGGACAGAGGGCCGCAATCCCGCGAGGGTGAGCCAATCCCAGAAACCCTATCCCAGTCCGGATTGGAGTCTGCAACTCGACTCCATGAAGTCGGAATCGCTAGTAATCGCAGATCAGCATTGCTGCGGTGAATACGTTCCCGGGCCTTGTACACACCGCCCGTCACACCATGGGAGTCTGTTGCACCAGAAGCAGGTAGCTTAACCTTCGGGGGGGCGCTTGCCACGGTGTGGCCGATGACTGGGGTGAAGTCGTAACAAGGTAGCCGTATCGGAAGGTGCGGCTGGATCACCTCCTTTTGAGAACCGGCAGCATTGCTGCCAGGCGCCCGCACAAGACACCTGCATTCGAAGTTTCCGGACACCCGGTAAGTGTCCGGAGAGCGTCCCCAAATGGGGCTTTAGCTCAGCTGGGAGAGCACCTGCTTTGCAAGCAGGGGGTCGTCGGTTCGATCCCGACAAGCTCCACCACGCACCGGGTCTGTAGCTCAGGTGGTTAGAGCGCACCCCTGATAAGGGTGAGGTCGGTGGTTCGAGTCCTCCCAGACCCACCACTTCGAATGCCTGCACACACAAAGTTAGAAACGCGACGGGCGCTGAAGCCGGTCGTGTGTTCTTTGAAAATATGGATGTAGCGAGCGTTTTAGACGAATGTCTACAGACGTGTCGTGAGGCTAAGGCGGGGATCCTCGAGATCCCTAAAAATTGAGTCGTTGAATTCGCGTCCGGGCTTTGTACCCCTGGACACAACTACGACCCCGAGGCGACTTGGGGTTATATGGTCAAGCGAATAAGCGCACACGGTGGATGCCTTGGCGGTCAGAGGCGATGAAGGACGTGGCAGCCTGCGAAAAGCGCGGGGGAGCTGGCAACAAGCATTGATCCCGCGATGTCCGAATGGGGAAACCCACTGCGCAAGCAGTATCCTGCAGTAAATACATAGCTGCTGGAAGCGAACCCGGAGAACTGAAATATCTAAGTACCCGGAGGAAAAGAAATCAACCGAGATTCCCTAAGTAGTGACGAGCGAACGGGGACCAGCCCTTAAGCTGGATTAGTTTTAGCGGAACAACCTGGAAAGGTTGGCCATAGACGGTGATAGCCCGGTACGCGAAAAGGCTTTTCCAGTGAAATCGAGTAAGGCGGGGCACGTGAAACCCTGTCTGAACATGGGGGGACCATCCTCCAAGGCTAAATACTACTGACCGACCGATAGTGAACCAGTACCGTGAGGGAAAGGCGAAAAGAACCCTGGTGAAGGGAGTGAAATAGATCCTGAAACCGTGTGCGTACAAGCAGTCGGAGCCCGCAAGGGTGACGGCGTACCTTTTGTATAATGGGTCAGCGACTTACTGTTCGTGGCGAGCTTAACCGTATAGGGGAGGCGAAGGGAAACCGAGTCTGATAAGGGCGCATAGTCGCGGGCAGTAGACCCGAAACCGGGTGATCTAGTCATGCCCAGGGTGAAGGTCGGGTAACACCGACTGGAGGCCCGAACCCACTCCCGTTGCAAAGGTAGGGGATGAGGTGTGATTAGGAGTGAAAAGCTAATCGAACCCGGAGATAGCTGGTTCTCCTCGAAAGCTATTTAGGTAGCGCCTCATATGTATCCTCTCGGGGGTAGAGCACTGTTATGGCTAGGGGGTCATTGCGACTTACCAAACCATTGCAAACTCCGAATACCGAGACGGACTGTATGGGAGACACACGGCGGGTGCTAACGTCCGTCGTGAAAAGGGAAACAACCCAGACCCACAGCTAAGGTCCCAAATTCATCGCTAAGTGGAAAACGATGTGGAAAGGCACAGACAGCCAGGAGGTTGGCTTAGAAGCAGCCACCCTTTAAAGAAAGCGTAATAGCTCACTGGTCGAGTCGGTCTGCGCGGAAGATTTAACGGGGCTAAGCGATGAACCGAAGCTTGGGGTGCATACTTCTGTATGCGCGGTAGAGGAGCGTTCCGTAAGCCGTTGAAGGTGACTTGAGAAGGTTGCTGGAGGTATCGGAAGTGCGAATGCTGACATGAGTAACGATAATGCGGGTGAAAACCCCGCACGCCGAAAGCCCAAGGTTTCCTTGCGCAACGTCAATCGGCGCAGGGTGAGTCGGCCCCTAAGGCGAGGCTGAAAAGCGTAGTCGATGGGAAGCTGGTTAATATTCCAGCACCTCGCGTAAGTGCGATGGAGGGACGGAGAAGGTTAGGCAGGCCCGGCGTTGGTTGTCCGGGTGAGAGAGTTGAGGCGGTTCCCTTTGGCAAATCCGGGGGAGCAACGTTGAGACTAAGGACGAGCCCATTAGGGCGAAGCTGCTGATATCACGCTTCCAGGAAAAGCTCCTAAGCTTCAGCTTACGCAGACCGTACCGTAAACCGACACAGGTGGGCAGGATGAGAATTCTAAGGCGCTTGAGAGAACTCGGGTGAAGGAACTAGGCAAAATAGCACCGTAACTTCGGGAGAAGGTGCGCCCTCCATGGTTAATAGCTGGGGAGGGCCGCAGTGACCAGGCCGCTGCGACTGTTTATCAAAAACACAGCACTCTGCAAACACGAAAGTGGACGTATAGGGTGTGACGCCTGCCCGGTGCTGGAAGGTTAAGTGATGGGGTTAGCCGCAAGGCGAAGCTCTTGATCGAAGCCCCAGTAAACGGCGGCCGTAACTATAACGGTCCTAAGGTAGCGAAATTCCTTGTCGGGTAAGTTCCGACCTGCACGAATGGCGTAACGACAGCGGCGCTGTCTCCACCCGAGACTCAGTGAAATTGAAATCGCTGTGAAGATGCAGCGTTCCCGCGGCAAGACGGAAAGACCCCGTGAACCTTTACTATAGCTTTACACTGAACGTTGAGTTCGTCTGTGTAGGATAGGTGGGAGGCTATGAAACCGAGGCGCTAGCTTCGGTGGAGCCATCCTTGAAATACCACCCTGATGTGCTTGACGTTCTAACCTGGCGCCGTTATCCGGCGCGGGGACCGTGTATGGTGGGTAGTTTGACTGGGGCGGTCTCCTCCCAAAGAGTAACGGAGGAGCACGAAGGTACGCTCAGCGCGGTCGGACATCGCGCACTGTGTGCAAAGGCATAAGCGTGCTTGACTGCAAGATCGACGGATCAAGCAGGTACGAAAGTAGGTCTTAGTGATCCGGTGGTTCTGTATGGAAGGGCCATCGCTCAACGGATAAAAGGTACTCCGGGGATAACAGGCTGATACCGCCCAAGAGTTCATATCGACGGCGGTGTTTGGCACCTCGATGTCGGCTCATCACATCCTGGGGCTGTAGTCGGTCCCAAGGGTATGGCTGTTCGCCATTTAAAGTGGTACGCGAGCTGGGTTCAGAACGTCGTGAGACAGTTCGGTCCCTATCTGTCGTGGGCGTTGGAGATTTGAGAGGGGCTGCTCCTAGTACGAGAGGACCGGAGTGGACGAACCTCTGGTGTTCCGGTTGTCACGCCAGTGGCACTGCCGGGTAGCTATGTTCGGAAGCGATAACCGCTGAAAGCATCTAAGCGGGAAGCGCGCCTCAAGATGAGATCTCCCGGGAGCTTGACTCCCCTAAAGGAACGTTGAAGACTACGACGTTGATAGGCAGGGTGTGTAAGCGCAGCAATGCGTTGAGCTAACCTGTACTAATGATCCGTGCGGCTTGACCATATAACCTCAAGACGCTTTGGGTTAACCAAAGCACCTTACCCTCGTGACACGTCACGACATTCACTGCTCGCTACATCCAACTTATTCCGCTCAGGCCGAAAGGCTTGTCCGGTAACCGTCGAGAGCGTGGCGCCTAACCGGCGACCCTCCACCCTCTCCCTGGTGACCATAGCGGTGTGGAACCACCCGATCCCATCCCGAACTCGGAAGTGAAACGCACCCGCGCCGATGGTAGTGTGGCATTTGCCCATGCGAGAGTAGGTCATCGCCAGGGTCTTTATCCCGCAAACCCCCGCCCGTGAATACGGGTGGGGGTTTGTCTTTGCGCGACACAAAACCCGCGGGGCGCCGGCGAGATAATCGGG
>NZ_BAAFZV010000010.1:2014-4794 GCF_045866565.1 Lysobacter claricitrinus | reverse complement strand
ACTTCTCCATGGCGCCGCGCTCCCAACGCCTCGACCCGATCCTCCAGATCAAGCAACGCCAGCAGGATGAAGTGGCGCAGCAGGTGGCCGCGCGCGAAGCCGTGCATGCGGAGCAGAAGGCGCGACTGGAAGCGCTGCAGCGCTATTCGGCCGAATATTCGTCGACGCCCGAACANNAACAGGGTGCGACGTTCAACCCCGCGCTGCTGGCCAACCGCGTCGCCTTCCAGGCGAAGTTGCAGCAGGCGGTGACGCAGCAGTTGCAGGCGGTCGAGCGTTCGCGCGAAGCCACCGAAGTCGAACGTGCGCGGCTGATGCTCGCGAGCCGCGAAACGCACGTGCTGCAGAAGCTCGCCGCGAGTTATCGCAGCGAGGAAACGCGCGTCGCCGACCAGCGCTCGCAGAAGGAACTCGACGATCTCGCCAGCCGTCGCGTTCGCGCGGCGCTGGGCACCGAGGAACAGTCGTCATGAATATCGATCGTCCGTCCTCGACGCCGCAGGCGGTGACCGGCGCGGTGGCGCGCGCGTCGTCGAAAGCGCAGCACGACGCGCCGGAGTTCTCGTTCGATACGGGCGAGACGCCGCATGCCCCGGTCGAATCGCGACGGGAAATGCCGCGCGAACAGGTTGCGCAGAACGAGACACGACCACACGAGGCAACGCGCCCACGGCGCGACGATGCATCGCGCGGCGATGAGTCGACGCAGGCCGCGAACGCGAAGCCGCACGAGCGTGCCAACGCCGCTGCGCGTCGCGACGGCAAGCCGCAGGACAACGCGTCGGCCGACGACGCGAACGCCACGACGTCCACCACTGCCAGCGATGCCTCCGACGACACGGCGACCAAGGCCACGCGCGACGATGCACCTGCAACCGCGTCCACGCCCGACTCACTGCCGGATCGCATGCTCGCGTTGCTGACCGGCGACTGGGCCGCGACCGCTAAGCCCGCGCCAGTCGCGCCAACCGATGCAGCGACCACCGCACTGACGGGCACCCTGCCCGGCGCTACGGCGCTCCCATCCACCGCGCTTCCGACCGCGCTCGCAACAGCGCCACTTGCCGGCGCCGTGACGACCGCAACGGATGCCACGGCGTCCGCGACACCGAACGCATCACCGCCCACCGGCGCAGCCGGCATCGCGTTGCTGCAGGCGTTGTCGCCGGGTGCTGGTGCAACGAACGCGCAGCCTGCCGCCGCCACGCCGGCCGCCGATGCGTTCGCCGCACTCGCAGCGATGGCTGAAAGCAAGACCGATCGCACGGGCGCGGCGTCGTCCATCGACGGCTCGACCACCACCGCACCGGCCATCGCGTTCAACCCGCTGATGACGCGCGGCATGGATGTGCCGTCGACCGTTCGCGACGTCGTTGCGGCCTCGCCGCTGGCCGCGCCACTGTCGCTCGACGCCGATTTCGACGACGGCATGAGCCAGCGCATCACCTGGATGGCCGACCAGAAACTCGAGCACGCGGAAATCCGCGTCACGCCCGAAGCGCTCGGCCCGATCGACATCCGCCTGCAGATGGACGGGCATCGCGTCAACGCGCAGTTCCACGCGGCGCACGCCGACGTCCGCCGCGCCCTCGAATCCGGCATGGACCAGCTGCGCGACCTGCTCGGCCGCCAGGGCATGGAACTCGGCAACGCACAGGTCGGCAGCGGTGGGCGCCAGCCGGGTGACGGCCGCTCCACCGCCGCTTCCGGCGCCTTCCCCGGCGCGGGCGAGCTCGGCGCGGACGCGGAGCAGCAGGTGACGACGGTTCGCGTGCTGCGCTCGCGCGGCATCATCGACGAGTACGCGTAACCGGCGAGGCGTCGCGACCGACTGGTCGTAGCCGATAGATAACGACCTGTTGCCCGCGCGTTCGCAGCAGTACGCGCTGAGCATCGGCTCGACGACCGGCTGTATCGATCGCGGGCGCTAGGCCGCCTGGCCAGCCGCCTTCACGGGCCAAGCGTGACGGTGACCCCGATCGACGGCCTCCCGACGCGACCCCGTTCAGCCCGGCGTCAAAACCCCGTCGACCACGCTCCCAAACGCGGCACGGCATTTGCACGACCCGGGCGTACCCATGGAGTCGCCCGTGTCCGCCAAAGCCCCTGCCGCTCCGGTTGCCGCCCCTGAGGCGACCGAAGAGCCCAAGAAGAAGAGCAAGAAGAAGCTGATCATCATCGGCGTCGCCACCGCGCTGCTGCTTGGCGGCGGCGGTGCCGGCGCGTGGTGGTATTCGAGCAGCGCGCCGTCCAAGCACGAGGCCGCGAAGAAGCTGCCGACGCAGTACTTCGCAATGGACCCGTCGTTCGTGGTCAACCTCGCCGACACCGACACCGTGCGCTACCTGCAGGCCGACGTGCAGCTGGCCACGCGCGATCCCGAAACCCTCGCCGCGCTGCACGAGCAGGCGCCGGCCATCCGCAATCGCCTGCTGCTTCTGTTCGGGCAGCAGACCGCCGACCAGCTGGTGCAGCGAAGCGGCAAGGAGCGCCTGCAGGAACGCGCGCTCATTGAAGTGAAGTCGGTACTGAAGGACGAAGGCGCGCCGATGCGCGTCGACGCCGTGATCTTCACGAGCCTGGTCACCCAGTAAGGGACCCCGAATGAGCGCCGACCTGCTTTCACAGGACGAGATCGATGCCCTCCTCCACGGCGTGGACGCGGGGGCGATCGAGGTCGAGCCGCCGGCCGCTCCGGGCGAGGCGCGCAACTACGATTTCGCCAGCCAGGACAAGATCGTCCGCGGCCGGCTGCCGACGCTCGAGATGATCAACGAGCG
>NZ_BAAFZV010000010.1:0-1947 GCF_045866565.1 Lysobacter claricitrinus | reverse complement strand
CGAACAACCTCAACCTGGTGAAGATGAAGCCGCTGCGTGGCACCGGCATCATCGTGTTCGAACCGCGCCTGGTGTTCACCACCGTCGACAACTTCTTCGGCGGCATGGGCAAGTACCACACGCGCATCGAAGGCCGCGAGTTCACGCCGACCGAAATGCGCGTGATCCAGCTGCTGCTCAAGCAGACCTTCGCCGACCTCACCGAAGCCTGGGCGCCGGTGTTGCCGGTCGAGTTCGAATACGTGAACTCCGAGGTCAACCCGCACTTCGCCAACATCATTTCGCCGCGCGAGTACATCGCGGTCAGCCGCTTCCACGTCGAGCTCGAGGGCGGCGGCGGCGAACTGCATGTCGCGCTGCCGTATTCGATGCTGGAGCCGATCCGCGAACTCCTCGACGCCGGCGTGCAGTCCGATCGCATCGAGAAGGACGAGAACTGGACGCGCGCGCTGCGCTCGCAGCTGCAGGACGCGGAGGTCGAAGTCAGCAGCAGCCTTGCGCAGCGCTCGATCTCGCTGCGCGCGCTGAGCAAGCTGAAGGTCGGCGACGTGATTCCGATCGACCTGCCGAAGCAGTTGTCGGTGGAAGTCGAAGGCACGCCATTGTTCGGCGGCGAATTCGGAACGCACAACGGCAAGAACGCCATCAAGATCACCCACGTGAACCAGCCGCGCTCGCTGATTCCCCTCGATTCCCTGGGCTAACGCCATGAACACTTCCGACCTTGCCGCGCCCGCGGCGTTCGATGCACTGACCGCCGAAGGCGGCGCCGGCGCGGACCTCAATCTCGACGTGATCCTCGACGTCAACGTGACGCTGTCGCTGGAAGTCGGTCGCGCGCGCATTCCGATCCGCAACCTGCTGCAGCTCAACCAGGGCTCGGTGGTGGAACTCGAGCGCGCCGCCGGCGAACCGCTCGATGTCTACGTCAACGGCACGCTGATCGCGCAGGGCGAAGTGGTCGTGGTCAACGATCGCTTCGGCGTGCGGCTCACCGATGTCGTGAGCCCGTCCGAGCGCATCAAGCGACTCAAGTGAGCGGCGTGGGTCCGGCGATGGACGAGATGGCCGCAGTCGCGGCGCCCGCGCAGGCGGCTGCGAACACGACGGTGGCGGATGCGACGACGGCTGCAACTGTCGCTTCGCCTGCGACCGCGAACGTCGCGCCCGCTGCTTCGTCATCGACGACAACGACGGCTGCAACGCAGCCTGTCGCGTCGACCGGCAAGGTTTCGTTTCCGCTGCGCCCGACAACGACTGCGCAGGTCGCGCACGCGAATACGCATTCGCCTGCCGCGGACGCCGGCAGCATCGGTGGCGCGGTGTTCTCGCTGGTGCTGGTCATCGGCCTGATCCTCGGCCTCGGCTGGCTCGCCAAGCGCATGCCCGGCATGAATCGCGGTGGCAGTTCGTCGCAATTGAAGGTCGTGGCGAGCGTTGCGCTCGGCCCGCGCGAACGCGCGGTGGTGCTCGACGTCGGCGGGCAGCAGCTGCTTGTCGGCGTTGGCCAGGGCGGGGTACGGACCTTGCACACGCTGGAACATCCGCTGCCCGTCGCCGAGTCGACTGCACCGTCCGTGTTCGCACAGGTGCTCGCGCAGCATTTCGGCAAGAAGTCATGACCGGAACGCTTGAACGCTTCATGCGCACGCTGTGCGCGATCGCGCTGCTGATCGGCCTCGCCTACGGGCTGCTGACGCATTCCGCGCATGCGCAAGCCGCGCCGACGACACCTGCCGTCGCTGCGGCAACGCAACCGGCTGCCGCTGCGGCGACGAACGTCGCGGCCGCTTCGCCGTCGCGCCCGCTNNCCGGCCATCAACGTCGGCCAGGTCGGTGGCCAGCCGGTGAGCATGCCGCTGCAGGTGCTGCTGCTGATGACCGGCATCACGCTGCTGCCCGCGGCGCTGATGGGCATCACCGCGTTCACCCGCATCATCATCGTGC
>NZ_BAAFZV010000009.1:0-2697 GCF_045866565.1 Lysobacter claricitrinus | reverse complement strand
GGCGGTGCCGCGTAAGCGGCATCGCCTCACCCGGCCCGCGCTAGACGCGCGGGCGTTCCGTCAGGCCTGCCGTCACCCGATCGAGCCGACCAGCCGTAGCCGCTTGTCTTCCGGCACCTCGCCGTAGGCGAGCACCGCGAGCTGCGGCACGCTGTGACGGACCAAGCGGGCGATCGACGTGCGGATCGGCGAGGGCACCAGCAGAACGGCAGGTTCGCCCTTGCTCTCCTGCCGCGTTACGCATTCGCTCAGGTTCTGGTGCAGACGCTCGGCAAGGCCGGGCTCCAGCGCCGCGCCCTGGCCGCTGACCGAGTCCTGCAGCATTCGCTCGAGCTGGGGCGCGAGCGTGAACACCGGCAGTTCGGCGTTGAGCCCGTTGAGTTCCTGGACGATGAAGCGGCCGAGTGCGGTGCGGACGACCGCCACCAGCTGCGCCGGATCCTGCGTCATCGCGCCGTGTTCCAGCAGCGCTTCGACGATCTGGCGCATCTGCCGCAGCGGCACCTTCTCCGACAGCAGCGACTGCAGCACGCGCACGATCGTCGACAGCGGCAGCAGCTTGGGCGTCAATTCCTCGACGAGCTTCGGCGATGCCTTGGCGACGTTCGACAGCAGCTGCTGCACTTCATCGTGGCCGAGCAGTTCGGACGCCTTTTCGCGCACGAGGTGCGAGAGATGCGTGGCGACCACGGTGGCCGGGTCGACCACCGTGTAGCCGAGTGATTCCGCATGCGCGCGCTGCGTGGGCGCGATCCACACGGCGTCGAGACCGAACGCCGGGTCGCGCGTCGGAATGCCCTCGACCGGGCCGAATACGCGGCCGGGATCCAGCGCCATTTCGCGATCGGGCTGCAGCTCGCCGGTCGCGACCGGCACGCCGTGCACCATCACGCGATACGCGTTCGGCGCGAGCTCGAGGTTGTCGCGCACGTGCACCGCGGGAATCAGGAAGCCGAGATCCTGCGTGAGCTTGCGACGCACGCCCTTCAGTCGCGCGAGCAGTTCGCCGCCCTGCGATTTATCGACCAGCGGAATCAACCGGTAGCCGACTTCCAGCGACAGCGGCTCGACCGGCCGCAGTTCATCCCACGTCAGTTCCGCGTTCGGCGACGGCACCGGCGCGGTCGTGATGCCGTTGTCTTCGACCGGCGCGACTTCCGCATCCTTGGCCTTCTTGTTGAGCCTCCACGCCGCATAGCCCATGCCCGCCGCGGCGAGCAGGAACGGAATGTTCGGCATGCCCGGCACGATGCCGACCAGGCCGAGGATTGCCGCGGACACGGTGAGGGCGCGATGGTGGCCGAAGATCTGCTTCTGGACCGTCGCGCCCATTTCCTGTTCGGTGGTCGCACGCGTGACGAGCATCGCGGTCGCGGTGGACACCAGCAGCGCCGGCAACTGCGCGACGAGGCCGTCGCCGATGGCCAGCAGCGAATACGTCGACGCCGCCTGGCCGAAGCCGAGCCCGTGCTGCAGCACGCCGATGAGCATGCCGCCGACCAGGTTGATGCCGAGGATCAGCAGGCCTGCGACCGCATCGCCGCGCACGAACTTGCCGGCACCGTCCATCGAGCCGTAGAAGTCGGCTTCGTTGCGCACGTCCTCGCGACGCGCCTTCGCTTCTTCGCGCGTGAGCAGGCCCGCGTTGAGGTCGGCGTCGATCGCCATCTGCTTGCCCGGCATCGCGTCCAGGATGAAGCGCGCCGACACTTCGGAGATGCGGCCCGCGCCCTTGGTCACCACCACGAAGTTGATGATGGTGAGGATCGCGAACACGACCAGGCCGACGGCGTAGCTGCCGCCGATGACGAACTGGCCGAACGATTCGATGACGTGGCCCGCGGCGGCTTCGCCTTCGTGGCCGTGCAGCAGCACCACGCGCGTGGATGCGACGTTCAGCGCGAGGCGCAACAACGTCACCATCAGCAGCACGCTGGGGAAGATCGAGAACTCGAGCGGACGCTTGACGTAGACCACCGCCAGCATCACCACCAGCGACAACGCGATGTTGATGGTGAAGAACGCGTCCAGCACGATCGGCGACAGCGGCACCGTCACCATCGCCAGCATGCCGAGCACGACAAGCGGCGCGCCCGCGCCACCCTTCAACGACTGCATTACGCCCATGGCGCGACTCATGCGTTATCTCCGGCCGGATCCGGCGCGCCTTCGGCGCCGACGTCCAGCTGCACCAGCTGCGGCATCGGCCCGCGCGCGGGGTGCCATTTGCGCAACTGGAAGATGTAGGTGAGCACCTGCGCCACCGCGGCGTAGAGCTTCACCGGAATTTCCTCGTCGACCTTGCACTGGCGATACAGCGCGCGCGCCAGCGGCGGCGCTTCCACCAGCGACACCTTGTGCGTCGATGCGAGTTCGCGGATGCGCAACGCCATCTCGTCCACGCCCTTGGCGACGACCTTGGGCGCGCGCATCGCGCCGGCTTCGTATTTCAGCGCGACGGCGTAGTGCGTCGGGTTGGTGATGATCACGTCCGCCGTCGGCACCGCATCCATCATTCGACGATTCGACATCTCGCGCGCGGCATGGCGCATGCGCGCCTTGACCTCGGGGTTGCCGTCCGATTCCTTGGCTTCGTCGCGCAGCTCCTGCTTGGTCATCTTGAGCTTCGCGCGCCACGCGAACTTCTGGTACGGCACATCGATCGCCGCGAGCAACGCCAGCGCGCCGACCAGCGCG
>NZ_BAAFZV010000008.1:392-3871 GCF_045866565.1 Lysobacter claricitrinus | reverse complement strand
ACTCAGGTGTTAGGGCCCATATGAAACGTCTGCTCATTCTCAGCCTTCTCCTCATCGCTCCGACCACATTCGCGGCAATCGAGAAGTACGCGCGGACCTCTGAGACCGGCGTAGTGTTTCAGTGGTGGCCGAAGGTCGCGCCGCCTCATGGCTGGCACCACGACGATGGCTCCTCGCGGTACTTTGCCTTCAATGCCTTCGCCCCGGACGGCTCAACTTTTTCGACAGCGGAGACCGTGCTCTACGCCAAGGCGAGCTACAGACCGCGAGTCCCGGAAATTGCCTCGCTGGCCGCGTTTGTCTCGAAGGACATCGCTCAACTTCGCTCGAGCGAACCGGGCATTTCCATTACACCAGAGCCAGGTATGCGTGCCCGCAGCGGGCTCCGATTCAAGGTCGTGCGGTTCGAGCCGGGAACCGCAGGAACCGGGGCGTGGGAGCGGGTAGCCTATGCTGAAGACGGGGAGTACTTCCTCACCTTTGCCGTTAGTTCGCATTCGGCCGCTGGACTCAAGGCATCTGCGTCAGCATTCCGAGCACTGCTCGACGGATATACGCCTGGGCCCTAACAATTCGTCCAAGCCGACGCCGCTTCGCGGCGCGGCTTAACTCAGGTGTTAGGCCGCAATTGAACAAGTTCGCAGCTCAGCTAGTGGCACTCCTCGTCCTCATTCCCACCACGTTCCTCGGAGGGTTCGTTGGCATGTTCGCGCTCGCAGGCGCGGGAAACGGTGTGAGCATGCACATGCCGGGAGCCCTTTCTGGCTTCGCCGCAGCGGCCGGGTTCTTCGGCTGCCTGGGCGCCGGCGCGGCTGTTATGTGGGTGTTGTACTGGCGCATCGTTTCCGACAGGCCGCTAGGCGCTAAGGCCATATTCGGCGCGGTAATAGGCCTCACCGCCGTGGTTTGCGGCACCGTCGCAGTGCTAGCGCGCGAGCCCTTGGTTGCTTGGCCAATCGTTGGGTGCAGCTACTTCCTGTGGCAACTGCGGTCGTACAAGGTTGCGGCCTAACAATTCGTCCAAGCCGACGCCGCTTCGCGGCGCGGCTTAACTCAGGTGTTAGGCCTAATGGGTAAGCGCTTCGCTCTTGTAGTGGCAGCAACGCTTGTGCTTTGCGGCTGCACGCGTTCGCCGGTGCAGCCAAAGATCCACTGTTTCCCGAAACGCCCCTCCGCGCTGGCTCTATCCAAAGCTGAGGCTGCGTCACTTGCCGAGGCCAAGCGCAGGTCCAGCGCCCGCTGCGCCGAATCGGACATTTCGTGCGGATTCGGCACGCACACGTACCCCGATGGAACTGTTGGCATCCACACCACGTTCGCCCACATCTCAGGCGAGCCTCCTAAATGCGGCTTCGTTTTCGGTGAGGAGCACATTGATCTATTCGATGCTTCTGGCAAATATGTGCGCACTATTCCTGGGCTTTAGGCCTAACAATTCGTCCAAGCCGACGCCGCTTCGCGGCGCGGCTTAACTCAGGTGTTAGCTGTTCGGAACGAGGTGCCAGGTGAACGTAGTTCAAGAACAGCTCGATGCCTACAACGCGCGGGATCTTGAGCGCTTTCTCGCGTGCTACGCCGAGAATGTTGTCGTTGCTGGCGCTGACGGCGCCGCTATGATGACTGGACTCGAAGAGATGCGAGCGGTGTATTCCGCGCTCTTCGCCAACAGCCCTAACCTTCGCGCGGAACTTGGCGCTCGCTTCCAAGCCGGCCGCTACGTCGTGGATGAAGAGCGAGTCAGTGTTTGAATCTAGCCGGGCTTCCCGAGTCCATGCACGCCGCCGTCGCGTACCGTGTCGAATCGGGCAAGATCGCGCACGTGGTTGTTCTGGCGTAACGGCCGAGCAGCTAACAATTCGTCCAAGCCGACGCCGCTTCGCGGCGCGGCTTAACTCAGGTGTTAGGCCTCATAGGAGACGTTCGTAGTGTTTGAGGTGGAAATCTGGATCGACGTCACCGAGAAGAGCGACGGAGTACTCAAACACGTCTGCACGCTTTTCGGCCGTCACTCACTCCCAATTCGCCCTATGTCCGGTGAGTCCTTTTCCTATTTCGCTGAAAAGGGAGCGGTCTATGCTTTCAATCTGTGTTCGCCCATCGGGCCGGTCCCAAGCAATTGCATCCGCGTGGGAATCGATGAAGTAAGTCACTATGCGGTCAAGACCGAAAGCGGCTTGAGGTACATGACTTCGGTCAGGTGTGAGGAGATTGCCGTCCCGTCGCTGGATGACGCGAAGCGCGCCTGTACTTTCATGATTGAGCAGGCTGATTTTGAGATTGATCCTTACGGGCTCAATCGCTTAACAGATGAGGCCTAACAATTCGTCCAAGCCGACGCCGCTTCGCGGCGCGGCTTAACTCAGGTGTTAGGGCGCAAGTTGAGCTTATGGGCAAGTAGGGGAACTCAAATGCTTAAGTTAGTTGGTGGTTTGGCAGTCGCGTACGCATTGGTGGGCTCAGCCGCGGCACAGCAACCGGCAGCGCCCGCGACGACGGCCAGCTCAACGCAAGTCGTGGTCAACCGCGACAGCGGCAAGATGGGATCGCTCTGCGCCACTGAGCTCTATGTCGACGGCACGCTCGTGGGCCGCGTTTCACCAGGCCAGCAGGTCACGCTCGCCACTCCTTCCGGAGCCAAGGAGCTCATGGCCAAACCGGCTCTTGAGTCTTACATCTGCAAGAAGATTTACTCACTTCCGCAGTGGGAACGGCGAGTGACCCTTACCGGACAGCCCGTGACAGTTCGTTACGGCTTTACCGGCAAGGGTGAGCCCATCATGGAAGCAAGCCCGTAAGGTGGCTTTGCGCCCTAACAATTCGTCCAAGCCGACGCCGCTTCGCGGCGCGGCTTAACTCAGGTGTTAGGCCGCTAGTTCAACCTCGGAGCAAGCAAGTGTCTCGACAAAGCGCGACGATCATTGGGATCGTGCTCCAGGCAGCCGGTGGTGGCTATCTCGTCTGGCAGTCTTGGAACACGTCCCGTGCTCTCAAACGTCATGTGTCAGGGCCGGTCACCTTCGATAACCTTGGCACTGCCATTGACACGTTCGCCCAGGAACTCGGCGGTCAGTTCCGGCAGCAGCTCGTCGGTTTCGCATTCTTGTTGGTTGGTTCCGGCTTTCAGCTCTACGCAGCCGCGGCCTAACAATTCGTCCANNAACTCAGGTGTTAGGGCGCATAACAAGATGATTGCGATTGATGAAGAGAAGGCTCGCGAGATGACCGGCAAGGTCGTTCTCGTCGGAGTGAGCTGGTGCAATGCGGCTGGTGACGTGCTTGAGGACAAGCAGTGCTTCGGAACAGTCCTCCGTGTCAACTCAAAGGAAGGCCTGGTAATTTCCAGCGGCATCGATGGCGCTGAGCTTTCTCTACCACCCGAGCTCGATCGCTACTTGCGCGCGGAAGCCGGCGAGTACCGGCTCAAGGCAACTGGACACATCGTCACCGATCCAGACTACACGTCTATGTGGCGCGTCTAT
>NZ_BAAFZV010000008.1:0-359 GCF_045866565.1 Lysobacter claricitrinus | reverse complement strand
AACTCAGGTGTTAGGGCGCAGGAACAGACAATGACTTGGTCTTGTGGAAGGTGCGGTGCCGAAGTCGACAACGAGTTCGATCGTTGCTTGCAGTGCGGTGCGGGTAGCGATGGTTCGCCTCCCCCGGCGGACTGGCGTAGCGAACTCGCCACCGCCTATCCGGCGGCCGAACACGAGCTGACTTGTATGCGCTGCGCCGGCGCTATGGTGTATTCGGGCCGCAAACACTTCCACGATGGCTCCTACGCTCGCGGTGTCGTACTCGGAGACTTTTTCATCAACCGTGAAGTTCTCGATCTATACGTGTGCCGGGCGTGCGGTAAGACGGAACTCTTCGCTATGCAGCCAGCGCCCTAACA
>NZ_BAAFZV010000007.1:0-4474 GCF_045866565.1 Lysobacter claricitrinus | reverse complement strand
CGAATTGTTAGGCCCCGTACGCGGCCACCGCATTAGAGATGCCGTGCGATCAAGTCCGCGAGCTGAGTCTGGCCGTGTTCGCGGAGATGCTCGACGAGAACTTCCCACGGCGGGATGTTGCTCATGTACACGTTGCTATCCGGGCCCGTGTACATGCCGCCACCCGGCCCCGAGTACAGCCCGCCACCAGGGCCGGTGTAGAGACCGCCGCCGGGGCCCGTATAAAGACAGCCACCAGGACCGGTGTAGCAACCGCCGCCGGGGCCGGTATAGAGGCCGCCACCCGGCCCGGTGTAACAGCCACCGCCTGGACCGGTGTACATGCCTCCTCCAGGTCCGGTGTATGCACCGCCACCTGGCCCCGTGTAGAGGCCGCCATTTGGTCCGGTGTAGCGACCGCCACCCGGTCCCGTGTACTGGTTCCGCGGCCATCGATTTTCAGTCACAGCGATCTCCCAATTAGGGGCCTAACACCTGAGTTAAGCCGCGCCGCGAAGCGGCGTCGGCTTGGACGAATTGTTAGAGCGCGAACCGGACAATGGCAATCAACAGCGCGGAAATCACGGTGCTGACGCCGGCTATTGCCGCGCTGGCTCCGAAAGAAGTGCCTAGACCCCACTTGAATCCAAGCACGTAACAGCCGGCCAGGACCGCAATTAGCAGCGGCCCAAGGGTCGCGGACCCGTGACCAAAGCTCAAGAGCGCAAGGATAAACACCACAGACAGGCCGAACGCGTAAGCAACCGCACGGGCGGACTGAGCGAATGAAAATTCCAGATCGATGAATCTTTCAGCGGTGATCTTCACCGTGGCGGGAATCGCCCCGGCGAGCAGGAAAAAGGAAATGCTAAAGGCCGGAGATGCGAAGGCGACGACCGCGACCGCCATGACTGCAAGAAGTAGATAAGGCATTCGAGCGCTCTAACACCGGAGTTGACCCGCGCCGCGAAGCGGCGTCGGGTTGAACGACTAGTTCGACGCGAGACTACCGCAAAGCACCGTGCGGCCGAAGGCGCGAGAACCGGGCAGGCGCCGCGGGATGCCGCCGGATACGCCAAGCGCGAAAATTGCCGCCGGACCAAACAAGAGGCGCCCCGCTGGATGCGGCCGAAGCAAAGACCGAAGGCCGACAGCTGCGCCGCGCCGCGAGATGCCGCGCGGACTTATAAGCACGTTTCTGCCGCCAGACGTGGCGAGGCGCAGCGTGATCGTTCCGAAGCTGCTGCGAAAACAGCCGAGGCAGCAGAAGGTGGAGCAGCGTGCATGTCACCCAACCACCAGAACGAGATGCTGCGGGCGAACACCTGAGTTAAGCCGCGCCGCGAAGCGGCGTCGGCTTGGACGAATTGTTAGGCCCCGGCGATTTTGCGACTTATCGGGGCGAGCGGTGAGCGGACGGACTGAATCTCCGACCGTTCGGGATTAAGAGAGTGCCCGGACTGCTTCAAAAACAGCCGGCACTCCACATATAGCTCATCTTCGTCTGGCACGAGAGCCAAGTCTTCCGGCTGGCAGGCTACCGCGACGGCAACGGAGAAGTTGGGACTGTCCGGTACGGACCAGACCGAAAACTCCGGGACCGTGGCGCCCGCTAGAAGCCGGTACTGACCAAGATCAACTGGGAACGTTCTTTCGCCATGGCCGCCGACGAAGTGAAACGAGCACTGATGCCGGCTACCAGCCCGAGCACAATTCAATTGGCTGGCACTTTTATCTGCATAAGTCTGTCGAACGGCAACGGGCGCGTTTGCGAGACTCGCCGCGGCGTGTGCGGTACTCGCTATCGCCGCGAGGAGAAAGATTCCCAAATGTCGTAAGCGCGTCATAAGTGTGTTCCGGGGCCTAACACCTGAGTTAAGCCGCGCCGCGAAGCGGCGTCGGCTTGGACGAATTGTTAGGCCTTAGCTACGTGCTGATAGACAACGAGAGCCGAGACCCAAGCGAGTACGAATGCTACATAGGCCAGGCCGCACACCCTGGCCCGCCAGCGGTAGGGAGAGCTCGGGTTAACCGCCGCGGCCCAAAGGCCTGCGACCATTTTGGGGCGAAAGCCGCGAATCTCGCGGGGCAATAGCCAACTGGCTACAAGCGCAACGGCCCACGCGGCAATCCCAGCAAGCACGCAGCCGATAAACGCGGCAGAAAACGGATCCCAGTTCGCCATTACGTTTGGTCTAAGGCCTAACACCTGAGTTAAGCCGCGCCGCGAAGCGGCGTCGGCTTGGACGAATTGTTAGGCCACTGCCCGATGAGATCGCGGCAACAGCCAAGTAGTAGCGGAGCAAACCAGACCGATGAGCAGGGCGGTCTTCGCTGCCGGCACCGGTACTGACGTGAACACGGACGCAGCCAACAGGGCCGACGCCGCGTAGAACCAACGGCTGATGCGGGACTTGGGAATGACGAGGAAGCCAGCTACGACAAGTGCGGCGGCCGAAGCTAAACAGCCCAGTAGGGCGATCGCTGAGATATCACCCTCCCGCGTGAGGCCCAACAGGCTCTGCAGCGACAGCAGCCAGACGCTTACTTGGACGGCAGAGAGCGCTGCTAACAGGTATCGCGTTGTACGGCCGCGTGGGCTATCGGCCGGCGACACATCACTGCCGGGAGCGCAGTAGGGATTTCGGCTTTCCATAAACTCTCCTGCAGGGCCTAACACCTGAGTTAAGCCGCGCCGCGAAGCGGCGTCGGCTTGGACGAATTGTTAGGCATCATCGCCGGGTCATCCAGCAGCGGCTGCACCCTGTTTACGTAGGCTTGAATGAGCGGAATCTCCTGCTCCGTGAACTCTCCTTCAAGCGTGCGGAAGTTCACACGACCCTCGGAAACCTCAAGGACAGCTATCCGGCTCCCTGCGACGATGACAAGCGGATAGCCGGCAGCCAAGACCTTGTAGTCACCTGGCAGAGGTAGAAGGCCCGCTCGCTCGCAGCGGATGAAACCAACGTCGGTTGGCGCGCCGGCGGGCAAAACAAACGGCTCGCTTCCTGCCAACTGGGCCACGTGCAGGGAGGAGTCCAATACGAACTGCTCTGATCCGTTCGAAAACATTTCGCATGCTTCCGTGGAAGGCGCGGCATGAAGCGGCGCGCCATCGGCGGCGATCGCCGGGCGTGCAGCACCAGCGAGGAGAAGAGCAATGGGTGCGAGGATGGTTCTCATGAGGCCTAACACCTGAGTTAAGCCGCGCCGCGAAGCGGCGTCGGCTTGGACGAATTGTTAGACCCCATGCGATGCTGCAGCTGCACCGGACATTCGCTGGCGAGCCAAGACAAGTCGAGCGTGGTCAACCAAGCGTGGAGAAGGCGGTCCAGCCTCAAGTGAGACGAGCGCCTCGCCGAGGTTGTAGAGCACGCCGATGGGTGCGCGCAGTAGACCGTACAAACTCCAGATGCCGAGCCCAAGGCAATGAGCAGAAGCCCACGCAGCGGCTGACCGTGCGCAGGAATGACAAGAGAGTCGCCATTCCTTTTTCCAGCGCGTGAAGACGACGGCGGAAGTGACGTACTCCGCCCCATACATGTCCGGTCTGGTTCTCGCGGCTCGACAGACCGGGCAGGGACTCGACTTAAGTTGAATCGCTTTCGCCTGGGCTTCGTCCTCAGATACGTCTACAGCAGCAATACGCAGCCTCGACGTGTAATGGCAGGCCTGACCGCAGAACTTTTGGCCCTCGGCAACAATGGGCACGCCCATGATGGCCTTACTGCAGAAGTCACATTGGTTAGTGACTCCTGTACGGCGCAATGCGTCCTTCTTTGCCTCGTGCAGGCGACCAGGAAGTTCCGAAGGATCAATTCCCCTTTCGCGCAGCACGACTTCGGCCGCGAGGTGCGCTTGGTCGGTCAACTCTCGGGTAGCCAAGCGCTCAAGAAGCGCATCGGTATCGAGAGAGCGAAACGTGGCTTCAAATTGCTCTTGCGAATACATGATTCTCACCAATGGGGTCTAACACCTGAGTTAAGCCGCGCCGCGAAGCGGCGTCGGCTTGGACGAATTGTTAGGGCCCATTCTGAGGCCTTCGGGCCGCATCAACGAAGTACCAGGTGTGGCAGCGCATTTGCTGCCCTTCGAAGTAGAAGCGACTCTCCATGTGCGCCTGGGCCGGATGACGATATGTAACGACGCGCAGAATGCGGCCAGCGGGAAGAGGCGTGCAGACACGGGGTTGGTTGGGCTCCGCGTAGGCACCACCAGCCGTGGTAACAGTTGCCGTGTGGTAAGGACGACCCAAGAGCTTGAGCGTTTCCGATAGGGGAGCTCGACTCTCGCTGGCGTGTTCGAGCTGCTCCATCCATGCGAGATCGCTATGCGACGTCGCTCCGGATACGAGCGGAAGAAGCATTGTGGCGAGTGCGATGATCTTCCACATGGGCCCTAACACCTGAGTCAAGCCGCGCCGCGAAGCGGTGTCGGCTTGGACGAATTGTTAGGCCTCAAGCCCAACGATGCACGACTGGGTATAGCTCATACG
>NZ_BAAFZV010000006.1:0-17708 GCF_045866565.1 Lysobacter claricitrinus | reverse complement strand
AGAACGAAATGCTGCAGGCGAACACCTGAGTTAAGCCGCGCCGCGAAGCGGCGTCGGCTTGGACGAATTGTTAGGGCTCACGCTGCACCGCAGCCAGCAGCTTGTCACGACGGCTCGCTAGCCTGTCCGGGTGCGCCGCCAGGTAGGCCGGCGCCCAAAGCACCGCGACCGCCTCAGCAGCCTGGGCGACGGAGAGCTGATCGAGTCGCTTTCCGTAGCGAATCTGAGCCAGCTCGCTTAGGCCGTACCGATGCCCGTTGTACGACAGGGCGACATACAGACCCAGCTGCTCAGCAGAGGTGAGGTGGCGCGGAAGCAACTTTGCCCAGAGGAGCTCGCGAAGGAGACGAGACGCAGGCCTTGCATGGTGCGCGGTGAGGCGCCAGCACACTAGGCGAGCAGCGCGCTCCTGATAGGGTTCGCCCCGCCTGTGTGCGGCCATAACGAGATCGCGGATCAGAGATGGCGGATCGCGATCTTCGGGCGGAGCAGCTGCGAGGAGCGATCTCGCATTTGCCGCAGCTGGCCGAATTACAGCAACGTCGTAGATCGCAACCGACGTGATAGCGGCAATGGCGAGAAGACTGATGAGGGCCAGCAAGCGCCTAAGCAATCTCATCATGAGCCCTAACACCTGAGTTAAGCCGCGCCGCGAAGCGGCGTCGGCTTGGACGAATTGTTAGAGCCCGCTCTCATATACCCCAAATCCTATTTCACGTAGCAATTCACTTGCCTGGCGTGGGTCTACACCAGCACCGGCCACCAATCGCTCCACTGCAGCGCGGATGTCTTCTTTCGGAAGGCTTATGAACAGGCTCTTGAGAGCGACACGGACGTGCCGATTGGAGCGGTGCAGGTAGAGCTCAACGACCCAAGCAGCATCTGCTGAATGTAAGTGCGGGCCTAGGACACGTGAAAGAGTCCAAAGCGTGGAAGTCCGGCGGCTCTCATTAGAAAGACGGCCTACGAGCGCTTTGACAAGCTCTAGAGATCGGTCGTCGCCCCAGCGCACCAGCGCTCGTGCACCAGTGATCTGTACGCCTTCCCACTTAGATGCGAGCGCCGACTCCAGTTCTTTACGCGCCTTTGGGTTCTCACCGCGCGACGCGAGAGATGTCAGGCGGGCACACTCTTCTTTGAGATCCGACATGACTGCTAGCGGGCTCTAACACCTGAGTTAAGCCGCGCCGCGAAGCGGCGTCGGCTTGGACGAATTGTTAGCCCCTAGACCTGGATCCACGAGTGCTCAGTTGGCCAGATCTTGTAGCGGCTGGGACTTAGGATATCAGTGGCATTGCGGATGAAATCCGCGAGCTCCGAGCGAGGATATGCAGTGTTATCGCCAGCGCAAAACTGCAGCGACCACACGTATAGGTCTGCGAGCTGGAGCATCCGGCTGTGGTGCGAATCTGTGAAGTGAACCGTATCGATTAGGTGTGTGAGCTTCGTGCCATACGCATAGGGCGTGCCGGAAGACCGATAGCGAGACAGGATTTCCGAGAACGTACCCGAGACCTGATCGTTCTCTCGATCACCTATGAGGATGCCGGGAGATTTCGCGGCCCGGAGGTGCAGCTCGACGCGCTCTGTGAAGAACGTGAAGGCCTTCTGTTCTATGTCAGAGGCCACCATCTTTGACGGCTGGATCCGAACATAGATTTTTCCTACCGAGGCCGAGCCGAGGATGGCGAGCAGGCGCTTTAAGACTTCTAGGCGCTTAGAGATGTCCGCCCAGCTCTTGAAGTTCCGCTTTCGGTGGAACAGGTCTGCCGCGTGAAACTCCGTCTCTCGGGTGAGGTTGGGAGTACCGAAGACCTCCGTTGAGAGGGACGAAACCTGATCTTCAAGACTCCAGATGGCCTCAGCAGACGCCGTGATGCCGCCAAGCCAGTAGTACGGCTGCTTCTCCGCGTGCTTGACTTCATCGAAATACGTGATGAGCACGAATGCGGCCTCTAGGGGCTAACACCTGAGTTAAGCCGCGCCGCGAAGCGGCGTCGGCTTGGACGAATTGTTAGCCCCCATGGCAGGGAACCACGCTTGCCACTTGCATCCTGGCGCGGAGACCGATGCCTCGCTCTTCGCGGGTCGCCAGTGGGGGCGCGAGAGTGCCTCTTACCGTGGCGCACTTGGCATGGAGCGGAGCCATGCTCGGGTTTGCGATGCTGCCGCCGACGAGCCCGATGCAACCTTCGACGTCTTCTGTGACTCCGGGAGGGCAGAGATCTGCAGAGCGGTCCAAGACCAACAAGACGCCTGTAACCGACACCTCTCGCCCGAATTGAGCTTCCAGGTCATCGCCGAACCGCAATGGCTGCTGCGACGCGCAACCTGTGACTAATAGTGCGGCTGCCAGCATTGCTCGCGTCATGGGGGCTAACACCTGAGTTAAGCCGCGCCGCGAAGCGGCGTCGGCTTGGACGAATTGTTAGAGATCACACGCCGAGTTACCGGCTTGCCCATCTCGCACGCCGAAGTGTGCCACGAGAGCCGGACGCGAGTTCCTGCCGCAAGCCCAGCGATGCGAGGTGCGCTCTCCGAGAGCTCATGATGGGTCCGAGACGGGCGGCGCGATGAAGCAGACGACGCTGCGCCGGATCGCGCCGGGCGGGGAGCCAGTGTTTCCGTGGTGCGGACAAGCAGGCGACGACGAAAAGTGACGCGGCGCCGGGAGCAATTCAAGAGGCGATCTTGCTGCCCAGTGTGAGCGCTAACACCTGAGTTAAGCCGCGCCGCGAAGCGGCGTCGGCTTGGACGAATTGTTAGGCCCCGAACCGTTGCACCACATCTGCGCACGCTTCCCGGACCATGGGCAGCGCCCATTCTTTTGCCGATGCTAACGCAGGCTCCAGCTCGGCAAGCGCCTCCGGAGCCCAGTGCTGCCGCACGGAGCCAACCGGCAAGCGATCGATGTCGGAGGAGACCAGGCGGAACGTTTCGACCACCGGGTCCGTTTCGGGTAGCTCGGCGCGGCCTAGCAGCCCGTACATGCGGTGCGAGGACTCAAGAATGCACGCTTCTCCGGCCAACACGCGGGCAGCAAGTTCTGCGGCCTCGCGGCGGACGGACTGGACGTACTCCGTGTGCGTAAGCTCTGGCATAGGGGCCTAACACCTGAGTTAAGCCGCGCCGCGAAGCGGCGTCGGCTTGGACGAATTGTTAGGCCCCGACCAGCGGAACCACCGATTTGTTGGCGGTACGTAGAGCAGAGCGACCGCGGCGGCCTTTGCGAAGAACCACATGACGGCAGAGCCGTCGAATGACGCCAGGTGTGGAGCATTTGTAAGCACAGCAAGGAAGCCCGCCACCGCGCAGATGAAGCGCGCCCAGTCTCGACCTAGCCACACCATGACCACGAGGCCGAGCAAGGCGAGATAGACAACCGCAGCGACGGCAGAAGGCAGCATCGGCGCGACGCCTAGGTTGCCGGTGCTAATGACCTGGGCGAGCTCGGTGATGCCGTAGATGTGAGTTGCGGCAAGCAGCAAAACCGCGGCGATAAGTGTCGGTGGCCTCTTCACGACGCGAAGTTCTCCATTGCGGGGCCTAACACCTGAGTTAAGCCGCGCCGCGAAGCGGCGTCGGCTTGGACGAATTGTTAGGCGCCGCACCAAGCTCTTTCTTGAACCGGTAGCTGGTCAGCTCGTAGCCGGCCGCCTTGTAGAACGCGTGAGCTTGCTCGAGCTGCACGTTACTGGTGACTTCGACCAGACCGCAACCGCGCAGCGCCAGCTCCGACTCCGCCGCCGCAACCAGGAGACGGCCTAGCCCGAGGCCGCGATGGTTCGCTGCCACCACGAGGGCGGAGATACGACCCACCGGAGCTGGCCGATGCAGGACGGGCATGACGTTAAGGGTGATGACGCCGCGCACGGAGCCTTCGAGCGCTACGACAAGTGCGAGATTCGCGAATAGCCCCAAGCGCTCCACAAGCTCTTCGGGGGAGCACGGAAAGCCGAGCTGGCCGAACAGCTCCGACAGTGCGCCCGAATCTTCAGCGCGGGCGGGTCGAACAATCGGCTGCAAGCTACTTTCCATAGGCGCCTAACACCGGAGTTGACCCGCGCCGCGAAGCGGCGTCGGGTTGAACGACTAGTTCGACGCGAGCCTACCGCAAAGCACCGTGCGACCGAAGGCGAGGAACAGGCAAGGGCGCTGCGGGATGCCGCCGGATACACCAAGCGCGAAATTGCCGCCGGACCCAACAAGAAGCGCCCCGCTGGATGCGGCCGAAGCAGGACCGAAGGCCGGCAGTCGCGATGCGCGGCGAGATGCCGCCAGAAACTACAAGCGCGTTTCTTCCGCCAGATGCAGCGAGGCGCAGCGTGATATTTCCGAAGCTGCTGCGAAAACAGCCGAGGCAGCAGACGGTAGAGCAGCGTGCATGTCACCCAACCACCAGAACGAGATGCTGCAGGCGAACACCTGAGTTAAGCCGCGCCGCGAAGCGGCGTCGGCTTGGACGAATTGTTAGGCCTGTAGCCGGGAACGGAGGCTTGCCACATCTTCTTGCCACTCCGCGAAATCTTCTGTTTCTTCCCACAGATCTCGCAGCTCTGACTCGGTGCCCGAGATGCGATCCAGAGCTTTCAGCGCCCACTGCACCAAATCCGGATCAACCGCCGGTTTTGCGGCCGAAACCCATGCCATCAGCTCTTCCTGTGCCTGGGCGGAGGCGGTTGGACGACCGAGGGCGGCGGCGAGAACTTCGATTGCGGCTAGGCCTTCAGTTCCGTAAGGCGCATCCATGTAGCCCTCAGCGGCCACAACCTCTCCGATCGCTTCTCTGACCAAGCCGAAGTTTTTCCGCTCCAAGAACTCCGCCAACCAGTCTGCTGCGGTGTCATTCCCGAACGAATCTACTGCCCAGCAACCCATGATCTCTCCCAGCAGGCCTAACACCTGAGTTAAGCCGCGCCGCGAAGCGGCGTCGGCTTGGACGAATTGTTAGCGCTCAGCCTACAACGGCGCCGAGCTTAAAGATGGGCAGGTAAAGCGCAATGACGCAAGCCGGCACGAGGACGAACAGGCTGATGACGCCCAAGATGAGCGCCCAGCGTGCACGGCGGAGAGGCGGGCCACGAAACGCGATTGCTGCGACGGCGGCGGGCACCACCCATAACAAGTTGTGGTGCTCGAAAAGAAGTTTGGTTAGAGCCGGAAGATCAGCCCCGAACGCCGCGAGTGCGTCGCGAAAATGCCCGACGACAAGTGACGACACCACGGCAGGAAATGCAGACAGTACGATTCCGACGAAGACAAGCCCGAGAGAGGGCGCGGGTGCCGTCGCGGCCGGAAAGGTTTCGGGGGAGCGATACGGATTGTTCATGAGCGCTAACACCTGAGTTAAGCCGCGCCGCGAAGCGGCGTCGGCTTGGACGAATTGTTAGGCGTTACCCATTGACCTGGTTAACGCACGCCGGCTTGACCTGCTTGGCAGTGGTTACGGGCTCGTACTTGCCTGCAACATCGCGCAGGACGGCAACCCGGCACATTGAGCCGTTCTGACTAAAGGCTACTCGATAGTTCGCACCCGACTGGGGGACGAAACTTTCGGTCAGGGTGCAGGTCTCGGCGTCGGTGATTCCGATAGCGCCAGCCTGATACGCAAAAGTAACGACCGCCGGATTGCCAGCTCGCATGGTGCGGCTGACCCCGGAGTGCGGGTCGCCTTTGCCTTGAACCGCCGTGGTGGTGAATGTTGCGAGACGCGTGCCATTCGGGCTGGCCTCGCAACTTTCCGAGGCGAAATTCTGCACGAGTACCCAAGCCCCCAAGGGAATCCCCGACGCCGAGAACGTAACAGTGGCCGTCTCGCCCGACGCGGGTGGTGCGTAGTGCGTGGCACAGCCTGCTAGAAGAGCCAATCCGATCGCGAACACTGCCTTTTGCATCACTTCCCCTTAGTGTTTGATGTAACGCCTAACACCTGAGTTAAGCCGCGCCGCGAAGCGGCGTCGGCTTGGACGAATTGTTAGGCCCCGTACCGGGCGAAGCAATTGGCACCCTGAGTCTGAGCAGGCAGCGGCCTGATTGTGGCCCGAACCGCCAGCGGCCCGAGACCGCGCTAACTAGAGGTGTGAATTCATCAGGCGCATCGATAACTGACGAGCCGCCGACGAGCTCCAGCCCGACTGCCTCTGCACGGCTGAGTACACCACCGGCATCAAGACTGCCGAAGACAATTACTGCGGCCAGCGCTTTGCCGTGCCAAGCCTCGGGGAATTGAGGCTGTTCCCAATGAACAATACGCACTGGATGCTTGCAGCCACGATCCGGAATGGTGGCGTGAGCGGGGAGCGCGACTAGGGCTAAGAGAAAAATCGCCGGCGCGAGCTTCTGCATTTAGGGGCCTAACACCTGAGTTAAGCCGCGCCGCGTAGTGGAGGTAAACATAGGGCAAGCTTTTCCTGCCCTATGTTTGCCGGAACGAAGCGGTGTCGGCTTGGACGAATTGTTAGGGGTCACAGGTAGCGGAGCAGCAAGGCGCCGACCACGAGAGCAGCGCCGATCCAGCTACACGCAAGCCAAAGCCGCCGCCGCGGATGGGCTTGAAGGTGCTCTCTAGACACGCCGCCGAGGCGAATACCAGGCGCGAGTAGCAAGAACCCGATTCCCGAAAGCAGCGCCGATGTGTCCTGCCTGCCGCCGTATGCCCAATCGGCAATGCGATAGACGCCCAGGCCAACCGATAGCCAAAACCAACCGCGGAATGGCAACGGTGTCTCATACGGTTGCTCAATTGTTTCCATGTGACCCCTAACACCTGAGTTAAGCCGCGCCGCGTAGCGGCGTCGGCTTGGACGATCTGTTAGCGCTCACCGCACCTAAACTCGCCGGTAATGTGGTCAAGGCCGTCATCGCCGCGATCTGCAATGAAGACGTCCCATGTGACCGGGCTGAGTAGCTGGGCTTTGCCGGGCGCGCATACAGAATCCGCGATTCTCTGGAAGTTGTCGCGCGAGCGCTTCATGGCCCAATTGGAGATGTCTGTCGGGGAGGTGGGATCGAGTTCCATGACATAGCCGTCGCCGTTAGCGTTACGGGTCAGCTGTGCAGAATACATTTGGCGCTGCCAAAAGCTCAGTTTCGGCGGTGGCAACGTACCTACAAGCTTGTTAGTGGGCAAGGTCTGGGCAATCACCGCTGGCGCCAGCAAGAAGAGGGCTAATAGCAGGCGTGAGAGATGCTTCGACATGAGCGCTAACACCTGAGTTAAGCCGCGCCGCGAAGCGGCGTCGGCTTGGACGAATTGTTAGGCCACGCCCCGAGTTCGAGAACTAGGCGAGCGAAACCCAACTGCCAGCCGCGATAGTACGACGGCTTGGGATAGGGATGCTGCGGCCAGCGCAGCTCCGAAGGTGAACGCCGCGAGCGCAAAGTTTGGACGCCGAACTGGCCGCGAGCGACGCGGCAGAGCGAGCAGGTGCGACCTAGACGACGCTTGCGGAAACGCGACATGGAGCTGTGCCACGAAAGCCGAGGACGTAGAGCGCGACGCAACCGGCTTTGTAGAGATATTGCCCGCCGCCTGGAACCGCAGTGCGTGGCCTAACACCTGAGTTGACCCGCGCCGCGAAGCGGCGTCGGGTTGAACGAATTGTTAGAGATCACACGCCGATCTACTGACTTGCCGACCTCACGCGCCGAAGTGTGCCACGAGAGCCGATGCGGATTGCTGCGGTGAGCCGGGCAACGCGGATCGTGTTCCTCGAGAGCTAGAGGTGCGTCCGAGCCGGGCGGAGCAATTGATTGAGAGCAGCAGAGCAGGCACGCGCCCGGCGGGGAGCCAGAGTGTCCGTGATGCGGCCCGGAAGCGTGCGACGAAAAACCGCGAGTCGCCAGGAGCAAATCAAGAAGCGAGTTTGCTTCCCGGTGTGAGCGCTAACACCTGAGTTAAGCCGCGCCGCGAAGCGGCGTCGGCTTGGACGAATTGTTAGGGCGCACCCGCGGCAGCCCCGAGAAAGTGCGGCCCGAGAAACGCGACGAGCCGGTGGATAGCGTAGATCCCGTACAGCGGTGGAACAAAGAAATCAAAGAGAAGCCGCAGAAGGTAGTTCAGCGATTCGAGCAGCGACGCTTGGCCCCGCGTGAACGATGTGATGTAGCCAGTGCGTGCGTTCTTGTTGATTCTAAGGTGGACGTGATAGTCAGCCCACGCGTAAATGGTGAAGCCCACGAGCGCATAGCCGTTCACGGCGAGCAGAAGTATGAGGATGTCGTTCTTGTGGTGCCCCTCGAGAGTGACGCCAAGCGTATCAATCTTGGTAGGAAACACCCCGAGGATCACGACCACAAGCGAGATGGTGCTGGCGACTAGCAGCAGCGCCCGTTTGGCGCGCGTTGACGGACTCAAGCCATCAGCTAGTCGGGCCTGCCATTGCGGCCGGATTTCTTCGAGGTCTTGGTTGAGGATCGGCATACTTTGTGTGCGCCCTAACACCTGAGTTAAGCCGCGCCGCGGAAGCGGCGTCGGCTTGGACAAATTGTTAGTGCTCAGCCTACAACGGCGCCGAGCTTAAAGATGGGCAGGTAAAGCGCAATGACGCAAGCCGGCACGAGGACGAACAGGCTGATGACGCCCAAGATGAGCGCTCCGCGTGCACGGCGGAGAGGCGGGCCGCGAAACGCGATTGCTGCGACGGCGGCGGGCACCAGCCATAACCAGCTGTGGTACGCGAAAAGGAGTTTGGTTAGAGCCGGAAGATCCGCCCCGAACGCCGCGAGTGCGTCGCGAAAGTGCCCGACGACAAGTGACGACACCACGGCAGGAAATGCAGACAGTACGATTCCGACGAAGACAAACCCGAGAGACGGCGAGGGTGCCGTCTCGGCCGGAAAGGTTTCGGGGGAGCGATACGGATTGTTCATGAGCGCTAACACCTGAGTTAAGCCGCGCCGCGAAGCGGCGTCGGCTTGGACGAATTGTTAGGCCTCAGAGCGAAGATCATGAAGTTGCAAGCCTAGTGATTGGAGAAACGTGGCGCATTCAACGGCTTCCTCTTGGCTCTCAAAAACAAATCCGCAAAGACTCACGTGCATTTCAGCACTTCCTGAGCCTTTCCAAGGGCGAGCGCCGAGCACGGCGCCGTGGTCCGGCAGGACGTACGTTGGGTGAGCTTGCGCCCACTCCGCTGGCCACGGAAACGTATCGAGGTGCGTTGGCACGAACGATACGGCCACTTCACCCGTAGCTAGCGCAAATGTTTCGCCGGGCGGGGCGAACAGCGGGAGATCAATGTAGACGGTAACCGTAGACATTGGCTGAGGCCTAACACCTGAGTTAAGCCGCGCCGCGAAGCGGCGTCGGCTTGGACGAATTGTTAGCCGCCATCTGGGACTTGAGGCTGCCCGCTAGGTGCAACACAACGCTCGAGGTAGAGCATTGCCGCATCGAATTCAGCATGCTCGAGCCCTTTGAGGGGGCGTTGGCGTTCAAGCGGCTTAGGATGGAGAGCAGCGATTCTGCAAATGCTGCTCCAATCTGCACTAGGGCCCGGGTAGGCACCTTTGTACTCACCAGTGCCTACGAGCGCAAAGACGAGTCTCCAGAAGTCTCTGCGTTCAACCGGAAGATACTCAAGACGGGTATCAAGGCCCTCAATCCCCTGCACATAGCCGCGCAGCGCTAGGTTCTCAAGCTGCCTCGCTACCTTGCGGGGATCTTTTTCCTCGAACGCTAACGTCTCTGCCGCATCGTAGCTTCCAGCCGCAGCGGCCTTAATGAGGAAACGACGATCGCCCGTGAGCTTGAACTCTTCGAATAGCGCGGCTGGCTGCTGCAGCGCTGCTGCCTTTTCCAGGTAGACGTCGTGCCCCGGCTTGTTATCTGCCAAGAGCGCGAGTTGCCCCTTCCAGTAGAAGTAGAGGCCATCACCGATGGCGGCTCTATTCGCTTCAAGAAGGATATTGAGTCGCTCGATTCCGGCTCGATCCCTCGTATCGCCTTGCCATGGGAGTGCGTCGAACACGCACAACAGGATATTTTCCCACTTTCCGTTGGGATCGGACGACGCATCGTCCGGCGTACAAAGCCCGTGAGTGGGAACGCCAGCTTGCGCCGGGGAAGTCAGAGCTATCCAAAAAGCTATTGCGAGCGCTGCGGACTTGACCATGGCGGCTAACACCTGAGTTAAGCCGCGCCGCGAAGCGGCGTCGGCTTGGACGAATTGTTAGGCACGTGCCCGAAGACCTCGGCTGGGTACTCGCCCGACGTTACGAGCAGGTTAGTTTCCGGCTCGACGAGCGAAAAATATTGGTGCGCGGGCGCAGAGGCCGCAATAGCGCGTACGGCAGCAGCGACCGAGGGCAGCTCTTCGGCCGGGACAAGCCACCGGAACTGGCCGGTGACCTGCTGCGGTTCCTTAAGCACCCAAAGTTGGCCAAAACCAACGACCGGCAGGCAATCTTCCAGTGCCAGCCCGAGTGCGTCTGAGGCAGCGAATGCTTCAAGAGCTTCGGCCAGCGCCGCAATGTACGCAGGAGGCCCCGACAGAACCAGCGTGTTCGCGCCTTTGAAGTCCTCGAAGTGCCACAGATCTATGTGCACGGGCCTAACACCTGAGTTAAGCCGCGCCGCGAAGCGGCGTCGGCTTGGACGAATTGTTAGGGGCCAAGCTAGTCAACGCACATGCCCCCGACCACGACTCCATTCTCCACTTGATCGCGGCAGCCAAACATAGCGGCCTTATCGATCTGGCAGGTGCCGGTAGCCGCCTGGCCAACCACGACCCCTGTGGGAGCGAAACAGAAGCCCGCGCATTCTGAGTTTGACCGGCACACCTTGCCAGCATCGGGGAGCGGCACGACACACGAAGGCGTACCAAACATGCCCACCTGGCGGATGGTGCCGTTCTTGCGGCGGCACTCTTCTGGATCGATTTTGGCCAAAGAAGCAGCACGAGATACGGCTAGCGAGCGCTGCATTCGGTAATCGCGGAACGTGTCGCAGCCCGAAATGACGGTAAGAATGATTGCGGCTGCGACGATCTTCCTCATGGCCCCTAACACCTGAGTTAAGCCGCGCCGCGAAGCGGCGTCGGCTTGGACGAATTGTTAGGGGGCAGCTGGGGCATTACGACTGCTCACGCATGACCCTGCGATAGCTGGCCACGGCGACCCAGATTGGAATGACGAGCGCGAGTGCTAGCCAAGCGTAGCCAACCAGGTCGTACCAGTCTTGAGTTGCTCCATGCCCCGAGAACAGACTAATGGCTATAAAGAAGTAGCCGAGGCCAAATGGCAGAAGGCTCAGCACGTACATGCCGATGGCCGAACCTAGCGCTTGGAGTTGCTGCTTCACTCGGACTGCCCCCTAACACCTGAGTTAAGCCGCGCCGCGAAGCGGCGTCGGCTTGGACGAATTGTTAGGGGGCGCGCCCGAAGACTCGCTCTCATGCATTGGACCGCACTCGGCGGGGTAGTTCTGGTGAAAGAAGTTGCTAAGACCATCGAAGCGCTCAGGACGCTCAATGATCGCGACCACAAACGGGAACGACCTAGGTCTGGGGCCAGAACATTGACTTCCTGCGACGCCTACGAAAACGTTGACCGAAATAGACGTTTCATCCCACATGACGCTTTCCAGCGATACGTCCGTCACTGCCTCGCGCTCGCCGACGGCGCTAACGGCGAGGACATGGGTCGCGAAATCGACGCGTGTGAGCAGGCTATTCAACTGTTCTGCGGTCAAGGCCAGGGACAGCCATGATGTTTTGACGGCGTCCGGATCCGAAAAGTACGTCGTGTTTGATTCCTGCGGGCCGTTGTACCCGACGAGAATCTGCTTGTACGGCGCCGCACTACATGTGAAAGCTAGTAGCCCCAACACCGCAGGTATCAATCGATGCAACATAAGCCCCCTAACACCTGAGTTAAGCCGCGCCGCGAAGCGGCGTCGGCTTGGACGAATTGTTAGGCGGCGACCCCGGGGCGCCGCAGAAGTCAAAGCTTCGTGCCGCGAGCACAATATCTGTTGGGAAGCCGCCAAACGTGGAAACGCTGACACCGTAGCGCCTTTCGTAGATGTGCTCCACCATGAGGTGCGCTCGCATTGGAAGGCCTGATGTATAGACCGCGACAATATGTTCCGCGGGACGCGAGATGCGCTCTCGCGTCATGTTGTACCGGCGCGCAAAGCGTACAGCGCCGTCAAGAGCATCCTCACGTCTCTCGCACACTTGCATGACGCCGAGCTTAAATATGTCTGGCCTGTCGCCGTCGGCTTCGGGGAAATATTCGGTGTGCGCTGGATCGCTGTCAAAACATCCCGCGAGTGCGAAGAGAAACAGGGCGATGAGAACCTTTAGTCGCATCATTGCCGGACCGCCGCCTAACACCTGAGTTAAGCCGCGCCGCGAAGCGGCGTCGGCTTGGACGAATTGTTAGGCGTCATATGCTGCGCTCCAAGTGCGTCTCTAGGAGAAAGGTGGCTAGCGTGGCTGCCGCGCCCACCGCCAACCTCGCATGTCTGGGACCAAGCCCGCGAACGCCGCCACCTTTACCATGTCCGGTGCCGTAGAGGTTCCGCAGCTCTCCAAGGCCTTGGGCAACATTGCCGAGGTTGCTGAGAAGGCGACGGATAGACTCCGAGCCCTTTGCCGCGTTCGGTACTGACTCTGGAATAAGGCCCAACGCCTTCCGGGTCTCTTTGACCAATTGCCCTATGTCTGCATCTTCTGCGTAGTGAAGTTGGCGAGCCTCAAGAATTGTCTTGCACGTTGACTCGACCAGCTCCTTTGCTGTGCCGATTGCTAGGGCCGGATCGCTCTCGAAAGCCGCCTGCATTCGTAGGATCTGGCGGTGCAGTTCTGGCAGATCAAGTTCCCTGACAGCATCTGTGATCTGCTCCAACCCGTGATTTGTCGCGCTAGCGGTGAGGCGCCCGCCTTGGAAGGCGAAGCCATCTCGTTCGATCCATTTCTTGAGTGAGCGAAACGTTTTGACGGCCCATTCCTGGCCTTGCTGTTCGAACTCCTCAACCGTGTTCAGTACGCTCTCGTAGACAGTTACAAACTTCCGAACATCTGACCATTTGGTCCAGTCAATCGTGTGGTAGTACTGCTCGACCAACGTTCGGCGTTGACCGCCAACGGCGGGTTCGTAGTTGAGATCTACCTCTATATCTGCCGCATCAAACTCGGATTCGATCTCGCGCAGCGACGTTCCCACGAAGTACTCGCGGAGTTCGAGTCGTGTCTTCTTGCTTATCAAGTCTGCGGGCATATTCGGATGACGCCTAACACCTGAGTTAAGCCGCGCCGCGAAGCGGCGTCGGCTTGGACGAATTGTTAGGCCTGTACCAACGCAGTGACGCCGGCAGAAAGATGAGTAGGAGAACGCCAAGGCCGAGAACGGCTTGGGCCGCCAAGGCTAGGCGGATCAGTGGTGCGCTGGTGTGGAAGACAGCTGCTGGTGCGGCGCAGACGTTGAGTGCAGTAAGCGCGCCAAGCAGCCATCGCGCCCAGCGGAGACGGAACATAACGGCAGACGCCGCTATGGACGAAAAGAAGATGACGAAGCCGATGGCCACCCAGAGGAGCCACCCGTGTAAGCCGGGACCGACGGCGGAAGCCTTCGCGAAGCCGACGGCGGCGTAGAGCGCTATCAGGGCACCCGCAAGTTTGATTGAGAGCGGACGACTGCCGTCCTGCGAGCGAGCGGGGTCGGAGAGGTCTGCTTTTGGGGCTGAGTAGAGGTGCTGTTGCATGGAGGCCTAACACCTGAGTTAAGCCGCGCCGCGAAGCGGCGTCGGCTTGGACGAATTGTTAGAGGGCGCTCCGCTCAGCACGCCTATGTTCCAAGAGCTCGTTGTACCACTGCCAGAACTGCGGCTTGCCCGCCGATTTAAGTGCGGCAACTGTAGCCACGGTAAAACGACCGACAGCGCTTTCCGGCTCGATGTCTTGACGCAGGCTACCAGACCAGACCTTTAGTGCGTCTAGGTTGCGGGGCGAGGGTGCCGAAACCTGCTTGAAGTAGGAGCAAGCGTCTAACAGCAGCAGCTCTGTCAGCTCCGGGTTTAACTCCAATGTTTCTGACGGGTCCCGGTCCGCGTGTTTGAAGAAGTTTTCCGCCGCGTGGATGAAGTTGTGCACCGCCGATCGCTCGGTTGGTGTGAGTGACTTCATGAAGCCGGTTTTGATAAAGGGAAACTCCAAGCCATCCCGCTTTGCGAGATCACGCAGCACGTTGTACGCGGCAGCACAAAGCGTGTGAACTGCGACCGGATTATCCGACGTAAAGAAGAGCTCGATTGCGGCGTCTAGCTGAGCCTTGGCGGCATCAAGCTTTGTGAGTCTCAGTAGCGACATCCCGGCAGCGCCCTCTAACACCTGAGTTAAGCCGCGCCGCGTAGTGGAGGTAAACATAGGGCAAGCTTTTTCTGCCCTATGTTTGCCGGAACGAAGCGGTGTCGGCTTGGACGAATTGTTAGGCAGCGTGCCTGTTGAGGACCATCAACACAGGAATGCACAGAAGGCGGGCTGCACCAACGGGGAACAGCAAATCGATCGCGATGTTGTCTGGCCTAAGCCGCCAGTAGAGCAGACCAAGCATTGCACCGTAAGAAAGGGTGCCGCCAATTGTGGGCACCGTATACATGAGCCCCGAGATCACGGCAAACAGCACCACTTCCTTCAAGGCGTACTCCTGCTTGGTCAGGGAGAGCAGAAGTGGTGTGATCGTCGCTTGCGCGATAGCCACGACGAAGACGGTTGTTGCCGTTGATGCCACTGCGATGATCTCCCTCTAGCTGCCTAACACCTGAGTTAAGCCGCGCCGCGAAGCGGCGTCGGCTTGGACGAATTGTTAGGACTCAGCTTGTGATCTCGTCTGGCGCAGCTTCTGAACATGAATGTGATGCGCCTTTTCCGACCGGAACTTGAAGAAGTAGTAGAGCGCAGCCGCACCCACAATGAGCGCAGGGCCGATGGTGTGACCAAATACATAGCCCCTCGGACCTGGAGGGAGGTTGGACTGAGAGGCAAGGTAGCCAGCCCAAGTGATAAAGGCAGCGGCCAGCAGCAGGTAGACCGCAGCACCATTAATTACAAAGCCTCCGCGCATCTTGTTGATAGCTTTCGCTATACCCATGCAAAAAAGAAAAACGAGAATGTGACCTACAAGTTCCACCGTAATCTCCTATGAGTCCTAACACCTGAGTTAAGCCGCGCCGCGAAGCGGCGTCGGCTTGGACGAATTGTTAGGCGGCACCTGCGATATTGCGAGCGCCAGCCGCGGGAAGCTACACGGGTTCAATCCAGGAATTTCCACGTATCGGCGCCATCGAATCGCCGGACAGTGACTGACACTAGCAGCGCCGGTTCAAAGTTGCGAAGGTTCACCCCGTGGCGAGCGCCGGGCGTGGGTTCGATAGGTTCCCAATGGGTGGCGATGCCGCAGTTCTTGCAGCGGAAATTGCTCAGGCTGCGATCACCCCATACGTAGCTCTCCGTATTCTCCGGATGACCCTGGATAGAGACGGTGCCGAGCTCGTAATAGGCCCAGATGCCTCCCGTGCGCCTGCACAAGGAGCAATTGCAACTCGTGGCGGTTTCTGGCGCCGACGGAAGGCTGAGGCGTACAGCTCCACAGTGGCAAGAACCAGTCAGCGAAAGAGGCTGTTCGTTGCTCACGTGACGCGTCTCCCTTCCTGTGCCGCCTAACACCTGAGTTAAGCCGCGCCGCGAAGCGGCGTCGGCTTGGACGAATTGTTAGGCCCCACCGGTGTGCTTCTGGTAGTTGCGTTCATGCAACCACCAAGTGCACGCGCCGGAAAGAAGCCCGCCGATGCTCCATGCCACCGCAGAGATGGCGATAAAGCTCTTACTCAAATCTGCGCGGTGGGCGAAGAACGTCATAACGACGAACATCGGCACGCCGTACGCGAGCAGTCCGTTCACCAATACATAGCGAAGACGGCCCTTTTGTCGCGTGGCTCGCCAAGCCTCGAGTTTTTCGACCGTCATGAAGTCTCCTGTGGGGCCTAACACCTGAGTTAAGCCGCGCCGCGAAGCGGCGTCGGCTTGGACGAATTGTTAGGCCTCATCCGTGCCACGTGACCGCAAAATGCCACGCCGCCCAAGTAAGACCAACCAAGACTGCGGGGCAAATCCAACCGAATCGAACCGCGACCCTTACAGTTTGAGCGAGCTCGACTTTATCGCCTGACGAGGCGGCCGAGCTTGCGGTGCGCGCCCAGGAAATGCTCAGCGACCATCCGAGAATGACTGCGACAAGCGCGGCAGCGAGATGACGCAGACCCGCACCGGCCAGCAGGGCAAATATCACGACCGGCGCGGCAACTGCGATTACCAAGACGGCGTTTGCGGAAGACTTGGTCACGAGGCCTAACACCTGAGTTAAGCCACGCCGCGAAGCGGCGTCGGCTTGGACGAATTGTTAGCCGGCCCGCAATGCCAGCACGCCTGCGACAACGACGAGAAGAATGACACCGAATGGGCCGAGAATAAGGCTCGCCGCGGTGAGTACCCAACACATCGCACGAAAGTCTTTCGGGTCGGAATGCGGGACGAGCAGGATGGAGAGCTGAGCCAGTGCAACGGACAGGGCCCAGATTGCGAGCACGAAACCGGCGCCGGGCAGACTGCCGCGGCCATTGATGATGTACGGCCAAGAAAAAAGAAGAACGAGCGCGCCGGCCGTGAAGGGCACGTAGCCTGCCTTGAATCGACTTCGCACACTCCGACGAACTGCCATGGCCGCCTAACACCTGAGTTAAGCCGCGCCGCGAAGCGGCGTCGGCTTGGACGAATTGTTAGGCCTCGGACCGAAGCTGGTCGGAGCGCCAGAGCCCGAATCGCTGAAGCCCCCAAAAGGCCGGCACGTTGGTTTTCATGAGCTTAAGCCCTGGCGAACAGCCTTTGCCGCCGAACTCGGAATGGGAGAGGCACCGCTCGAGACGGAAGGAGGCGACTTCGCCGGACGCGAACGTGACCCTCACCGTTCCGTTGTGATTGGACCAGCGACCCTGGAGGCTGGAACGAGGACCGGATGCGTATTCGCCGGGCTCCCACTCGTGGCTCTTTAGCTCAGCCTTGCCGGTTGAGCCTAGTACGAGTTCCAGTTCGTATTCGGTCTCAGTAACCGCGACATAGCGACCGGCAGACGGCTGCGCGGCGGCGGCGACTGCAGCAGTCAGCAATAGGGACCACACGCTCATCGCAGCTCTCATTGCGGGGCCTAACACCTGAGTTAAGCCGCGCCGCGAAGCGGCGTCGGCTTGGACGAATTGTTAGCGCCCAGTGCGAGTCCACGCGCTGAGCGGACCTTGGATGAACTCAACGCTGCTGTCTGAGTCGCTTTTAACCCAGAGTTCCAGTTCCTTGCAGAGTTTTGAAGACGCCTGAAAGCGAACCCCATGAAGCGATTCACCGACGTATTCGCGTGTTGGGCCAGGGCGGACAAGTGCGGCGATTTCGTCGGGTGTAAACGTGGCCACATTCAACGGAACCCACAGCCCATCCCTAGAGTTCGCAGACGACACCAGCCAAGCAACCTTCATGTTCTCCGGGAGCCGCACCCAGAACGTGCAGGTTCCATCCGGCGAGCAAGAGACAAGTTTCGACGCGCCAACCAATTCTGTGAAATCGACGCTTTGCGTATCACGCTCCGCATATGCGGCAGCAGAGACGAACATGAGGGCGGCGGCGAGAATGCGTTTCATGGGCGCTAACACCTGAGTTAAG
>NZ_BAAFZV010000005.1:0-63677 GCF_045866565.1 Lysobacter claricitrinus | reverse complement strand
TCGAACTTACCCTTGGCCATGGTTCCGTCTCGTTGGGGCGCTTCGCGAGAAGCGTTCGTTGGTTTGCGAAATGGTGCTCACGAAAGGAATCGAACCTTCGACCTCCTCCTTACCAAGGAGGTGCTCTACCGACTGAGCTACGTGAGCGAAAACGTTGCGGTGTCTGTCGCGGCGTTCAATGGAGCGGGAGACGGGAATCGAACCCGCACCATCAGCTTGGAAGGCTGAGGTTCTACCGTTGAACTACTCCCGCGCCGGACGAACCGCTTGGGCACTGCGCCGATGGTTGGTAACGCCATCGGTTTCAAACAAAACGCTGGTGGAGGGAGGTGGATTCGAACCACCGAAGGCGTAAGCCAGCAGATTTACAGTCTGCCCCCGTTGGCCGCTTGGGTATCCCTCCGAAGAGCCCGCAATTCTGGCCGACCGTTCGGGGCAAGTCAACGGACCGTTCACTTCTCCGGACGTGGGCCGAACGGCCGGTCAGACGTTGAAGCGGAAGTGCAGTACGTCGCCTTCCTGCACGCGGTACTCCTTGCCTTCCAGCCGCAGGCGGCCAGCGTCGCGCGCGCCGGCCTCGCCCTTGTACTTGAGGAAATCGTCGAAGCCGATGGTCTCGGCGCGGATGAATCCCTTCTCGAAATCGGTGTGGATGACGCCCGCTGCCTGCGGCGCGGTCGACCCGGCCTTCACCGTCCAGGCGCGGACTTCCTTGACGCCGGCGGTGAAATAGGTCTGCAGGCCGAGCAGCTTGTAGGCGGCGCGGATGACGCGGTTCAGGCCCGGCTCGTCGAGACCGAGGTCGGTCAGGAACGCGTCGCGGTCGGCGTCGTCCAGCTGGCTCAGCTCTTCCTCGATTGCGGCCGACACCGGCACCACCTCGGCGCCCTCGCCCTTCGCACGCTCGCGGACCGCGTCGAGGTGCGGATTGTTCTCGAAGCCGTCTTCCAGGACGTTGGCGACGTACAGCACCGGTTTGATGGTGATCAGGAACAGATCGCGAACGGCCGCCTTGTCCTCGTCCGACAGACCCAGCGCGCGCGCGGCCTTGCCCTGGTCGAGGCCCGCGCGGATGCGGCTCAGCACCTCGACGCGCACCTTCGCGTCCTTGTCGCCGGTCTTGGCCGAGCGCTCGGCGCGCTGCAGGGCCTTGTCGACGGACTCCAGATCGGCGAGCGCGAGCTCGGTGTCGATCGTGTCGATGTCGGCGATCGGGTCGACCTTGTTGTTGACGTGGATGACGTCGGCGTTCTCGAAGCAGCGCACGACGTGGGTGATCGCGTCGACCTCACGGATATGCGCGAGGAACTTGTTGCCCAGGCCCTCGCCCGACGCCGCACCGGCAACGAGGCCGGCGATGTCGACGAATTCCACCGCGGTCGGAATGACCTTCTGCGGCTTCACGATTTCCGCGAGCTGCCCGAGGCGCGGATCCGGCACGGGCACGATGCCGACGTTGGGCTCGATCGTGCAGAACGGGAAGTTGGCCGCGGCGATGCCGGCCTTGGTCAGCGCGTTGAAGAGGGTCGACTTGCCGACGTTCGGCAGGCCGACGATGCCGCATTTAATGCCCATGACGGGGCTCCGGTATTCAAACGGAAAAGCGGAAGCGGCCGGGATCCAGCGGCTTCCGCATGCCCGCTCAGGCTTTCGCGGTGTTGAGGCGCTTCATCGCCTCGTTGACGTCGCCGGCGACCGCCAGCGGCAGCACGTCAAGCGCGTCGTCGATCGAACGCAGGATCATGGACTCATCGGCAGGCGATGGCTTGCCGAGCACCCAGCCGACAACCTTGTCCTTGTGGCCGGGATGGCCGATGCCGACGCGCAGCCGGTGGAACTTGCCGTGGCCGAGCAGCCGCATGGTGTCGCGCAGGCCGTTCTGGCCGCCGTGGCCGCCGTCGAACTTGAGGCGCGCGATGCCGGGCGCGAGATCGAGTTCGTCGTGCGCGAGCAGCGCGTCTTCCGGCTCGATCTTGAAGAAGCGCAGCGCGGCGGTGACCGACTTGCCCGAGAGATTCATGAAGGTGGCGGGCTTGAGCAGCCACACCGACGTGCCGCCGATGTCGACCTTGCACGCCTCGCCGAACAGCTTGGACTCGATGCGGAACTGCGCGCCGTACTTGCGTGCGAGTTCGTCCACGAACCAGAACCCGGCGTTGTGCCGCTGGCGCGCGTGCTCGGCTCCGGGATTGCCCAGCCCGACGATGAGTTTCAAACCGGCCATCACGTGATCCGCAGACGCGAACGGGCCGGCCACGAAGGCCGGCCCGTCCGGTTGAAGCGATTACTTCTTGTCGCCTTCCGCGGCCGGCGTCGCGTCTTCTTCGGACGTACGCGCAGCCTTGGCAATGACGACGGCAACGTCGTGTTCCTTGCCCAGCTTCAGCTCCGGCAGCTCGACGCCCTTGGGCAGCTTGATGTCGGACAGGTGGACGATGTCGCCCTGCTTCAGGTTGGACAGGTCGAGCTCGATGAACTCCGGAAGATCCTTCGGCAGGCAGCTCACGGTGACTTCGTTGAGCTCGTGCGTGACGACCACTTCGGTCGACTTGCCGGCCGGCGACTTTTCCTGGTTCAGGAAGTGCAGCGGCACCGACGCGCGCAGCGTCTGGTTGGCGTCGACGCGCTGGAAGTCGAGGTGGACGATCAGCTGCTTGTACGGGTGGCGCTGCATGTCACGCAGCAGCACGCTCTCGACCTTGCCTTCGATATCGAGCGACAGGATCGACGAGTAGAACCACTCGTTCTGGCTGGCGAGCCAGATCTTCTCGTGATCGAGCTGGATCTGCTTCGGTTCGGCGCTACCGCCGTAGACGATGGCCGGGATGCTCGCTGCACGGCGCAGACGGCGGCTCGCACCCTTCCCTGCGTCGTTGCGGCCCGTGGCCTTGATGATGTGTTCGGACATTTCAGTTACTCACTTTCTAGCGATGAATCGCCTCGCGGCGATGGTGTGACTCACCCGCGACCAGGTGAGCCGGTTGCGGCCTCGCGGCCGCGAAACTTAGTCGACGTACAACGAGCTCACCGATTCGCCGAACGCCACGCGCCGGATCGTTTCGGCGAGCAGCTCGGCGACGCTGAGCTGGCGGATCTTGCTGCAGGCGCGCGCGGCGTCCGACAGCTTGATCGTGTCGGTAACGACCAGCTCGTCGAGCTGCGAATTGGTGACGTTGCTGATCGCCGCGCCCGACAGCACCGGATGCGTGCAGTAGGCGACGACCTTCAACGCACCGCGTTCCTTCAGCGCACCCGCGGCGGCGCACAACGTGCCCGCAGTGTCGACGATGTCGTCGACCAGCACGCAGGTCTTGCCGGCGACGTCGCCGATGATGTTCATCACCGTCGCGACGTTCGCCTTCGGACGGCGCTTGTCGATGATCGCGAGCTCCGCGTCATCGAGTCGCTTGGCGATCGCACGCGCGCGCACCACGCCGCCGACGTCGGGCGAGACCACGATCAGGTTGTCGGTGCCGTGCGCGCGCCAGATGTCGGCGAGCAGCAGGGGCGACGCGTACACGTTGTCGACCGGGATATCGAAAAAGCCCTGGATCTGGTCGGCGTGCAGATCCACCGTAAGCACGCGATCGGTACCGACCGCGCTGAACATCTTGGCCGCCACCTTCGCCGTGATCGGCACGCGCGAGCTGCGCGGGCGGCGATCCTGGCGCGCGTAACCGAAGTACGGCACCACCGCGGTGATGTTCATGACCGACGCACGCTTGAGCGCGTCGATCAGGACCAGCAGTTCCATGAAATTCTCGGCCGTCGGCGCGTTCGTCGGCTGGATGACGAACACTTCCTGGCGACGCACGTTTTCTTCGATCTCGACCTGCACTTCGCCGTCGGAGAACGTACCGACCAGCGCCTTGCCGGGCCGCACGCCGAGCTCCTTGCACACGGCTTCGGCGAGCGGGCGATTGGCGTTGCCGCTGAAGACGAGAAGATTGCGATCTTTGTGCATGGCGGCCGGCAATCGGAAAGGAAACGGAGTTCGGTCAGATGCACGGCGTGGGCGAAGCGCGCGTCGCGCCATCGTCCACAGCCGTCGCTAATGGCAGGGGCGGAAGGATTCGAACCTTCGCGTGCCAGGATCAAAACCTGGTGCCTTAACCACTTGGCGACGCCCCTGTCGTTGTCGAACGCGGTGACGGCGCGTATTACGGCGACGCCTGGAACCTTTCGAGTGCCCGGTGCAACGGCGACACCGCGGCGCCGGCGACGAGCCGACAATGCAGGGTCGGCGGCAGCCGACGGAGTGCGGCCTCGGCCAACTCGCGCGAGGCGAATTCGACAAAGCACCCACTACCCGAACCGGTCAGTCGTGCCGCGCCCACCTGCGACAGCGTCGCCAGCACGGTGTCGACCACCGGCTCACGCGCGCGCAGCACGGGCTCGAAGGCATTCCCGAGCCGGCCACTCCGGGGGTCGCCCCCCGCAACGAAGTCCGCCATTTTCAAGGGCGGTGAATCGCGCGTCAAATCGGGAGATGCGAAAAGAGCGGCCGTCGGGCAATGCACACCAGGCTCGGCGATGAGATACCAGGCGGGGCGGAGCTCGATCGGCGTCAGGACTTCGCCGATGCCTTCGGCCCAGGCATTGCGACCGAGCACGAAAACCGGGACGTCCGCGCCGAGCGTCAAGCCCAGCCCGGCCAGCCGGTCGAGCGGCCAATCGAGACCCCACAGCCGGTTGAGCGCGACCAGGACGGTCGCCGCGTCCGACGAGCCGCCGCCGAAGCCGCCGCCGGCGGGAATGTTCTTTTCGACGACGATGTCGACACCTTGGGCGGCGTCCGCGGCTTTTTGCAGCGCGATCGCTGCGCGAATCGCCAAGTCCTGCCCGGCCTCTACACCGGTCGCGCCCTCGCCGACCCGCTCGATCCGGCCGTCCGCTCGCGGGCGTAGCCGGATGGTGTCGCCCCACTCGAGCAGCCGGAAGACCGTCTGCAGCCGGTGGTAGCCGTCCTCGCGACGGCCGGTGATGTGCAGGAACAGGTTGAGCTTGGCCGGCGCAGGCCAGGCGGTCCACTCGCTCATGGCGCGTTGGCGTCGTCCGTCCAGCGGTCGACCACCAACCGGACGCGCGCGTCGTCGCGGCGGGCCTCGATGCGGCTCGGCAGCGCCGCGGCAGCGTCGGCCGGCCAGATGTAGTCGATGGTCCAGCCCGATTCGGCGAGATGCGCGAGGCGGCCGTCGGCGCCGAACTGCACGGTCGCAGCGGCGGGATCACCCCGCAGGCCGCGCACCCATGCCGGCAGCGACGCCACCGGAATACTCCAGCCGGTCGCTTGGCGCAGCAGGCTTTCGGCGTCCGCACCTTCGCGCGGGCCACCGGGCAGGCCGTCGAGCACCGCCCGGCCCGGTTCACCGTGCAGGCGCCAGCCCTGATGGGTGATGGGCGCGGTCAGCTCGATGTCGAAGCGCGGGCCGTCCTGTCGCCATTCGATGCGGCCGCTGCCGGCGTCGCGGGCGTTGGAGACGGCAATGCGCCCGTCGAGGCCCCAGCGGGTCTGCGTGGCGAGCTCGCGTTCGCGCTGCTCCTGACGCGCGCTCGCGGCATCGGACGCGACCGGCGGCGTCGTGACCCGCGTGGTCGCGCAACCGGCCGTGGCCAATGCGAGGACGACGGCAGCGATGCGAATGACGGGAAACCGCGCCGCGAAGGGCATCAGGGAAGGCGTCACGGCGTCCGGCCCGTCGACTGTGCGGGCGTTGCGGCCGCGGACGCATCCGGCTTGGCCGGGGTCGCGGGCGTCGTCGCGGGCGTCGTCGCGGGCGTCGTCGCGGGCGTCGTCGCGGGCGTCGTCGCGGGCAACGGCGCCAGCGTCGCTCCGGTCTTCTGCAGCGCGCGGGCCAGTGAGCGGTTGTCGGGATCGATGCGACGCGAATCCTCGAAGTAGCGGCGCGCTTCGTCCTTGCGATCGAGCACCCACAGCACTTCGCCGACGTGCGCGGCGATCTCGGCATCCTTCTGCATCGTGTACGCGCGCTGCAGTTCCACCAGCGCGTCGGCCGGCTTGCCGAGCCGGTAGAGCACCCAACCGTAGCTGTCGACGATCGCGGCGTTGTTCGGCTCCGCGGCGCGTGCGCGATTGATCAGCTCCAGCGCCTCGCGATAGCGCGTGGTGCGGTCGGCTAGCGTGTAGCCGAGCGCGTTCAACGTCGCCACGTTGTCCGGCTGGCCGACCAGGATGCGGCGCAGGTCAGCTTCCGCGCGCGGGATGTCGTCGCGGCGTTCCCATGTCAGTCCACGGGCATAGAGCAGGTCCGGATCGTCCGGGAACGCCGCGAGGCCGCGCGCGAAGGCGTCCATCTCGCGGGCGTCGTCCTTGTCCTTCGCCCAGAGGCCGGCTTCGAGCGTGTAGGCGGCGCGGCGGACGTCGTCCTCGGCGGACGCGTCCTGTTGCAGGTCGTGCAGGGCGTCGATCGCCTTCTTGCCGCGACCGAGTTCGTGCAGCACGTTCGCGGTGCGCAGACGCGCGGTCCAGCGCTGCGGGCCGCCCGGCACGGAGCCGTACCACTCGAGCGCGGCGTCGTAATGCTTGAGGTATTCGGCGAGCTGGCCCAGCAGCAGGCGGCGATCCGGCTCCGGGCGCTGCGCATTGCGCGACAACTCGTCGTAGAGCTGCTGCAGGCGCACGCGATCGTCGACGCGTGCGTACAGCGATGCGCGCAGCTGGTACGTCTGGTCGTCCTGCGGGCCGGCGGCCAGCGTGTCGGCGGCGGCCGCGGAATCGCCCAGCGCGTCGTATTCGCGGGCGACCAGCAGGCGCAGGTCGGCGTCGGTTTCGGCCGCGGCGCGCAGCGAATCGATCGTCGCCTTGGCCTCGGCGTTCTTGCCGTCCTCGCGCAGCTGGCTGGCCTTGAGCAGGGTGACGCGCGGGTCGCGCGGGAAACGCGTGATCACTTCATTGACGATGCGATCGGCCAGTGCGGGCTGCTGCAAGCGCTGCGCGAGGCCGCCAAGCGCCAGCCACGCGGGCAGCGTCGATGGCACGGCATTGGTGTCGAGCAGGCGGGTGACGACGTTCGCCGCCTGTTTCGGCGTCTTCGCGCCGCCGGCGAGCGTACCGATCGCCAGCCGCCAGCCATCGTCGGACTGCGCGAACAGCGCGGTGAGCTCGCGCGTGGCGCCGGCTTCGTCGCCGCGGTGCAGGGCCAGCGTGCCCTGCGCGACGCGGACGTCGGCGGTGTCGTCGGCCTTGGGGCCGAGCAGCTCGCGCCAGAGCTTCAGGGCGTCGGCGGCGCGACGGTCGTTCTTGGCGACCAGCGCGATCCCCGTGGCGCGCTCGGCCAGGGCGACATCGCGCGCCGAGCGGGCGGCGGCCAGATAGCCGGCGGCGGCTTCGTCCAGCTTGCCCGCCTGCAGGGCGAATTCGCCCGACAGCAGCGGCTGCAGCGGCAGGTCGGTGGCGGGCGCCGGCTTGGCGGCGGGCGCGGCCATGGCCGGCAGCGCGAGCACAATCGCGAGGGCCAGGCTGAACCGTTTGATCGAACGCAAAACGAGAGGCATGCGCACCCGGGATACTGGTCTCGAAGGTTGCAGCACCTGCACCGGTAGAATGCCGGGCCTGCCGCCGCAGCTTAGCGCACGCCCCTGTAACGAATGGGTTTCCACGTCATCGGCCTCAATCACTCCACCGCGCCCGTCGACGTGCGCGAACGGGTGGCGTTTGCCGGCGACGCGCTGAACGGCGCGCTCGACGAGCTGCGCGCGATGCCTGAAGTGAGCGAAGCGGCGCTGCTGTCGACATGCAACCGCACCGAGCTGTACGTCGAATCCGACGACGACGGCACCGCGCTCGCGCAGTGGCTAGCGACGCGCTCTTCAGTCGGCCCCGACCTGCACGCCTACCTCTATCGCCATCGCGACGCCGACGCGGTGCGCCATCTGTTCCGCGTCGCCACCGGGCTGGATTCGCTGGTGCTCGGTGAGCCGCAGATCCTCGGGCAGGTGAAGGACGCCTGGGCGACGGCACGCGCCGCCGGCACGCTGGGCACGCGGCTCGATCGCCTGTTCCAGCACGCTTTCAGCACCGCCAAGCGCGCGCGCACCGACACGCGCATCGGTGCCAATCCCGTGTCCGTCGCGTCGACCGCGGTGAAGCTGGCGCAGGAGTCATTCGCGCCACTCGACGCATCGACCGTGCTGCTGATCGGCGCAGGCGAAACCATCGAACTCGCCGCACGCCATCTCGTGCAGGCGCGCGCGAAACGATTGCTCGTCGCCAACCGCACGCTCGCGCACGCGCAGGATCTCGCGCAGCGCCACGGCGGTTATGCGTTGCCGCTCGACGACCTCGACAAGCACCTCGCCGAAGCCGACGTCGTGATCAGCGCGACCGCCAGCCGCGAGCCGATCCTGCGCGCCGTGCAGGTGGAAACCGCGCTCGCCGCGCGTCGTCGGCGACCGATGCTGCTGCTCGACCTGGCGGTCCCGCGCGACGTCGCCGCCGATGTCGCGCAGCTCTCGGACGTCTTCCTCTACACCGTCGACGACCTCGAACGCGCGATCGAAGACAACCGTCGCAGTCGTCGCGAGGCCGCGGACGAGGCCGAAGCGATCGTCGAACTGCAGGTCGCGCGCTTCCGCGAAAAACTCGATGTCGGCGCACGTACCGAACCGGTCAAGCGCATCCGTTCGCATGGCGAACTCGCGCGCGCCGACGTGCTGGCGAAAGCGAAACAGCAGCTGGCATCGGGCATGTCGCCCGAGGACGCGTTGGAATTTCTCGCACACACACTCACCAACCGCCTGCTGCACGCGCCCACCGTCGCGGTGCGCGACGCCGCGGTGCAGGGCGACACCGAGCTCCCGCGCGCGGTCGAACGCCTGTTCCCGAGCGCGCCGGGCAGCGACGCCGAGCGTTAGCGACGCCAACCTCGTCGTCGCACGGTCGCATCGCGATCGCCCTGCCCCGTCGCCCGGTGTCCTGCAATGAACCCTTCCCTGCGTCGCAAACTCGAAGTGCTCGCCGAACGTCGCGAGGAACTCGAGCGCCTGCTCGCCGATCCCACCGTCATCAACGACGCCGGGCAGTTCCGTCGCCTCTCGCGCGAGTTCTCGCAGCTCGAGCCGGTCGCGAGCGCGCTCGCCGACGAACAGCGCGCACGCGACGATCTCGCGGCCGCGCGGGCGATGCGCGACGACCCGGAGATGCGCGAACTCGCCGACGAGGAGATCGACGCCGCATCGCAGCGCCTGGAACAGCTCGAAGCCGAACTGCTCGCGCACCTGATACCGAAGGATCCGCGCGACGAAGGCGATCTCTACCTCGAAGTGCGCGCCGGTACCGGCGGCGACGAGGCGGCGATCTTCGCGGGCGATCTGTTCCGCATGTATTCGCGCTACGCCGAGCGCCAGGGTTGGCGCATCGACGTCGAATCGGCGAGCCCCGGTGAGCACGGCGGCTTCAAGGAAGTCATCGCGCGCGTCGAAGGCACCGGCGCGTACTCGCGATTGAAGTTCGAATCCGGTACGCACCGCGTGCAGCGCGTTCCGGCCACGGAATCGCAGGGTCGCATCCACACGTCGGCGGCCACCGTCGCGATCATTCCGGTCGAAGCCGACGAAGCGCCGATCGAGATCTCGGCCGCCGAACTGCGCGTCGACACGTATCGCTCGTCCGGCGCCGGCGGCCAGCACGTCAACAAGACCGACTCGGCGATCCGCATCACCCACCTGCCGAGCGGCATCGTCGTTGAAAGCCAGACCGAACGCAGTCAGCACGCCAACCGCGACAAGGCCATGAAGCGGCTGCGCGCGATGCTTGCCGACGCGCAGATCGCGAAAGCGGCCGCCGCGCAGGCGGAGACGCGCAAGTTGCAGGTCGGCAGCGGCGATCGCAGCCAGCGCATCCGCACCTACAGCTTTCCGCAGGGCCGCATCACCGACCACCGCGTCGACGGCCTCACGCTGTACGACCTGCCGAACGTGATCGAAGGTGCGCTGGATCCGTTGCTCGACCGCCTGCAGCAGGAACACCAGGCCGACGAACTCGCGCGCCTGACCTCCGCGGGCTGATCACCGGCATTCCATCGCGCCGCCGGGTCACAATGCGCGCTACTCGAGCCATGGATCGCCGATGACCATCGACCTCAGCATCCGCCGCGCGACGACGGGCGACGACATCGACGCCGCCGCACGCCTGTTCGACGCCTATCGCCAGTTCTACGGCCAGCGCACGGACGTCGCCGCGGGTCGCGCCTTCCTCGCCGAACGCGTGGCGCAGCACGAGTCGGTGCTGCTCGTCGCATGGCAGGGCGAACGCGCGGTGGGCTTCACCCAGCTCTATCCGATGTTCTCGTCCGTGCGCATGGCGCCGGTGTTCGTGCTCAACGATCTGTATGTCGATGCACCGGCGCGCCGCAGCGGCGTTGCGCGTCGCCTGCTCGACGCCGCCGCGGCCGCGGCGCGCGCGGTGGGCGCCCATCGCATCGTGCTGGAAACGTCGATCGACAACCTGGCGGCGCGTGCGCTGTACCGCGACGCCGGATGGGACGAGGAATCGACGCAGTGGTACGGGCTCGACCTCGCCGCGCCGCATTGACCGCATGAGCGACGAACGCCAGCTCGCGCGCCAGCACGTCGAACGCGCGCCGCACGACGCGATGGCGTGGATCGTGCTGGCCGAAGCCGAAGTCGACGCGGGCGACGCGGTTGCCGGGGAACGTGCATCGCGTCGCGCGCTGCAGCTGCGACCCGGGCATCCGGAAGCACTCGCGCGGCTCGGCCGCGCACAGTCGATGCTCGGGCGAGCGGAGGACGCCGTCGAAAGCCTGCTGCAGGCCGCGCACGCAGCGCCGCAACATCCCGGGATCGCGGTGTGGCTCGGGCACGCGCTCGAGGATGTCCGCCGCGTCGAGGAAGCCGCGGAGGCCTTCGCGCACGCGCATCGGCTGATGCCGGACGAACCGATGGTGGCCTCGTACCTGCTGGCCGCGCGCCGACGCCTGTGCGACTGGCGCGACGTCGACGCACTGTCGGCACAGGTTCGCACCGCGGTGCGTCGACGGCAGGCGCCGGTCGAGCCATTCGCGTTCCTCAGCGAGGACGCGACGCCGGCGGAACAACTGCAGTGCGCGCAGCTGCGTGCGTCGGTGATCGCGCAGGCGGTGCGTCCGCTGCCGGCGGTGGACCGCGCCTCGCGCAGCGGCGAGCCGGTGCGGCTGGGGTTCCTGTCGAACGGCTTCGGCGCGCACCCGACCGGACTGCTTACGGTCGCGTTCTTGGAGGCGCTGGCGCACGTCGCCGGCATCGAGGCGCACACGTTCGCGCTGATGCCCGACGACGCGAGCCCGATCCGTGCGCGCATCGCCGCCGCGACGCAGCTGCACGATGTCGCGCACCGTGCGCATGGCGACGTTGCCCGTTGCATCCGCGATGCGCGCATCGACGTGCTGTTCGACCTGCGCGGCTGGGGGGGCGGCGGCGTGCCGGAAGTTCTGGCGATGCGCCCGGCGCCCGTGCAGGTGAACTGGCTCGCGTATCCCGGTACGTCGGGCGCGCCGTGGATGGACTACGTCATCGCCGATCGCACGGTCCTGCCGCGCGAACTCACGCCGCACTTCAGCGAGCACGTAGCGTGGCTGCCGCATGCGTTCCAGCCGTCAGACACCACCCGTGAGCCAGCACCCGCGCCAAGCCGTGCGGAATGCGACCTGCCCGAATCCGGCGTCGTCTACGCCTGCTTCAACAACAGCTACAAGCTCAATGCGACGAGCATGCGCCGCATGTTCGACGTGCTGCGCGCCGTCGATGGCAGCGTGCTGTGGGTGCTGCGCGGGCCGGGGCGCGCGGACGATCGCCTGCGCGATGCGGCGCGTGCCGCGGGCGTCGACCCCTCGCGCCTGGTGTTCATGTTCAAGCAGCCGCAACCGGCCTACCTCGCACGTTGCCGACTCGCCGACCTGTTCCTCGACACTTCGCCGTACAACGCGCACACCACCGCGTCGGACGCGCTGTGGGCGGGTTGCCCGGTGCTGACGCGCCCCGGTGACACGTTCGCATCACGCGTTGCCGCGAGCCTGCTGCACACGCTCGGGCTCGACGATCTCATCGCGCCTGACGACGGGCGTTTCGTCGAGCGTGCCGTCGACCTGGGCGGCGACGCGAACGCGCGCATCGCGCTCAGGCAACGTCTCGACGATGCGCGCCGCACGTCGCCGCTGTTCGACATGCAAGGCTTCGCCCGCGACTTCGCGGATCTCGCGCAGCGCATGGCGATGACCTGGCGCGATGGCGACGCGCCGCGACCGATGCTTGACTAACCCACGCCTTCGCGTTCGGTGATGCGCCGGTTGCGGCGAAAGATCAGCTGGCCGACGACGCCGGTCAGCAACAGCACCGCATTCGTGAACACGAACACGCCATTACCCAGCATCCAGCTGTAGATGACGAAGCCGACGCTCGCGCACATCTGCCCGATGAACAGCCAGCGCGACACGCCCTCCGTCGTGCGTTCGCGCCACTGCGTGTAGACCTGCCGCGACAGCGTGGCGATCAAGACGGCGGACGCGCCCCAGCCGATGGCGTCGGCGAGGTTCATGGATGGCGGGGATGGATCTGCATGTGGCGAGACTCGTCGCATGCGCGTCGGAACACGGTGAAACGCGTCAGCCGATGGAGAACGCCGTCGGCTTCGACGCCGCGTCCAGCGCTTCGCGATGCACCGCGTCGACCCGCGCATGCGATGGGCCATGCGCGAGCCATGCCGCGAGCTCGTCGATCGCCGCGGCGTCGCCGTGGGCGACCACTTCGACGCGGCCATCCGGCAGGTTGCGTGCATGGCCGACGATGCCGAGGCGCTCGGCTTCGTGGCGTGTGTAGGCGCGGAACGCCACGCCCTGCACGTGCCCTTCGACGATGAAACGCGCCGCGGTCATGCCTTGGGGGTGGGCTTCTGCGCGATCGTCGCGTCGATCGCGTCGATGGTGACGGGGCCGAACACCTTGTTCGCGACGTGTCCGTCCGGAGCGACGATCACCGTCATCGGCAGGCCCTGCGGCGCGTCGAAATCGCGTGGCGGGTTGAACGTGTCGAGGATGGCGATCGGGTACGAGGGCGCGTGCGTCTTGAGGAACGCCTGCATGTCGGCCTTGGCGATGTCCTCGTACGCGAGGCCGACCACGTCGACGTCGCCGCGCTGCGCGAGCTTCGACAGCTCCGGCATTTCCTTCAGGCACGGGCCGCACCAGGTCGCCCAGAAATTCACGACGACCCAGCGGCCGCGATGCTGCGCGAGGTCGTAGCGCCCGCCATCGACGAGGTCGACCTGCAGTTGCGGATGTTCGCGATCGGGTTTAGGTGCGACCGCCGCCTTCGCTGGCGCGGGCGTGGCGGGTGCACCAGGCGCAGGCGTCGACGCGCGCTCGCTGCAGGCCGCGAGGCCGAGCGCGACGAGCAACGGGAGGAATCGGCGGTTCATGGCGCGTCTCCGGACCAGACGGTACTGACGCGACGCTTGAGCAGGTCGCGGAGCGGGATGCGCAGATCGTCGATCGTGCGCACGACCTGCGCGCCGATCGCATCGTCGCGACACGGCAGGTGCGCTTCGGCGATGGGAATGCGCAGGTGGCAGGCTTCGTACAGCTCGGCGAGCGTGAGCTGGTCGAGATCGCGCGAGAGCAGCCATTCGCCGTCTTCCGCGCGTCGCACCACGTTGATCGCGTACAGCTGCGCGAGCATCTGCTGCACAAGCGCGTCGGTGAGCATCGGTTCCATGCGCAGGATGCCGTCCGCGTGCAGCCCGTGTCCGGTGGACCGCGCCTGGTCGAACCGCGCGAGCATGCGCAGCAGGCCGTAGATCTCGTAGCCCGGCGGCAGGCGCTGGCTGACCGGCTGATACCGGAAGGCCGACAACGACGCCGCGAACGACGCGCCGAGCAGGATCGCCACCCAGCCGACGTACACCCACAGCAGGAAGATCGGAATGATCGCGAGCTGCTGGTAGATGCGCGCGTAGCTGTTGAAGCTGCCGAGGTACCAGCCCATCGCCCACTTCGCCATCTCGAAGCCGAACGTGGCCAGCACGGCGCCGGGCAACGCATGCCGCCACTTGACCGTCCGATGCGGCACGACGCGATACATCGTCGCGAACGCCGCGGCTTCGAGCGCAAGCGGCGTGAGCTGCAGCATCACCGACTCGAGCACGTGGCCCGCGCGCGTGGCGAACAGCCCCAGCGCGAAGAAACGCGCGGACGCCGCCAGGCTCGCCGCGCCAAACACGGCGCCGAGCGTCAGTACCGTCCAGTACACGAGGAAGCGCCCGAACTTGGGCCGCGCCGCCTTGACCCGCCAGATGTTGTTGAAGGTCGTCTCGATGCTGGTCAGCGTGACCAGCACCGACACCACCAGCGCGACCACGCCGGTCGAGGTCAACTTGCCGGTGTTCGCCGCGGCGGTCTGCAGCAGGTAGTCCTGCGCGGCACGGGCCACGCCCGGCACGTAGTTCGCGAACACGTAGTCGGCGAGCTGGCGCGACAACGGGCGCAACGAATCGAACGCCGACAGCACGCCGAACAGCACCATCGACAGCGGCACCAGCGCGAACAGCGTGGTGAACGACAGCGCGCCCGCGGCCTGGAACAACTCGTCGTCGAGGAAACGCCTGCCGAGGAAGCGGAAGAACGCGATCGCCCGTGCGCGGTCACGCAGGCGCGGGCTCACGAGGCTCAAGAGATAGGGCAGCTCCATCGCGGCGCAGCGTACCCGAACGGCTGGCGATGCGGCGTCAGGCCGCTGCCGCGCTATCCTCCGCGTCCACCATCGACATGCCTTCCGATGCCCGACGTCCTGATCGTGTACTACAGCCGCAACGGCTCGGTGGCGCGCCTTGCGCGGCACGTCGCGCGCGGGGTCGAGGAGATCGACGGCGTGCAGGCGCGATTGCGCACGGTGCCGCCGGTCGCCGCGGTGACGACCACGGCCGCGCCGCCGGTTCCCGATGACGGCGCGCCCTACGTCGATGCGCGCGACCTGCAGGAGTGCGCGGGCCTGCTGATCGGCAGCCCGACGCGTTTCGGCAACATGGCCGCGCCGCTCAAGCACTGGATCGACGGATTGGGTGGCGACTGGGCGAGCGGCACGCTGGTCGGCAAGCCCGCGGGCGCGTTCACCGCGTCGTCGACGATGCACGGCGGCCAGGAGTCGACGCTGCTGTCGATGATGCTGCCGCTGCTGCACCACGGCTGCGTCATCGCGGGCATCCCGTACACCGAGCCGCGCCTTAGCACGACGCGCACGGGCGGCACGCCGTACGGCGCGAGCCATGTGACCGGCGTGCGCGACGATCAGCCCATCGACGATGATGAAGCGCATCTCGCACGTGCGCTCGGGCGTCGCATCGCGATGCTCGCGGCGAAGCTGGCATGACCATGCGTGCGGTGTTGATGATCGCGCTCGCGGCGTTGGCGCTGCTGTTCGCGGCGTGGTTCGGCGTGCGCAGCGAGTGGGTCGCAGTCGGCGTATTCGCGCTGCCGCCGCTGGCGTGCCTGGCCGCGCTGCTGGCGCGTCGTCGCACTGCAGGCTTCTGGTCCGGCGTGCTGGCGCTGCTGTGGTTCAGCCATGGCGTCATGGTGGCCTGGACGCGCCCGGCCGAGCGCAGCTATGCGTGCGGCGAAGTCGTGCTGTCGCTGGTGATCGTGGCCGCCGCCAGCCTGCCCGGCCTGCGCGCGCGCTTCGGTCGACGGGGCTGACGCGGGCGGCGTCCTATAATCCGCGTCCCCGACGTCTGGACCGCGCCATGGATTCGCTCTGCATCGTCACCACCGGCGGGACGATCGACAAGATCTACTTCGACGACAAGTCGGATTTCCAGGTCGGCGAGCCGCAGATCGGGCGCATCCTCGAGGAACTCGGCGTCGCCTTCCGTTTCAGCGTCATACCGATCCTGCGCAAGGATTCGCTGCACATCACCGAGGCCGATCGCGAGCTGCTGCGCGCGACGATCGCGGCGCAGCCGTCGCGCCACGTGCTGGTGACGCACGGCACCGACAGCATGGTGCAGACCGCGCGCGTGCTGGCGTCGCTGACCGACAAGACCATCGTGCTGACCGGCGCGCTGAATCCCGCGCGTTTCCGTGGTTCGGACGCGGAGTTCAACATCGGTACCGCGGTCGGCGCGGTGCAGTGCCTGCCGCCGGGCGTCTACATCGCCATGAACGGCCGCATCTGGGATCCGATGAAGGTTCGCAAGAACGTCGACGCGAACCGGTTCGAATCGATCGACTGACCGGATATCGAAACGGCACCCGAAAACCCGGCCACGTGCCGGGTTTTTTGCTGGGCGTTCCTCGTACGCGGGCGTCGCACGCCCGCGCGCCGGAGCGCGAGTTACGTTTCGCGTGGCGAGGAAAGCGCCGCGCGGTTCGCTCGTCGCGCGTCAAAAAAAGACCCCGGCCGCGAAGCCGGGGTCTTGATGTGTAGCGACGGGGCCGGCCGAAGCCGGCGCCCGGTTACATCAGTTGATGGTGCCCTTCAGCGTGACGCCCGAGTAGGCCGCGTAAGCGCGGACATTCACGTAGTACGTGCCGGCGGCCGGCGCGTTGATCGTGCAGGTCTCGGCGTTGCCGCTGAGGTACGGACGGCAGGTGTACGACGAGGTCGTCGGCGCGGAACCGAGCTTCACGTACAGGTCGGCATCACCCGTACCGCCCGAGATCGTGAACACGACGCTGGTCTTGCCGGCCGGCACGCTCAGCGTGTAGTTCGACGAGACGCCACCGGTCGCAACGGACGGCAGGCTCACCGGCACGCCGCTCGTCAGCACCGTGCCGCCACCGCCACCACCACCGGTCGTGTAGCTGCCCTTGAGCGTGACGCCCGAGTAGGTCGCGTAACCGTGCAGGAGCACGTAGTACGTACCGGCAACCGGTGCCGCGATCGTGCAGGTCTCGGCGGTGGCGCTGCCTTCCGACTTGCAGGTATAGCTCGTGGTCGTCGGGGCCGAACCGGCCTTGACGTACAGGTCGACGTCGCCCGTGCCACCCGAGGTGGTGAACACCAGGTTGGTCGCACCGCTCGGAACGGCCAGCGAGTAGAACTTGTCGCTGCCGGCCGCGCCGGAGATGCCGGTGATCGGCGTGCCGTTGGTCATCGCGGTCGTGCCGCCACCGCCACCGCCGCCGGAGCAGCTGACGCCGACGACGTTGAACGCCGCGGTGACGTCCGCCTTGTTCAGGCCGAGGTCGGTCGCCGCCGTTTCAACACCGCAAGCACCGGAGTTGAACGTGCTGCTCGCGGTCCAGTACACGGCGTTCGCGCGGGCGAACACCTTGAACGCGGTCGGCACGCTCCAGCCCGCCGTCTTGGCCAGGGTGCAGAACGCCTTGTTGTAGACGCCGGACGAGTAGTGCACGTCGAGGCCGCTGTTGTAGTTCGCAGCGTTGTCGATCGAGCCGCCGTCCTGTGTCGGGTTGCACATGTAGCGCAGCGCGCCAGTCGACTTGAAGATTTCGGTGCCGACGTTGAAGTCGGACGAACCCTTCCAGTAGTACTCGGTCGCCTCGCCGCCCATGTCCGAGAACGCTTCGTTCATGCCGCCCGACTGGCCGGAGTACGTCAGGTTCGAGTGCTGCTCGGTGAAACCGTGCGAGACCTCGTGGCCGGCGACGTCGGCACTGACCAGCGGATAGAACGTGCTGGCGCCGTCACCGAACGACATCGTCGAGCCGTCCCAGAACGCGTTCTCGTACGCCGACGAGTAGTGCACGCGCATGACGAGCTGGAACGACAGCGCGTTGTAACCGGTGTACGCCGGATACATGTTGGTGATCACGCCGCCGAAGAAATGCGCGTCGTTGATCGGCGAGTACGCGCCGTTGATGGCCTTGTAGGTGTTGCGCGGGCAGGTGTACGAGTACGCCGTGGTGCCCGTCGTGCCGCCGTTGAGGTTCACCGACTTCACGTTGGTGTTGTTCATCGTGCAGGTCGAGCCCGACTGCGCGACGTCGAGGTAGCCGTAGCGGCCGCCCGAACCCCACTCGTACTGGCCGGTCTTGGCGTTGCCGCCAGGGCCCGTGCCGACGAGCGCGGTGGTCAGGCCTTCCCAGCGCTTCAGCACCGCGCCGCTCTGGGCGTCGACGATGATGAACGGACGGGTCGCGTCGCCACCGGTACCGGCGCGATCAGCGAAGTACGACACGACGTACGCGCGGTGCGCGTGGCCGGCGTCGTCGACGTAGATCATCAGCTCGGACTTCTCGTTGCGCGTCGCCATCTTGGCGATGCCCTGGCCGAGGCCGACGCGCTTGCCGACGTCGAGCGCCTGCTGGCTCGTGAACTTGACTGCGCCGGCCGGGATTTCGGCGGCGAGGCCATCGACCTTGCGGCCGAACATCGACTTCACGTTGCCGTTCTGCTCGGCGACCGCGATGTTCTCACCGAACACCGGAATGCCGCGGAACGTCTGCTGGTAGCGGTAGTGCGTGGTGCCGTCACGGTCCTGCAGCAGGCCGACCTGCTTCAGCGACGACAGCGAATCCATGCCGATCAGTTCGGCGTGGCGGTCCTTGGCAACGGCGGCAACGCCGAGCGTCGCGGTGGCGGCCTTGTACTGCTTGCCGGCCTTGTCGAGCGAAAGCTGGTGCAGGTCGATGCGGGTCGCCGCGCCGGCGCTGCCAGCGGCAAGCGCGAGGACGAGCGGGGACAGCGCCATGAGACACAAACGGGAAGTCGAGTGCGACATCGGGAAGAAATCCTTGACGTGGGAACGCCGGAAAGGTGGACGGCGAAGCCCCGGGTCTGAGTCGTACGAAGCGGACTGGGGCACGTGCGAACGCGATCCCTCTGCGTCCGCCCATCGAAGGTGGCCTCGTGCCGCGCCCTTCACGCAAAAATTTTTGAAATTTTTTGGCCGGTCCGATGAGCGGTTTACGTTACAGATCGTAAACGACTGATTTCACAGGACTATCGCGCGGTCGTTATGACTTTGTGAAGCCGCTTGCCGCCGCTTCTATGGCGCGTCGCAGCATGAAATTGCGACAGGACCGTGTCCGGCGTCCACAAATTTTGACGTTCCTATTCCACTTCAACCGACCGTGCGTCCGGCCACCTGGACGGGCTGACGAACGGTGGCGCCTCGTAGCGTCGGCCTTTCGAGTTGCCGGTTTGCGCGGGCGTGGAGCAGCAGCGCGGACAGGCGCCCCATCGAGCATGCACCTCTTCGCACGCGCCTACCTGCACCCCTACAGATCGGCGCACGCAGGCCGGCCGCCCAGCGCGCGAAGAGGCCGGGGCAGTCGAAGGTCAAGGGAGCGAGCGACAGGCACCCGAATAGGCGCGAATGCCTCAGAGCATCCCGGTTTCGAGACGCGCGGCTTCGGACATCATCGAGCGGTTCCACGGCGGGTCGAACACCAGTTCGACATCCGCGTCGACGACGGTCGGGATCAGCTCGAGCTTGTCGCGCACGTCGGCGACGAGGACGTCGCCCATGCCGCACCCCGGCGCGGTCAGCGTCATCTCGACGCGCACCTGGCGCTCGCCGGGCTTTTGCTCATCGCGCGCGATGTCGACGTTGTAGACGAGGCCGAGCTCGACCACGTTGATCGGGATCTCGGGGTCGAAACAGGTCCGCAGCTGCTGCCAGACGAGCTTCTCGACCGCCGCATCGTCCGCGCCTTCGGCCAGCTCCAGCGGGGACGGCGGTTCCTTGCCGATCGCGTCGGCGTCGCGGCCGGCGATGCGGAACAGGTTGCCCTCGACGAACACCGTGAAGCTGCCGCCGAGCGCCTGCGTGATGTAGCCGACGCTGCCGGCCGGAAGCGTCACGGCCTCGCCCTGCGGCACGAGCACGGCGGCGCAGTCGCGCTCGAAGCGGACGGGTTCGCTGGAACGGGAATACATCGGACGTGTCACCTTTTAACTCGGACCATTCTAGTCCAATTTCCCGGCCCTTCCCTGTCCGCCAGCTATCCTGTGCGGCCGCTTTCCGCTCCGACCCAATGCCCCCGACCCGTTCCGTCTGGCTCCCCTGGCTGCTGCTGCCCCTCGTCGTGTTCGGCTTCGCCGCTCTGTGGGTGCTTGCGTCGCTCTACTCCGGCCGCCAGTGCAGCTTCATGGCGGTGGTGGGCGCGATCGACGTGCTGTGGGTGCTCGGGCTCGCGCCGTCGCTTCGGCCGGGCCTGCGCGCGGTGGCGGCGACGCTCTCGACCGTCGCGCTGATCGCTATCGCCAACTGGGCAATCATCGCGATCAACGTCGGCGTTCCGCTCGGTAGCGGGACGATCGAGGCGCTGGGCAAGCTCGGCGTGCACCACGCGCAGACGCTCGCCGGCATCGCCAACGACTGGCGCGACGCCGTCTGGGTGGTGATCGCGCTGGCGATTGCGGGCGGCTGGCCCGCGATCAGTGCCCGGCGCCGTCCAGCGCCTTGAGTTCGCTGACCAGCGCCGCCGCCATCTCCGCGCCGTCACCGAACAGCATCCGCGTGTTGTCGGCATAGAAGAGCGCGTTCTCGATGCCGGCAAACCCGGTGCCGCGGCCGCGCTTGATCACGACGACGTTCTTCGCATCGACGACATCGAGAATCGGCATGCCGTAGATCGGGCTGGCCGGGTCGGTCTTCGCGACGGGGTTCACCACGTCGTTCGCACCGATGACGAGCGCGACGTCGGTGTTCTTGAACTCGGGGTTGATGTCGTCCATGTCGGCGATGAGGTCATACGGCACGCCGGCTTCGGCGAGCAGCACGTTCATGTGCCCGGGCATGCGCCCCGCGACCGGATGGATCGCGAACTTCACCTTGACGCCGCGATCCATGAGCTTCTGCGTCAGCTCCCAGATCTTGTGCTGCGCCTGTGCGACGGCCATGCCGTAGCCGGGCACGATCACGACGCGTTCTGCATATCCCATCAGCGCGGCGACGTCGCCGGCTTCGATCGGCTTCTGGCTACCGGTGATCTCCTGCGCTTCGCCACCACCGCCGAAGCTGCCGAAGATCACGCCGCGGATCGGGCGGTTCATCGCCTTCGCCATCAACCGCGTCAGCAGCATGCCCGCCGCGCCGACCATGGTGCCCGCGATGATCAACGCCTCGTTGTCGAGCACGTAGCCTTCGAACGCGACGGCCAGGCCGGTGAAGGCGTTGAACAGCGAGATCACGACCGGCATGTCCGCGCCGCCGATCGGCAACGTCATCAGCACGCCCACCAGCAACGCGCCGACGAAGAACGCGACGATCGGCACGAGGCCGTACGCCGACCCGTCGACGTTATGACCCAGCCACATCACCGCGAGCACGCCGGCCGCGAGCGTCGCGAGGAACACGAGCGCATTGAACGCCTGCTGGCCCGGGAACGTGTAGCGCTTGTCCATGCGCCCGTCGAGCTTCGCCCAGGCGATGACGGAACCCGATAGCGAGATCGCGCCGATCAGCGCGCCGATCACCGCGAGCACCACGGACGTCATCGACGTCGCCGGCTCGCCGGCATTGAGCCGCAACAGTTCGACCGCGCCAATCGCCGCCGCCGAGCCGCCGCCCATGCCGTTGTAGAGCGCCACCATCTGCGGCATGTCGGTGATCGCGACCTTCTTGCCGGACACCCACGCGGCCGCCGTGCCGATGGCGAGTGCGAGCAGGATCAGCGGCAGGTTGTGCAGCCCTGGCAGCAGGAAGCTTGCGGCGGTCGCGATCACCATGCCCGCGCCGGCCCAGCGGATGCCGCTGCGCGCGGTGACCGGCGACGCCATGCGCTGCAGGCCCAGCAGGAACAGCGTGGCGGCGACGAAATAACTGGCGTCGGCGATAAGCACGCGCGGATCCATCGCGCCCGTCATGCACGCGCTCCGGGCTTCTTCGACGGCTTGAACATGTCGAGCATGCGTTCGGTGACCACGTAGCCGCCGGCCGCGTTGCCCGCGCCGAGCAGCACGGCGACGAAGCCGATCGCCTTCTCCAGCAAGGTGTCCGCGTGGCCCAGCACCACGATCGCGCCGATCAGCACGATGCCGTGGATGAAGTTCGACCCCGACATCAGCGGGGTATGCAGGATCACCGGCACCCGCGAGATGATCACGTGCCCCGCGATCGCCGCGAGCATGAAGATGTACAGCGCCACGAACCCGTCGGCCATGCTCCCCTCCCGTAACCCCGTTCGTTCCATCATAACGACGGCTGAATTCTTCCGGGCGTTCGTCAACCCGGGTCGGGGCCGGGCGTTTCCGGATGTGCTGCGCAGCACATCACCGGGACGCCGGGCCACGACATGACCAAGGAGAGATCGCCATGAAGAAGATCGTTGCCTATGCCCTGCCCGCACTGATCGCCGTGCTGCCGGTCGCCCACGCCCAGTCCACCGAGGACCGCGGCGACCGCATCGAACAACGCCTGGACCAGAAGGGCGACCGCATCGAAGACCGCCTCGACGCCCGCGGTGATCGAATCGACGACCGCCTGGACGCCAAGGGCGACCGCATCGAGGACCGCTTCGACACCCGCGCCGACAAGGCCGAGGCTGCCGGCCACGAGCAGCGCGCCGCGCGCCTTGAGCGCGAAGGCGACCGCATCGACAACCGTCTCGACCGCAAGGGCGACCGCATCGACCACCGCCTGGACGCTCGCGGCAATCGCGTGGACGCGCGCCTGGACCACAAGGGCCAGCGCATCGACCGTCGCTGGGATCGTCGCCACGGATGACGCTCGCGATGGCGCAGGCCCTCGAGGCCGAACGCGGTGACGAGCCGCAGACGCTCGATGCATTCCTCGCATCGATCTCTGCCCGCGCGTTCCGCTTCGCCGAGATGGGCCTGCGTCATCGTGAGGACGCGCTGGATGCGGTGCAGGACGCGATGGTGAAGATGCTCGCCTACGCGGGCCGGCCGCCGGCGGAATGGACGCCGCTGTTCTGGAGCGTGCTGCGCAGCCGGATCATCGATCTGCAGCGCCGCCGCACGTTCCGCCTGAAGTGGCTCGCGCCACCGCCGGCGGACGACGAAGGACCGATCGACTGGGCGGATCCGGGACCGGATCCGTCCCGGACGAATGATTCACGCGAGGCGTATGTGCGCCTCGTGGGCGCCCTGCAGGGCCTGCCGACGCGCCAGCGCGAGGCATTCACCCTGCGGGTGCTGGAAGAACTGGACGTCGAGGCGACGGCGCGGGTGATGGGCTGCAGCGAAGGCTCGGTCAAGACGCACCTGTCCCGCGCGCGCGACGCCCTGCAGAAGCAACTGGAGGATTTCCGATGAGCATGCACGACAACGCCGGCGACGCTTTCGACGCGCGCGCTCGTAGCGTCCATGCCGCGTCGCTCGACCGACTCTCGGCACGCGTCAACGCGCAACTCGCGCAGCGCCGCCGCGCCGCGCTGGAAGGTGAGTCGCGGCGCGCATCGCATGGGGTGCTGCGCTGGGCGGGCGTCGCCACCGCAGGCCTTGCGCTCGCGCTGGTTGTGCAGCTGCGTCCACCCGGCTCCGGCCCGGTGGCGCCGCATGCCGGCGGCGTGGCGACGAGGTCGACCGCGGTCGTTCCCGCCGCGCAGCCGCGCATCGCTGCAGTGACGCCGTCGCCGGCATCGCGCCTGCCGACCGCGGCCGATGCGGATGTGGTTGCGCCCGATCTGTCCGAAGACCCCGAGTTCTACCTGTGGCTGGGCGACGAACGCCCGGCGCGAACGGAGTAAGCCATGACGCGTTTCGCCCTTTCCCTCGCGCCGGTCCTGTTGCTCGTCGCCGCGCTGCCCGCGCATGCGCAGGCGGCGAAGACCGCATTGCCCGACTGGGATCACCTCACGCCGGCGCAGCGCGAAATGCTGATCGCGCCGATGCGCGAGCGCTGGAATGCGAATCCCGAAACGCGCGAACGCATGTTCGGCCACGCGCAGCGCTGGAAGACGATGACGCCCGAGCAGCGTTCGCAGGCCCGTCGCGGCATCGCCAAGTTCCAGGACATGTCGCCCGCCGAGCGCGAGCAGGCGCGCGCTGCGTTCGAACAGTTCCGTTCGATGTCGCCGGAAGACAAGAAGGCGATGCGCCAGAAGCTGCGGGCGATGACGCCGGAGCAGCGCAAGGCGTGGTTGCAGGCGCAGTCGACCCAGCACTGACGCCGCGCGACGGATCGATCGCATCGATCCGTCGCTGACACGCGTCAGGCCGCGGCGATCGCGGCCTCGGCGGGACGTTCGGGCCACACGGTCTTCGCGAGCAGGTCGTCACTCCAGTCGAACGACATCGCGCCGGCATCGAGAAACAGGCTGACGAAGTTCAGCACGTTGCGCGCGTACATCTCGCTCGCATGCACCGCGCCCATGCTGGCGAGCCCGAGCGGCCCGTCGACGACCACGCCACCGACGTCCATCGTTTGTCCCGGCACCGTGGCCTCGCAGTTGCCGCCGCTCTCCGCCGGTAGATCGACGATCACGCTGCCCGGCTTCATGCCGGCCACCATCGCCGACGTGACGATCTTCGGCGCGGGCCGGCCCGGCACCGCGGCCGTGCACACCACGACGTCGACCGAACCCAGATGCGCGCCGAGGCGCTTCTGCTGCTCGGCGCGCTCCTCGTCGGTGAGCGCACGCGCATAGCCGCCCTCGCCCGCCGCACTGACGCCGAGGTCGAGGAACTTGCCGCCCAGCGATTCGATCTGCTCGCGCGTTTCGGGGCGCACGTCGAAACCTTCGACCTGCGCACCGAGGCGCTTCGCGGTCGCGATCGCCTGCAGGCCCGCAACGCCGGCACCGATCACCAGCACCTTCGCCGGCCGGATCGTGCCGGCGGCGGTGGTCAGCATCGGAAAAAAGCGCGGCGCGAGCGTGGCCGCGATCAGCACCGCCTTGTAGCCCGCCATGCCGGCCTGCGAACTCAACACGTCCATCGCCTGCGCGCGCGTGGTGCGCGGCAGGCGCTCGAGCGGGAACGCGAGCAGCCCACGATCGCGGATCGCCGCGCCGCGCGTTTCGGACGCCTGCGGTGCGAGCAGCCCGACGAGCGTCGCGTTCGGCTTCATCGCCGCGAGCACGTCGTCGGCTGGCGATTGCACGACCAGCAGGAGGTCGCTGTCGCGAATGATCGACGCGGCATCGGCGACGCTCGCGCCCGCCTGCACGTAGGCGTCGTCGACAAAGCCGGCGCTCGCGCCGGCAGTCGACTCGATGCGTACCTGCGCACCACGCGCGACGAGTTTGCGCACCGTTTCGGGCGTCGCGGCCACGCGCCGCTCACCGGGCGCGCGTTCGCGCAGGATGCCTACCTTCACTGCCGTCATGCGCCTGCTCCGTCGGTGCGTCGATGCATCCTAGCGGCGAATCGCGGCGGGCGGCAGTTGCGCGCTGGCAACAAGCGCGCAGCACGCGAGCGCGACGCCATCCGCGCGCGTCGCCCCGCCCGAAAACGAAAAGGGCGGCCGAAGCCGCCCTTCCCACCCCAGACGCCTAGGCTCAGCCGACTGCGCGCAGCTGCTGCTGCAACTGCTCCATCGCGGCTTCGAACGGCGACTGGCCGGTCGCGACCGTCAGGCGGCCTTCCGAACCGAGGAGCGCGAGCTCCTCGACGCTGGCGGCCAACACGCGCATGCCGCGGCGGTTGACCAGCAGCAGGCGCGAGGTCAGCGGGCTGACCCAGGCGACCTTCGCGGAGATCGGCTCGCCCTGCGCATCGGACATGCGCACCCACGAACCGACTTCGAGCTTGCGGATCTTGGCGACCCACTGCGGATCGGCGCGCATCGCGTCGGTACCGCCCGCGAGCCACAGACGGGTTTCCTGCTCGGGCTCGTCGCGCACCGGCGCCGGCATGGGACGCACGCGTCGCGAGGCATCGGGATCGGCCAGACCGCGCACGATGCCGGCAAGGCCGTGGCTCGCCGCGGTGGCGTCGAGACCGGACGACGCAAGGCATTCGGTCAACGGCTCTTCGAGTTCGAGCAGCTGGCGAACGAGTGCGTCGCCGTCGGCGCGCGACGCCAGGATGTCGCCGTGCGCGAGCGCATCGCCCATCGCGATCGCATCGCGGAAGCGCACGCTGTCCTCGCCGTCGCGCAGCAGCGTCTGCACCAGGTGGTGGCGCCACGGCGTGACCAGGAAATCGCCGACGGCCTGCGTCAGCGGCGTCTGCGCGAGGCGACGCTGCAGCACGGTGTCGGCCCGCATGCGGGCCTGCGCAAGGCGCTCACGGCCGTAGCTGGCCTTCGCCGCACGCTGCTCCTGCAGCTCCACGCGACGACGCTGCTGCGACAGCAGGTCCTCGAGCTCGGCATAGGCCATCTCGAACACCGAGAGGTCTTCGTTGAACTCGGCGACGACGCGCTGCGACACCGCGGACGCGCGCTCGAGCAACTCGCGCTCCTGCGGCGTCGAACCGGTGTTGTCCTCGCAGGCCTCGGTCAGCGCATCGAGCAGTCGGCGCGCCGGATGCTCGCGCTCGACGAACATCGAGTCGTCGTTGATCGCGACCTTCAGGTACGGCAGCACCAGGCGCGCATAGACGCGGCGCGCGCGGTCCTGCAATGCATGCGTGCGGAACAGCGATTCGAACAGGAGCGCGACCATGTCGACCGCATCCTCGTCCTCCGCCGACAGCGCGGTGTATTCGGGGTGCAGGCCCATGCGGCGCGCGCCTTCAGCGAGGTAGCCGCGGATCGCATCCGACAGCTTGCCGGTGACGCCGAGCGCACGCGCGAACACGTCCGGCGGCTCGGCCTGCAGCACCGAGGCGATGCTGCTGATCTCGCGCGGCTGGAATTCGCGAAGTGCGGGCGCGGCGCCGTAACCGCCAGCGCCCATACCCGCACCGGCGCCTGCGGGCGCGAAGCCCGGCACGCCGTACTGCAGGCCGACCGGCGCCTGCGCCAGCGTGCGCACGCCGCCATGCTGGCGCTCCATGCGCCAGATGCGCAGCTGCTCGCGCAGCGGCTCGAGTTCGGTGGAATGGCGGTGGCCGCCAAGGCCGTCGCCCAGCGCACGCTGCTGCGGCACCTGCGGATAGGCCGGCGCCTGCGCATGCATCGGCGCCTGCGGCATCTGCGGCGCGTACTGCGGCACCTGCGGCGCGCCGTAGTACGACGGCTGCGCCGGCTGAGTCTGCTGCGCCGGCGCCTGCACCTCGGGCTCCGGCAGTGGCAGCGGCGCGGACGGCGCTTCGATCTCTTCGCGATCGAACTTCGCGAGCGCCGCCGGCGACCACGCCGACACGCCGTAACCCGCGCGCGACAACACCGCGCCGAGGTTCGGATACAGCGCGTCGAGCAACGGCACCAGCTGCTGCTGGAACTGGCGGAACAGAACGCGGCCCAGCGGCTCGGAAATGCCCGCATTGCCGACCGATGCGATCAGCGTCGAGCACAGCTTGCTCGGCGAGATCGGGTTCGCACCCGCCGGCACACGCATCGCGAGCGCAAGCTCTTCCATCTGCGTGCGCAACGACTGCAGAGGCTGCTGGTAACGCTTGTCGAGAATTTCGGTGAGCGCCTGCGCCTGGAGGTGCAGGTCGATCACTTCTTCCTCTATCAGGCCGAGCGTGATGCCCGAGCGGATGAAGGGATTGCGGAACTCGTCGAACGCCTGGGCGATCTGCTGGCGGAAATTCATCGTGTCCGACGCGCTGCGCGTGCGCAGCACGTTGAGCCCGGCGAGCTCGTGGTACGCGTCGGGGCCGGCCTCGGCGAGTTCCTTCTCAGCGGTCACGTAGAGCGCGGTCGGGAAGGTCCCGAGGCGTTCGACGGATAGCCGCTTCAATGCTTCGAGCACGCGCGCCGGGTCGTGGCGCGGGTCGATTCCTTGATCAAAAAACGGGCTGGTCACGGGGATTACTCCAGCGGTTGTCGCTGCTGTCGCGGGTTCGACTCGAACTGCAGGATAGTGGCAATCTGCGTCACATCCTGACTCCCTTTACCGATCTGTGCGCCATGTCCCAAGCGACTGAAACCATGCCGACAGGCGGTGATTTCCAAGCGTTGAGCGTGCTCGACGCGCGGCGATCCGTGCCCGCGATGCAGTTATGTGACCCCGGTCCCGATCACGCTCAGGTGATGCGCATGCTGCGCTCCGCGGTTCGTGTTCCCGATCACGGAAAACGGGTGCCCTGGCGGTTCGTGCGGATCGAGGGCGAGGCGCGCGCGGCGCTCGGCGAGCGCCTGGCGACACGCAGTCGCGAGCGCGACCCGGGCGCGAGCGACGCCGTGATCGACAAGGACCGCCAGCGGTTCCTGCACGCGCCGGTGGTGCTGACGGTGGTCGCCAACCAGGGCGAGGACGCCAAGATTCCCGCCAGTGAGCGCCTGCTCAGCGCGGGCTGCGTATGCTTCGCGCTGCTGCAGGCCGCGCAGGCGTTGGGTTTCGGCGCGGTCTGGCTCACCGGTTGGGCGGCGTACGACGCGGAGATCCATCGCGTGCTGGGCCTGGCCGGGCACGAAGTCGTCGCCGGCTTCATCCACATCGGATCGGTTCGGCAGGACGCGCCCGAGCGCGACCGCCCCGATCCCGCGCTCCTGCTCACCGACTGGACACCCTGATGGCCCCCGCGTCGACGCCCCGCACCCTGCATCTCGTCGACGCCAGCGTCTACGTGTTCCGCGCCTGGCATTCGATGCCCAACGAGTTCACCGACGCGGACGGCTGGCCGACCAACGCGGTGCACGGTTTCGCCCGCTTCCTGCTCGAACTGTTCGAACGCACGCGGCCGGAGCACGTCGTGGTCGCATTCGACGAAGCGCTCGACAGCTGTTTCCGCAATCGCCTTTATCCGGCTTACAAGGCCAATCGCGATCCCGCGCCGGACGAGCTCAAGCGCCAGTTCGCGGCGTGCAAGTCGCTCTGCATCGCGATGGGCCTGACCATCCTCGCGCACACCGACTACGAAGCCGACGACCTCATCGGCAGCGCGCTGCACGTGGCGCGCGCGCACGGCTTCCGCGGCGTGATCGTGTCGGCGGACAAGGACCTGTCGCAATTGCTCGACGGTGACGACGAGCAGTGGGACTTCGCGCGCGGCCAGCGCTGGAGCGCGGCCGGCGTGCCCGCTCGCCACGGCGTGCGCGCCGACCAGATCGCCGACTACCTCGCGCTCACCGGCGACGCCGTCGACAACATTCCCGGTGTCCCCGGCATCGGCGCGAAGTCGGCGGCGCTGCTGCTCGCGCATTTCGGCACGCTCGACGAGCTGCTGCGTCGCATCGACGAAGTGCCATACCTCTCGTCGCTGCGGGGCGCCGCGCGTTGCGCGCAGCAGCTGCGCATGCATCGCGACCAGGCGTTGCTCTGCCGCGCCCTCACCACGATCGCGCTCGATGCGCCGTGCGAAGGCGCCGACGCGCATTTCCGTCGCGGCGAGCCGCAACGCGATGCATTGCTCGAACTCTGCGATCGGCTCCGCTTCGGCCCGCTCACCCGCCGCCGGATCCACGCCGCCTGCGGCATCGATTTCATACCGGTGGCGTCCGAGACCGTCTAGCATCGGTCGCAGGAACCGACGCCTGCCGACCATGACCGACGACCGCAACGCACCACTGGAAACGCTGCACGAAGGTCGCTGGCTGCGACTGGTCAAGCGTGGACGCTGGGAGTACGCCGAACGCGTGCACGGCCACGGCATGGCGGTGATCATCATCGCCGCGACGCCCGACGATGACGTGCTGTTCGTCGAGCAGTTCCGCATGCCGCTGGGCAAGTCGACGATCGAAATGCCCGCCGGCCTCGTCGGCGATACGCAGGACGACGACACCCTGATCGACGCTGCGCGTCGCGAGCTGATCGAGGAGACCGGCTGGGACGCGGCGAATCTCGAAGTCCTTCTGATCGGCCCGACCACCGCCGGCATGAGCAGCGAACGCATCGCCTTCGTGCGCGCCACCGGGCTTACGCGCGTGGGCGAAGGCGGCGGCATCGACGACGAAGGCATCGTCGTCCACCACGTTCCGCGCACCGCGGCGCCGGCATGGCTGATGCGCAAGCACGCCGAGGGTTACGAGATCGACCTCAAGCTCTGGGGCGGGCTGTGGATGCTCGAACGCAATCCGGACGGCTCGCCGCTCGCGTCGCCTTCGCGATCCGCTGACGACACCGTCGCCTAGACTCCGCACGCCTCACACGGAAGCGACCATGCACATCCTCGTCTGCGGCGGCGCCGGTTACGTCGGCTCGCACGCCTGCCTTGCGCTCGCGCGCGCCGGACACGACGTCACCGTCCTCGACAACATGCTCACCGGGCATCGCGAAGCGGTGCGCTGGGGACGCCTCGTCGACGCCGACATCCTCAAGCCCGAAACGCTGGACGCCGCGTTCGACCGCAAGGTCGACGCGGTCATGCATTTCTGCGCGCGTTCGCTGGTCGGCGAGTCGGTGACCGATCCGTACGCGTACTACCAGAACAACGTCACCGGCACGGTCAACATGCTGGAGGCGATGCGTCGCCACGGCGTCGACCGCGTGGTGTTCTCGTCGACCGCCGCGGTGTTCGGCAATCCCGTCACCGACGTCATCGACGAGGCGCATCCGACCAACCCGATCAACCCGTACGGCGCGTCGAAGCTGATGGTCGAACGCATCCTCGCCGACGCGGCGAACGCCTACGGCCTGCGTTCGGTCGCGCTGCGCTACTTCAATGCGGCGGGCGCTGCGGCGGACGAAGGCATCGGCGAGTCGCACGAGCCGGAAACGCACCTGATACCGAATGCGCTGAAAGCGGCGAACGGCGATGGCGCGCGGCTGAAGGTGTTCGGCAATGACTACCCCACGCCCGATGGCACCTGCGTGCGTGACTACGTGCACGTACTCGACCTCGCCGACGCGCATCTTCGCGCGCTCGACTGGATGGATCGCGAGCCCGGCGCGCACCGCTTCAACCTCGGCAACGGGAACGGCTTCTCGGTGCTCGAAGTGATCGAAGCCGCGCGCAAGGTGAGCGGGCGCGACATTCCGTACGACATCGCGCCGCGTCGCCCCGGCGATCCGCCGGTACTGGTGGCGTCCAGCGCGCAGGCGCGCGAAAAACTCGGGTGGACGCCGAAGTTCGATCGGATCGAACCGATCATCGAAACGGCATGGGCGTGGCATCGCGCGCCGGCATATTGATCGACACGAAAAAGGCGAGCCGTGGCTCGCCTCTTTCTTTGCGGCACATCGCACGTATCAGCCTGCGAAGCGATCCGTCGCCGCGACCAGTGCGTCGATGTTCTCCAGCTCGAACGCCGAATGGCCCGACGCCGGCGTAATCACCAGCTGCGCCTGCGGCCAGACCTGGTGGAGGTCCCATGCGTTCTGCACCGGGCAGACCACGTCGTAACGGCCGTGCACGATCACACCGGGGATGTGCGCGATGCGCGGTGCGTCGCGCAGCAGCTGGTCGTCGGCGTCGAAGAAGCCGCTGTGCACGAAGTAGTGGTTCTCGATGCGCGCGAACGCCAGCGCGAACTCGGGTTCGTCGTGCGCCGCGGTGAAGTCGGGGTCGTAGTGCAGGAACGAGGTCGCGCCTTCCCATACGCTCCACGCGCGTGCCGCGGCGAGCCGCGTGGCGGCATCGTCACTGGTGAGGCGTCGATGGAATGCGCTGATCAAGTCGTGCCGTTCCACCGGCGGAATCGCGGCGATGTACTGCTGCCATGCTTCCGGGAACAGCCGCGACGCACCTTCCTGGTAGAACCATTCGAGTTCCCACCGGCGCAGCATGAAGATGCCGCGCAACACGAGTTCTGTGACGCGGTTCGGATGCGTCTGTGCGTACGCGAGCGCCAGCGTCGAACCCCACGAACCGCCGAACACCTGCCAGCGGTCGATGCCGAGCTTGTCGCGCAGGGTTTCGATGTCCGCGACGAGATGCCACGTGGTGTTGTCGACGAGGTCCGCATGCGGCGTCGAACGGCCGGAGCCGCGCTGGTCGAACAGCACGATGCGGTACTTGGCCGGATCGTGGAACTGCCGCATCTTCGGGCTGCATCCGCCGCCGGGGCCACCGTGCAGGATCACCACCGGCTTGCCGTTCGGGTTGCCGCACTGCTCGTAGTAGAGCGTGTGGCGGTCGTCGACCTGGAGCATTCCGCTGTCGAACGGTTCGATCTCGGGATACAGGCTGCGCATGGCGATCGGTCTCGGGGGAAGCCGGCAGTCTAGGGGCGCGCATCGCGCGGCGGCATGTGCCGTCCGGGCTACGGTGCGCGACCGGTCGTTACGCGATCGCGATGCTCCAGATCCGTCGCGGTGGTGACGTCGACCAGTCCTGCGTCGACGAATACGGCGCGCACCGCGATGCCCTGGTCGTAGCCGTGTTCGACGAGCAACCAGCCCCCCGCCACGAGGTGCGCGCGTGCGCCGCCGGCGATCACGCGGATGTCGTCGAGGCCGTCGATGCCGGAGGCGAGCGCGGATGGCGGCTCGTGGCGCAGGTCGCCCTCGTCCAGATGCGGATCACCCGCCGCGATGTACGGCGGGTTGCTGACGATGACGTCGAAGCGTTCGCCGGCGACGGGCGCGTACCAGCTGCCGTGGCGGAAATCGACGCGGTCGAGCTGCAGGCGTGCGGCGTTGCGACGTGCGACATCCAGCGCGTCCAGGCTCGCATCGGTCGCGACCACGCGCGCGTTCGGGCGTTCCCTGGCGAGCGCGAGTGCGATGGCACCGCTCCCGGTGCCGAGGTCGACGATCCGCGCCGTCGGCGCAGCATGTTCAAGCGCGAGTTCGACCAGGCGTTCGGTTTCGGGCCGCGGGATCAGGGTGGCCGGCGTGACGTCGAGATCGAACGTCCAGAAACCGCGTCGACCCGTCAGGTACGCAACCGGCTCGCCGGCGACGCGTCGCTCGACGAGTTGCATGAAGGCATCGCGCGCGATGTCGTCGATGGCGTCGTCGCCGTGCGCGAACAGCCACGAGGCGGGGCGGTCGAGCACGTGGGTCAGCAGTCGCTCGGCTTCACCGGCTTCGAGCCGCGTGCGTGCGTCGCGCAACAGGGCGTCGATGCGCATGCGGCGGCTCCGGGAAAAAGCGGGCGCCTATCGTACGTCGAGCGCAACGCCGTTCGCGGCATCCGCAACGGCGACCGTCTGTGCGGCCGACATCGCGACGACGCGATTGCGCCCTTCGTCCTTCGCCCGATACAGCGCGGCATCGGCGCGACGCATCGCGGCTTCCCAGTCCTCGCGGCCACGCATCAGTTCGGACACGCCGAAGCTCGCCGTGACAGCGCGACCGATCGCGGGAATGGGCGTGTCGCAGATCGCGGCGCGCAGGCGTTCGGCGACCGCCACCGCATCCTGCAGCGATGTCGACGGCAGCAGCAGGAGGAACTCCTCGCCGCCGAGGCGGAACGCAGTGTCGACGTCGCGCAGGCCACAGGCGACGCGAACGGCGGTCTCGCAGATCACGTCGTCGCCGGCGGCGTGGCCGTAGGTGTCGTTGACCGACTTGAATGCATCGATGTCCACCATCACCAGGGCGAGCGGCGTGCCGTAACGCTCGCTGCGCGCCTGTTCGCGCTGCGCGTAGTCGAACAGCGAGCGCCGGTTGAACAGGCCCGTGAGTGGATCGCAATGCACGAGGCGTCGCAGCTCAAGTTCCTTCGAGCGGAACATCAGCAGCGCGAGGCCCATCGTCAGCACCGCGATGAATACCAGGCCGAGCACGAACACCAGGGTCTGGAACGGATCGCGGTCGAAGCTGCCGGTGGGCGCTCCGAACACCAGCGCGTGAACGATGCGGACCACCAGGACGCCGCTGTTGAACAGGAACGACGCAGCGGCAAGGTTCTGGAAGCGTTCGCCGCGCGACGTGCCAGCCCGCCACAGCATCACGCCCGCGGTGAGGTCGAGCACGAGATAGATCGGCGCCAGCACCAGCACGCGCGTGGCGAGCACGCCCCATGCCTGCGGCGCGACGTAGCCGGCGGCGGCGGTCGCGAGCGCGATCAGGGACAGCGGTAGCCAGCGCGGCGGCTTGCCGAGGAAAACGCGGACACCCGCCAGCAGCGATACGTGCACGAAGGTAACGAGCGCATTGGCGACGGCGAGCGATTCGCGTCGCGGCAGGTGCAGCTGGAAGCCGAGGGTGAGGTGCGCGAGCAGGTGGGCGATGCCCGCGGCCAGGCCGGCGACGCCCCAGAACACGAGCGCGTCGTTGCGCATGCCGGCCAGCCGGATGCCCGCCATGGTGCCGGCCAGCAACAAGCCGGCCAGCCCGGTAACGAAGGCCAGCGTGGCGCTGTCGAGTTGGCCGATCAGGTCCATTGAGGCTCCCGCATTCCCATGCGGTAGCGAATGCAATATCCGTGCCCCAAGGCCGCTTGGTTCGCCCTCGCGTCGACCGGCGCGACGCCGGGGCCCGCCAAGGGCATCAGGCGCCCGGCGTCAAAACGACGACGGGCGACCCGAAGGCCGCCCGTCGCAGGGACCGCTACCCGGCGATCAGCGCGAAGCGACGTCCAGCGGCATGCCGGCGCGCGCCTTCTGCTGGGCGGCACACAGGCGGATGCCTTCGACCGTCTGCTCGAGCTCGCGCGGGCCGCCTTCGACCTTCTCCATGCGCGGCGCGAACTTGGCCTGCAGCGCGTCGGCGTCGGCGTCGCTGCACATGCCCGCCGAATAGAGGCCGACCAGGGCGGCGCCGGCCGGGGCGAGGCGCGCCTCGATCTCGGCGAAGTGCGCATCGGTCCAGTCACGCACAGCGCTGCGCGCCGCCGGGTTCTGGATCTGCCCCATCACGGTCGGGAAGATCTCGTTGCGACGCAGCAGGCCCTTCTCGAACACCAGCGCGCGGGCGCGTTCGTCGAGCGCCGGATTCCTCGTCGAACCCATCGCGGTCAGCAGCTCGCTGCGCAGCACCGCGTCCTGGCTGGCGCGGAACGCCTTTTCCGCGGCATCGAACGCGGGAACACCGCCCTCCTGCAGGGCGACGACGAGCGCGGTGTCCCGCAGGTCGCGGGCGACCGCATCACCGTGCAGCTGCCCATCGCCATCGAGGCCCAGCACCTGCCGCCCGACCCGGTTCATTTCCTTGCGCACGGCCGGATCCTTGAGGTCGGTCGCGAAGAAGTCGACCAGCGAACTGCGAAGCAGCGCGTCGTCGTCCGGCTCGCCGGCCTTTGCCGTCAGGCCGAGGCGCTCCAGGCGCGGGCGGTAGATCGCCGCGACCTTCGAATGGAACGCGTCACGCGCCTTGTCGTCGGCGAGCAGGTGCTCGCTCATCCATCCGGTGGCCGACATGCCGGCGGTCGCGGTCTGGCGCACGTTCGCATTGGCGAAGCGCGGCAGCGCCGCCAGCAGCTGCGATGGCGTCAACGTACCGGCGCCATACGCGGCGACCACCGAGTCCGCCACCATGCGCTGCTCACGCTCGTCCAGCGACGCGAACGCGTCGTTGAGCGACGTCTGCAGCTTCGGCGACAGCGCGAAGCGGTAGTAGCCCGCCCCGTACCCATTCGGCATCACCCACTTCGGGCAGCTCGTGGCCTGCGCGAGTTCGACGCGCGACTGCGCGCCGGTCACCAGCGACTTCTGTTCGCGCACCGTCGTCCCGTCGGCATAGCGGATGGTCATCGGAATGCCCCATTCGCCGGTCGCGCTCGCCGTCGAACCGATCGGCAGATAGCGCTGTTGCGTGATCGACAACGCGGGCTTCGCGCCCGAGCAGTCGAGATCCACCTTCACGTACGGCACGCCGGGCTGGTCGATGAAGCCGAAGAACGCCTTCGACACCGCGGCCGGATCATCGCTCTGCGCCGCCAGCGAATTGATGAGGTCCGCGCTCGTCGCGTTGCCGCGCGCATGCGACTTCAAATAGTTGCGAATGCCGTCGCGGAACTTGTCCTCGCCGATGTAGCGTTCGAACATCGCGAGCGTGGCGCCGCCCTTCTGGTAGGTGATGCCGTCGAACGCGGATTCGATGTCGCGGTAGTCGCGGATCGGTTCGTGCACGCGACGCGTCGACGCCAGGCTGTCGGCGCCCATCGCGCCGATCGCGCCCTCGAGCAGGCCGCGATCGGTATGCGCCTGCGGCTGCAGCTGGCCGTGGATCTTGTTGCCCATCCACGTGGCGAAGCCTTCGTTGAGCCAGATGTCGTCCCACCAGCGCGTGGTGACGAGATCGCCGAACCACTGGTGCGCAAGCTCGTGCGAGCTGGTGCCCCAGAAGCTCTGGCGACGGCCGACCGACGAGGTCTCGTCCGGGAACATCAGCGAATCGCGATAGACGATCAGCCCCGCGTTCTCCATCGCGCCCGCCCAGAAGTCGGGTGCGGCGAGGTTGTCGAGCTTGTCGAACGGATACGGGATGCCGAAGTAGTTCTCGAGCGCGGTGACGATCTCCGGCGTGTGCGCGAGCGAATACTTCATCTTGCCGCCCTGCCCGTTCGCGGCGACGCCGCGCAGGTGGACGGGCGACGTGCGATCTCCATTGGCCGCGATGTCGGGGCCGGGCACCACGTCCCACGGGCCCACGGCGAACGCGACGAGATAGCTCGGCAGCGCCTGCGTGCGCTTGAACGTCACCTTCTTCCAGCCGCCGGGCAGCGCCTCGGTCTTCGTTTCCGGCCCGTTGGCGACCGCGACGTCGTCCTGCGGAACGATCAGCGTCATGTCCCAGGGCTGCTTGAAGCTCGGCTCGTCGAACGACGGGAACGCGGTGCGCGCACCCAGCGGCTCCATCTGCGTCATCACGTAGTCGCGGCCGTCCGGCTTGACCTTGTACGCGCCCTGCAGCTGCCCGAACGGTGCCTCGAACGCGATGTCGAAGGTCGCCTTGCCGGCGGGAAGCGGCGTCTTCGACACCAGCTTCAGCACGCCGGACGGATCGACCTCGCTCACCGTCAGCTGATACGCCTTCTTGCCGACATGCGCCTGCGCGCTGGCGATGGTCAGGCCGCGGCCGTGCATCCACACGGTGTCGGTAGCGTCCGCGATGTCCGCATCGATATGCGTTGTGCCGCTGAAATTGGCCTGCTTCGGGTCGATCTTCAGCTCGAGCTGCACCAGCGTCGGCACTACGGTGCGCGGCAGGGGGCCGGTCGGCACGGTCGGGTCGGCGGCCTGCGCGGCGCCGCAGCTGGCGAGTGCGACGGCGAGGGCTAGGGCGTGGCGGCGCGGTCGGTGCATCGGTGGCTCCCGGAGATGAACGGCCGAGCGTACGTGGCTGCGGTGCGCGACGGCCTAGGTCGAAAGTCCCGGTGCCGGGACGGGCGTCGCGCTTTGCCCGCTCGCCATCAATTGACCCTGCCTATCGCCCAAATCCGATCCATCGATTTGATCAACCAGCCGCCGGCCGATACGATGGCCGCCGGTTCGTTCCCTCCCCGCACAGGAAATCGCATGTCGCTGATCAACAAGAAGGTCCCCGAGTTCAAGGCCCAGGCGTTCCACAACGGCAAGTTCATCGAAGTCTCCGACAAGAGCCTGCAGGGCCACTGGTCGGTGATCGTGTTCATGCCGGCCGCCTTCACCTTCAATTGCCCGACCGAAGTCGAGGACGCCGCCGAGAACTACGCGGAGTTCCAGCAGAACGGCGCCGAGATCTACATCGTCACCACCGACACCCATTTCTCGCACAAGGTCTGGCACTCGGTTTCGCCGGCCGTGGGCAAGGCGAAGTTCCCGCTGGTCGGTGATCCGACCCATGCGCTGACCAAGGCGTTCGACGTGCACATCGACGAGGAAGGCCTCGCGCTGCGCGGCACGTTCATCGTCAACCCGGAAGGCGTGATCAAGGCGTTCGAAGTGCACGACAACGCGATCGCGCGCGACATGAAGGAAGCGCTGCGCAAGCTCAAGGCCGCCAAGTACGTCGCCGAGCATCCGGGCGAGGTGTGCCCGGCCAAGTGGCAGCAGGGCGCCGAGACGATCAAGCCGTCGCTCGACCTCGTCGGCAAGATCTGATGCATCGAGGACGCCGCGCACGTCGCGCGGCGTCCATCGAGGGCTGACGGCAGCGGCGTCGCACGACGACGTTGCCACCAGCGTTCGAATCCCGCACATGCACGTCGACGCCGCCTTGCGCGGCGCTGTGGCGATGTGCGCCTTCCGCATTCCCCCGTTCGCCATGGAGCACCCCCCATGCTCGACGACAGCCTCAAGTCGCAGCTTTCCGCCTATCTCGAGCGCCTGCAGCAGCCGATCCGGTTGCACGCGTCGCTCGACGAGTCCGATGCATCGCGCGAACTCGAAGCGCTGCTGCGCGACATCGCGTCGCTGTCGGACAAGGTCGAGTACGCGCGCACCGATGACGACGCACGTCGTCCGTCGTTCGCGATCGTGCGCGCCGGCACCGATATCGACGTCCGCTTTGCCGGCATTCCGCTCGGCCACGAATTCACGTCGCTGGTGCTCGCACTGCTGTGGGTGGGCGGCCATCCGCCGAAGATCGAGGACGACGTCGCGCGGCAGGTGCGCGAGCTCGAAGGCGAGTTCCGTTTCGAGACCTACATGTCGCTTTCGTGCCAGAGCTGCCCCGACACGGTGCAGGCACTAAGCCTGATGAGCGTGCTCAACCCGAACATCCACCACGTCGCGATCGACGGCGCGCTGTTCCAGGACGAAGTCGAAGCGCGCGGCATCCTGTCGGTGCCGACGATCCTGCTCAACGGCCAGCCGTTCGACCAGGGCCGCGTCACCGTCGAACAGGTGCTGGCAAAGCTCGACACCGGCGCCGCATCGCGAGCGGCCGAATCGATCGCGAACAAGGACGCGTTCGACGTGCTCGTCGTGGGCGGCGGCCCGGCCGGCGCGGCGGCGGCGATCTACGCCGCGCGCAAGGGCATCCGCACCGGCGTTGCAGCCGAACGCTTTGGCGGCCAGGTGCTGGACACCATGGCGATCGAGAACTTCATCTCGGTGTCGTACACCGAAGGCCCGAAGCTCGCGACCGCGCTGGAGACGCACGTGCGCGACTACGAGGTGGACGTGATGAACCTGCAGCGCGCGACGAAGTTGCATCCGGCAGGCAGCGACGGGCTGATCGGCGTCGAACTCGAAAACGGGGCAAGGCTGAAGTCGAAGAGCGTGATCGTCACCACCGGCGCGCGCTGGCGGCAGATGGGCGTGCCCGGCGAGGAGCAGTACCGCAACAAGGGCGTGGCCTACTGCCCCCACTGCGACGGCCCGCTGTTCAAGGGCAAGCGTGTGGCAGTCATCGGTGGCGGCAACTCGGGCGTGGAAGCAGCGATCGACCTCGCCGGCCTTGTCGCACACGTCACGCTGATCGAATTCGATTCGCAGCTGCGCGCCGACGACGTGCTCCAACGCAAGCTGCGCAGCCTGAAGAACGTCGACGTGATCGTCAGCGGTCAGACCACCGAAGTGCTGGGCGATGGCGCCAAGGTCAACGGCCTGATCGTGAAGGATCGCGCCTCCGGCGAATCGCGCACGATCGAGCTCGAAGGCGTCTTCGTGCAGATCGGCCTGCTACCGAACACCGAATGGCTCAAGGGCAGCGTCGAAATGACATCGCGCGGCGAAATCGTCATCGATGATCGCGGCGCGACGAACGTGCCGGGTGTGTTTGCCGCTGGCGACGCCACGACCGTGCCGTACAAGCAGATCGTGATCGCGATGGGCGCCGGTGCGACCGCGGCGCTCAGTGCATTCGATCATCTGATTCGCACATCCGCTCCGGCAGAACAAGCGCAGGCGGCATAAGCGGCCTCGTCGCCGCGTCGTGCCGAATGCGCGGCGCACGGCGTTCGGTTCGTAAGCGCTAACGGGTCGTCCCGCCGCCCGATGCTGCGGCTGCATTGGCGCCCAGTATCTCGATTGCGGTTGCGGGTTCGGTTGCTATCCTGTTGCCGTGTTTTGATTCGCGCCAGCTAGCAGCAATCGTAGAGACCCGAAGGGCGGCGCGCAGGACGCGCGCCGTCGCCACCCGAGGCAGGATGCCGAGTGTGGCGATCGCGATGACGTCGCCCGGTCGCGAGCTGTAGATCCGTCGAGGAAGGTGCTTTCTTTTGGTTACTTTTCTTTGCACCAGCAAAGAAAAGTAACCCGGTCGCGCCAGCGAACGGAACGCCTCTGCTTTTGCGACCGTCGCCACGACCTGCGCGGCCCCGTGGCGACAGGCGCCGCCACCTTCGTCGACGCTTGCGACCACAGTCGGCAATGAAGCCGCCCATCGACGCAATGAATCAAAACCCCAATTCCGATGGAAAAGCGCCCACAGCGCCCCTACCATCGCCCCATGAACCTGCGTGACCTGAAATACCTCGTCGCCCTCGCCGACCACCGCCATTTCGGCCGCGCCGCGCAGGCGAGCTTCGTCAGCCAGCCCACGCTCTCCACGCAGATCCGCAAGCTCGAAGACGAACTGGGTGTGTCGCTCGTCGAACGCGCGCCACGCCGCGTCATGCTGACGCCGGTCGGCCGCGACGTGGCCGAACGCGCGCGCGGCGTGATCGCCGAAGTCGACCAGATGATCGAGCTCGCGCGTCGCAGCCGCGATCCGGAGGCCGGCAGCGTCCGCCTCGGCCTTTTTCCCACGCTCGGCCCGTACCTGTTGCCGCATGTGCTTCCGGGCGTGCGCGAACGCTTTCCGCGCCTGGAGCTGTTGTTGGTCGAAGAGAAGACCGACCAGATCCTGCAGCGCCTGCGCGATGGTCGGCTCGACGCCGGCATCCTCGCGTTGCCGCTGCACGACGACCAGCTGCGCGTCGAACCGCTGTTCGACGAACCCTTCGTGCTTGCCGCGCCGCGCACGCATCCGATCGCATCGCGCGGTGCACTGCATGGCGACGACCTGCGCGACGCAGACCTCCTGCTGCTCGAGGAAGGCCACTGCCTGCGAGACCAGGCGCTCGACGTGTGTCGCCTTGCGGGCGCAGGCGAACGCGATGGCTTCCGCGCCACGTCGCTCGAAACGCTGCGGCAGATGGTCGCTGCGGGCGTCGGCATGACGTTGCTGCCGATGCTCGCAGTGCAGCCGCCGGTTCCACCGTCACCCGACCTCGCACTCGTGCCGTTCGCGGGCGATGTCCCGCATCGGCGCATCGCGATGGTGTGGCGGCGCAGTTCAGCGATGGGCGATTTCCTCGAACAACTCGCCGCGGAATTCCGACGGCTGCCGGACGGCCTGCTCACGCCGCCCAAGGCCGCGGCAGCGCGACGTCGAAAAGGCTGAGGCGCGTGCGTCGGGGCGTTGCCATCGCGCTTGTAATCACTGCGATCGGCTGGTGGTTTTCGCCCGTCGGCCCCAGTCACCGGCGCGCGCGTGCCGCCGAAGCGGTCGGCGCGGTGAATTGCCCGATGCCGCCCGCCGTCAGCGCGTTCGGCGAACCCCTGCAGAGCGGGCTGCCATCCGGCGTCGGTCCGTTCCGCTTGCGCGCGGCCACGCTGCGTCCGCTTGCTGGGTTCAGCGTCGACGCGCGCGTGCTGTCGCGCGAGGACTATTCGATGGGGCGCGAATCCGACCTGTCGCCGACCGATCTCGCGCTGGGCTGGGGGCGCATGCGCGACGACGCGGTGCTGAAGCGCCTGGATATCTCGCAGTCGGGGCGCTGGTACATGTATCGCTGGTCGGGCGATGCGCCGATTCCGCCGGACGAGATCGTGCGCTCGAGCGCGAACATGCACATGATTCCGGCGAACGTCGCTGCGGCATCCGCACTGGCGGACGTGCATGCCGGGGATCGGGTGCGCGTCGATGGCTGGCTGGTGGAAGCCGATGCGCCGGATGGGTGGACGTGGCGCAGTTCGCTGTCGCGAGAGGACAGCGGGGATGGGGCGTGTGAGGTGATTTACGTTTGTTCGTTGCGGGCGGTGTCGAAGTAGCGTTCGGTTCTCGGCGACTGCAACTGCAACTGCAACTGCGTTTCGTGCGGTGGCAGGCCCGAGTAACTTTTCTTTGCTGGTGCAAGGAAAAGATAACCAAAAGAAAGCACCTTCCCGATGAGGTCTACAGCCCGCGATCGGCTGAGTTGGCCGCGACCCGCACACTCGCCATCCTGCCTCGGGCGCGAACGGAACACATCCATGTGCGCCGCCCTTCGGGTCTCGCGGGCTTCGTCGGCTGTTTCAGTTTCGATGTCTCGCGACTCCCGCCGGGCGAGCGATCGATTTGAGGAAACAGCAAAGGCATACGTCGCCGCTGCGTCCCGCTGGTTCGTACGAGCGTCAAGCCGCGTCGACACCCGCACCGATCGGACAACTCACACCGGTGCCACCCAACCCGCAATACCCGTTCGGAATCTTCGACAGGTATTGCTGGTGGTCGTCCTCCGCGTAGTAGAACGGCGGCGCGGGATAGCGGATTTCGGTGGTGATGTCGCCCAGTCCCGCATCGCGCAGTTTCGTGGCGTATGCATCGCGGCTGGCGATCGCGGCGTCGTATTGCGCCTGTGTCGTGCAGTAGATTGCAGAGCGGTATTGCGTGCCCGTGTCGTTGCCCTGGCGCATGCCCTGCGTGGGGTCGTGGCCTTCCCAGAACGCCTTGAGCAGCGCGTCGAACGTGACCTGCCCGGGGTCGTAGACGACAAGCACGGCTTCGGTGTGGCCCGTCTGGCCGCTGCAGACTTCGCGATAGGTCGGGTTCGGCGTTTCGCCGCCGGCGTAACCGACGGCCGTGGTGTGCACGCCGGGAATCGTCCAGAACAGCCGCTCGGCGCCCCAGAAGCAGCCGAGGCCGAACTGCACCTGCTCGAAGCCGGCGAAGTCACCCTGGATCGCGCGGCCGTGGACGTGGTGGGCGTTATCGACCGGCATCGGGCTCTCGCGACCCGGCAAGGCTTCGCCGGCGCGCGGCATGCGTTGTTTGTGCGCGCCGATTCCGAGCAGTTTCTCCAGCATGTGAACTCCTTCGACCGGCCGGGCCGGTGTGGCGGACAGCGCAGCATCCGCGATGCGAATGCGGCGTCGATGGATACGTCGCGCGGACGGCGACGGATGCGTCAGATCGGCGCGAGACCGGCATCCCAACCGGGTTCGGCGTCGACATCCGGCGGCGAGCCGAAATCCAGCGCCCGCACCACCGCGTCGGCCTGCGGCCACGCCATTTCCGGCACGCAGACCTGCACCACGCCGTAAAGCGGCAGCTCACCCATTCCGCCGGTGAGCGCCTCGCCGCGGATGAACACCGGGATGCCGGCGTCCTCGAGCGCATGGCGAACGAGATGGGCGTCGATGAGGTTCGCGGCGTCGTAGACGGGCTTCATGCGGGTCTCCCGCCGGGCCGGAGCGGCCTGCTCCGTTAAACTGCGGGCTTCCCCACGTGGTTGCAAGCCCGCATGTCCGCATCGCCCGAGAACGCCGCGCCTGAAACCGGCGTCAAGAACGACTTCATCCGCCAGATCGTCCGGGAGGACCTCGCGGCCGGGAAGCACCAGGCGATCCGCACGCGCTTCCCGCCGGAACCGAACGGCTACCTGCACATCGGGCATGCCAAGGCGATCTGCCTCGACTTCGGCGTCGCCGCCGAATTCGGCGGCAACTGCAACCTGCGCCTGGACGACACCAACCCGGCGAAGGAAGACCCCGAGTACGTGCGCGCCATCCAGGACGACGTGCGCTGGCTCGGCTTCGACTGGCATGCGCTGCGCCATGCGTCCGACTACTTCGAGGTGTTCTACCTCGCCGGCGAGAAGCTGATCGAACAGGGCGACGCCTACGTCGACGATCTCAGCGCCGAGGAAGTGCGTGCTTATCGCGGCTCGCTTACCGAGCCCGGCCGCCCGTCGCCGTTCCGCGATCGCAGTGTCGAGGAAAATCTCGATCTGTTCCGCCGCATGCGCGCGGGCGAGTTCGCCGATGGCGCGCGCACGCTGCGCGCGAAGATCGACATGGCCAGCGGCAACATCAACCTGCGCGATCCCGCGCTGTACCGCATCAAGCACGTCGAGCACCAGAACACCGGTAACGCGTGGTGCATCTATCCGATGTACGACTACGCGCATTCGCTGTCTGACGCGATCGAAGGCATCACGCATTCGCTCTGCACGCTGGAGTTCGAGGACCACCGCCCGCTGTACGACTGGTGTGTCGACAGGGTCGACCTGGTCAACCATCCGGAACTGCTGAAACCGCTGCTCGACAAGGGCTTGCCGCGCGAAGCCGCCAAGCCGCGCCAGATCGAGTTCTCGCGCCTGAACTTCAATTACCTGGTGATGAGCAAGCGCAAGCTGCTCGCGATGGTGAACGATGGCCTGGTCGACGGCTGGGACGATCCGCGCATGCCGACGCTGCAGGGCATCCGCCGCCGCGGCTACACGCCGGGCGCGCTGAAGCTGATGGTCGATCGCGTCGGCATCTCCAAGCAGAACTCGCTGCTCGACATCTCCATCCTCGAAGGCGCGCTGCGTGACGATCTCGACGCCGCGGCGCAGCGCCGCATGGGCGTGGTCGATCCGCTGAAGCTGGTCATCACCAATCTCGCTGACGGCCACGAGGAGTCGCTGACGTTCTCGAACCACCCGAAGGACGAGTCGGCCGGTGAGCGCAGCGTGCCGTTCTCGAACGTGCTGTGGATCGAGCGCGAGGATTTCGAGGAAGTGCCGCCCAAGGGCTTCAAGCGCTTGACCGTCGGGGGCGACGTGCGCCTGCGCGGTGCGGGCATCGTGCGTTGCGATGAAGTGGTCAAGGACGCGGATGGTCGCGTGGTCGAAGTGCGGTGCACGCTGGATCCCGAATCGCGCCCCGGCATGGAAGGCGCGAACCGCAAGGTGAAGGGCACGATCCACTGGGTCAGCGCGAAGCACGCGGTCGAGGCCGAGATCCGCCTGTACGACCGCCTGTTCACCGTGCCGGATCCGGATGTCGACGAGGGCGGCAAGACCTATCGCGACTATCTGAATCCGGAGTCGCGACGCGTCGTCACCGGCTACGTTGAACCCTCTGCGGCGCAGGCCGCACCGGAGACCAGCTTCCAGTTCGAGCGCATCGGCTATTTCGTCGCCGACCGCTACGACCATCGCGCCGACCGCCCGGTGTTCAACCGCAGCGTCACGCTGCGTGACACGTGGTCGGGCAAGGCTTGAACCTCCCCATCCGGAGAGCCGCCATGCGCCTGTCCATCCTGGTTCCGATCCTCTGCGCGCTCGCGCTGGCCGCGGGGTGCGCGCGCCCGCAGGCGGTGGCCGATGCGCCTGAGACGATGACGTCGAACGATGCGTCGTCCGCGAAGGACGCGACGCCACCGGCGCATGCCGTTCCCGTGAGTGCTGCACAGGACGTCGTGCCCGCCGGCGGTCGCCATACGCCGACGAAGAGCACGGGACTGCCGCCGCAGCGTGTCGAGCGAGGCGCACCGAAGCTGCTGACGAGTTGCGCGACGGATTCCGATTGCGCGGTCAAGAATGTCGGCAGCTGCTGCGGCGCGATGCCGGCATGCGTCAACAGGAATTCGCCGGTCGACCCGGCGGCGGTGCAGGCCGAATGCGCACGACAGGGCATGTCGTCGACCTGCGGTTTCAAGGACATCCAGAGCTGCAGCTGCGTCGCCGGCACCTGCCGCGATTCGGGCAGCAGCTCCACACCGGTGGCTCAATGACGATGATGCTGTACGCACAGGTGCACCTCACGCTTCCGGCGTGGGTGCACGAAGCCGTGGATACCACGCGCGCCTACGAAGGTGATGACGCGAAGGTCGCGCTGGCGATCGAACTCTCGCGTCGCAATGTCGACGCGCGCAGCGGCGGCCCGTTCGGCGCCGCGGTGTTCGGTCCCGATGATCGCGTGATCGCAGTGGGCGTGAACCGCGTGCTGCCGCATACGTGTTCCGTCGCGCATGCGGAAACGATGGCGTACATGCTTGCGCAACAGCGCACGCAACGTGCGCGCCTCAACGAATCGGCACCCGGCGAGCGCGTCGGGCCGATCACGCTCGCGACCTCCGCGCAGCCCTGCTGCCAGTGCTACGGCGCGACCGTGTGGGCGGGCGTCGACCGCCTGCTGATCGGCGCGCGCAGCGAGGATGTCGAAGCGCTGACGGAGTTCGACGAAGGCCCGCTGCCCGCCGACTGGGTTGGCGAACTCGAGCGACGCGCCATCGCGGTGGTGCGCGACGTGCAGCGCGAGGCCGCCTGCGACGTGCTGCGCCACTACTCGTCGTCCGGCGGCGCGCGTTACTGACGCCACCATGGCCGCATCCGATACGAGCGCGATCGCGCAGGCGTCCCTGCTCGGCTATTGCCGCGCAGGCTTCGAGCCGGAGCTCGCGGCCGAGTTCACCGAGCGCGCCGGCCTGCTCGGCTTCGCGGGCTATGCCCGCACCGAGCGCGGCAGCGGCTTCGTTCGTTTCGTCTGCGACGACGCGGCTGCGTTGTCGCATGCCCTGCCATTCCGCGACCTGATCTTCGCGCGGCAGAAACTTGTCGCGTTCGCGGAACTGCCCTCGCTCGGCGCACGCCCGGGCGTGAAGCCCGACCGCGTCGGCGCGATCGTCGCCGCGATGGCCGCCGCGCTCGGCACGCCGGAGCTTCACTTCGGCGAAGTGCACGTCGAACATCCCGACAGCGACGAGGGCAAGCCGCTCGCGGCACTCGCGCGTGCGCTCGGCAATGCCTTGCGCCCCGCGTTGCGCGAAGCCGGCTGGCTGACCTTCATCGACTCGCCCGATCGCCCGCACCTGCACGTGCTGCTGGAATCGGGCGATCACGCGCACCTCGCGATATCCGAGCCGAAGGACCGCAGCGACTGGCCGATGGGGATTCCGCGGCTGCGCATGAATCCGCAGGCACCGAGTCGCTCCGCGCTGAAGCTCGAAGAGGCGCTGCTGACGCTGCTCGACGCCGAAGAGCGCGACGCCTGGTTGCGCGAGAACCTGCACGCCGCCGACCTCGGCGCGGCGCCCGGGGGATGGAGCTGGGTGCTGATGCGCAGCGGCGTGCGCGTTGTCAGCGTGGACAATGGCCCGCTCGCGCAGCATCTACTCGACAGTGGTCGCGTCGAACACCTGCGTGCCGACGGCTTCGTCTGGCATCCTAAGCGCACGCTCGACTGGATGGTCTGCGACATGGTCGAGCAACCGCGTCGGGTGGCCGAACGCATGGCCACATGGCTGCGCGAAGGCTGGTGCCGTCGAACCATCTTCAACCTCAAGCTGCCGATGAAGAAGCGCTGGGACGAGACGCGGCAATGCCTCGAACTGTTCGAGCAGCAGGTCGGACGCCCGGTCGAATGGCGCGCGCGGCAGCTGTATCACGATCGCGAAGAGATCACCGTCTTCGCACGTCTACACGGCTGACACATCCCTGTCCGCCGCCTGACGAAGCGACCGGCGCGCCGCACCGATTAAACACTCAGTTGATGGGCATGCGCCTAGCGTCCTCGTGATTCCCAAAACGTAGGGCATGACCATGAGCATTCTCCGTACCAGTACGCTCGCCATCTCGCTCGGCCTGGCGCTCGGCGTCGCCGCGCCTGCATTCGCACAGAGCACCGACGCGCGCGCCAAGGTCGAGGCGAAGGCATCGAAGAACGCGGCCGCGGACGCGGCCAAGACCGCGCGCTCCGAAGCGAACGCGGCGAAGGCGGCAGCGCACCAGGCCGCGACCTCCGGCGATGCAGTCGCCGCGAACCAGGCGCACCAGGCGGCCGTGGCCGCCGAAGACGCGAAGAACGACGCCGTCGACAGCACCGCCGCCGCCATGGGCGCTGCTGCAGGCGCGCATGACGGCATGAACAAGGCGACGGCGGCCGGCGAAGCCGCGGAGTCTGCCGGCGAAGCCGTTGGCGCAGCCGCCATCGCAGCCGACGCGAACGCCGCCGCGCAGGCCGCGGCGAATCCGCCGCCGGTCGCGCCGGCCGCGGTCGTCGTTCCCGCCACGCCCGTCGCCGTCGTCGCTCCGGGTGCGGCCACGCGCTACAGCATCGACACCGCCGTCCTCGACGCCAACCACGACGGCTACCTGAGCCGCGAGGAAGCAGCGGCCAACCTCACGCTCAACACCGACTTCGCGACCATCGATGCGAACGCCGACGGCCGGATCGGCACGGATGAGTTGCGCACCTGGATCAGTGCGGGCGGCCTGGCGAAGAATTCGCTGCCGGTGCACGACGCACTGACGGGCGTCGGTTCGGCGTCCGCGTTCCAGATGCTCGACATCAACGGCGACGGCATGCTGAGCGCAAAGGAAGCCGGCGTGCAGGCGAACGTCAAGGCGCGTTTCCGCACCCTCGACACGAACCACGATGGCATCCTGTCGCAGTCGGAATACGACGCGATGCCGCGCGCGACCACCCGCAAGCCGTAATCGCGACGGCGACCGATGCACAACGCCCCGCTTCGGCGGGGCGTTTTCGTTACAACCCCGCCGCCTCGCGCCAGAGCGCGTGCTGCACGGGGGGCAGCCGCCCGGCGACGCCCAGCAGCGACCCGCGCAACATCGTCATCACCGGCGCATCGTTCGAGAACACGCGATTGATCGTCTCGAATGCGTAGGCCGCGCGCGCGCTCGCACTGCGCCGCTCGCGCTCCCATCGCTGCAGGCGGGACGTCGAGGGATCCGCGTCGCGACCGGGCCGCGGCAACGCAGCGCGCAATGCGGCGACATCGCGCAGGCCCAGGTTCACACCCTGCCCGGCAAGTGGATGCACCACGTGCGCGGCGTCGCCGACAAGCAACAGTCGCCCCTCGCGATACCGTTCGGCCAGCTGGCGCCGCAGCGGAAAAACCGCGCGCGCCGACACGGGGCGGATGCGGCCAAGCCGCGCGCCCGATGCATCGGTCAGCGCGACGGCAAGCGCGTCGTCGTCGAGATCGTGCAGGCGCTTGGCGTCTTCGATCGGCGCGGACCACACGATCGACGCGCGATGCGCAGCGACCGGCAGGAATGCGAGCGGTCCCGTCGGCAGGAAGCGCTGGTAGCAGGTCGCGTCGAGCGGACGTTCGGTTTCGACGTAGCCGACGAGGCCGCCCTGCGCGTAGTCGTGCAGCGGCGCGTCGATGGTCGCAAGCGATCGCAGCGACGACGCGGCGCCGTCAGCGGCTACGACGAGCTTCGCCTGCAGGCGTCGGCCGTCGTCCAGCCGCAGCGTGGCGCGCGCATCGTCCTGTTCGAAGCCGGCGACCGACGCGGGCACCTGCAGTGCGACGTCTTCCCGTTCCAGCGCCTGCCACAGGCGATCGACCAGCAACGCGTGCTCGACGATCCAGCCGAGTTCGCGACGCGCGAAACGATCGGCATCGAACTGCAGCGTGCCGCCGCCGGCAGCGTCCCAGACCTCCATGCCACGATACGGATACGCGCGGGCGGCACGGATCGACGCGCCGACGTCGAGCGTGTCGAACAGCGCCATGCCGTCGGGTGCGAGCGCGTAGACACGCAGGTCCGGCGCATCGCCGCGCCATGCCGGCGGCTCGCGTGCCTCGAGCAGGGCGACGCTCCACCCGTCACGCGCGAACGCGAGCGCGGCGGCGGCGCCCACGACGCCACCACCGACGACCGCGATGTCGACCACGTCGCGCCGGCTCATGCGCTACGACGCCCGTCGTCGCCGCGGCAGAGCGCGGGCACGTCGCCGCGATAGCCCATCGCGCCGCCGACCAGCCAGGCCTGCAGCCACGAAGGATGATCGAGCGACAACAGGGCGAGTGATCGCAGCGGACGGATGAGCGAACCGCGCGCCGTGCCGACGCGCAGCAGTCGATCGGAGAACGCGAGCGTGCGGCGTCGATCCTCGACGCGGCGTTCGGCGTAGCGATGCAACATCGCGTCACCACCGATCGCGTCGCGACCCTCGCGCAACGACGCGCCGACTTCCTCGGCGAGCGTGAGCGCATCGCGCAGGCCGAGGTTGAAACCCTGCGCACCGAGGGGATGGATGGTCTGCGCGGCGTTGCCGACAAGCACCGCGCGCGGCGCCGTCGTCGCATTCGCAACCACGCGCCGCGCCGCGTAACGACTGCGGGTGCCGCAGCCAAGCAGCCGGCCGTGACGCCAGCCCAGTCGCGATTGCATGCGTGCAAGAAACGCCGCGTCGTCGAGCGCTTCGACCGCATCGGCTTCGTCGTCGGCCACGCCGTGCACCAGCCCGTAATGGCGGTCCGCGCGCGGCAGCAGTGCGGTCGGGCCGGCATCGGTGAGGCGTTCGTAGGCGCTGCCGTCGGGCGCGCGCTCCGTGCGCAAGCGCGCGACGAACAGCGCGTGGCCGTAGTCGGTTTCGGCGGTGCCAATGCCGAGCGCGGCGCGCAAGGCGCTGGCCGTGCCGTCCGCACCGACCACCAGGGGCGCGGCGAGCTCGACCATGCCATCCGGGCCCTGCACAGTGACGCGACGCAGCGCGCCGTCGAGCGTCGTGGCGACCAGTCGCGCCGGCCGATAACGCGTCAGCCCGCGCACCGTGTCGAGGCGAGCTTCCAACGCGTGGCCGAAATCGCGCGCGACGACGACCTGTCCAAACGCCGTGCGTCCATACCGCTCGGCGTCGAGTCGCGCCTGTCCGAAATCGCCCTCGCGGCTCACCACGATGCGGCGGATCGGTCCGCCGGCCGCGCGCAGCTTCGGCATCACGCCGAGCGCATCCAGCGCATTGACCGTAGCTTCTGCGAAGGACAGCGAGCGTTCGTCGAACACCACGGGCATTTCGCCTGCGGGCGTCGCGTCGACCAGTGCGACATCAAGGCCCAGCGGCTCGAGCGCGAGGGCGAGGCTCGCGCCGACCAGGCCGCCTCCGACGATGACGAGGTCGTGCGTGCGCAAGGCGGCGTCGTTCATGCCGCCATGATACGGCCTGCCTGCGCGGGGTCCGCTAGAATGCGGGCCTCGCCGGCCCTGCGCCGGCCCCGTTTTCCGGAGCGACCGATGACTGCCCCCGCACAGCGCACCCTGATCTTCACGCTGCTCGCCGCGCTGATGGCCGCGACGCGCATCAACCACTTCGCGCCCATCCCGGATGCCTCGTGGGCGGTGTTCTTCATCGGCGGCTTCTACCTGTCGAAGCAGACGCGCTGGGCGTTCCCGTTGCTGATGGGGCTCGCCGTGCTGATCGACTACGCGGTGATCACCCGCAGCGGCCAGAGCTTCTTCCAGGCGTACTGCGTATCGCCGGCGTACTGGTGCCTGGTGCCGGCGTACTTCGCAATGTGGGCCGGCGGCATGTGGCTGCGCCGTCGCAACGTCGCCAACGACCTGCGCTCGCTGGGCCTGCTCGCCGTAGGCGTTGTCGTTTCGGCCTGCGTCTGCCAGCTGATCGCGCAGGGCAGCTTCTACTGGGTGTCCGCCTCGGTGACCTCGCCGTCGCTGGCCGGCTGGTGGCAGAACTACGTGCAGTACCTGTTCCCGTACATGCAGACGGCGGCGATGTACGTCGGCGGCGCGGCCGTGGTGCACGTCGTCGCGACCTCGCTGTCGCGTAACCGCGCGCTCGCCGCGGGCTGATGGGCAACCGCCTCTCGAAGATCTACACGCGAACCGGCGACGACGGCACTACCGGCCTCGGCGACGGTTCGCGCATCGGCAAGGATTCGCCGCGCGTCGATGCCTACGGCACCGTCGACGAAGCGAATTCCTGCATCGGGCTGGTGCTTGCGACACAACTTCCCGACGACGTCGCGACACTGCTGACGTCGATCCAGCACCAGATGTTCGACCTCGGCGGCGAGCTGTGCATTCCCGGCCACGCCGCGATCTTCGACGCCGACATCGACCGGCTCGAACGCGAACTCGATCGTTTCAACGACCCGCTGCCGCCGCTCAAGGATTTCATCCTGCCCGGTGGTGGCGAGGCTGCGGCGCGTTGCCACGTCGCGCGCACCGTGGTGCGACGCGCCGAGCGCGAGTGCGTGGCGCTGGCGCGCGTCGAAACCGTGCGACCGGAAGCGGTCCGCTATCTCAATCGCCTGTCCGACCTGCTTTTCGTGCTGGCCCGCGTGCTGGCGCGTGCGAGCGGGCACGGCGAAGTGCTGTGGAACCACGAGCGTCGCCACGGCTGAGCGGCGTCGCTCGCAACGCAATCCGTTCGGGAGTGCTGCCATGCCAGGACCTGCACGCGCCGGTGTCTTCGTGTACGCCAAGGATCTCGAGCGCGTCGCGCGCTTCTACGAAAATGTGCTCGGCATGAGCCGGCTGCATGCGCGCGACGGGATCGTCGTGCTGGAGTCGCCCGACCAGCAGTTGCTCGTGCATGCGATTCCCGAGCGGTACGCGGCGGACATCGTGATCGAGACGCCGGCCGTGCGTCGCGAGGACACCGCCATCAAGTTCTTCTTCACCGTCGACAGCCTCGACACGGCGGCCCTGGTCGCGGCCGAGGGCGGCGGCGCGATCTTCGACGAACGCTGGAACGGCCCGGGCTTCGTCGCCTGCAACGCGATGGACCCGGAAGGGAACGTTTTCCAGCTGCGCGAAGCCATCGGCTGAGGTGAGCGTCCGTCGCGGCTGATCCGCACTCGAACGGGCGCACCGCACTGCGGGCACACGGTCGCCCCGATCAGGCGAGAATCGCCGCATGGCCGACCCGATCCCGCTGCTGCTGCTCACCCACCCCGCCTGCGCCGCGCACACGCCGCCGCGCGGACATGCCGAACGCCCCGAGCGGTTGGCGGCAGTCGTCGATGCGATCCGCGACACCTACCCCGAACTGCCCTGGGCGGACGCGCCGCTCGCGACGCGCGAGCAGCTGGCGCGCGTGCACGACGACACCTTGATCGCGCAGGTGCTCGACACGCCGGTGACCGGTGAGCACGTGCAACTCGATCCGGACACGTTTCTCTCACCGGGCGCAGCCGAGGCGGCATTGCGTGCCGCCGGTGCGGGCGTCGCGGCGGTCGACGCGGTGATGACGGGCCAGGCGCGTCGCGTGTTCTGCGCAGTGCGCCCGCCCGGCCATCACGCCACGCGTGACACCGCGATGGGCTTCTGCTTCTTCGACTCGATCGCCGTGGCAGCCGCACAAGCGCTCGACGCCTATGGGCTGGAACGCGTCGCGATCGTCGACTTCGACGTGCACCACGGCAACGGCACGCAGGCGATCTTCGAGAACGATCCGCGCGTGCTGTTCTGCAGCTCGCACGAGATGCCGCTGTATCCCGACACCGGCCACGCGCACGAACGTGGCATCGGCAACGTGTTCAATGCGCCGCTGCCGCCCGGCACGAGCAGCGAAGGTTTCCGCCGCGCATGGAGCGAGACACTGCTGCCGGCGATCGATGCGTTCGCGCCGCAGCTTCTGCTGATCTCCGCCGGGTTCGATGCGCACCAGCGCGATCCGCTCGCGCACCTCGAACTCGACGCCGTCGACTACCTGTGGATCACCGGCCAGCTGCGCGAGCTGTCGCGACGACACTGCGACGGCCGCATCGTCTCGATGCTCGAAGGCGGTTACGACCTGCAGGCGCTCGGCGAATCCGCCGCAGCGCACGCTGGTGCGCTGGTGGCCGATGGCGCGAGCTGGTGAAACGTCAGCCGAGTGGCTTGACGTATTTCAACCACTCCGGCGCGTAGCCGACGCGTTCGTACAGCCGACGCGCCGGCGCATTTTCAGGCAGTACGTAAAGCTGGATGAGCGCGAAGCCCTGCGCATTCGCCCACGCTTCGGCCGCCGCCATCAGTGCGTTCCCGATGCCACGACCTTCCGCTTCAGGCGCCACCACGATGTCCGACACGTGTGCGATGTCGGCCTGCGTGTAGTAGTCATGCACGCGACGCACGTGCACGAAGCCGCCGATCGCGTCGTCGATGTCCGCAATGAAGAACGCGCATCGCCCATCGTTCGCATGCAGCGCTTCACCGACCGCCGCCATGTCCGCGGCCCGCACCTGCCCGGCATCGCGGCCGCTGGGGGTGCCGGTTGCGGCGAGTCGCGGCACCAGCGCGAGGATCGCCGAGTGATCGTCAACCGTCGCGGCGCGCACGTGGACGCTCATGCGGTCACGCCGCGGTGCGTGCGTCGGCCATGAACGCTTCGATCGCCTCGGCCGAGCGCGCAAGCGCATCGGTCAGCACGCGCGGCTCGGATTTCGTCACCAGCACGTCGTCCTCGATGCGGATGCCGATGCCGCGCCACTTCGCGTCGACGCTCGTGTCGTTCGCATCCACGTACAGGCCGGGCTCGATGGTGAACACCATGCCGGGCTCGAGCACGCGCGACTGGCCGTCGACGCGGTAGTCGCCGACGTCGTGCACGTCGAGGCCGAGCCAATGACCGGTCTTGTGGCGATAGAAACGCTTGTAGCTGCCATCCGCGATGACCTTGTCGAGCTTGCCTTTCAGCAGTCCGAGTCGAAGCAGGCCGTCGGCGAGCGTGGCGACCGCGGCGTCGTGGATCGCATCCCAGACCACGCCGGGGCGCGCCTGCGCGAGCGCCGCGGACTGCGCATCACGCACGAGGTCGTGCAGCGCGCGCTGTGCCGGCGTGAATCTGCCGTTGACTGGGAACGTGCGGGTGATGTCGGCGGCATAGCCGTCGACTTCGGCACCGGCGTCGACGAGCACGAGTTCGCCGTCGCGCGCGGTGCCGCTGTTCGCGTTGTAGTGCAACACGCACGCATTGGTGCCGGCGCCGACGATGCTGTTGTACGCGGGCACGGCGGCATTGCGCCGGAACACGTATTCGAGCTCGGCCTGCAACTGGTATTCGGTCACGCCCGGACGCGCGGCGCGCATCGCGGCCTGGTGCGCGGCGACGCTGACATCGGCGGCCTTCTGCATCAGCTTCAACTCGCCGGCATCCTTGAACAGGCGCAGCTCGTCGAGCAGATGGCCGAGCTCGAGGAATTCGTGCGGCGGTTGCGCACCGCTGCGCACCTGCGCGCGCACGCGGTTGAGCCAACCGATCAGCTTGAGATCGAACTCGGCGTCGCGGCCGAAGTGGTAGTAGACGCGCGACCGTCCTTCAAGGAGCCCCGGCAGGATGTCGTCGAGATCCGTGACCGGATACGCGTCGTCCAGGCCAAATGCATGCACCGCGCCCTCGGGACCGAAGCGTGGGCCGTCCCAGCCTTCGCGCTCGGGATCGCGTTCGCGACAGAACAGGATCGCCTCGCCGTGCGGCCGGCCCGGGATCAGCGCGAGCACGGCGTCCGGTTCCGGAAAGCCGGTGAGGTAGAGCAGGTCGGAGTCCTGCCGGTACGGAAAATGCGTGTCGCGACTGCGCACGCGCTCGGCGGCGGCGGGCACGATCACGATCGCGTCGTCGCCGGCCATGCGCATGAGCTGTCGACGGCGGCGCGCGAACGGCGACGCCGGTGCGCGTGCGGGAGCTTTCGGAGCGGAGATGCGAGCCATCGCGCCGATGGTAGGTCGAGCGCGGCGCCGCTGGCTACGCGGCGATCAGTTCAGCCGCTGGCGGTGCTCGCGGGCGAGCACGCAGTCGCCGTGCAGCAGCAGCGCGGCCACGCGCACGAACTCCTCGATCTCGACGAGCGCTTCCTCGTCCTCTTCGTCGCCCTCGTCCTGCGGCTGCGCGGCGGCGAGCTTGGCGAGGTCTGCGAGCGCCTCGCGGCTTTCGTCCGACAGCGGCGCTTCGGCGCCGGACGCCAGCCCGAACCCGCTGACAAAGCCGCGACACCAGTCGAATACCGCGCCGCTGCGCTCGACCAGCGGTGCGTCGGATTCGGGCAGCAGCAGCTCGAACTCGAAGCTGCGGTCGGACAGCTGGGCGGACGTCGCTTCGCGCAGGCGATCGAACGTGGAGCCCGGCGCCGGGGTCGGCAGCTGCGGGTCGGCGAACACCGACGCCAGCCAGCCGCGGTCGTCACGGCCGCCGCCGGCGAGCCAGCCGCACAGCGCCCCATGCAACTCGAATGGCGACGTCGCCAGGCCCTGGCGGACGGCTTCGGCATCGATATCGGCAACGGACGGCAGTTCGGATTCGGTCACGGGCGAACAAAAAGCGCGACGGGGTTCGCGAGTGTAGCAACCCCGCCTGCCGCGCCGGTTGAGGCTGCGAGCAAGCGGTGCCTACACTGGGCGATCTTTCCGGTCGCGAGAGCCGTGCGCGCCGCTGTCACCGATCGACTCCGGGCCGTCCTCGCTCCGCTGCTGCTTGCCGCGCTGCTGGGCGTGCCACCGCTTCCGGCCGCGGCCGCCACGCGCGACTTCTACTTCGAACAGATCGGCACCGAGCGTGGGCTGACCCAGAGTTCGGTCGGCGCGATCGTGCAGGACCGGCTCGGTTTCGTCTGGGTCGGTACGCAGGGCGGCCTGCACCGTTACGACGGCGAGCGCTATCGCGTCTACCGCCACGACCCGCGCGACCCCGCCAGCCTGCCCGACAGCTTCGTCACCGCGCTCGCGCTGGATGAGTCGCCCGCGCTCTGGGTCGGCACGTTCTCGCAGTACGTCGCACGGCTCGACCTGCGCACCGGCGCGATCCGTCGCTATCTCGACGCCGTGCCCGACCGTCGCGCCGATCGCCAGGTGCTGGCGCTGCATGCCGACGCCGATGCGCTGTGGATCGGCACGGTCAGCGGCCTGGACCGGCTCGATCCGAAGACGGGCATGCGTCGCCGCGTTCTCGACCTGCCCACGCGCCCGACGACCGGCGTCCCGAACGAGCAGTTGTTGCGCGACCGCGCCGGCCGCCTCTGGTTCGCGACCGGCGCCGGGCTGTTCCGCATCGACGGCGTGACCGCGACCCGCGTCGGCGCGGATGAACCCGCGTACACGCTGCAGGAAGGCCGTGACGGACGGCTGTGGGTCGGCGGCGAACACGGGCTGGACCGCGTGACGGTGGACGGCCGCGTCCACGTCTGGCCGCGTGACGACGAACCGTCCCAGATCCGCGCGCTGGTGCAGACGCCGGACGGCCATCTCTGGCTGTCGGTCTATCCGCACGGCCTGCGGCGTTTCGATCCCGATACCGGCGCGGTACTCGCGCTGTACGAGGACCGCGCCGTCGCCGGCACGCTGCCCGAGAACAGCGTCAACACCATGCTGGTCGACCGCAGCGGGCTGCTGTGGCTCGGCGGCCAGTTCCGCGGCGCGGCGGTGGGCGATCCGCGCGGTGCCGAGTTCACCTTCATCAGCGACACCACGCCGCACGCCGGCCAGAACGCCGCGGCCGATGACAGCGTGCGCTCGGTGATCGGCACGCCCGGCGCGCTCTGGTACAGCACGGATGGCGACCGCCTGGTGCGTTACGACCTCGCGACGCGGCGCTTCGAGGACATGACCGACCGATTGCCGGCCGATGCGGGCCGCGTTGCCGCGTTCCTGCTGCAACCGGACGGCCATCTGCTGCTCGCGACCGCCGCCGGCCCGATGGACCTGGACCCGGCCACGCGCGGCATCCGCCGCATCGAACTCCCGGATGGCGTACGCCCGATCGCGCGCTCCATCGGACGTGCTTCCGATGGCGCCATCTGGATCGGCACCTCGGGTGATGGCGCCTACCGCTACGACCGCGCACACGCGACGCTTGCCCACCTGCTTCCCGGCAGCGGCCCCGGCATCCACATTTCCCATCCCAACGTGCACGCGTTGCTGGTCGACCACGTCGGTCGCACATGGTTCGGCACTGGCGACGGCCTCGACCTGCGCATGCCCGACGGCGCCATGCGCCACTTCCGCAGCGCACCGGACCGCGCCGACACCTTGCCGAGCAATGTCGTCCGCGCGCTTTACGAAGACGCGTCCGGACGCATCTGGGTCGGCACGCATGCCGGCCTGACCGAAGCCGTCCCCGACGCGTCCGGCGGGTTGACGTTTCGCCGCCCCCTCGACCGCGCATTGCCCGACCGCCGGACGCTGACGATCTTCTCGCTCCGCGAAGCACCGCGCGGCACGTTGTGGGCAGGCACCGACGCGGGCCTGCTGCGTTTTCGACCCGACACGGGCGAGGCGCGCCTGTTCGGCCTCGGCGAAGGCCTGCAGGACCTCGAATTCAACGGCGGTGCGGCGGGCGTGCTGGCCGACGGCCGCCTCGCGTTCGGCGGCGTGCGCGGAATCAACCTGGTCGACCCGCGGCGCGGCGACGCGCCCGGCTACGCCGCACCGCTGCGGCTGTTGTCGGTGCGCATCGGCAACCGCGAGAGCGCCGACGGCTCGCTGTGGCCGCCGACGTCGCTGCGCATCGCCGCCGGCGAGGACATCGTTCGCCTGCGTGTCGGCGAACTTGACTTCTCGCCGTCGACGCGCCCGCGCTACCGCTATCGCATGGACGGTTTCGACACCGACTGGATCGACAACGGCACGCAGCGCGAAATCACGTACACGCATCTCCCGCCGGGCCGCTACACGTTCCGCGCGCAGGCCACTGATCGCAACGGGCGCTGGTCGAACGCACAACTCACGTTGCCGGTGAACGTCGCCCGCCCACTGTGGCGGCATCCGCTGGTCATTGCGTCGATCGCGTTCCTGCTGCTCGCACCGCTGGTGTTCGCGGCGTGGCAGTGGGTGCAGCGACGCCGGCGCGAGAGCGTGCATCTCGTCGACCTGCGCGAGCGCGAGGAGCGCCTGAAACTCGCGTTGTGGGCGTCGGGCGAACAGTTCTGGGATTACGACCTCGGCCGCGGTCTGATGCACCGCACGCAGGCGCGCGCATTCGACATCGGCGAGTCGGACATCGCGGTCGATACGGTCGAGGAGCAGACGCATCGCATCCATCCGGACGACCTGGAGCGCGTTGTCGCGCAACTGCGGCGCCACGTGCGCGGCGAGATCCCGGTGTTCGAATCACAGCATCGCGTCATCGGCGACGACGGCGCATGGGTGTGGATCCGTGCACGCGGCCGCGTCGTCGAACGCGACGATGCCGGCCAGGCGCTGCGCATCGCGGGTACCGCGCGCGACATCACCGCAACGCGACGCGCCGAGCGCGATCGCCGCGTCGCCAGCGAAGTGCTGCGCAGCATGGCCGAGGCAGTCGCGGTGTTCGACGACGACTTCGCCTTCATCTCGGTCAACCCCGCGTTCACCCGCATGACCGGTTACACCGAAGCGGAGGTCGCGGGCCAGCAGACCAGCCTCATCGACAGCCGCCAGCACGACGAAGTCGTGTACCGGCAGATGCGCGACGAGTTGCAGCGCGATGGCCGCTGGTCCGGCGAGTTGTGGCAGCGCCGCAAGGACGGCAGCGAGTTCCTGTGCTGGCTGCAGGCGAGCGTGGTGCTCGACAACACCGGCCAGCGCGGCCACTGGGTCGCGGTGCTGTCGGACATCACCGACCAGAAACGCGCCGAACAGGAACTTCGCTACCTCGCGAATTACGACACGCTGACGGGCCTGCCCAATCGCGCGCTGCTGCTCGAGCGCCTGTCGCGCGCGATCTCCCGCGCGAAACGGCAGGAAACGCGCATTGCCGTGCTGTTCCTGGACCTCGACCGCTTCAAGGACATCAACGATTCGCTCGGCCATGCTGCAGGCGACGCCATCCTGCGCGCCACCGCGGGACGCCTGCGGCATGCGCTGGGCGGACGTCATGTCGTCGCGCGCCTCGGTGGCGACGAGTTCACCGTGGTGATGGAGCACGTCGAGCACGCCGACGAAGCCGAAGCGGTCGCGCGACAGCTGTTGACCGCGTTCGAAGCACCGCTCGACGCCGGCGACCTGCGCGACGTGATCATCTCGCCGTCGATCGGCGTGTCGCTGTATCCGGATGATTCGGACACCCCGTCCGACCTGCTCAAGCACGCCGACACCGCGATGTACCAGGCGAAGGCGCTCGGGCGCCGCACCTACATGCGCTACAGCGGCGCGATGGACATCGATATCCGCCGCCGCGCCACGCTGTCGGCGGCGCTGCGCAAGGTCATCGACCGCGACGAACTGCATCTCGTCTACCAGCCGCGGCTGTCGTTGTCGCAGCAGCGCATCGTCGGCGTCGAGGCGTTGCTGCGCTGGAATTCGTCCGAGTTCGGCGCGGTGTCGCCGGCGCAATTCATTCCGCTGGCCGAGGAATCGGGCCTGATCCTCGAGATCGGCGAATGGGCGCTGCGCAGCGCCTGCGAGCAACTGCGGACGTGGCGCGAATCCGGCCTCGACATCGCGATGGCGGTGAACGTGTCGGCGCTGCAACTGCGCCGCGGCCACCTGGCCGGCGTAATCGAACGCCTGCTCGCCGACACCGGCCTGCCGCCGCATCGCCTCGAGCTCGAATTGACCGAGAGCGTGATCATGGCCGAGGAAACCTGGTCCGCGCTGCAGGCCATCCGCGATCTCGGCGTGCACATGTCGATCGATGATTTCGGCACGGGCTATTCCTCGTTCGCCTACCTCAAGCGCCTGCCGATCAACGCGCTCAAGATCGACCGCGAATTCATCGGCGATCTCACCCGCGATCCGGACGACGAAGCGATCACCAGCGCCGTCATTGCGATGGGCCATTCGCTCGGGCTGCATGTCGTCGCGGAGGGCGTGGAGACGGAGGGCCAGCTGAATTTCCTGCGCCGCAACGGCTGCGACGAGATCCAGGGCTACTGGCTCGCGCGTCCCCTCCTGCCCGACGACTGCGAGCGGTTCATGCGCGACTGGCGCTGGGACGACAGCGTGCCGCCCGCGCCTTGATTCGGACGGTCGCGCTGCTATCGTGGCGACATGGACGACAGGCCCCAGACGCTCGAACTGATCCACCGGCTGGCCCGGCGCATCGACGAACTCGCTGATCGCCTGCGCCGCCTGCAGGACGAGAACCGCAGCCTTCGACAGCAACAGGGCGAACTCGTCGCAGAGCGTTCCGCATTGCTGGCGAAGAACGAGCAGGCCCGCGTGCGTGTCGAGGCGATGATCGCCCGCCTGCGTTCGCTCGAGCAGCACACCTGAGCGCCGGCATGAGCACGAACGCCTCCGAACCCGTCAACGTCCGCGTCCTCGATCGCGAATACACCGTGGGCTGCACGCCCGACCAGCGCGACGGGCTGATCGCCGCGGCAAAGCTTCTCGATACCCGCATGCGCGACGTACGCGGCAGCAACAAGATGGCGGCGGTCGACCGCATCGCGGTGCTCGCGGCGTTGAACCTCGCGCACGAGCTTCTGCAGGTGAAGCAGGACACGCACAGCGAACGCGACATCGCGCATTCGCTCGGCATGCTGAACCGTCGCCTCGACGACCTGCTCGATCTCCCGGCCGGTTGAGCGACCGTCGCGCCGTTCATCCGTGCGCGCCGATTCACGACGCGACTGAATTACACCCGAGTCGGTACGACGAATGACCCGTTCAACACGACATCGGGCGCTATACTTCGTGCACGTCCTCTGCTGTGTGCGACGGCGTGTGCAAACATTCGCCTTGTCCCTTAAAAACGACACCGGGAATGTGACCGTCACCCGGAGTGCATGCCCGCCCACGAGCGGGAAGCCCAACGGTGGCCAAGCGTTCCCACTTGGACCCCGGGTTCAAGGTCGTTTCGCACGCATCGGCACGGTGGAGGACACTTTCTTCCGCTCGTCGCGTCGCGCCCTCGCGGGCGCCGCGCGATGACTGTCGCCACGGCCGACCTGCGCCAGCTCCGTCGCGACATCCGCTCGCGCCGCGCCGCGCTCTCGCCATCGCATCGAATAGCCGCCGCGCAGCAGGTCGCCGCGCGCCTGCGCGCGCTGCCGGGACATCCTCAGTCGGGCTACGTCGCCGGTTACTGGGCGGTTGACGGCGAGATGCCGCTTCACGTCTGGCAACTCGCCCTCCCGAACGCATGCGTCTACTGCCTTCCGGTACTGGGCGACGACATGCGCCTGCGCTTCGCGCCGTGGCGTAGCGGGGATGCGCTCGTCGCGAACCGCTTCGGCATACCGGAGCCGGACATCGCGGCCTCGTCGCTGCTCGAACCGCAGGACCTCGCGCTGATCGCGATGCCGTTGGTCGCGTTCGATGCTGCGTGCAACCGCGTCGGGATGGGCGGCGGCTGGTACGACCGCAGCCTCGCCGGCATTCGCGACCAAACGACGCGGCCGCTCCTGGTCGGCGTCGCCTACGAGCTGCAGCGCGTGGACACGCTGACGCCCGCCGAATGGGACGTCCCGCTCGACGCCGTCTGCACCGAATCCGACACCTACCTCGCCGCCCTATGACCACCCGCCGCCGTTACTGGCTGATGAAGTCCGAGCCCGATGCCTTTTCGATCGACGACCTTGCGCGCGTCGGCACCGAGCCGTGGACGGGCGTTCGCAACTACCAGGCGCGCAACTTCATGCGCAACGGCATGCACGTTGACGATGGCGTGCTGTTCTACCACTCCAACTGCACGCCGCCCGGCATCGTCGGCACCGCGACCGTCGCGACGAACGCGTATCCGGACCCGACGCAGTTCGAGCGCAAATCCCATTACTTCGACCCGAAGGCGACGCGCGAAGAACCGCGCTGGTTCAACGTCGACGTGAGTTTCGAACGCAAGTTCTCGCGCATCATCCCGCTCGACGAAATCCGCTCGCACGCCGACGAACTCGGCGAGGAATTCGAACTGATTCGCCGCGGCAGCCGGCTGTCCGTTCTGCCGGTGTCCGCCGCGCAGTGGAAACTTCTTCTCTCCCTCGAGTAATACCGTGACCGAAGCGAAACGCCTGGCCGCCGAAAAGGCGATGGATTACGTCGAAGACGGCATGATCGTCGGCGTCGGCACCGGCTCAACCGTCGCCTATTTCATCGACGCGCTCGGCCGCGAGCCCGACCGCATCCGCGGTGCGGTGTCGAGTTCCGACCAGAGCACCGAGCGGCTGCGCTCGCACGGCATCGAAGTGCTCGACCTCAACGCGACGGGCCCACTCGCGCTCTACGTCGACGGCGCCGATGAATGCGACCCAGCCAAGCGCCTGATCAAGGGCGGCGGCGCCGCACTGACGCGCGAGAAGATCATCGCGCAGGCCAGCGAGCGCTTCGTCTGCATCGTCGACCCGAGCAAGCAGGTCGACGTGCTGGGTCGTTTTCCGCTGCCGGTCGAGGTGATCCCGATGGCGCGGAGCTTCGTCGCGCGCTCGATCGTCGCCACGACAGGGGGGCAACCGGTGTGGCGGGAGGGCGTGACCACGGACAACGGCAACTGGATCCTCGACGTGCACGGCCTGCGCATTACCGACCCGGTGGCGATGGAGACCGCACTGAACCAGATGCCCGGCGTGGTAAGTGTTGGCCTGTTCGCACGACGCCCGGCCGACGTGGTGATCGTCGGCGGCGAGACGCCGCGGGTTTTGTAGTCGCTGGTGCCCTCGGGTCGGTCGCGCGCTGGCCACCGACCTGCGGGCCGCTATGCTCGCCGGCAGTCCAGTCGCAAGGAGCAGCACCCGATGAAGCCCCGTCATGTTCTGCTGATTGCGCTGCTCGCCAGCTCGTTCGCACACGCCCAGACAGCGGCGCGCGTGGTGCCGGCACCCACCGCGTCTCCGGCCAAGGCGATCGCCGCGACGATCGACTACCAGTCGCTGTACCAGCGCGAAGTGGCCAAGAACAAGGAGCTGAAGGGCCAGGTGGCGACCCTGACCGACCGGATCGCGGAGATGACGCATCCGGGTGGGAGTCTGGTGCACGCCTATTGCGAGACTCCGACGCTCAGCCGCAACACCGCGGGCGCCACGAGCAACTGTGCGAACAACGGTTTCGGCTGCGAGCCTGTAAGCGGTCTATGTCGGACTTCGGCGCGATCGAGCGACGAATGCGCAGCCGGCTATATCTACTGCGCCACCACCGGAGGCTGCGTGCACGACGCGAACGCATGCCCACCGGGCTGACGCGCGTCGCGCCCGTTCCGTCCCTTAGGTCGATCACGAGCGGTAGTGCACCACTTGCCAGCTAGACGGGCGTTTTCGTCGTGCATTTCTGTGTACGCGTCGACGGAAAGATCGAGGATCCAAGGGCGACGGCGCGCACAAGATAATGTGCGGCCAAGCGGTCATCGCGATGCGTTACTGGCGCTTCTAGCCAGCGCTCAAGAACCGCTCGCTGACGCTGGCGGCGAATCGGGCGCAGCCCGATTATCTCGCCGGCGC
>NZ_BAAFZV010000004.1:2452-4193 GCF_045866565.1 Lysobacter claricitrinus | reverse complement strand
CCAAGCCGACGCCGCTTCCGGGTCCGGCTTAACCCAGGTGCTAGCCTGCGCACCGAACTTCTACTGGGGACCGAAAGCCATGTTTGATATGACGCTCCCGTGGTGGGAATTCGTCGTGCGAGGAACAGCTGTCTATGCCTTCTTGCTCGCGATCATCCGTATTAGCGGGAAGCGTCAAATTGGCCAGCTCGCGCCGTTCGATCTCGTGCTTTTGCTCGTGCTTTCCAACGCCGTCCAAAATTCCATGGTCGGTGGCGACAGCTCACTCTTGGGCGGACTGATTTCTACCGTTACTCTCGTTGCCGTGAATTACTTGGTTGGACTCGTAACCTTCAAGAGCAAGCGGCTCGAGGCTCTGATTGAGGGACGCCCTCTAGTCATCATCCATAACGGCAAGCTGTACGAAGACTTCGCCGCGAAGGCCCACTTGACCAGCCACGAGCTGCACAGCGCGTTGCGTCAGGCAGGATGCACCTCGGTGGAAGATGTCCACTACGCTGTGCTGGAAAACAACGGCGTCATTAGTGTGGTAAAGCGCGAACCCGAATCCGCCTCGCCAGACGGCATTGCTCGAGGCGGGGGCGAGGGCTAACAAGTCGTCCAAGCCGACGCCGCTTCGCGGCGCGGCCCAACTCAGGTGTTAGCGGCCATGAAACAACTATTTGCCATCGCAGTCGTCCTCCTTCTCACCAGCTGCGTCAAGACACCAGAAGATCCCTTGTGCGCCGTACTTGCCAATCCGTCAGCATTCGCCACACGGCAGATGACGCTGAACGGCGTCGCCGGCAGCTACAAACAACATATCGGACTGCACAGCGCCGCCTGCCCATCAAAGGCCCTGTTGCTCGTCATGAGCAAGGACGGCTCCTTGAAGGCCAGCCGGAATGCGTTTACGCCAACCCTGGCGTTCTTGAATCAAGTCAGCGTCCTCCGCGCAACGGGGGCGTCGGTTTACCGTCACCGGTCGCGTCGCTCCTGTGTCTAATCAGCCGGATCCCTACGCTCTTGTCGTCGAATCAGGCGCGCTTCGGTAACTGACCCTCAACGACTTGTCCGGCCGGCGCTCGTGGCGCGCAGTTGAAGTCCGGCGTTAGGCCTACAATCGCGCCATGGAGTATCAGCTCGTCATCAAACTCTGGCGGCCGTCTCTCACGGACGAGTCGGTGGTTCCGTCGATAGAGGCGGCGCTGACGGCCGTCTTTGGCGATTCGGTGGAGCTTGAGGGTTACGACACAAGTGCGAAGGAGTTCAACTTCTTCATGCTCACCGCCGATCCACGCCCCGTGTTTCGCAAGGCGAAAGACGCTTTGGAGGGATTGGGCATCTCGGCGGGCATGTCCGCTGCATATCGCCTCAACGGCGGCGCGCAGTTCACCTCGGTCTGGCCTCTACGGAGCACGCGCAAGTTCAAACTGCCGTCGTGACGTGTTGGCCAAAGCTCGTCCGAATGGATTTTTGCGTATGGCCGATGCTGCGCATGGCGTGGCGTCAGGCAGGCGAATCTTGAATGATCGTCGCGGTAGACTCCTGCGTCACCTGGCGCTTGGCACTGCGCACTCATGTTTGTCCACGAGATGAACCCGCCTGCACTGATCAGCACATCGCGTACTGGTGCGACGCGCACGTGGCGCACTGATTCACGTCGGGCGAGATGACAGGTGTTCCCGCACTGCGGTGAGCCACTCACCTTCCGCGTCACAGCGAAACGTGTCCGCCACGCACGCGGCCGCACATCGCATAG
>NZ_BAAFZV010000004.1:0-2427 GCF_045866565.1 Lysobacter claricitrinus | reverse complement strand
GAAGAGCTTTTTGGTGCTGCGAGCGACTCGTCGGAATGGTGTTCCGATTCTCGTGTGCTGCGCGCTTCGCCGAGACAGTTCCCGTGTGTCGGGTACACCTGCCAGATCGCACCATTTGCCCGCCGAAGCGGCAGCCGTGACCGCTGGATCAGCTCGCTTACTCGGCAATGTGACGTCGCCCAGGGTGCGAGCAATGGTTGTCGAGGCGCTGAACGCGGTGTCGCGTAGCATTGCGCCAACAGACTCGTTTGAACGCGTCCTTTTGCGGCGCGTCCTGACTCGAATCCGTGCCCGTCGATAGCAAAGAGAACCGCCCTGAAAACCGACCACCTACAGCTCAAAGCCGACTGGCATTTCGAGGAAACCGAGCACCGGCAGCATTACGTGATCGAGCCGTGGCTGGATGGCCAGCGTGTAGGGCGTGCGTACGGCTGGTTCAAGGCGGGCGGTTCGTTCGTGCTCGAGAAGATCGAGATCGACCCCAGCAAGCGTTCGCGCGGTTACGGCACGGCTGTCATCGAGCANNGTTGAGACTGAAGGCTCGCGAAAAAGAATGCAGCGAGTTCGTGATTCAGGGCGTGCGCGCGAACAATCTCCGTGCGATCGCACTGTATGAAGGCATGGGCGCGACGCGGGTGCAGACGTCTGACGACCTCTCTTCGTTCGTGATCTCACCTCCGTAGAGTCAGGCCCCGGGGCGACGCGCCTCCTGTCGGGACGGATGCGCGCGCCCCCCGATCTCCGCAGCGCTCCCTGGGCAAGCTCATTCTTTGACGTCGACAGCGTCTTTCGGCTATCACGCGGGCCGTCTCGGATGGATGCACGCGCCGCCGCGATTGCTGTGGTTGATGCAGACACCGTAGCCCAAGTGGTCGGTGAACTGGATCGGGACGCGGCAGCTCGACGTCATCAGAGAGGACGGTCTGCGATTCGCGTCAAACCGCTCGATCAAAGGCTCGAAGCGCGACGTTCGATCAGCGGCCGAAGCGCGACGCCAATCACCTGACGCGACCGGGCGTCGACGAATCAAAGACGGTGAAGTTCTGGCACGGGCCGAACAACTCGAAGGTGCCGAACAGCTCGCCGGCGAACCAGGCGAAGAACCGGCGCGTCGAACTCGCTGTAGCGCGCGACGACTCAATCGCGGACGCTGGATGGACCGGTGTGCTTCGGAAAGCCCCGTCATGTGCGCGACTCTTTCGTAGTGGTCGTCCGGCGTCGACGCGCCGTCGTCGATCACCCGCACGAACCGCGAAGTGCAGCGCCGCCGTCTGTCGTCGCCGCGCCTGTGCACGACGGGTCGCTGCTATCGNNTCGACGGCGCAGCGAATGCCGCGCTCGCGACGACGTGGCGCAATCCCACAATGTCTTTTCGAGGTGTGCAATGGAACGCGTGACCGGCATCGGCGGCATCTTCTTCAAGGCGAAGGATCCCGCAGCGCTCGCGGCGTGGTATCGCGAGCATCTGGGCCTCGACGTGCAGGACTGGGGCGGCGCGCAACTGGCGTGGGGCACGCCGGCCAATCCGACCGGTTCCACGCTGTGGACGCCGTTCGCGGCCGACACCAGGCATTTCGAGCCGAGTACTGCCGCCTTCATGGTGAATTTCCGCGTGCGCGATCTCGTTGCGCTGCTCGCCGCGCTGCGCGCCGAGGGCTGCAACGTGATGGACAAGATGGACGACTCGGAATACGGCAAGTTCGGCTGGGTGATCGATCCCGAAGGCAACAAGGTCGAGCTGTGGGAGCCGCCGGCTGGGCAGTAGCGGGCGGAGCGTTGCGGGAGGACTGTCGTTCGAGCAGCCCGTGGCCTGACGGCTCGTCGCGGGACAGCGCTGCGTAGTGGCACCTCCATAGCCGTCGAGGGTTCCAACCGCGGCCGCTTGGTCGCGACGTTGACGGACCGGTAGCGCCCCCGCGCCCGACTCCAGCCGGAATCCCGACACGCCGCGGCCCGGCCGAACGTGGCCCGCGTTTCGCGCAAACCCACGGCCGCTCCGGTTTCTATGTGGGCGGCCATTATCCATCGGGCCGCCCGGTTGCCAGCGGCGCGCCTCGAACCCGGGACTGCATCAGCGGCCGTAAGGCCGGGTACCCCTGCCCGCCCGCCGATCCGTGAGCGAGCGGCAGCCTGACAAGCGGCTGCAAGTATTCCTGGTACCCGGGAGCGCCGGCAGCCCGCCAGATCCGACCACGCCGCCTAAAAGCGCCTCCGCAGCAGCAATCCCGCCCACCGCCGGTTTCCCGGCGCCGGCGTGGCACGCCGCTTGCCTGAGCCCCGTCAAGTTCCCGTGACGAGCCCGCCAGGCCATGACCGACGCGATTTCCTCCGTGCTGTCCCAGATCCGCGCCCACGAGACGCGGATGCGTGGGATGTCGGACATCGCCTCGGGCAACGGCATCGCCCCCACCGGCGGTGCGCCGGCCG
>NZ_BAAFZV010000003.1:0-436655 GCF_045866565.1 Lysobacter claricitrinus | reverse complement strand
ACCCGGTGATCGACTTTTTTCTCTTCGCTTCCGAAGCGTGCCGCGTTCGCGGCGCGCCCTTCAGCGGGGCCGCGCATTGTGCACATGGCCTCGACGTTTGGGAAGAGGCAATTTGCGCTCGCGTACGACGCATTCATCGCCACTTGACCGTTGCGGGCGCGTACCGGAACGTCGTCCGCACTTTTCGGAGGCGATGCCATGAACAAGGGATGGATGTTGTCGCTCGTACTACTGTTGGCGACGGGTTGCGCGAGCGGCCGCGACGCGTGGGTGGAGCTCAACGGCAAGCGGTATGCGGTGGAACTGGCCAACACCGAGGAATCGCGCGAGCGCGGGCTGATGTTCCGCGACGAGATGGCAGCAGACCACGGCATGCTGTTCCTCCACGACCGCGAGGAGCCGCTCGCGTACTGGATGAAGAACACGAAGATTCCGCTCGACATCCTGTACTTCGACACCGGCCGCAAGCTCGTCTCGCAGCAGCGCGACGTACCTCCCTGCACGCTCGGCGACGCATGCCCGCCGTATCCGAGCGGCACGCCCGCGCGTTACGTGCTGGAACTCAATGCCGGGCAGGCAGAGCAGCTGAAACTGGAGAACGGTGCCGAGCTGAAGCTCGGGCCCGCGATCAGCCCGCTCAAGTAACGATCAGACTTCGGTCATCTCGAAGTCGTCCTTGGTGACGCCGCAATCCGGGCACGTCCACGTGTCCGGCACGTCCGCCCAGCGCGTGCCCGGTGCGATGCCTTCTTCCGGCAGCCCCTTCGCCTCGTCATAGATGAAGCCGCAGACGACGCACATCCAGGTGCGGAACGGGGCGTTTTCTGCGGGCGTCGACATGGGCTGATAATGCGTGGCTTGCGGGCCCGCATTGTCCCACCCGCTCCTCTTCGCGGAAAGCATGTCTCCCATCCTGCCGCTGTGGCCGCGTCGCGGCCTGTATGCGATCACGCCCGACGACCCGGACACCGGACGCCTTATCGCGCGCGTTGCGCCGGTGCTCGCTGCCGGTGCTGCAGTCCTGCAATACCGCAACAAGACCGCGGACGCCGCGCTACGTCGCGAACAGGCGCTCGCGCTGCTGCCAGTGTGTCGCGACTACGACATTCCATTGGTGGTGAACGACGACTGGCGACTCGCCGTCGAGATCGGCGCCGACGGCGCACATCTCGGCGGTGACGACGGCGACCTGCGCGACGCGCGACGCGCGTTCGGCGACGACGGCATCGTTGGCGCGTCCTGCTACGACAGCCTCGACCGTGCGCGACACGCGGCGCGTGCAGGCGCGAGCTACATCGCATTCGGCGCGTTCTTTCCGTCCGGCACCAAGCCCAACGCACGCCGTGCGTCGCCCGACCTCCTGCGTGACAGCGCCACACTCGGCCTGCCGCGCGTCGCGATCGGCGGAATCACCCCCGAAAACGCGCGCGCCGTGATCGACGCCGGCGCTGATCTCATCGCCGTGATCGGCGGCCTTTTCGAATCCCGCGACCCGCAGGCCGCGGCGCGCGCCTATATCGACTGCTTCGAGGATCCCGCATGAACCACACGATTTCCGAGCGCCTGTTCGCGCGCGCATCCGAGCTGCTTCCGGGCGGAGTCAATTCGCCCGTGCGTGCGTTCCGCTCGGTGGGCGGCACGCCGTTCTTCGCGCAGCGCGCGGAAGGTGCGTATCTGTTCGATGTCGACGGCAACCGCTATGTCGACTACGTCGGGTCGTGGGGGCCGATGATCGCGGGCCATGCGCATCCGCGCGTGCTCGAGGCAGTCGAAAGCACGATGCGCAACGGCCTGAGTTTCGGCGTTCCGAATCCGCTGGAAGTCGACATGGCCGAAGCGATCACGCGCATCGTGCCGAGCTGCGAAATGGTGCGCATGGTCAACTCCGGCACGGAAGCGACGCTGTCCGCGATCCGCCTTGCGCGCGGCGCGACGGGCCGCACACGCATCGTCAAGTTCGAAGGCTGCTACCACGGCCACGGCGACAGCTTCCTGGTGAAAGCCGGCAGCGGCGTCATGACACTCGGCCTGCCGAACTCGCCGGGCGTTCCCGCCGCACTCGCCGATCTTACGTTGACGCTGCCCTACAACGATTTCGACGCCGCGACCGCGTTGTTCGACAGCACGGGCGACGACATCGCCGCGCTCATCATCGAGCCCATCGTCGGCAATGCGAACTGCATCCTTCCGCGCGACGGCTATCTGCAGCATTTGCGCGAGCTGTGCAGCCGGCACGACGCAATCCTGATCTTCGACGAGGTGATGACGGGCTTTCGCGTCGCGCTCGGCGGCGCGCAGCAGCGCTACGGCATCACGCCGGACCTGTCGACGTTCGGCAAGATCATCGGCGGCGGCATGCCGGTGGGTGCGTACGGCGGTCGCCGCGACCTGATGCAGCAGATCGCGCCCGCCGGTCCGATCTACCAAGCCGGTACGCTGAGCGGCAATCCGGTCGCGATGGCGGCGGGCCTTGCGACGCTCGATCTCATCCAGGCGCCCGGTTTCCACGATGCACTGGAACGCAGCACACACGCCTTGTGCGACGGGCTCGAAGCGGCCGCGCGCGATGCCGGCATCGCGTTCCACACCACGCGCGCACCGGGCATGTTCGGCCTGTATTTTCGCGAAGGCCCGGTGGAAACGTTCGAGGACGCGAAGGCTTCCGACACCGCGCGCTTCAACCGCTTCTTCCACGCGATGCTCGAACGCGGCGTCTACCTCGCGCCGTCGGCGTTCGAAGCAGGCTTCATATCGAGCGCGCATGGCGACGCGGAGATCGCGCATACCCTCGCTGCCGCGCGCGAAGCGTTCGCGACGCTGTGAGTTCGACGCCGTCGCTGGTGCTGTTCGACCTCGACGGCGTACTCGTCGATTACGACCGCGCCGCGCGCGTTACGCATCTGGCGCGCGCGATCGGCGTCGAGGATGGTGCGGTGTGGGCCGCGCTGTTCGGTAGCGGCCTCGAAGATCGCTTCGACGCGGGCTCGATCGAAGCCGACGACTACCTTGACGCGCTCGGTGGGGCATTGGGTACCAGCGTCAATCGCGCGGTATGGGCCGACGCGCGCCGTGTCGCGATGCGGATGGACCCGGCGCTGCCTGCACTGCTCGCGCGTGTTCACGCGCGTTGCGACATCGCAGTGCTGACCAACAACGGCGGCCTGCTCGTCGACCTGCTGCGGGAGATCGCGCCTGCGCTCGCTGCCGCGTTCGGTGACCGCGTGCTGTGCAGTGCGCGGCTCGGTGCGCGCAAACTGGTTGAGTGCGTCTATCTCGACGCCGTGGAGTCGCTCGGCCATGCGCCGGCGTCGACGCTGTTCGTCGACGACTCGATCGCGAATGTCGAAGGCGCGCGACGCGCGGGATTGCAGGCCGCGCACGTAGCTGCGCCGAACGTCCTCGCCGGCGTGCTCGCCGCTTACGGCCTCGGCTGAGCGACGACGAAGTCGCGCAACGCGCGACCGAGGCGATTCAGGCCTTCGGCAACATCCTCATCGCCGATGTTCAGCGCCGGAACGAAACGCAGCACATCCGGCCCCGCCTGCAACAGCAGCAGACCGTGGTCGACGCAGCGGTCGAGGATTTCCGACGCGCGACCAGCAAAGGCCGGTCGCAATTGCGCGCCGATCATCAAGCCGCGGCCACGCACGTCGTCGAACAGGCCGAATTCACGGTCGCATGCGGCGAGCGCGTCGCGAATCGCGGTCGCCTGCTTCGCGACGTTGCCCAGCACGGCGTCGGACGACAGCTCGCGCAGCGCAGCGAGCGCGACCGCGGCCGCGAGTGGATTGCCGCCGAACGTGGTGCCGTGTGCGCCGAATTGGAGCGTCTCCGCGGCATCCGGGCCGGCGAGCATCGCGCCGATCGGAAAGCCGCTGCCAAGCGCCTTGGCGAGCGATACGACGTCCGGCCGCACGCCGTAGTCCTGCCACGCGAACAACCTGCCCGTTCGCCCCATGCCGCACTGGATCTCGTCGAACATCAGCAGCGCGCCGTGCGCGTCGCAGAGCTCGCGCAGCGCGGCGAGGAATTCCGGCGTCGCCGGCATGACGCCACCCTCGCCCTGCACCGGCTCGACGAGCACCGCGCAGACGTCGCCCGCAGACATCGCTTCGCGCGCGGCGTCGATGTCGTTGAAGCGTGCGTAGCGGAAGCCCGGCGGCAGCGGCTCGAAGCCTTCCTGGTATTTCGGCTGCGCGGTCGCGGTGACCGTCGCGAGCGTGCGGCCGTGAAAGCTCCCCTCGAAGGTAAGAATGGTGCGGCGCGACGGTTCGCGCCCCTTCGACGTCGCCCAGCGCCGCGCGAGCTTGATCGCCGCTTCATTGGCTTCCGCGCCGGAGTTGCACAGGAATACGCGCTCGGCAAACCCCGAGGCTTCGACCAGCGCTTCCGCCAGTCGCAGCGGCGGCTCCGACACGAAGACATTGCTGGTGTGCCAAAGCTTGGACGCCTGCGCGGTCAGCGCTTCGACCAGCGGCGGATGTGCATGGCCGAGTGCGTTGACCGCGATGCCGGCGCCGAAGTCGACGTACTCACGGCCGTCGCGATCCCAGACGCGTGCGCCGCGACCGTGGTCGAGCACGATGCGGCGCGGACGATAGACGGGGACGTAGTAGCGGTCGGCGAGGCCGAGCAGCGAATCGGAATCGGACATCGGTATGGACTTCGGAACGCCCACTCGGCGCGCCGGCATTGTCGTCGATCGGCGCGGACGGCGGCGCGACGCAGACCGCGTTCCGCCGCTACACAGCGTCCCGCGCTGCGTGCGTCACCAGACGCCGGTGTTAGCCATCGATGCCCACGGCTCCTGCGGCGCGAGGCGCTCGCCGCGCTGCAGCAACTCCACCGAGATCAAGTCCGGCGAGCGCACGAACGCCATGTGGCCGTCGCGCGGCGGGCGGTTGATCGTGTAGCCCATCGACTGCAGGTGCGCGCACGTCGCGTAGACGTCGTCGACCGCGAACGCGAGGTGGCCGAAATTGCGCGCGGTGCCGTAGTCCTCGGTGTCGTAGTTCCAGGTCAGCTCGATCTCCGATTCCGGGTTCTCCGGCGCGCCGAGATAGACCAGCGTGAAGCGGCCCTGCGGATAGTCTCGACGGCGGTTCTCGACGAGGCCGAGCCCGTCGCACCAGAAACGCAGCGAGGCGTCGAGATCGCGGACGCGGACCATGGCGTGCAGGTATTTCATGGGCTCACCTCAGAGGAACAGGTCGGGCAACAGGGGCTGCGAAGGATCGACGGCGTAGCGTGCGAAGTCGGTGACGCCGGCATCGCGCAGCACGTCTTCGTCGATGAAGAAGCGGCCGGTGGCCTCGCGCGCCGGGCGCGTCAGGATCGCGTGCGCCGCGTCGGCGACGATCTCGGGGCGACGGCACTTCGCGGGATCGACGCCCGGGATCATGTTGATCGCATCCGTCGCGATGATCGTCTTCGGCCACAGCGCATTGATGGCGACGCCCTGCTCGCGGAACTCGGCGGCCAGGCCGAGCGTGACGAAGCTCATGCCCATCTTCGCCAGCGTGTACGCCGCATGCGGGCCCCACCACTTCGGATCGAGGCTCGGTGGTGGTGCGAGCGTGAGTACGTGCGGATCCGGCGACTGCAGCAGCTGCGGCAGGCAGGCCTGGGTGACGAGGAACGTGCCGCGCGCGTTGACCTGCTGCATCAGGTCGAAGCGTTTCATCGGCGTGTCGAGCGCGCCGCGCAGCCAGATCGCGCTGGCGTTGTTGACGAGGATGTCGATGCCGCCGAACGCGTCGGCAGTGGCGGCGACGGCCGCGCGCACCTCGTCTTCCTCGCGGATATCGCACTGGAGCGCGAGTGGCTGGCCGCCGGCGCGCGCCACTTCCTCGGCGACGGTGTGGATGGTGCCCGGCAGCTTGGGATTGGGGACGTTGGACTTGGCGACGATCGCGACGTTGGCGCCGTCGCGTGCGGCGCGCAGTGCGATCGTGCGTCCGATGCCGCGCGAGGCGCCAGTGATGAAGACGGTCTTGCCGGAGAGGGTCATGGTCATCGTGGTGTCGTCGAAACGGAGAGCGTGGCCCGGCTGCCGCAGTGCACCGGGATCATGGATGCGGGACGTCAGGGCTTGGGTCCCTGCCCTTCGTTGTCTTCCCAGCGCAGGACGCGGCGTGTGATGAAGCGGTACGCGTGCTTGCCGGTGGCGAACCAGAATTCGCGCACCCAGGAGCGGCGCTTGAGCACGCGACGCTCGATCGGCGTGAGCGCGTCGGGGCAGTACGTGCGCTTGTGCTTGAGCAGGTGGCGCAGGTCCTCGCGCGCCAGCAGGCGGATCCACTTCGATCGCGCGTAGCCGCGGCTGGCGAGCTGGAAATCGATGACCGCCGGCGAGCCGTCGTCGAGCACAAGCCAGTTCGCTTCCTTGGCGAGGTCGTTATGCGCCAGCCCGCGACGATGCAGCCGCTGCAGCAGGCGCCTTGCGTCGCGGAAATAGACGACGTCGCCGCGCGGCGGCCGCTGGTACATCGCGGCGCCGCTCATGTAGCTGCGATCGAGCCGTCGCCCATCCCAGCGCAGCAGCTGTGGCACGGCGTCGAGTCCGCGCACCGCCTCGAGACCGCGCGCCTCGCGTCGCGCCAGCCACCACGCCGGCAGCCGCAGCCATAGCGGCACATGCGCGAGGTCGCGGCGCACGAACACGCGCTCGCCGTCGCGCATGAGCGCGATGCGTCCGAAGCTGTCGGCCTTCAGCGCGGCGATTTCGACCGGCGCGACGGTGGTTGATGCGGCATCCATCGTGCGAAGTGTACGGGTCGCGTCGTCGCGGCCGCTTCCGATCACACGGCTGCTCGCCATAATCGGCCGGATGACGTCTGCTTGGCTCAGCTCCGCCACCGCCTGGATCAGCGCGCATCCGCTCGCCGCGGGTGCGCTGATCTTCCTCGTCGCGTTCTGCGACGCCGTGATCGTGCTCGGCATCGTGGTGCCCGCGCTGCCGCTGCTGTTCGCGGTCGGTACGCTGATCGGGCTCGGCCATGTCAACGGGCCGTACGCGGTGGCGAGCGCGGCGATCGGCGCCTTCGTCGGCGATGGCATGAGCTACTGGATCGGCCGACGCTGGGGGCCGCAGCTGCGCACGCGCGGCCCGTTCGCGCGCTGGCCGCAGTGGCTCGAGCGTGGCGAAGCGATGTTCCGTCGCCATGGCACCAAGAGCATCTTCATCGCGCGATTCATCGGCGCGGTGCGGCCGTTCGTGCCGGCGATCGCGGGAATGCTGCACGTGCCGACGGTCCGTTACCTGGTGCCGAGCGCGATCGCCTGCGTCGGCTGGGCGATCGCGTTCCTCGCGCCAGGCTGGCTGCTGGGTGCGTCGTACGAGGCGGTGGAGGCGGTCGCGGATCGTCTTGCCCTGGTGCTCGGCGCGCTGCTGGTCGCGGTCGCGGTCGCGTGGGCCGTCGTGCTGTACACGTGGCGCTGGTTTGCGGGGCACGCCGATTCGCTGCTGGCGCGATTGCTGTCGTGGTCGCGGCGGCATGCGCTGCTGGGTCGCTACGCCGTCGCGCTGGTCGACCCGAACCGGCCGGAATCGCCGTCGCTGCTGATGCTCGCCGCGTGCCTGCTCGGCATCAGCTGGGTGTGGTTTTCGCTGGTGGCGCTGCTGCTGGCGAACGGCGGCCCGCTCGGCATCGACTACCGCGTGCACGACCTGATGATGTCGCTGCGCAATCCGCTGGCCGATCGCCTGATGGCCGCGCTCGCGAGCCTCGGCGACGCGCAGGTGCTCGGGCCGGCGGCGGCGGTCGCACTGCTCTACCTGACGTGGCGACGTCGCTGGATGGCGGCTGCGCACTGGCTCGCGGCGGTGGTGTTCGGCCTCGCGCTGACCACGATGCTGCAGGCGGTGGTCGACATGCCGCGTCCGCCGACCGCGCCGCCGGGATTCGGCTTCCCGTCCGCCGAAGTCACGATGATGACTGTGGTGCTCGGCTTCTTCGCGGTGCTGATCGCGCGCGAACTGCCGGGCCGTCGCCGCGTCTGGCCCTATCTGCTCGCCGGCGTGCTGACCACGCTGGTCGGCTTCGCGCGGCTGTACCTCGGCGCGCACTGGACCAGCGACATCGTCGGCGGCACGGTGTTCGGCATTGTATGGCTGCTGGTGCTGGGCCTTGCGTATCGACGCCACGTCGCGCGTTCATTCTGGATGCGCCCGCTCGCGACGTTGTTCTACGTCGCGCTGCTGGTCGCCGCGCTGTGGCACGCGCCGCGCGCATCGGCCCCGTTGCTCGCGCGCTTCACACCCCCCGAGGCGACGCTGGTGCTTGACGGAAACGGATGGTGGACGCGTGACTGGCGCCTGCTGCCCGCGACGCGCGACGACAACGCGGGACGCAGCGGCTGGCCACTGAACGTGCAGGTGGCCGGCGATCTCGCGCCGGTGCAGCGTGCGCTGCAGGCAGGCGGCTGGCGCGCGCAACCGCAGGCGGACTGGAAATCGGTGCTCGGCCTGCTGGACGACGACATCACGCCGCAGCGCCAACCCGTACTGCCGGCGAGCTACGGCGCGCGTGCCGAAACCCTGCTGATGGTCCGCGATGGCACGCGTTTCGACGAACGCTTCGTGCTGCACATCTGGCCCGCGCCCGCACGCCTGGCCGATGGCACGCCGCTGTGGGTGGGCAGTGCGCAGCGCCTGGTGCTGACACGTCCGTTCGACGCGTTCGCGTTGTGGCGCCCGCAACCGTTCGTGCCGGCGGATGCGCAACCCGTATTCGATGCGCTAAGCACGCTGCCGGCGCAGACGCAGACGGCCGCCGATGGCACCACTGTCCTCCGGGTGCGGACAACGCGCTGAGCGTCGACGGAGCGACGCAACGACCTAGCCGGCCGGCAATACGCCTTCCGCGCGCAGAAGTTCGACAAAGCGACGCGGCGCGCCGTCGAAGCCGCCGTTCGACATGAACACCACGTGGTCGCCGGGATGCACGCGGCCGCGCAGCTCGCGCATCAGCGTGTCGACGTCCGGCACCGTGAGCCCATCGCCACGCAGGGCGCCAACCACCTTGGTCGCGTCCCATGGCAGTTCAGGGCGATGCAGGAACACCACCACGTCCGCCTGCGCCAACGATGGCGCAAGTGCGTCGGAATGCGCGCCGAGGCGCATCGAATTGCTTCGCGGCTCCATCGCGACGGCGATGCGCGCGTCGCCGACCTTGCTGCGCAGGCCTTCGAGCGTGGTCTCGATCGCGGTCGGGTGATGCGCGAAGTCGTCGTACACCGCGACATCGCCGACGACACCAACGACTTCCATTCGGCGCTTGACGCTCTTGAAGCGTGCGAGCGCCGGGATCACCTTGCGCGGCTCGACGCCGACCGCATGCACGGCAGCGAGCGCCGCCAGCGCATTCATGACGTTGTGGCGACCGAGCAGCGACCAGTGCACCTCGCCCTGCTCCTTGCCCTGGTGCAGGACCACGAACTTCGAACCGTCGGGTTCGGTCAGGCGCGCGGTCCAGTCGAACGGCTTCGCGTTGACGTCCGCATCGGCCAGTCCGAACGTTTCCACCGGCGTCCAGCAGCCCATCTCCAGCACTTCGGAAATGCGCGCGTCTTCGCCGTTGACGATCAGGCGGCCGCGACGCGGCACCGTGCGCACCAGATGGTGGAACTGGCGCTGTATCGCGGCGACGTCCGGAAAGATGTCGGCGTGGTCGAACTCGAGATTGTTGAGGATCGCGACCGTCGGCCGGTAGTGCACGAACTTGCTGCGCTTGTCGAAGAACGCGGTGTCGTATTCGTCCGCTTCGACGACGAACTCCTTGCCGGTGCCGATGCGCGCTGACACGCCGAAATCCTCGGCGACACCGCCGATCAGGAAGCCCGGGTCGCGATGCGCGGCTTCCAGCAGGAATGCGAGGATGGTGGTGGTCGTGGTCTTGCCGTGCGTGCCGGCGACGGCGATCGTCTCGCGGCCCGGCAGCACGTTCTCGGCCAGCCATTGCGCGCCGGAGGTGTAGTCCATCTGCGCGTCGAGCACGTGCTCGACCGCCGGGTTGCCGCGCGACAGCGCATTGCCGACGACGACCTGGTCGCAGTCTGCGTCGATCCATTCCGGCGAATAGCCTTGGGCGAGCTGGATGCCGAGCTGCTCGAGCTGCGTCGACATCGGCGGATAGATCGCCTGGTCGGTGCCCTGCACGTCGTGGCCGAGCTCGCGGGCGAGCGCGGCGACGCCGCCCATGAACGTGCCCGCGATGGCGAGGATATGGAGCTTCATAGGGAATCCGTCATGCGGTCCCCGGCGACGCGGGGACGGGTCAAGGCGTGGCGAGTCGGCTGTTGCGGCAGCCCGAGCTCACGCATTCGCGCACGCGATCCTGCAGGAAGCGGGTGCGCTCGATGGTGGTCCGCGTCGCGCAGTCGAGGTCGACATAGAAGCCGTCGTCCTTGTGCAGCGAGCATTCGTCGTTGCGCTGGCGCATCCACGCCAGCTGGCCGCTCTTCAGCGCGGACTTGCCGGCTGCGTCGAGCTTGCCGTTGAGCGCCTTGTACGCGGCGTTGAGGTCGACGTCGGCCTGCTGGTAAACCTTGTTGAGGCAGTACAGGCCGTCGAAATCATTGCTGACGCGGTCGCAGGCCGAATTGGCGAATGCGGCGCCGGACACGGCGAACAGCGCGACGGCGATGAATCCTTTCATGTGCATCTCCTTGTGAAAAATCAGCCGACTTCCTTCACCGGCGCGATCGTCTCGACGATGCGGGTGAACACGTCGTCCAGCGAACCCACGCCGTCGACGACCTTGAGCTGGCCGTGCTGGCGGTAGTACTCGACGACCGGCGCGGTCGAGTCGTTGTAGATCTGCAGGCGCTTGCGCACCGATTCCGGCGAGTCGTCCTCGCGGCCTTCGGCCTTGGCGCGGCCGGCGATGCGCTCGACCAGCAGTTCGGTCGGCACGTCGAGGAATACGGCGTGGTCCATCGGCTGGCCGATGCGCGAGAGCAGCGTGCCCATGGCGTCGGCCTGCGCGAGGTTGCGCGGGTAGCCGTCGAGGATGAAGCCGCCGCGGGTGTCCGGGCGCGAGAAGCGGTCTTCGAGCATGCCGAGCAGGATGGCGTCGCTGACGAGCTCGCCGCGCGCCATGACGGCCTTGGCTTCCAGGCCGAGCGGGGTGCCGGCGGCGACTTCCCCGCGCAGCAGGTCGCCGGTGGAGATGTGCGGTACCTGCAGGTGCTCCCTGAGCCTCGCGGCCTGCGTGCCCTTGCCCGAGCCCGGGGCTCCCAGAAGTACCAATCGCATTCGTCGCTCCTGAAGGATCTCTCCGGCACGTTCGCGGCCGCTGCACGCGGCCCGACGCCGTTACCGGCATGATGGCGGCAGCTTACCGCATACCACCCCGAATCCTCGACTCCCATGGCCGCTGGAACCCTGCTTTACGCCCAGTCGGGCGGCGTCACCGCCGTCATCAACGCCACCGCTTCGGCCGTCATCCAGGCCGGCCGCCAGCACGGGGTCCGCGTGCTCGCCGGTCGCAACGGAATCCTCGGCGTGCTGCGGGAGGAACTGGTCGACACGACCTCGCTGTCCGCCTCGACGGTGAAGGCGCTGGCGCAAACGCCGGGCGGCGCGTTCGGGTCCTGCCGCTACAAGCTCAAGTCGCTCGACGCCGACCGCGCGAAGTACGAGCGGCTGATCGACGTGTTCCGCGCCCACGACGTGCGCTGGTTCCTCTACAACGGCGGCAACGATTCGGCCGACACCGCGCTCAAGGTGTCGCAGCTCGCCGCCGAGTTCGGCTATCCGCTGACCTGCGTCGGCGTGCCGAAGACGGTCGACAACGACCTCGCGGTGACGGACACGTGCCCGGGTTTCGGCTCGGCCGCCAAGTACACCGCGGTGTCGGTGCGCGAAGCCGCGCTCGATGTCGCGGCGATGGCCGAAACGTCGACGAAGGTTTTCGTCTACGAAGCAATGGGCCGGCATGCGGGTTGGCTCGCCGCGGCAGGTGGACTTGCAGGCCGCGGTGTCGACGACGCGCCGCATCTCATCCTGTTTCCGGAGCGTGCGTTCGACGAAACCGCGTTCCTTGCGAAGGTGCGCGAGGTGGTCGAACGCGTCGGCTATTGCGTCGTCGTCGCCAGCGAAGGCATCCGCACTGCCGACGGCACGTTCGTCGCCGACGCGGGCGCCGGCAAGGATGCGTTCGGTCACACGCAGTTGGGTGGCGTTGCGTCGCTGCTCGCCGCGCGCGTCAAGGACGCGCTGGGCTACAAGGTGCACTGGACGCTGCCCGACTATCTGCAGCGTTCCGCGCGACACCTCGCGTCGGAAACCGATCTGAAGCAGGCGCTCGCAGTGGGGCGCGCGGCGGTCGACTACGCGATGAAGGAACGAAACGCGGTGATGCCGGTGATCGTGCGCATGAAGGATCGTCCGTATCGCTGGACCGTCGCGCCCGCCGCGCTGTCGGATATCGCGAACCACGAACGCACGATGCCGGACGACTTCATCCGCGACGACGGTTACGGCATCACCGATGCAGCGCGTCGCTACCTCGAACCGTTGATTCGCGGCGAAGCGCCGCCGCCGTACGGACGCAACGGCATACCGAAGTACGCGCAGGTGGATGCGGTGATGGTCGAGAAGAAGCTCGCACCGTCGTCCGCCTGATCTCATCGGTTAGGCTTCGCGTCCGCGCTGGGGAGCGCGGGGCGAGACATCGCCACCATCCAATCAGGGGATTTCATGAAGAAGACCATGCTGCTGGCCGCGGCACTGTTCGCGGCCGGCTCGGCCCATGCCAAAGACAAGCTGATCACGCTCGCGCCAGCCGACGCTGCGCTGCTGAAAGACAAGACGATCGCGCTGACGGTGCACGAGAGGCCGAGCTTCGTCGCGATGACGGCAGGCAAGGCGACGTTCGGGCTGTTCGGCGTGGCCGCCATGGTCGGCGCCGGCAACAAGCTGGTTGACGACAATCACGTGCAGGACCCGGCCGTGGTCGTCAGGGAGCAGCTGGGCAACGCGCTGCAGACCGAGTACGGCGCGAAGCTGCTGCCGATCGACGCCACGCCGACGAAATCGGAAAAGGCCAAGGATCTTGCAGCACTGCACGCCGACGCCGACTACGTCCTCGACGTGCGCTCGGGCGGCTGGAACTTCGCGTATTTCCCCACCAGTTGGGGTACCTACTGGGTCGGCTACAGCGTGCAGGTGCAGCTGGTCGACGCGAAGACCGGACGCCAGGTATCGAACGCGGCGTGCAACGCGAATACGCACGACCACGCAAACCCACCGAGCCGCGAAGAGCTGCTTGCGAACAACGCGCAGCTTCTGAAGGACGTCACCACGGGCCTGGGTTGGACCTGCGTGCAGTTGCTCGCGCACGATCAGTTCGCACTGGCGACCGGCCACGTCGCTGCCACTCCCGCCGCGTTTGTCGACGCGCTCGCCGCACGCACGCCGGCGGCACCGACGCCGACGGCAGCCGCAACGTCCGAAGCGCCGGCGGCGACGCCCGCAGCTACGGGAACCGAAGGCGCCGCCGCGCCGGCCGCAACGCCCGACGCCGGGGTCGCCCCGGAAGCACAGCCTGCAAAGGAAAACGGCAACGGCTGACTGGTTGCTGCCTATGCATAGAAGAACGGGGCCGCATCGCGGCCCCGTTTCGTTTCACCGGTCGAACATCAACCGCACGCCTTGCCCTCGATCGCCACCTTCGCCGTGTACGCCGGCGTCGGCGCTGCCTTGGCGGCGTTGGCCTTCGCATCCTGCAGGTAGAGCCGCGCGCGGCCCTGGGCGTCGAGCTGCATCGACTTCCCGTCCGACGGCAGGCGCCAGATCTCGACGACGGCCTGCAGGCCGGGGCAATCCTTCGACGGAATGCGCACCACATCGTTGAGTTTCCAGCCGGTCGACTCGCTCGGCTTGGCCTTCTCCGGATTCAACAGGCGCGCGCGCGCCTGGCAGGTCGGGCTGCTGCGCACGGGAACGAACTTGTAGGGCGAGGCGGCGTCGCCGGTGAACGTGCCTTCGAGCCACGCACAAGCTTCGGGGATGGCGCGGGCGAGATGGGTGACGCCATTCGCCTGCGGCGCGCCTACCGGGCGCTTGATCTCCGGCGTCGCGGCGGCGGCAAGGCCCGTCGCCAGCACGAGGAACGACGAAAGGACGGCTGCGCGCATGGATTCGGTCTCCGGTCGAATGGCGGCGAGCCTCGCATGCCCGCACTGAACCGGGCGTTCACCACGCGCTGCCGCACCGATCACGCAGCGCAACATTTCTTGTCGCAATGCCTGTGCCATAGTCCGGCGGTCCGTGCGGTCGAGGCCGCCAGGGGCTCAAAACACCGTTGTCCGATGTCCACTTTCTAGTTTGGGGAGGGGTTCATGCTGGAGCAGTACGGTTTGACACTGGCGCTCGTCTGCGCCGTGGTCGCGATCCTGTACGGGATCATCTCGGCGCGCTGGATCAGCGCGCAGCCCGCCGGCAACGAACGCATGCAGGAGATCGCGGGCGCGATCCAGGAAGGCGCGCGGGCCTATCTCAATCGCCAGTACATGACGATCGCGGTCGCAGGCGTCGTGCTGTTCGCGTTGATCGGCATCTTCCTCGGCTGGCCGACGGCGATCGGCTTCCTGGTCGGCGCGGTTCTCTCGGGCGCGGCCGGCTACATCGGCATGAACGTGTCGGTACGCGCAAACGTGCGCACGGCCGAAGCCGCGCGTCGCGGCATCGGTCCGGCGATGGACGTCGCGTTCAAGGGCGGCGCGATCACCGGCATGCTGGTGGTCGGCCTCGGCCTGCTCGGCGTCGCGGGTTACTTCGCGGTGCTCCACCTGCACATGGGCTACAGCGAGGATCAGGCGCTGCACGCGCTCGTGGGGCTCGCGTTCGGCAGCTCGCTGATCTCGATCTTCGCGCGCCTGGGCGGCGGCATCTTCACCAAGGGTGCGGACGTCGGTGCGGATCTCGTCGGCAAGGTGGAAGCGGGCATCCCCGAGGATGATCCGCGCAACCCGGCGGTGATCGCGGACAATGTGGGCGACAACGTCGGCGACTGCGCAGGCATGGCGGCCGACCTGTTCGAGACGTACGCGGTCACGGTGATCGCGACGATGCTGCTCGGCGGCCTGATGGCGGCGGACGCCGGTCGCAACGCGGTGCTGTATCCGCTGGTGCTCGGCGGCGTGTCGATCATCGCGTCGATCTTCGGCACGTTCGTGGTCAAGGTGAAGGAAGGCGGTTCGATCATGGGTGCGCTGTATCGCGGCGTGATCGTGTCCGCGGTGCTCGCCGCGATCGCGTTCTTCTTCGTGACGCAGCAGCTGATGGGCGACACCAAGTACGGCGCGATGTCGCTCTACTACTGCGCGCTGATCGGCTTGGCGCTCACCGGCGCGATCGTCTGGATCACCGAGTACTACACCGGCACGCAGTACAAGCCGGTGCGGCACGTCGCGCAGGCGTCGACCACCGGCCACGGCACCAACATCATCGCGGGCCTCGGCGTGTCGATGAAGTCGACGGCGATGCCGGTGATCGCGGTCTGCGCGGCGATCTGGGGCGCGTTCCACTTCGCGGGGCTGTACGGTATCGCGATCGCGGCGACGTCGATGCTGTCGATGGCGGGCATGATCGTGGCGCTCGACGCCTACGGCCCGATCACCGACAACGCCGGTGGCATCGCGGAAATGAGCGAGCTGCCGAGCGAAGTGCGCGCGGTCACCGACCCGCTCGATGCGGTCGGCAATACGACCAAGGCGGTGACCAAGGGCTATGCGATTGGCTCGGCCGCGCTCGCGGCACTGGTCCTGTTCGCGGACTACACGCACAACCTCGACGTCGCCAACGCGGCGCGCGCGTTGGCCGCGGGCGTGGCGGCGGTGCCGATCACGTTCGACCTCTCCGACCACTACGTGATCATCGGGCTGCTCATCGGCGGCCTGATCCCCTACCTGTTCGGCGCGATGGCGATGGAGGCCGTGGGTCGCGCGGCCGGTGCGGTGGTGGAGGAAGTGCGCCGGCAGTTCCGCGATATCCCCGGGATCATGGAAGGCACCGGCAAGCCGCAGTACGACAAGGCGGTCGACATGCTGACCAAGTCGGCGATCAAGGAAATGATCATTCCGTCGCTGCTGCCCGTCGCGGTGCCGATCGTGGTCGGCCTCGTGCTGGGCCCGAAGGCGCTCGGCGGCCTGCTGATCGGCACGATCGTCACCGGCCTGTTCGTCGCGATCTCGATGACCACCGGCGGCGGCGCGTGGGACAACGCCAAGAAGTACATCGAGGACGGCCACTTCGGCGGCAAGGGATCGGAGGCGCACAAGGCCGCGGTCACCGGCGACACCGTCGGCGATCCCTACAAGGACACGGCGGGCCCGGCGATCAATCCACTGATCAAGATCATCAACATCGTCGCGCTGCTGCTGGTGCCGCTGCTCGGCAACTGATCGTCCTCATGCGGAACCTCGGGACGGCGGCCAACAGGCCGCCGTCTTCTTTTTGCGCGACGCGCGCCGCCGCGGCGGGCGCCCTGTTCATGCGCCGTCCGCCGTGCTGACGGCGGACCACCCGGGCACGCGCACCGTTCGCGCCGCCTATAATCCGCGCCCTCCCCCCAACCCCACCGCGGCCCTCCGGGCCCGGACCAGCACGTCGGAGCACCAAGCAATGGGCCTGGACCTCGTCCCCACCGGCAAGAATCCGCCGGACGAAATCAACGTCATCATCGAGATCCCGAAGGACTCGGAGCCGGTCAAGTACGAAGTGGACAAGGAAACCGGCGCGATCTTCGTCGACCGCATCCTGTCCACGCCGATGCGCTACCCGTGCAACTACGGCTACGTCCCGCACACCGTCTGCGGCGACGGCGACCCGGCCGACGTGCTGGTGATCCTGCCGCTGACGCTGGTGCCGGGCTCGGTGATCCGCTGCCGCCCGGTTGGGGTGCTGAAGATGACCGACGAAGCGGGTTCGGACGAGAAGATCCTCGCGGTGCCGATCACCAAGGTGTTCAACGGCTACGCGCAGCTCGAGGACATCGAGCAGGTGTCGACGCACTGGCTCGAGCGCATCGGCCACTTCTTCGAGCACTACAAGGATCTCGAGAAGGGCAAGTGGGTGAAGATCGAAGGCTGGGGCAACGCCGCCGAAGCCAAGGCGATCATCGTCGACGCGATCAAGCGTTACGACGATGCGGCGGACAAGCCGAACTACTGATCGCGCGGGTCCGGCGCGTGATGCGAAAAGGCCGCCTTCGGGCGGCCTTTTTCTTACGCCATCGCCGGCATCGGCCGTCCGCCCCCGGGCACGCGCACCGTGGAGCGGCCGAGCATCATCGCCACGCCGTCGATCCAGCGAGTCTCGTTGCGCAGCGCCACGTCCGCCGCCCAGGGGCGCACGTCGGTGATGTAGCCGTCGAACAGGGCGCGGAACGCGGGTCGCGCCGGCATGGCGTCGCCGTGCTGCGCCCACAGCCCCTGCCAGGCCTGCAACAGGCGTTCGGTTCGCTGTCGAAGTGCGTCGAGCTGCGGGTGCGGCAGCGCCTCGCCGAGCAGGAACTCGAGGTGATGTCGCAGTTCCCAGGGCGTCATGACATCCGGCACGTTGCGCGTTTCGAACGGCAGCACCGGCGGCACGACGCCGTCGAGCGGAACATCGGCGACCGGCCACGCCTCGCGCGGCTCGTCATGGCGACGCGCGCGGTCGACCAGCGCTGCAAAGCGCTCACCGCCCACCGTGTCGCAGACGAGATGGATGCGCGACGCGGTCGCGTCGTTGAAGACGCGATGCTGCCGCCAAGTATCGAAGATCCAGCACTCGCCGGCGGCCATGTTGATGGTGGCGTCGCCGCATTCGAAGCGCACGGTCGGCTGCGTCACGATCGGCACGTGCACGCGCACGCGCTCGGCCCAGTAGTAGCCCTGGTCGACGTGGCGCTTCACCTCGGCCTGCCCGGCGAGGCGCATCAGTCGTGTGCGCCCGACGGTCGCGCCGATCGCGTGCAGCACACGAACGAGCCGCGGGCAGCGCTGCAAGGCAGGCGTCGCCGCCATCGCACCCGCAAATGCCTCGTTCGCAGGATCGCCGCCAACCGCGACCAGCGGAAGCATGGAATTGCCGGCGAAACCCTGCGGATGCGGCCGCCACGCGTCCTCGCCCAGCGCATCGATCTCGCGCGCGAGCGCCGCGGCGTCGAACCGCAATGGCAGCTGCAGGAACGGTGCGGGAAGCTTCATGCGGACGGTTCCGATCCGAAGTAGCGTTCGGCGCGTTCGATGGTGGACTGCAGACCCGGCAGCACGCGACTGATGGCGGCTTCGTGTTTGCGCCACTTGTCGGGGTCGGGCTTGGTCAACGTGGTCTTCGACAGTGGCAGCGCGTCGAGCACCACGTCCCAACCGAGCCCGGCCGATGCAGTGACGCGCTGCATTTCGGCCTGTGGATTCGCGAGGAACTCGTGGTAGCGCACGGTGGTGACACGATCGCGTGGCAGGTCGGCGACGTCGTCCAGCAGCGTGTTCATCGTGCACGCCCACTGATACGCCGCGATCTCCTCGATCGGCTTCCCGTCCAGCGAACGCCAACCCGGTACCAGCAGCATCGACCACGGAAGCCCATTCCAACCCGGCAGTGTCGGATACGTGCGGAATTTCCCCGACTGCCATGCCTCGATCATGCTCGCCAGCACTTCGTTCGGACGGCGATACAGCAGCACGTAGTGGGCGTCCGGAAACGCGCGGCGCAGGAAAGGAACGCGCAGACTGTTCTTCGGCGTCTTCTCCAGCAGCCGGACGACATCGTGACGCGGCGGAACGCCGTCCCGATCGCGCATTTCGGCAGCGAAATTGGCCTTCAGCGCCTCGATCACCGCAGGCGTCGCGTCGTCGCCAGTGAGGCGGTTCGAATCGAAGCCGCGATCGGCAGGTTTGAGACCGGGCAGGCTTTCGAACGTGCGATGGCTTTCGCGCCCGATCGTGTAGACGTCCGGCGCGCGCGCAAGGGTTTCGAACAACAGGGTCGATCCCGAGCGCGGCGCGCTGAGCACGATGACCGGGCGATCGAAGCGGATGTTCGAGCGGGCCGCCGGTGCGGGAGGCGCTGGCGCGGTGGGTCGTGGCGCGACTGCGACCGCACCCGCGCTTGCAGCTGGGCGCGGCGTCGATGTCGGGCCGAACTGGAACATCGGATTGAAGTTGCCGCCGATGCTCCGCGTAGCCGCGGGCGCAGCCGCTCGCGGTGCCTGTGCCTGGGGCCGCGCGGCTGCCGCAACGGGTGCTGCGGCTCGCGTTGATGCAGCGACGAGATTCATCGTCACGATAGCGTGCAGCGCCTTCGTGAGCAGCACGTTGTTGCGCATGCGGATCGTGTCGAACGGCGTCGCTGCCATGCGCATGCGATCGCGAGCCGCGCGATATGCATCGAGGCCGCGGCCGCTGTCGCCGTGCAGCGCCCACAACGCCTGCCATTCGCGCAGGAACGGCTGCATCGCGTCGCGAACGAAACGATCGAGCGACTCCGACGAAGCGGCTTCGCCCACGAGGAACTCGAAGTGCGTGCGCGCTTCCCACGGCGTCATGACCGTCGGAAGGTTGTACGACTCCAGCTGCAGCGCGACGGGCTCCGGCCTCGGCGCGACAAGTCGCGGCGTCCAGCCTTCGCGCTGTTCGTCATGTGGACGCGCATCGCGCATCAGCTCCCAGAATCCCGGGCCACCCACGGTGTCCGCGACCAGGTGGATGCGCTGGCGATGATCGTCGTTGTGCACGTTGTGCCGGCGCCAGGTGTCGAACGTCCAGCACTCGCCCTCGCGCATGTTGAGTTCCTGGCCATCGCAGACGAAGCGCACCGTGGGCTGCGTCACGATCGGCACATGGATCCGCATGTGCTCGCGCCAGTAGTAATTGATGTCGACGTGCGGCGTGACTTCGGCCTGGCCGGCGAGGCGCATCAGGCGCGAGCGTCCCCACACCGCGCCCAGGCTGTGCATCACCTGCATCAGGTATGGACACGCGAGCAGGTGCGGCGTCGGCCGCATCGGGCCGTGCACGTCATCACTGGCGGGATCACCGTCGACGCTGATCAGCGTGAGCGCGTCGTTGCCGGCGAAGCCCTGCGGGTGCGGGCGCCAGACATCGGGGCCGAGCGCTTCGATCTCGCGCGCGAGGACGCCGGCGTCGAACGACACCGGCAGTTGCAGAAAAGGATGCTCGAGCTTCATCGGGACGTCCGGACCGCGGTCCCGGCCATTCTAGGCCCGGCCCGTCGCGTGGAACCGGGCCGGGTGTCCCGCCTGAACGGGTCAGGCCTTGCGATAGACCTCCGCGCCCTGCGCGCGGAACTCGGCCGACTTCTCCGCCATGCCCTGCTCGATGTCCGCGACCGACTCCGGGTGCTCCTTCGCGTAGTCGCGCACGTCCTGGGTGATCTTCATCGAGCAGAAGTGCGGGCCGCACATCGAGCAGAAGTGCGCGACCTTGTGCGCGTCCTTCGGCAGCGTTTCGTCGTGGTATCCGCGGGCGCGTTCGGGGTCGAGGCCGAGGTTGAACTGGTCTTCCCAGCGGAACTCGAAGCGCGCCTTGCTCATCGCGTTGTCGCGCGCCTGCGCACCGGGGTGGCCCTTCGCGAGGTCGGCGGCGTGCGCGGCGATCTTGTAGGCCATCAGGCCTTCGCGCACGTCGTGCTTGTTCGGCAGGCCGAGGTGCTCCTTCGGCGTGACGTAGCAGAGCATTGCGGTGCCGAACCAACCGATCATCGCCGCACCGATCGCCGACGTGATGTGGTCGTAGCCGGGCGCGATGTCGGTGGTCAGCGGGCCGAGCGTGTAGAACGGCGCTTCGCCGCACTCGCGCAGCTGCTTGTCCATGTTCTCCTTGATCAGCTGCATCGGCACGTGGCCGGGGCCTTCGATCATGGTCTGGACGTCGTGCTTCCACGCGATCTTCGTGAGCTCGCCGAGCGTTTCGAGTTCACCGAATTGCGCGGCGTCGTTGGCGTCGGCGATCGAGCCCGGACGCAGGCCATCGCCGAGCGAGAAGGCGACGTCGTACGCCTTCATGATGTCGCAGATGTCCTCGAAGTGCGTGTAGAGGAAGTTTTCCTTGTGATGCGCGAGGCACCACTTCGCCATGATAGAACCGCCGCGCGAGACGATGCCCGTCACGCGATTCGCGGTCAGCGGCACGTAGCGCAAAAGCACACCGGCGTGGATGGTGAAGTAGTCGACGCCCTGCTCCGCCTGTTCGATCAGCGTGTCGCGGAAGATCTCCCAGTTGAGTTCTTCCGCGCGGCCGTCGACCTTCTCCAGCGCCTGGTAGATCGGCACCGTGCCGATCGGCACCGGCGAGTTGCGAATGATCCACTCGCGCGTTTCATGGATGTGCTTGCCGGTCGACAGGTCCATCACCGTGTCCGCGCCCCAGCGGATCGACCACACCAGCTTCTCGACTTCTTCCGCGATGCCCGACGACACCGCGGAATTGCCGATGTTCGCGTTGACCTTGGTGAGGAAGTTGCGCCCGATGATCATCGGCTCGCTTTCCGGATGGTTGATGTTGTTCGGGATGATGGCGCGGCCGCGCGCCACTTCGTCACGCACGAATTCCGGCGTGATCAGCTTCTGGATGTTCGCGCCGAAGGCTTCGCCGGCGTGCTGGCGCAGCAGGTGCGCCTCGCGGATCGCCTCGATGCGCTGGTTCTCGCGGATCGCGATGAACTCCATCTCCGGTGTGACGATGCCCTTACGCGCGTAGTGCATCTGGGTGACGTTCGCGCCACTCACCGCGCGACGCGGCAGCGCGCGGTTGCCGAAACGGATGTGCGCGAGCTTGGGATCGTGCTCGCGCGCGCGGCCGTAGTCGGACGACAGGCCGGGGAGCACTTCGGTGTCGCCGCGCTCGGCGATCCACTGCGCACGCAGCGACGACAGGCCGGTCGACAGGTCGATCGTCGCGGTCTCGTCGGTGTACGGGCCGGAGCAGTCGTAGACCGCCAGCGGCGCGTTCTCCTCGCCGCCGAACAGCGTCGGCGTGCGCGCCAGCGCGATCTCGCGCATCGGCACGCGGATGTCGGGGCGCGAGCCTTCGACCTGGATCTTGCGCGAGCCCGGAATCGGGCGGACGACGTCGGCGGAAAGCTTTTCGGCCTGCTGGAGGAGTTCGGTGGCGACTGCGTTCATTCGTTCGTCCGCTGCAAAGGAGGCGAGCGCCGGCAATGCGGCGTGCGTTCGAGCGGGCGGCGCGCAGGCGCAATGCGCCCCGCGAAGCTTCCCTACGGCGGTCTCAACCGCATCAGGTTCGAAGGGACTCTCTCAACCGGCCCGGCCGGTACCCCCGCTTCGTCGCGCATTTCACCACGCGGGGCGCGGCGGGGCCACCGGCCGTAGCGCGCGGGCGTCGACGAACGGCTTTGACTCGGGCGGCGTCCAGGCGTCTACTCGGGCCATGAGCCGCCGCATCGCCCCTGCCGCCGTCCAGACCCTCGCACCGCGAGCGGCGGACGTCTGCACGCGCAACGGCCTCGGTACCACCACCCGCACCACCACGACGTCGTGGCGGATGCGGTTGCGCGTGATTCCGGACTAAGCGTCCGCCACCCGCCCCGCATCCGATCCGGATGCGGCGGTAACGCATCCGAACGGACACGGGGCTCCCGCCAAGGAGTGCCCTGCCATGTCCGCCATCCTGACCGAACGCCGCCGTCCCGCTCCTCTACCGCAGCACGCGCCGCGTGGCGCGTGCGCCCGTACGTCCACCACGACGCTGGCGCTCGGCCTGGTCGGCCCGGGCAAGGTCGGCCGCGCGCTGCTCGCGCAGTGGGCCGAGGTCGCACCGCGCCTGCGCGCGCAGGGCATCGACCTGGTGCTTCGCGGCGTGATGGATCGGCGCCGCCTGTGGCTCGGCGCCGCGCGCGGCGATATCGACACCGTGATCCACGATTTCGACGCGTCGCCCGCACCCGATGTCCACCGCTTCGGCCCTCACCTGGTCGACGAAGGCCGCGTGCAGGCCGTTGTCATCGATTGCTCCGGCAGCGACGACGTGGTGGGCCACTACGCGCGCTGGCTGGGCCAAGGCCTGCACGTGGTCACGCCGAGCAAGCGCGCCGGCAGCGGCCCGCTCGAACGCTGGCGCGCGATCCGCGACGCGACGCGCAACGGCGCGCGCTTCCGCCACGAAGCCAGTGTCGGCGCCGGCCTGCCGGTGATCCAGACGCTGCGTAATCAGCTCGATACCGGTGACGAGCTGCTCGGGGTGGACGGCGTGCTGTCCGGCACGCTCGCGTGGCTGTTCCACCGCTTCGATGGCAGCATGCCGTTCTCGCATCTGGTGCGCGAGGCGCTGGACCTCGGCTACACCGAGCCCGATCCGCGCGACGACCTCTCGGGCCTGGACGTCGCGCGCAAGCTGGTGATCCTCGCGCGCGAAGCGGGCCACGCGATCGCGATGGAGGACGTCGATGTCGAAAGCCTGGTGCCGGCCCACCTGCGCGACGTGCCGCGCGACGCATTCCTCGCGCAGCTCGACGCACTCGACACGCCGATGCAGGCGCGCTTCGACGCCGCGCGCGCCGGTGGTCGTTCGTTGCGTTACGTCGCCAGCTTCGACGGTCGCGACGCCCGCGTCGGCCTCTCAACGCCCGGTCCGGACGACGCCACCGCGCACGGACGGCTCACCGACAACCTGATCCGCTTCCGCACCCGCCGCTACGCGGATAATCCGCTGGTGGTGCAAGGGCCCGGCGCGGGCCCCGAGGTCACGGCGGCCGGCGTGTTCGGCGACGTCCTCGCGATCGCCCAGTACCTCGGAGCCCGTCTGTGAATCCACCTGATGCGAATCGTCCCGACGTGAGCGCGCATGATGCGAACGCTGCCGACGCAGCCGGCCCGCACCGGGTCGCGCGCGCCTTCGCGCCGGCCAGCATCGGCAACATCGGCGTCGGCTTCGACCTGCTGGGCCACACGATCGAAGGCCCCGGTGATTCGGCGACGGTGCGTGTCATCGACGAGCCCGTTGTCCGCATCGATGCGATCGACGGCGACGTGCCGGGCCTGTCGCGCATTCCGCTCATCGCCGAGCGCAACACCGCGGGACGCGCGCTGATCGACCTGCGTGCCCACCTCGGTCTGGCGCACGGCTTCGCGGTGACCCTGCACAAGGGAATCGCGCTCGGATCCGGGCTCGGTGGTTCGGCGGCGTCGTGCGTGGCGGCGCTGGTCGCGGCGAATGCATTGCTCGACGCGCCGCTGTCGCGCGAGGCGCTGTATCCGTTCGCGTTGGCCGGCGAGTCCGTGGCAAGCGGCAGCCTGCACGGCGACAACGTCGCGCCGATGCTGCTCGGCGGCGTCGTGCTCGCGGCCGAGACGCGCGCAATCCGCTTGGACGCACCCGATCTGTTCTGCGCGGCAGTGCATCCCGCACACGTTCTGGAGACACGCGAAGCACGCGCGGTGCTCGCCGCGCCATATCCGCTTGCCGAGATCGTGCACCAGACCTCCTATCTCGCGCTTTTCCTCACCGGACTGGCGTGCGGCGATCGCGCGCTGATCGCTGACGGATTGCGCGACGTTCTCGTCGAGCCGCGCCGGGCGTCGCTGATTCCGGGCTTCGCAAGCGTCAAGCAGGCCGCGCTCGACGCCGGCGCACTCGGCGCGAGCATTTCCGGCGCCGGTCCCACCGTGTTCGGCTGGTTCGACACGCGCGCACACGCCGAGGCCGGTGGCGCCGCGATGGTTGCCGCGTTCCGCACGGCCGGCCTCGACAGCCACGCCTATGTGTCGCCGGTGAACGGACCGCGCGCCGAGGTCATTGCGTGAGGTACGTGAGCACGCGCGGCAACGCGCCGGCGGTGGATGTCGACAGCGCGCTTGCCGCAGGTCTCGCGCCGGACGGCGGGCTCTATGTTCCCGAAACGATTCCGCGCACAACCGGGATCGATCCCGCCGGCGGCCTGGCGCGTACTGCCGCCGCGCTACTCGCTCCGTATTTCGAGGATTCAAGGATCGCCGCCGCGCTTCCAGCGATCTGCGACGACGCATTCGATTTTCCGGCGCCGCTGCGCCGGCTCGACAACGACACGTTCGTCCTCGAGCTGTTCCACGGGCCGACCGCCGCATTCAAGGACTTCGGCGCCCGCTTCCTGGCGCGCGCTGTCGGCGCATTGCGGCGCCCGGATGATCGCGAGACCACCATCCTCGTCGCGACCTCCGGCGACACTGGCGCCGCAGTCGCTGCCGCCTTCCATCGTCGTCCCGGTTTCCGCGTCGTGGTGCTGTATCCGGACGGCCGCGTGTCGCCGCGCCAGGCGCATGGGCTGGGTTGCTGGGGCGACAACGTCCGCGCACTGCGCGTCGACGGCACCTTCGACGACTGCCAGCGCCTGGTGAAACAGGCGCTGTCCGACACCGCGTTGCGCGAGCGGATCACGCTCGGTTCGGCGAACAGCATCAGCCTCGGCCGGCTGCTGCCGCAGGCCGCCTACTACGCGCAGTCGTCGCTGGCGTTCCACCGCGAACGCGGCCAGCCGCTGAACGTCGTGGTCCCGACCGGCAACCTCGGGAACGCGACCGCGTGCTGGCTGGCGCGACGCATGGGCCTGCCGATCGGCGACATCGTGCTCGCCTGCAACGCGAACGACGTCCTGCCGCGCTACTTCGCCGGCGAGGACTACACGCCGGCCCCCACGCGCGCGACGCTCGCCAACGCGATGGATGTCGGCGCACCGAGCAATTTCGAACGCCTGCGGCATGGACACGCAAGCGACGCGGACCTGCGGGACGCGATGCGCGCCGTCAGTGTCGATGATGCGGGGATCCTCGCCGCGATCGACGCGCATCATGCGCGTCACGACGAAGCGATCTGCCCGCACACCGCAACGGGCTTCGACGTGCTCGCACGACTACGCGCGAATGGCGACGCACGCCCCTGGGCGGTCGTCGCCACCGCACATCCCGCCAAGTTCGAAACGATCGTCGAAGCGCGGCTGGGCCGTCGCGTCGACCCACCACCCGCGCTCGCTGCATGCCTTGCGCGGCCGGCGAACGCAGAGCCGATGGCGGCCTCGTACGACGCTCTGGTCGACGTGTTGCTGAAATAGCGCCAGCGTGTGGCGAGCGCTGCGCATGATCGACGCATCACCGCCTGCCTCGTCTGCGAATCCTTCAGAGCGATGCATTGGGGTATGTACTGCCGGACGGCGCCGCACGCTTCTCGAGAATCCGGCGCCCTTCGAACCCCTGCTGCTGCAGGCATCCGAAAGGACGCCGTCTCCGTCACGCCGACTGCGGCATCGCGTCGTCGCCTAGCGCAGGCTGGCGCACGCTCGCATTCGCCGGCACCTTTACGCGGAACCACGCCGCATACAGCGCGGGCAGGAACAGCAAGGTCAGGAAGGTCGCGACGAGCAGGCCGCCCATGATCGCCACCGCCATCGGGCCGAAGAACGCGCTGCGCGACAGCGGGATCATCGCGAGGATCGCGGCCAGCGCGGTCAGCACGATCGGACGGAAACGTCGCACCGTCGCCTCGACGATCGCTTCCCAAGCATCGCGGCCGTCGTGGCGATCCTGCTCGATCTGGTCCACCAGGATCACCGAGTTGCGCATGATCATGCCGGCCAGCGCGATCGTGCCGAGCATCGCAACGAAACCGAACGGTACGCGGAACACCAGCAGGAAAAGCGTCACACCGATCAGGCCGAGCGGCGCGGTCAGGAAGACCATCACGCTTCGCGAGAACGAGCGAAGCTGCAGCACCAGCAGGGTGAACACGACGAACACGAACAGCGGCATGCCGGCCTTGATCGAGTTCTGCCCGCGTTCGGAGTCCTCCACGGTTCCGCCAACGTCGATCGAATAGCCGTCCGGCAGCTGCGCGCGCAGCGATTCAACCGCCGGCATCAGCTGTTCGACGACCGTCGGCGGCGTGAGCGCGTCGCGGATGTCGGCACGCACGGTCATCGTCGGCTCGCGATCGCGATGCCAGATGATGCCGTCCTCGAAACCGTAGTCGAGCGTGGCGACCTGCGTCAGCGGCACGCTGCGACCGTTCGCAGTCGGCACCATCAGCGAGCGCAGTGCATCGAGATCGGCACGGTCGCGCGCCGAACCACGCACGTCGATACCGATCAGCTCGGTGCCTTCGCGGTACGTACCGACGTTCGTGCCCGACAGCGCTGCCGACAACGACTGCGCGAGCTGCGATGAACTGATACCGAGGGCGCGTGCACGCTCCTGGTCCAGCTGCAGGCGGACGACCTTGCTAGGCTCGTCCCAGTCGAGATTGACGTTGGTGACGTGCGGATTGGCCAGCACCTTTTCGCGCACAAGCCCGGCGATACGGCGCACCTCCTCGATGTGCTCGCCGGACACGCGCAGCTGGATCGGATAGCCGACCGGCGGCCCGTTCTCGAGCCGCGTCACGCGCAACTGCAGGTCCGGAAAGCGCGGGAATACGTCGTCGATGAGCCATTCGCGCACGGCTTCGCGTGCAGCGATGTCCTTCGGCGTCAGCACGAACTGCGCGAAGTTGGCTGACGGTAGCTGCTGGTCGAGCGGCAGGTAAAAGCGCGGCGAACCCGTGCCGACATAGTCGACGTAGCTCGCGAGGTCCTTGCGAGTGGCGAGGATCTTCTCGAGCTTCTCCACCTGCGCCGCGGTCTGCCGCAGCGAGCTGCCTTCCGCGAGCTCGACGTCGACCATCAGTTCGTTGCGCACCGAATCCGGGAAGAACTGCTGCGGTACGAAGCGGAACAACAGGATCGATGCGACGAACGCAGCCGCGGTGATCGCCAGCACGGTCTTGCGACGACGCACGCACCACAGCACCCAGCCGCGGAAGCGCGTGTAGAACTTCGTCGCGTACGGATCATGCGCGCGGCCGTCGTCGGACTTCGGCAGCGGCGCGATGATGTCGGCGAACGCGGCGTGGCGATCGGCGAGTCGCAAGCGATAGGCCTGCCAGCGCGCCGCGATGGAACCGGGTTTCGGCGGACCCGCGTGGCCGTGATCGGGCAGCAGTCGGTCGCCCAGGTACGGGATGAACATTACCGCCGCGACCCAGGACACCAGGAGCGCGATCGTCACGACCTGGAACAACGAGCGCGTGTATTCGCCGGTGCTCGACTGCGCGGTGGCGATCGGCAGGAAACCGGCGGCGGTGATCAGCGTGCCGGTAAGCATGGGGAATGCGGTGGAATCCCACGCGAACGCCGCGGCCTTCATGCGGCTGTAGCCCTGCTCCATTTTGATGGCCATCATCTCGACCGCGATGATCGCGTCGTCGACCAGCAGGCCGAGCGCGAGCACCAACGCGCCAAGCGAGATCTTGTGCAGGCCGACATCGAAGTAGCTCATCACCGCGAACGTCATCGCGAGCACGAGCGGGATCGACAACGCGACCACGAGACCGGTACGCAGGCCGAGCGAGAAGAAGCTCACAAGCAGCACGATCGCCACCGCTTCGGCGAGCACGCGCACGAATTCGCCGACCGACTCTTCGACCGCCGCCGGCTGGTCGGAGACCTTGCGCAGCTCCATGCCGACGGGAAGCATCTTCTGCAGCGTCTCGCGCTGGGCTTCCAGCGTCTTGCCGAGCGCGAGGATGTCGCCGCCGTCCTTCATCGAAACGCCAAGGCCGATCGCGTCCTGCCCCATGAAGCGCATGCGCGGCGCGGGCGGATCGGCGAAGCCGCGGCGCACCGTTGCGATGTCGCCGAGATGGAACGTGCGGTCGCCGACACGGATCGGGAACGCAGAAATGTCACCGACGCGATCGAAGCGTCCGTCCACACGCAACGCGATGCGCGAGGAGCCGGTTTCGAAGAAGCCCGCAGGCGCGACCGCGTTCTGCGCATTCAACGCGTCGAACACGGCCTGCGCCGGGACGCCGAGCGTGGCCAGCCGCGTGTTGTCGAGTTCGACCCAGACCTTTTCGTCCTGCACGCCGAACAGTTCGATCTTGCCGACATCCGGTTGCTTCTGCAGTTGCAGCTGCACGCGTTCGGCGTAGTGCTTGAGCACCGCGTAGTCGAACCCCTTGCCGGTAAGCGCGTAGATGTTGCCGAAGGTGTCGCCGAACTCGTCGTTGAAGTACGGACCCTGCACGTCGCGCGGCAGCATCGGCTTGATGTCGCCAACTTTCTTGCGCACCTGGTACCAGAGCGGCGCGATCTGGTCCGAATGCAGCGAGTCCTTGGCCATGAAGATGACCTGCGATTCGCCGGGCCGCGAGTACGAGCGGATGAACTCGTACTGCCCGGTTTCCATCAGCTTCTTTTCGATGCGGTCGGTGACCTGCGACGCGACTTCGTCGGCGGTCGCTCCGGGCCACATCGTGCGCACAACCATCACCTTGAAGGTGAAACGCGGGTCCTCGCTGCGGCCGAGTTTCATGTACGCGAGCGTGCCGGCGATCGCGAGCACGATCATCGCGTAGACGACGAGGCTGCGATGGCGCAGCGCCCATTCCGAAAGATTGAAGCGCATGTCGGTGTCCTTACCGGCGGATGGGGCGGTTGTCGCGATCGACCGGCATCACCGCTTCGCCGTCGCGAAGCAGGTGCCCACCGGCGGCGACGATCCAGTCGGACGCATTGACGCCGCGCAGGACCGGCACGCGGTCGCTGCCGAACGCACCGGCCTGCACCGGGCGCACATGCACCGTCGATGTCCGGGGGTCGATGACGAATACGGCGTCGCCGCCCGATGCACTGCGTTGCAGCGCGGCGAGCGGCACGCTCATGGTCGAATTGCCCTCGGGCTGCAGGTAGATGCGTGCGCTGGCGCCGAGCTCGGCGGACGCGCCGCTGTCCAGCGTCGCCCGCACCGCGAACGTGCGCGACGCGGGATCCGCTGCGGGTGCGATCTCGCGAACCCGCCCGCTGATGCGCGTGCCGGGCGCCGACCACAGCTCGACCTGCACCGGATCGCCGGGCCGGACCTTGCGCACTGCGGTTTCCGGCACGGCGAACGACACCTCGCGACGTCCGTCCGCCGCCAGCGTGACGACGGGTTGCCCCGCACCGACCACCTGCCCCGCCTCGGCCTGCCGCGTCGCGATGGCGCCGTCGCGCGGCGCGCGCAGCTGCGTGTAACCCGCCTGGTTGCGCGCGACCTGCAGGCTCTCGCGTGCCGCGTTCACTTCGCCCTGTGCGGCGGCGGCGGCCGCGTTCTGGGCGTCGATGGTCGAACGGCTGACGAGCTGGTCGCGGCCGAGCTTCGCGTAACGCGCCTGGTCGGACCGCGCGCGCTCGAGCTGCGCCTGCGCCGCGGCCAGTTGGGCCTGCGCCGCGCGCGCTTGCGCCTGCAGGTCGCCCGCGTCGAGCGTCGCCAGCAGGTCGCCACGACGGACGCGGTCGCCGACGTCGACCCGGCGCTCGACCAGGTTGCCACCGACCCGAAAGGACAGCACCGTCTCCTCGGCCGCGCGGATCTCGCCGGCGAACGAGGTGGATGCGGCGTTGGAACTATCGGGATGGACGACCAGCACCGGGCGCGGATGTTCCGCTGCGGCGGGGGCGTCGCCACAGCCGGTGAGGGCGAGGGTCGAGGCGGCGACGGCGAGGCCGGTAACGAGGGGGAGCAGACGCATGGCAGCCTCAGCGGCAATTAATGAACCGGTCGGTACTGTAAAATTACCGAACGCCACGGTCCAGTATTTCGAGTAGGATTCCGACCAATGGCCACGCCACGCCCCAGCCGCACTGACCAAGCCGCCGTCCGCGCTACGGGTCCCGGCCGCCCGAAGGATCTCGCCAAGCGCGAGGCCATCCTCGAGGCGTCGAAGAAGCTGTTCGTGCAATTGGGTTTCGACGCGGTGTCGATGGACCAGATCGCGACCGAGGCCGGCGTCAGCAAGCTCACCGTGTACAGCCACTTCGGCGACAAGGAGACGTTGTTCGCCGCGGCCGTGGAGTCGCATTGCGCGAACGGCATGCCGTCGTCGCTGTTCGAGGACCGCCCTGAAACGCCGGTGCGCGAGCGCCTGACGGAGATCGCCAGCGCGTTCTACGCGATGATTTCGTCGCCCGAGGCCATCGCCGGCCACCGCATCCTGTGCAGCCCGCAGCTCGCGAATTCAGACCTGCCGCAGCTGTTCTGGGAATCCGGCCCGCGCCGCGTGCAGGACGGTTTCGCCGCGCTGCTCGATGGCCGCGTGGCGACGGGCGAACTCGATATTGCCGACACCGCGCTCGCGTCGTCGCAGTTCTTCACGCTACTCAAGGGCGAGCCGCATGCGCGCATGGTGTTCGGCTGCGGATGTGGCGACGAGGTCAACCTGACGCCCACCGCACACGTTGCCGCATGCGTTGACATGTTCCTTCGCGCATACGGCCGCCGATGAGCGCCGATCGTGACCGCAGTCCCGGTGACTTCCGGCACTCGGGCGTTTCGGCGGTCGCACGCGATCCTGAACACCCCGGAGCCACGGGCCCGTCCCGGTAGAATTACCGTCCTTTTTCCCACCGATCCACGCCGATGACGCCCGACTACGCCCACGCCCGCGAAATGATGGTCGAACAGCAGGTCCGCCCGTGGGACGTGCTCGACCCGCGCGTGATCGACGTGCTGGCCGACGTGCCGCGCGAGGCGTTCGTGCCGACGGCGTATCTCGGCGCCGCGTACGCCGACGTCGCGCTTCCGTTGGCGCACGGCGAATACATGCTGAAGCCGGTTGTCGCCGGTCGCGCGCTCGAAGCGCTGCGTCCGAAGGACACCGACGACGTGCTGGAGATCGGCACGGGCAGCGGCTACGTCACCGCGTGCCTGGCCAAGCTCGCGCGCGAAGTGACCAGCATCGACCGGCATGCCGACCTCGTCGAGGCTGCCCGTGCGCGCCTCGAGCATGTCGGCGTCGCGAATACCCGTTTCGAAGTCGCCGACGCGCTGACGTGGACGACCGATCGCCACTTCGACGTGATCTGCGTCAATGCGGCGGTCGACACGATTCCGCAGCGTTTCATCGCGATGCTGAAGCCGGGCGGCCGCATGTTCATCGTCCGCGGCCATTCGCCGGCGATGGAAGCGGTGCGCGTCCGCAACGAAAACGGCACCGCGCGCATCGAGTCCTTGTTCGAAACCGATATTCCCTACCTCGCCGGCACCGCGCCGGTGCCGGTGTTCCAGTTCTGAGTCCGATGCCCGCAGGGGGACCATGCGGGCGCCGGATCCCGGTTTGCCATGACGACGCCGCGCCGAACGCGCGGTTTTCCAGGAATCTCCCGACATGATCCGCCGTCCGCTCGTCCTTGCCCTCGTGATTGCCCTGGCCCCCGCGGCCGCCTCCGCGGAAGACCTGCTGCAGGTCTATGCGCTCGCACGCGACAGCGACCCGCAGCTCGCGGCCTCGCAGTCGGGTCGGCTCGCCACGCGCGAGGGTGAGGTGCAGGCGCGCGCGGCGCTGCTGCCGCAGATCAACGGAAGCGCGTCGCTCGACAAGTCGCGCAGCGAAGGCCCGTCGTCGCAGACGCAGTTCGACCCGACAACGGGCGAGCCGGTGCGCTTCAGCGGCGACACCCAGAGCAACACGACCACGCGTTCGCTCGGCGTCGATGTGCAGCAGATGGTGTTCGATCGCTCGCGCTTCACCATCCTCAAGAGCCAGCAGGCGCTGAGCCGCGCCAGCGACTTCAATCTCGAGGCTGCGGACGACTCGCTGATCACGCGCACGTCCGCCGCCTACTTCAACACGCTGGTCGCGATCGAAACGCTGACCGCCGCGGAAGCGTCGGAAGCCGCGTTGAAGAAGCAGTTCGACGCCGCATCGAAGCGCCTTGAAGTCGGCCTTGCGCCGATCACCGACGTGCACGAAGCCCGCGCCCAGTACGACAGCGCGCGCGCCAACACGATCGTCGCCCGCAATGCGGTGCTCGATTCCTACCAGGCGCTCGCCGAAATCACCGGCAAGCCGGTCGGCGCGCTGAAGGCGCTGCCGGAAGACTTCCAGCCGACGCTGCCCGAGCACGGCGGCGTGGAGTCGTTCGTCGCCCGCGCCATCGAGAACAATCCGTCGCTGCACGCGGCCGAGGAACAGCTCGCGTCGGCCAACGAGAACATCGAGACCGCGCGGTCGGGCCACTGGCCGACGCTCTACCTCAATGGTTCGTACGGTGATCGCAAGACCACCGGTGACAGCACCTTCAGCTCGGGCAGCCTGTCGTCGACCAATCCGATCGACAGCCAGAGCCGCGGCCCGAGCGTCGGCGTGACGTTGAACGTGCCGATCTTCTCCGGCGGCGCGGTGTCGTCGCGCGTGCGCCAGTCGATCGCCAACCGCGACGTCGTCGCCGACCAGGTGGAGCAGCAGCGTCGTGCGTTGGTGCGCAATACCAACGCGGCCTACCAGGCGCTTGCCGCCGGCATCACCGAAGTCGAATCGCGCCGCGCGGCGCTGATCTCGGCACGCGCGGCATTCGAAGCGTCGCAGGTCGGCCTTGAAGTCGGTACGCGCACCGTGCTGGACGTGTTGAACAACCAGCAGAACGTGTTCGTCGCGCAGCGCCTGTACTCGCAGGCCCGCTACACGTTCCTGCAGGCGCGCCTGCTGCTGGCGCAGTCGGTCGGCACCCTCGGTATCGACGACCTGCAGGAAGTGAATCGCCTGCTGACGGTGAGTGCGCCGCCGCCGATCCCGGTTACGCCGTAAACCAGTCGGGTATGCCCCAATGAAAAGGCCGTCGGAAACGACGGCCTTTTTGTTTGCCGAACAACTTCCAGCGCGGCTGCGTCTACATGCTTGCCGGCAGGTCCGCATCGACCAGCGCCAGCGTGCGTTCCAGCGCACCGCGTCCCGACTCGACAAGTGCGCGCCCTGCATCCGCCATCGACGCGCGTAGTCCGTCGTCGCCGAGCATCGCCTCCAATGCAGCGGCCACGCCCGCCTCGTCCTGTGCGATGCGCAGCGCGCCGGCGCTGGCGAGCCGGTGCGAGATGTCGGCGAAGTTGTGCAGGTGCGGCCCGGTCGTGATCGGCGTTCCCGTCGCCGCGGGTTCCAGCAGGTTGTGGCCACCGACGGCCTGCAACGAGCCACCAACGAAGGCGACGTCCGCGCAGGCATAGAAGTTCAGTAGCTCGCCGAGCGTATCGATGACGAAGACGTCGCAATCGGGCGTCGCCCAACGGTCCTGAGAGCGACGTGACGTGCGGAAGCCCGCCGCGGTCGACTGCTCGCACGCGGCGCGGAAGCGCTCCGGGTGTCGCGGCGCCCACATCAGCAAAAGATTGGGCCAGCGTTCGCGCAGGCGTCGATGGATGGCGATGACGGCGGCTTCTTCATCGACGTGCGTGCTCGCAGCGATCCACGCGAGGCGGCCCGCACGGCGCGCGCGACAGTCGCGGCCGAATGCGTGGACGGATGCCGGCAGCGTCATGTCGTACTTGAGGTTGCCGGTGTCGTGCACGCGTTCCTGCACTGCGCCGAGCGCGACGAAGCGGCGCGCATCAGCGTGCGACTGCGCACCAACGCCACGCAACGTGCGCACCGCGCGCCGCACCAGCGGTGCCAGAACCTGGTAGCCGCGCAGCGATCGCGCCGACAACCGCGCGTTGAGCACGTAGGCCGGAACGCCGTGGTCGCGGCAGCCGAACAGCAGGTTGGGCCAGAGCTCGGTTTCCATGATCAGCGCGGCGTATGGGCGGAAATGCCGCAGGAATCGCGACACCGCGCCCGGCAGGTCGTACGGCAGGTAGACGTGGTCCACGCGATCGCCCCACAGCGATCGCACGCGCGCGGAGCCTGTCGGCGTGATGGTGGTAACCAGCAGGCGAAGATCGGGACGACGTTCGAGCAACGCATCGACCAACGGAATCGCGGCATTCACTTCGCCGACCGACACCGCGTGCACCCACAGCACGCGATGGTCGCGCGGCGGGCCGAAATTCGCGTAACGCTCGCTCCAGCGCTCGAAGTACGCCGCCTGCCGGAAGCCGCGCCAGATCAGGTGATAGACGGTGATCGGCGTCAGCACGTACAGCGCGAGCGAATACAGCGCACGCAGCAGCGGCTCGAGGCGATCGCGGACAGGGGCGTCCATCAGTAGGGCGCGGCCTCGCCGTGCGGGCGACGCTTGAAGCGGCGATGGATCCACAGGTACTGCGACGGCGCTTCGCGCACCATCGCTTCGATCGCCGCGTTGACGCGGGCGCTGTCGGCCGCGGCATCCTGCGAGGGAAAATCCTCGAGCGGCGGTGCGATGCGCAGCACGTAACGCCCGCCTTCGCGACGATGGAAGAACGGCACGACCGCGCAACCGGTCAGGCGCGCGAACTGGTGCGTCGCGGTGATCGTCGCCGCCGGCACGCCGAAGAAGGGCGCGAACACCGTGTCCTTGCCGCGCATGTCCTGATCCGGCGCATACCAGAGGAACCCGCCCTGCTTGAGATGGCGCATCGCCGCGCGGATCTCGTCATTGGCGAACATCGCTGCCGCGTAACGCAGGCGACCGCGCTTCACCGCCCACTCCATCACCGGATTGCGATAACGCCGATACATGCCGGCGAGCGGCACGTGGTCGCACAGCAGGCGACCGGACATTTCCAGCGTCATGAAATGGCCGGAGATCATCAGTACGCCCCGACCCTGCGCCTGCAGCGCACGCAGCTGGTCGAGGCCCTCAATGACGACGTCGCGGCGCATCGGCGTGATCCCGCCCCACCACGCGCGCGCGAATTCGAACAGGCCGATGCCGAAGTCGCGGAAAGTGTCGCGCAACAGGCGCGAGCGGGTTGTTTCGTCGAGCTCGGGGAAACACAGGCGCAGGTTGACGCGCGCCGCGTGCCGTCGCGGCGTTGCCAGCACGAACGCCACCGCACCGAGCGCGCCACCGAGCGCGCGCTGCAACCACCACGGCAGGTGCGCGAGGCCGACCAGCAGCGCGATGCCCGCACGCATCGGCCAGTGACGCGCGCCGCGTGGCACCGGTCCGGCGGACGTCGGGCTCGCTGCGTCGCTCATGCGTCGACGTTCGCCGTCGCGTTGCGATCGGTCGCGTACAGGCTGCCGGCGTAGAGCGCGAACAACATCAGCGTAAGCCCACCCCAGAACGTCGAATAGAACGCGAGGTGCGTATTGAGCGGGAACACGGTGACGACGAGCGCATACATCGCCGGCCGCGCATGCCGTCGCGCTTCCGGGTCCGCGTATCGCCACGCGCGCCACGCCTGCGCAGCGCCGGCGAGCCACAGCACCAGGCCGAATATGCCGGTTTCGCTGAGGATTTCGAGCACGATCTGGTGGGCGTGCAGCGCCGGGCCGTCGCCCCATTCGGCGCGCTGTCCGGGAAGCGGATCGCAGGACGGGAATGCCTGGCGGAAGCGGCGCACGCCGATGCCATTGAACGGATGCTCGCGCACCATGCACGTCGCCGCCGACCAGATGCGACCGCGTCCCGACAGCGCGCTGTCGACGTCGCGATGGTCGCCCGCGAGCACGAGCGCGGTGCGTTCGATGCGCTCGCGCACCTGCGGCACGCTCACCGTAGCCAGCGCGAGCGCCACAGCGCCGAACGCGAACACGCCGATCAGGCGTTTCCAGCCCAGCAGGCGCCAGCCCGACAGCACCAGCACAAGGCCATAGGTGATCCACGACGCGCGCGAACCCGCGAGCACGATCACGATGCCCACGCCGGCCGCGGCCACCAGCCACCCGGTCGCGCGAAAACGTCGCGCCGCCTCGTACAGCAGGAAGGGCGACAGGCTCGCGACGACCTGGCCAAGCTTGAGGTTGCACGGCCCGAGGAAACCGCTGAGCCGGTCGACCGCGAACGCGGCGTCGGCCGGGCACATGCCGTGCCCGCTGATCGCGTGCTTGGCATGGTCGATCAGGTTGAAGATCGGGCTGCCGCCGGTCATCGCCTGCAGCAACGCATCGCCGACCCACACCAGCACGATGAAGCCGAGCCCCGCGAACGTGATGCGCCGGCTTTGGGCATTCGCGACCGATGCCGCGACCAGCCACAGGAACGGCAGGTGGCGCAGGTCGGCGGCGGCGTCGAGCAACGAGCGCGGCGGGTCGAAGGTGTCGAATGCCGAGACGAGGCGCGGCACCCAGTAGGCCGCGAACATCAACGTCGTCAGCGCCCAGGCCTGCCCGCTCAGCAGCCGCGTGCCGCCGCGGAAGCGCGCGCGCACCAGCATGTACATCGCGATCAGCGCACCGAGCACCAGCACCGTCTCGGCGTAACCCGGCGCGGGCCACAGCGCGACGAACGCAAGCACCCACGCCGGCGCCCAGCGCCAGCCGGTTTCGGGCACGCCGTCAGCCGGCGAGTTCGTGGTAGACGCCAAGCGTCGCCTCCTGCATGGCCTGCAACGTGAGCGGAATGCTAGCCGGCAGTACCGGGGGCTGCGCGAGAAGATCGCGCGCCACGGCGTGCAGGCGGTCGAGATCGAATGGGGCGACCGAGCCCTGCGGCTCGAACTCGTCGAGCAGTTCGCCGACGCCGCCATGCGCCCATCCGAGCACCGGTCGACCCACCGACAACGCCTCGATCACCGTGCGCCCGAACGATTCGGGTTTGCGCGACAGCTGCAGCACGAGGTCGCTCGCGGCGTACGCACGCGCGATGGCGTCGGTGGGCGGGGTAAATGCGATCGCGTCGGCGATGCCGAGTTGCGCGGCCTCGCGTTCGAGCTCGGCGATGTAGGCCTCGCGACCGGCTTCGCGCGCGCCGGGCAGCCACAGGCGCGCGTCGATACCGTCGGCGCGCAGCTTCGCGAGCAGCGCGAGGCCGTCGCCATGTCCTTTCAGGCGCGTGCCGCGACCGGGCAGCAACAGCAGCGGGCCGGCACCCTGCAGCGCGGAATGCTGCGATGCCGCCCAGGCGCGTGCGTCGCGATCGGGCTGCGGTGCGCGCGGGAATGCGCTGGCATCGATACCGCGCGGAATCACGCGCAGCTTCGCCGTGTCGGTCGACAGGTAGTGGCGCAACACGTAGTCGCGCACGGTGCGCGACACGCAGATCACCCGTTCGCCACGGGTCATCACTGCGCTGTAGCGCGATGGTGAATTCAACCCGTGCACGGTGGTAACGAAATGCGGGCGGCGCGACGCATCGATGCCGCGCAGCGCCATCAGCCCGACCCACGCCGGCATGCGCGAGCGCGCGTGCACGATGTCCGCGCCATCCATCGCGCGTCGCAATGCGCCCACGTGGCGAAAGACCATCGGCGACTTGCGCCCGATATCCAGCGTCACGTGCTCCGCGCCCATCGCTTCAAGCCGCGGCACCAGCCGCCCGCCACGCGACACGACGACGGCGCGATGCCCGGCCTCGACCAGCGCCTGCGCGATTTCCAGGGTGGAGCGCTCGACGCCGCCCGATTCCAGCGCCGGCAGCAGCTGGACGACGGTGAGGCGGCGATGCGGGACGGACGTCATGCGGGCGAGGCCGCGGACGCCTCAGTCCTCCAGCACGAAGTGCGCGCCGCAGTACGGGCACTGGCACTCGCGCTCGGCCTCGATGGGCAGGTACACGCGCGGATGCGAGTTCCACAGCGCCATTTCCGGCAGCGGGCAGCTCAGCGGCAGGTCCTTCTGGCCGACGACGTAGCGCTGGCGGGCATTGGCCGGTTCGGCGGTCTGCGGGGCGCTGGTGGCGATGCGGTCGGTCATGGACGCTGGGACGGTGCGGTGAGGCCGCGAATTCTACCAGCCGCCCCGCGACGCTCCGTCAGTGCGGCAGGTCGAACAGCAGGACCTCGGCGTCGCCATTGGCCTCGATGGCGATCGGCTCGCCCTCGTCGACGAAGCCCAGTGCGTCGCCCGCCCGCAGCACGCGCTCGGCGGCGTAGACGGTGCCGCGCGCGACCTGCAGCCAGTAGCGGCGGTCGCTGTCGAGCGCCTGGTGCGCGCTGGCACCGGCGGCGAGCGTGATGCGGTACAGGCGGGCGTCCTGGCGGATCGGGATGCTGCCGTCGGCGCCGTCGGGCGATGCCAGCAGCACCCAGTCACCGCTCTCGTCGCCGGGCTGTGGCGGGCGCTGCGCGTAGGCGGGCTCGGCGTTCACGCGGTCGGGCTGGATCCAGACCTGGAGGAAGTGCACCGGTTCGGTCTTCGAGCCGTTGAACTCGCTGTGCTGCACGCCGTGGCCCGCGCTCATCCACTGCACTTCGCCGCGACCGATCGTGCCGCCACCGCCCGCGCTGTCCTGATGCGCGAGCTGGCCGTCTAGCACGATCGACAGGATTTCCATGTTGGCGTGGCCGTGCGGCGGGAAGCCCCCGCCGCCGGCAACGCGGTCTTCGTTGATCACGCGGAGCGGCCCGAAGCCCATCCACTGCGGGTCGTAATAGCTGCCGAACGAGAACGTGTGGTGACTGTCGAGCCAACCACCGTGCCTCGCATGGCCGCGCGAATCGCCCGGGCGCTCGATGACCATGGCGTTACTTCTTCTTCGGCGGCGTCGGCTCGCCGTCGGCCTTCGGCACCATCGCTTCGGTGGTGATGCGGATCTGGATGTCGTCGCTCACGTTCGGCACGTACTTGGTGACGCCGAAGTCGCTGCGCTTGATCGTGGTCACCGCATCGAAACCGACCGCCTCGCGCTTGGTCATCGGATGCGGGCCGGCGCCGTTGATGGTGACGTCGAGCACCGCCGGCTTGGTGACACCGTGCACGGTGAGGTCGCCGGTGACGCGCAGCTTCTTGTCGCCCGCGGCTTCCACCTTCGTGCTGTTGAAGGTAATGGTCGGGTACTTCTCGGCTTCGAAGAAGTCGGCGCTGCGCAGGTGTTCGTCGAGCGCGGGCACGGTGGAATCGAGACCGGCGAGCGGCAGCGTCACCTTGACCGACGACGCGCCGACGTTCTTCGGGTCGTACACGATCACGCCGTCGACCTGGCCGAAGTTGGCGAACGGATGCGAATAACCGAAGTGCGACCACGTCGCGGTGACCTGCGTGTGGTTGGCGTCCATCTTGTAGCTGAGCGGCGCGGCGAAGCCGGCGCCGGCGAGGCCGGCCAGGGCGAGACCGAGGGCGATGCGCTTGAACATGGGGAACTCCGTGGTGGTGTCGCTTAGAGGATTTGCGCTGCTTCGTCGAACGGCAGGCGCGGCGAACGGGCAAAGACCTGGCTGAAATCGCCTTCCCCGAGATTGACGAGGAAGTTGGAACGGATCCTGGTGCCGGCGAAGAACTCGGCGTCGACCTTGGCATTGTCGAAACCCGACATCGGCCCGGTATCGAGGCCGAGCGCGCGCGCCGCGAGGATCAGGTACGCGCCCTGCAGCGAGCCGTTACGCAGGGCGATGGTTTCCAGATGCGCCTCGGGCTTGGTGTCGAACCAGCCCTTGGCGTCGGTATGCGGGAACAGATAGGGCAGCTTCTCGTAGAACGCCATGTCGTAAGCGACGATGACGACGACCGGCGCGTCGAGCGTCTTAGCGCGATTGCCTTCGTCCAGCGCCGGCGCGAGCCGCTGCTTGGCCTCCGCCGACTTGAGGAAGACGAAGCGCGCCGGCGATGCGTTCGCGGTGGTCGGGCCCATCTTCACCAGCTCGTAGAGCCTGTGCAGCGTCTCGTCGCTGACGGTGCCGGTGAAGCGGTTATGGGTGCGGGCGGTGACGAACAGCTGGTCGAGCGCCTCCTGCGACAGCGGCTGCGACATCGGCGTTTCCTCGACGTGGGGTGCGCGCAGTGTAGAGTCACGCCCGCGAAACGGCCGTGGCCGGCCCCAGAACGGATCGATCCGACCCGTGCAACGTTCAACCCCCATCCGAACCCTCGTCGTCACCGACGGCCATGCGGGCAACGTGCGCCAGGCGCGCGCGTTGGCCGATGCACTGAAGCTGCCGACGCAGGATCTCGTCGTCACCGCCCGGCTGCCGTGGCGCTGGTTCGCGCCGCGCATCGTCGGCGATGCCGAGCGTGCGTTCGGCGCCGAGTTCGAGCAGCGCCTGCGCGATCCCGACCTCGCAACGACGCTGGTGGTCGGCTGCGGGCGGCAGGCGGCGCTGGCGACGCGGCTGCTTCGCGCACGCGGCGCGCACGCGGTGCAGATCCTCGATCCACGCATCCGCACGTCGCACTGGGACGTGGTGATCGCACCCGCGCACGACCGCCTGCGTGCGCCCAACGCGATCGAACTGATCGGATCGCTCAACCCGGTGCAGGACACATGGCTCGGCGCATCGCGCGCGGCCTTCGCAGCATTCGGTCCGCTGCCGGGGCCGCGCACCACGCTGCTGATCGGCGGGCCGACATCGAACATGCGCATGTCGATGCGACGCCTCGATCGCTGGCTGCGCGACGTGCGCGCGCTGATCGAGACCGAAGGCGGCAGCGTGCTGGCGACGACGTCGCGCCGCACGCCGCCGAAGATGGTCGCGCGGGTGAAGAAGCGTCTGCGCGGATTGCCGGGCGTGGTGTGGACCGGGTCGGTGGACGGTCGCAACCCCTACGCGGCGCTGCTCGGCTGGGCGGACCGCATCGTCTGCACGGCCGATTCGGTGAACATGTTGTCCGAAGCCTGTGCGACACGCGCGCCGGTGTTCGTTGCCGGCGATCGACAGGTGCGCGGACGGCAGCGGCGCTTCGTCAAGGCGTTGCGCGATGCGGGACGCATTCGTCCGCTGTCGCGAAATCTCGAAGCGTTCGAGGCCGAGCCGATGCGTGAAACGCAGCGCGTCGCCGCGCTGCTGCGTGAACGTTTTGGCCTGCCCTCGCCGTCGAAGTAGGCCTCAGGCCGACGCCGGATCGATCGCGCGTCGGTAGACGTGCTGCGTCTTCGTCCGCGCGAATCCGATGCCGGCGTAGAACGCGTGCGAGGTCTCGCGCGCGGCGTTCGAGCGGACGACCAGTGCATCGGCGCCGCGCTCCGCGGCCCACCGATGCGCGGCATCGACGAGCGCGCGCCCGGCACCCGTGCGGCGGCGGGTCGCGTCGACCACCAGCCCCGTGATCTCGTGCGCGACGCCGTATTCCACGGTGATTCGTCGTGACGCGGCGATCCAGCCAATGACATCGCGGTCGAGCACCGCAACGTAGACGACGCTTCCGGCGTCGGCCGTCAACATCTCGAGCCGCATCCGGATGTCGCCCTCCGTGACCGGATAGCCGAGCTGCGCCGATAGCGCGGCCACCGCCGGTGCATCGCTGGCATCGGCGGCGCGAATGATCATTCCACCTCGCGCGGTCATTGCGCGAAACGAAGGCCGCAGCCCTGCGCGGCTTCGCGGACGATCGCCCGCGCGGCGTCGACTGCGGCGTCGGGCGGCACGCGTCGCGCGCGGCGGTCGAGCGTGCAATCGAGACCGCGCGCGAGCATCAACGCATGCGCCTCCGCGAGCGGCGTGGCGACCGTCGCATCCATGGCGTCGGCGTTGCGGCATGCATCGATCAGCGCGCGCGTGTTGCGTGGATGCAGCAGTGCGGGTGCGCGCGACGCGTGGGCCAGCACCAGCGCCTGCAGCACGAATTCGAGATCGACGAGCCCGCCGTCGCCCTGCTTGAGGTCGAAGCTCGCGCCGTCGGAGCGATCGAGTTCGGCGCGCATGCGTTGCCGCATCTTGGCCACGTCCTCCATGACTGCTGCGGTATCGCGCGGTCGGCCGAGCACTTCCGCACGCACGCGCTCGAAGTCCTCGCAGAGCGAGCCATCACCACCGATGCAACGCGCGCGCACCAGTGCCTGGTGCTCCCACGTCCATGCGCGTTCGCGCTGGTAACCCGCGAAGCTGGCGAGGCTCGATACGAGCAGGCCTTTTGCGCCGTCGGGCCGCAGGCGGACGTCGACGTCGTACAGGCGACCCGCACCGGTCGCCGCCCCGAGCAGGGCCACGACCTTCTGCGCAAGACGCGCGAACCAGCGCTGCGCGTCGAGTGGACGCGCGCCGTCGGATTCCGCGCCCGACTGCGCGTCGTAGAGGAATACGAGATCGAGATCCGAGCCGAAGCCCAGCTCTTCGCCACCCAGGCTGCCGTAGCCGAGCACCGCGAAACGTGCGCCCCGAACGCGGCCGCTCGCCGACGCCACTTCGTTTTCGGCGATGCGCACCACGACCGCGACCACCGCATCCGCCAGCCACGCGAGCTGTCGCGCACTGTCGTCCGCCGGCTGCCGACGATCGCGCACCGCCATCGCGATGCGGAAGCTCAGCGCCTGTCGCACCTCATTCAGGGCGCGCAGTGCGTGCTCGGTGTCGTCGATGTCGTGAACCGCGGCGGCGCAGGCGGCGCACATCTCGTCGCGCGTCGGGAGCGCACCGGCGATGCGCGCGTCGAGCAATTCGTCGAGCAACAGCGGATAGGCCGCGAGCCGTTCCGCGAGCAGTGCGTTGTGCGCGACAACGTCGACGAGGCGTTCGAGGGCCGCCGGCTGTTCGTCGAGCAGCGCGAGGTACGCGCTTCGGCGCAGCACGTTCGCGACCAGCGCAACCAGCCTGCGCATCGCCAGCAGCGGCTCGCGCGACTGCGCAGCGCCGTGCAGCAGCGCAGGCATGACGCGATCGAGCCGTGCGCGCGTGGCGTCGGAGAGCGCGTTGACGGCCGGCGACCGCGAAAAGTCGCGCAGCAGCGCATCGGCCTCGTCGGCCTGGGGAAAACCGGCGTCGGCGAGCGTCGCGGCATCGCCACCACCCGGAAGCGCGCACCAGTAGGTCGCGAGCGCATCGGGCGCTGCGGCGCGTTCGCGCGGCGCGAGCAGGGCGTTGAATTCGGTCGTTACCCGCGAGCGCACCGCATCCAGCGCGGCGCGGAATTCGTCCCAGTCGCGATGCCCGAGCCCCGTCGCAATGCGCTTACGCGTGACCTCGTCGTCCGGCAACGCATGGGTCTGTGCGTCGCGCAGCATCTGCAGGCGGTTTTCGACGCGGCGCAGCGTGCGATACGCGGATGCGAGCGCATCGCCCGTTTCGGCGTCGACATGGCCCGCGCCCACCAGCGCACGCAACGACGGCAGCAGCCGACGGCCGCGCAGCGTGGGCTCGCGGCCGCCACGAATCAGTTGCAGCGCCTGCACGAGGAACTCGATCTCGCGGATGCCGCCGGGGCCACGTTTGATGTCGTCGACGAGCTCGCGACGCGCGACCTCGGCGGCGATGGACGCCTTCATCGTGCGCAGGCCGTCGAGCGCGCCGAAATCGAGATAGCGCCGATAGACGAACGGCCGCAGCGTTTCGAGGAACCGCTCGCCCGCGTCGATGTCGCCGGCGACGGGCCGCGCCTTCTGCCAGGCGTAGCGCTCCCAGTCGCGGCCTTCGCGCTGGAAGTACTGCTCGAGCGCAGCGAACGACCAGGCCAGCCGCCCTGCGCTACCGAACGGCCGCAGGCGCAGGTCGACGCGGTGCGAGAAGCCGTCGGCGGTGACCTCGTCGAGCAGCTTCGCCAGTTGCTGGCCGAGGCGGGTGAAATAGCCTTCCGCGTCGAGCGGACGCGGTCCGTCGGAGTCGCCACCGTTCTCGTACGCGTAGACGAGGTCGACGTCCGAACTGAAATTCAGCTCGCCGCCGCCGAGTTTGCCGAGTCCGAACACGACCAGCCGCTGCACGCGGCCGTCGGCGTCGCGAACGTGGCCGTGGCGCGCGACGAACTGTGCCTCGATCGCCTCCATCGCCAGCGACAGGCAACGCTCGGCAAGTTGCGTGCTGCCCGCCAGCGTCGCGTCGACGTCGTCGAGGCCGTGCACGTCGCGCCAGATGAGGCGCGTCGACGCAGCGGTGCGATAGCGGCGAAGCTGCGACGGCCAGTCGCCGGGCATTGCGGGATCGAGCGACGGTTCGGCGACGGGCGTTGCGCCGTCGTCCGCGAGCAGTTGCGCGAGCAGCGCGGCATCGCGCGCAAGCACGTCGATGGCGAAGTCGCTGGTGCGGGCGATCGCGGCGATGCGGTCGCGGGCGGCGTGGTCGACGGCGAGACGATGGACCGCGCGCTCGACCGCGGCGTCGACGGCATCCGCGGCGCGGGTCGGTTCGCTCATGCGCGGCATTCTGTCATGCGGCCGCTGCGGAGCCGGGACGAAAAAAGGCCCGCTGGCGTTGCCACCAGCGGGCCCTTGCTCCCTCCCCCACGTCGGGTGCATGTCTATCGTTAAAGACACGTGATGGGGAATGCACGCTGCAGCGCAGCAAAATTTGTACGGTTCAGGCCGGCCGTCCTTGGCCGGCCCTGTTCACCGGGTCAGCGGGCGACCGTGATGACCGGCGAGTTCCAGGTCTCCCAATGCGCCGGGTTCGCCGGATCGCCGTTCGCCTTCAGCACCTGCAGCAGCACCGTGTAGCGACCGTTCGGCACGACGTAGGTGTTGCGGCCCTGCGTCGTTGTGCCGTCCCACGAGAACGCGTAGAAGCCGGTCGCCGACGAGTTGCGGCCGAAGTACGTGGTCGACAGCGCCATGTGCCACGAACGACCGGTATTGGCGTCGCGCACGTCCATGCGGATCGCCGACGACTGGTGGTCGAAGTGGATGAGGAAGAACGGCACGTCATTGCCGGCCATCGAATACGTCGCGCCCGACGGCTGGTTGAAGTACGAGTTGCCGGTGAGCTTGGCGAGCCACGGGAAGCCGTTCGCCGTCGGCACCAGCACCTGGCGCGTCTGGTAATCGCCGATGTAGCCCGAGAACGGCACGCGCAACGTGCTGCTGCCATCGTTCGGCGTCATCACCACGTAGCCGCCGTAGATGCCGCCGTCGATGCCGAGGCCTGTCTGCGCCGGCGTGATGGTGACGTTGACCGACGCCGTGCCATGCGGCGCGACCGTCACGGTCGGGGCGGAGAAGGCCACGTTGACGCCACCGCCGATGAAGTACGACGGGGTGAACGTGCTGCCGTACGTGCCGATCGATTGCACGCCGCTCAACGTGTAGGTGACCGGCGTGGAGCCGCCGTTGTTGAACGTGAGCGTGCGGGTCTGCGGGCCCGCCTCGCCCTCGCCCAGCGACAGCTTGCCCGGCTCGACGCGCGTCGCTTCGACGATCGCACGATCGATGTGCAGCATGCCGGCGCCGGCGCGATGCGTGGCCTCCAGCAGGCCCAGGCCCGGCGAACCGGACCACAGCGACGGCTGCGCGGTGTTCTGCAGGATCGAGCGGACGGCCTGCGACGGCGTGTGCGGCAGCGCCTGCAGCAGCAGCGCGGCGGCGCCCGCGACGTGCGGCGACGACATCGACGTACCGCTGAGCGAGGCGTAGCCGCCGAGTTCCAGCGGGAAGGTCGAGTAGATCGAACCGCCCGGTGCGCCGATGTCGGGCTTGAGCGTGAGATCCGGCGACAGGCCCCACGACGAGAACGACGAGATCAGGCCACCCGTCGGGTTCGGCTGCGACACATGGAAATTGCCCCACGTGAGCTGCGTCGGCCCTGCGGCGATGCGCCCATCGATCAGCGCGCCGTCGGCGGCGCTGATGCCCACCGTCGGGATGTTGATCGACGGCGTGCCGGCGACGGTCGGATTCAGCGCGCCCGCGGCGTTGTTGTAGAGCAGCACGCCGATCGCGCCGGCGGCCTGTGCATTGGACGCCTTGATGTAGAACGAGCACGTGCCGCGACGGATCAGCGCGACCTTGCCTGCGAGGCTGTTGGCGGGCAGCGCCGCGCAGCCATCGTCGGGCGTGGACGTCGTGCCCGTGCGCGCGAGCGGCGCACTGCCCGACGTCGGCGGCGGCGGCGCGCCGGTGGCGGCGTTGAAGCCGACCTTGGTGGCGTCCGGCGAGATTGCGAACGCGGGCTGCGCGATGCCGATGTTGTCGTACGACGCGACGCCGATGACTTTGTCGCCGACGCTGGGCGCGCCGAGCGAGTACATGCCGGTCGCGCCGTCGTTGCCGGCCGACGCGACGACCACGACGCCGCGGTCGACGAGGCGCGACGCAGCCTGCGCCGTCGGATACTGCGGCCACTGGTAGGCCGAGCCGATGCTCATGTTGAGCACCTGCATGTGGTCGGCCTGCGCGCGTTCCATCGCGGCAAGCATGATGTCCGCGGACGTCGAACCCGCGCAGCCGAACACGCGGTACGCGCCAAACGACACCTTGGGTGCGACGCCCTTGACCTGGCCGTTCGCGCCGATGATGCCGGCGACGTGCGTGCCGTGGCCCGCGCAGTCGTCCGGACGTGCATCCGGCACCGGGACCGGGTTCGTGCCCGCGTCGTACGCATCACCCACGAAGTCCCAGCCGGCGACCACGCGCGCGCTCGGGAATGCGGTGCCGCCATTGACGCCGCCACCGCCGAACGCCGGGTGGTCGATGTCGATGCCGGTGTCCATCACCGCCACGCGCACGCCGGTGCCATCGAGGCCCAGGCTGCTCTGCGCGACATCTGCGCCTGTCATCTGCAGCGCGGTGTAGAGGTCCGGATCCGACGTGGAACCCGGCGTGGTCTCGGGCATCGCGATCGTCTCGACCGGATAGATCGCCTTGACGCCTGGCATGTGCGCGATCGTGCTCAGCTGCGCGCGCGACACCGTCACCGAGAAGCCGTTGAACAGGTTGTCGAACGCGTAGTTCTCGACGTACTTGACGCCCGCGTTGCGCGCGGCGGTGCGGAACGTCTGCTTCTCGCTCGCAAGCATCGCCGCGGAGCCGCGGTCGGCCAGCGGCGCGTTGCTGAGTTCGACGAACCAGCGCTGCGGCGACTCGTCGACCGGAGCGGCGTTGGGGTCGACGGTCGGCGACGGCGCGTCGGGCTGGAGGAACGTGACCGGGAGACCGTCCGCGGCGAGCGCTGCCATGCAGGCACACGCTAGGACGGATAGAGCCAGGGTGGAAGACTTCTTCACGGCAAACCTCGTCAGTTCGGGGGGATAGGAGCCACTGGACGGTGGTTGAACGCAGCCCCCTGCCGGGACAGGACGGGGTGGGGGCCGAGATTTAGCCTATCTTCACGAAACGCGACTTGGGTCACATTCCTGTCGCCCTGCGACGAACGGTCGGACAGGTTCATGAGCGCGCGGAGGCCAACTTCCGGCGGGCGCGCCGAGCCGGCGCCAGCGGTCGTCATCGGTCGGCAACGGCGTCGATCCCCCCGGCGATTCGCGCAAAGAAAAAGCCCCGCCGAAGCGGGGCTTTTCGTCTTGCGGGACAGTCGTGATCGCAAGCGGGTTCCCGTGGCGCGCGGCGGCGCGCTGGAGTAACCCGAAAGCGAGCGTGACCGCGGCCCGGCAGCGATCAGAAATCCATGCCGCCCATGCCGCCCATGCCACCGCCGCCGCCCATGGCCGGCTCGTCCTTCTTCGGCAGCTCGCCGACCATCGCTTCGGTCGTGATCATCAGGCCGGCGATCGACGCGGCGTTCTGCAGCGCGGTGCGGGTGACCTTGGTCGGATCCAGGATGCCGGCCTCGATCATGTCGACGTACTCGCCGGTCGCGGCGTTGTAGCCGAACGAACCATTGCCCTCGACGACCTTGTTGACGATGACCGACGGCTCTTCACCGGCGTTCGTCACGATCTCGCGCAGCGGCGCTTCCATCGCGCGCAGGGCGATCTGGATGCCGTGGTTCTGGTCTTCGTTGGCGCCGGTCAGGCCCTTGATCGCAGCCTTGGCGCGCAGCAGCGCAACGCCGCCGCCCGGAACGATGCCTTCCTCGACCGCAGCGCGGGTCGCGTGCAGCGCGTCTTCAACGCGTGCCTTCTTTTCCTTCATCTCGATCTCGGTCGACGCGCCGACCTTGATCACCGCAACGCCGCCGGCCAGCTTGGCCACGCGCTCCTGCAGCTTCTCGCGGTCGTAGTCCGAAGAGGTCTCTTCGATCTGCGCCTTGATCTGCTTGATGCGGCCTTCGATGCCACCGGTTTCGCCGGCGCCGTCGATGATCGTGGTGTTCTCCTTCGAGACCTGCACCTTCTTCGCGCGGCCGAGATCCTTGATCGTCGCCTTCTCGAGCTGCAGGCCGACTTCCTCGGAGATCACGGTGCCGCCGGTGAGGATCGCCATGTCCTCGAGCATCGCCTTGCGACGATCACCGAAGCCCGGCGCCTTGACCGCGCACACCTTGACGATGCCGCGCAGCGTGTTGACGACGAGTGTCGCCAGCGCTTCGCCTTCGACTTCCTCGGCGATGATCAGCAGCGGCTTGCCGGCCTTGGCCACGCCCTCGAGGACGGGCAGCAGGTCACGCACGTTCGAGATCTTCTTGTCGTGCAGCAGGATGAACGGGTCGTCCAGTTCGGCCTGCATCGACTGCTGGTTGTTGATGAAGTACGGCGACAGGTAGCCGCGGTCGAACTGCATGCCCTCGACGACGTCGAGCTCGTTCTCCAGGCCCGAACCGTCTTCAACGGTGATCACGCCTTCCTTGCCGACCTTGTCCATCGCCTGCGCGATGAGGTCGCCGATGTTCTGGTCGGAGTTGGCCGAGATCGCACCGACCTGCGCGATTTCCTTGCTCGTCGACGACGGCTTGGAGATGTTCTTCAGCTCGGCGACGGCGGCGGTGACCGCCTTGTCGATACCGCGCTTGAGGTCCATCGGGTTCATGCCGGCGGCGACCGCCTTCATGCCCTCGCGGATCAGCGCCTGCGCGAGAACGGTCGCGGTGGTGGTGCCGTCACCGGCGTTGTCGGACGTGCGCGACGCGACTTCCTTCACCATCTGCGCGCCCATGTTCTCGAACTTGTCGGCGAGCTCGATCTCCTTCGCGACCGACACGCCGTCCTTGGTGATCGTCGGCGCGCCGAAGCTCTTCTCGAGCACGACGTTGCGGCCCTTCGGGCCGAGCGTTGCCTTGACGGCATTGGCGAGCACGTTGACGCCGCGCAGCATCTTGGCGCGCGCGTCCTCACCGAAACGGATTTCCTTGGCAGCCATTAGCAGTTACCTCAAAAAGAAAAATTCAGAAGGGAATGCGGTGATTCGAAGAAAGGCCGCGATCAGCCGAGGACCGCGAAGATGTCGTCTTCCTTCACCACCAGGTACTCGGTGCCGTCCAGCTTCACTTCCGTGCCGCTGTACTTTCCGAAGAGCACCTTGTCGCCGACCTTGACCTTGGGCGCGCGCACGTTGCCGTTGTCGAAGGCCTTGCCTTCGCCGACCGCGACAACCTCACCCTTGATCGGCTTTTCGGTGGCCGAATCGGGGATGACGATGCCACCGGCCGAGACCTTTTCTTCTTCCATGCGCTTGATGACCACGCGGTCGTAGAGCGGCTTGATGTTCATGCACGAACCTCCGGCTGAGGGTTTAAGTGGTTGAAATAACAGCGAAAGACGGGGAATTTTAGCAGTCGACCGTCGCGAGTGCCAAACCCGCGGCGTACTGCGCCCGCATCGCGGACGGGGCGGGATATGGGATGCGCGGCGCGGCTTTCAAGGGCGGCGGCGCGAAAAAGATCGAGTGGCGGCGCCGGGCAGCGGCCGCGGGCGCACGAAACGCGCAGGCAAAAAAAGAGCGCGTCCCGAAGAAACGCGCTCTCGGTTTTTGAGGACGGCCATCCAAGCTCGCGCAATCCGGCGCGTCTCCCCAAGAACCCGTGACCCCATGTCAGTCGACGGTCCGTGTCGACGTGGGGCGATTGTGGGCGGTTCACGTCACCCGCGCTACCCCGCCGCTACCGATAGAAACGTCCGATTCCGGTAGCGGATGGAAACCGGACACTTATGAAATCGTATTCATTACCCGATTTCATCGACTCTTCATCCAAGACTGTGACCTGAAGCGCACCTCATGAAGGTTTTATTGGTAGCGAGGTGAAAACCGGTAGACTCGGCCTTGCAGCGTCATTTCAACTGACGCGGAGCGTCACTTCCGATGAATTCGCAGCAGCGGATACGCCTCGCCCGACGCCACGCCGGCCTGTCGCAGTCGGCACTGGCCGAAACCGTCGGCGTCCAGCGCAGCGCCGTGAGCCACTGGGAGGCCGTGCAGGGCAAGAGCCCCAGCATGTCCAACCTGCGGCGCGTCGCCACCGTTACCGGCGTGCAGTTCGAATGGCTGGCGACGGGCCGCGGACGGATGGCGCTGTCGCATGAAGACACCATGGACGGCGTAGCCGCGGTCGACGCCACGATGGTCGACGAGCCGCTCGAGCTGCGGATGCTCAACGCGTTCCGCAGCCTGCCGCCGCGGAGCCAGGCGCCGCTCGTGGAATTGATGGAGCAGATGGCCGCCTTGCGCACCGGGCGTTCGCGAAGCGCGCGTCGCGAGGTCTGAGGGCCCGGCGCAGCCGCTCGCTACAATCGCCGGATGCACGTCGTCGTCCTTCATTGCACCTGTCCGGACGCGGCGAGCGCCGATCGCATCGCGACCGCACTGGTCGACGAACGCCTCGCCGCCTGCGTGCAGCAGCTGCGGGGCGTGGGCTCGACGTATCGGTGGGAAGGCCGTGTAGAGCGTGCCGACGAAGTCCTGCTGCTGATCAAGACCGCGCATGACCGCATCCCCGCCGCCATCGCCCGCGTACAGGCGCTGCACCCCTACGACGTGCCGGAACTGCTAGCGCTCGACGCCAGCGACGGCGCGCCCGCCTACCTCGACTGGGTCGTTGCCCAGAGCCGTCCCGATGCCTGACACCTTGCGCCGGATCGCCGGCACCTGCCTTCTCCTGCTCGCCGCATGGGCGCCGCGCGCGCATGCGATCACGCCCGACCAGCTTCCGCCGGTCGACAGCGTATTCGTGCCGAGCGCGCGCTACACGGACGGCGCGATCGAAGTGCGCTGGACGATCGCAAAGGGCTACTACCTCTACCGCCACCGCATCGGCGTGCAGGCGGACGCCGGTTTCGACGCGGGCGCGGTGCGCCTGCCCAAGGGCGATGCGCACCACGACGAATTCTTCGGCGACGTCGAAACCTATCGCGACGCACTCGTCGCTACGCTGCCCGGGACGCCATCCGCCGCGAGCACGGTGGTGACGATCAAGTACCAGGGCTGCGCCGACGCCGGCGTCTGCTACCCGCCGCAGACGCGTCGATTGACCGTCGACCTGCCTGCCGCGACGTCGCCGTCGGCGACTGCGCTCGGGCGTTCGCCGTTCGCGCTTGCGCGCGGGGCGGCAGCCGGCGTAGATGCGGCGCCGTTGCCGGCGGACGCCGCGTTCCGCTTCGAAGCGATTCCCGGCACGTCGAACACAGTGCTGGCACGTTTCTCACCGGCGCCCGGCTACTACCTCTATCGGGACCGCACGACGTTCCGCCTGGACACCGCGTCGCGCGCCGCCGGATTCGCGCTCGGCGCGCCGCGCTGGCCGCCGGCGCGCGCGCATCACGACGAGCACTTCGGCGACGTGTCGGTCTACTTCGATCCGGTCGACCTCGCGCTGCCGGTGACGCGCACCGCCTCGAACGCACGCACGATCAGGATCACCGCACGTTTCCAGGGCTGCCAGACCGACGGCATCTGCTATCCGCCGATGCAGCGCACGGTCTACGTCGAGCTGCCGGCGGAGGGAGACGGTCCTGCGCCGACGTCCGATACATCGACGTCCACGACAGTCGCGACAGCGGGCGACGCTGTCGCGACCACGTCGGCCGTATCGACGGACGTCACCAACGCTGCCACACCCGTAAAAACCGAGGCACCGACCCTGCTGCCCGCGCGTCAGGCGCCACCCGCGGCACGCACGGTCGCCGCAAGCGGCGCGATGTCGGCGTTGCTGCTCGCGCTGCTCGGCGGTCTCGTGCTCAACCTGATGCCCTGCGTGCTGCCGGTGCTGTCGCTGAAGGCGTTGTCGCTGGCCGAAAGCCATTCGCCGACCGTCGCGCGCCGCCATGCGTTCGCCTACACCGCCGGCGTCGTGTTGAGTTTCCTCGCGCTGGGCGGGCTCGCGCTCGCGCTGCGCCATGCCGGGCGCGCCTTGGGTTGGGGCTTCCAGCTGCAGGAGCCGGTGGTAGTCGCGGTGCTGGCGCTGGTGATGTTCGCGCTGGGCCTGAGCCTGTCCGGCGTGTGGCATGCGGGCGGGCGCTGGACGGGCGCCGGCCATTCGCTGACGCAGCGCAGCGGCATCGCCGGCGATTTTTTCACCGGCGTGCTCGCGGTGGTCGTCGCCACGCCGTGCACCGCGCCCTTCATGGGCGCCGCGCTGGCGTGGGCGTTCGTGGCGCCGACGATGCTCGCGCTGGCGGTGTTCGTCGCGCTCGGCCTCGGGCTGGCGCTGCCCTTCATCCTGATCGGGCTGCTGCCCGGGCTCGCCGCGCTGCTGCCGCGGCCAGGCGCGTGGATGGAAACGCTGAAACAGGCACTCGCCTTCCCGCTCTACCTGACCTGTGCGTGGTTGTTGTGGGTGCTTGGCCGCCAGCGTGGGCCGGATGCGATCGCATGGACGCTCGCCGCAGCAGTCGCCGTGGCGTTCGCGGCCTGGGCATGGAACCGCACGCATCACCGTGGCCGGGCGTGGGGCGTTGCGGCGCTCGTCGTCGCACTCGTGGGTGCAGGCATGGCGCTGGCGACCGTGCATCGCCTGCCGCGGCCCACCGCGGCGCCCGCCGCAGATGCCGCCCACGAAGCATTCAGCGACGCGCGCCTCGCCGCGCTGCGCGCCGAGGGCCGCGTGGTCTTCGTGAACATCACCGCCGACTGGTGCGTCAGCTGCAAGGCCAACGAACGCACCGTGTTCGGCCGCCCGGCCTTCGGCGAGGCGCTGCGCGCCGCGAACGCCACCTACCTGGTCGGCGACTACACCGACGTCGACCCCGCCCTGACCGCCTTCCTGCAAAGCCACGGCGCGGTCGGCGTGCCGCTCTACGTCGTCTATCCGCCGCGCGGCGAACCGAAGGTGCTGCCGACGCTGCTGACGCCGGACATGGTGGCGGACGCCCTGGCCAGCGCGGCGCGATGAGGACGCGAACGGTCGTCATCGTCGCCTTACTCGCCGGTGCGCTCGGCATCGCGGCGAACCTGGCGACAAATCGCGACTGGCGCACGAGCACCCGCCTTGGCCGGACCGTGGAGCGGGCGACGTCGACGTCCGGCGCGCTCGGCCAGTCCGCCCCGCGCATCGAACTCCCCGGCCCCGACGGCCGCCGTCATGCGCTGGCCGACCTCGCCCGCGGCCGGCCGCTGCTCGTCAACCTGTGGGCCAGCTGGTGCGGTCCCTGCCTCGAAGAGATGCCGGCGCTCGACCGGTTCGCCCGGCAACAGGGTTCGAACGGCGTGCAAGTGGTCGGGATCGCGCTGGACGACGCCGACGCCGTGGGCGCGTTCCTGAAGGCGCATCCGGTCGCCTATCCCATCCTGATCGACACTCCGGGCGCGGGCGACGCCGGCGCGCGTCTCGGCAACGCCCGCGGCGTCCTGCCCTACAGCGTGTTGATCGGCGCGGACGGCCGGATCGTTCGCCGGTGGGCCGGCCCGCTGAAGCCGGCGGACCTGACCAACTGGGCCGCGGCCGCGCCTCGAACGCGCGATTGAATTTCGTCCAACGTCGGCGATACGGTAGCGAACGTCTGGACAGCCTTCGTCGCGAGGCGCAGACTGCCCGGCCACGACGTCGCAACGGGTACGCCATGGCGAAGCTCCTGGTCCTGCATGGCCCCAACCTCAACCTGCTCGGCGAGCGCGAGCCCACGATCTACGGGCGCACCTCGCTCGCCGCGATCGACCGCGCACTCAAGCTCGATGCCGAATCGCACGGGCACACGCTCGACTCCATGCAGTCGAACGCCGAGCACGAGCTCATCGACCGCCTGCATACCGCGCGCGCCGACGGCACCGACTTCCTGATCATCAATCCCGCCGGGCTCACCCACACCAGCGTGTCGCTGCGTGACGCGGTCGCCGCGGTGGACCTGCCCTTCATCGAAGTGCACCTGTCGAACCCGCACGCCCGCGAGCCGTTCCGCAAGCAGAGCTATTTCAGCGACCTCGCGATGGGCGTGATCTGCGGCTTCGGCGCGGACAGCTACCGGTTCGCGATGGACGCCGCGATCACCTGGCTCGACAAGCGCGCGGCAGCGCACGCCAACCGTTCCTGACATTTTCGGAATCGTCGGCGACTTCGCCGCGATCGACCCTGCATCCCACCACGAGGCCCGACATGGACCTGCGGAAAATCAAGAAACTGATCGACCTGCTCGAGGCGAGCAATCTCTCCGAGATCGAGATCAAGGAAGGCGAGGAAACCGTGCGCCTGGCGCGCACGCCGACCCGCGAGATCGCCTACGCGCCGGCGCCGACCTACGCGATGCCCCCGCCGCCGCAGGCCGAGCGCCCTATGCCGATGCAGAGCCCGACCGAGGCCGCGTCCGGTGGCAGCGCCAAGGCTGGCGCCGACCTGCCCGAAGGCCACGTCATGCGCGCTCCGATGGTGGGCACGTTCTATGCGTCGCCCAGCCCGGACAAGCCGGCGTTCGTCAGCGTCGGCCAGTCGGTCAAGGCCGGCGACACGCTCGCGATCATCGAAGCCATGAAGATGTTCAACCCGATCGAAGCCGACGTCTCCGGCACCGTGCTCAAGGTGCTCGTCGAGAACGGCCAGCCGATCGAGTTCGACCAGCCGTTGTTTGTTATTGGGTGAGCAGGAGCTTTCCGGCGGCACTGCCGCCGGCCTGCGAACGCCCTTCGGCCGCGCGGCCCAAGGGCAGGACGCTCCCACGCTCCCAGCCGCCTTGGAACCACCCATGCTCGACAAAGTCGTAATCGCAAACCGGGGCGAAATCGCGCTGCGCATCCTGCGCGCGTGCCACGCGCTCGGCATCCGCACGGTCGCGGTGCATTCCACCGTCGACCGCAACCTCAAGCACGTCGCGATGGCGGACGAGTCCGTCTGCATCGGGCCGGCGCCGAGCGCGCAGAGCTACCTCAACATGGCGCAGATCATCGCAGCCGCCGAGGTCACCGACGCGCAGGCGATCCATCCGGGCTACGGCTTCCTCAGCGAGAACGCGGACTTCGCCGAACGCGTCGAGCAGTCCGGCTTCATCTTCATCGGACCGAAGGCCGACACGATCCGCCTGATGGGCGACAAGGTCGAAGCGATCCGCGCGATGAAGGCCGCGGGCGTTCCCTGCGTCCCCGGCAGTGGCGGACCGCTCGGCGATGACGCTGCCGAGAACGTGCGCATCGCGCGCGACATCGGCTATCCGATCATCGTGAAAGCCGCGGGCGGTGGCGGCGGTCGCGGCATGCGCGTCGTGCACACCGAAGCCGCGCTGGTGACCGCGATCCAGACGACCAAGCAGGAAGCCAAGGCCGCGTTCGGCAACGACATGGTCTACATGGAGAAGTTCCTGGAAAACCCGCGCCACGTGGAGATCCAGGTGCTCGCCGACGGCCAGGGCAATGCGATCCACCTCGGCGAGCGCGACTGCTCCATGCAGCGCCGCCACCAGAAGGTGGTCGAGGAAGCGCCGGCGCCGGGCATCACGCCGGAACTGCGCGCGGAGATCGGCAAGGTCTGCGTGGAAGCGTGCGTCCGCATCGGCTATCGCGGCGCGGGCACGTTCGAATTCCTGTTCGAGAACGGGCGGTTCTATTTCATCGAAATGAACACCCGCATCCAGGTCGAGCATCCGGTGACCGAGCTCGTCACCGGCATCGACCTCGTGACCGAGCAGCTGCGCATCGCGTCGGGCGAGAAGCTGCGCCTGAAACAGGAGGACATCGTCCTCGAAGGCCATGCGATCGAGTGCCGCATCAACGCGGAAGATCCCGACACGTTCATGCCCTGCCCCGGCCTGATCCAGCATTTCCATGCGCCGGGCGGCCCCGGCGTGCGCGTCGACAGCCACATCTACGAGGGCTATCGCGTGCCGCCGAACTACGACTCGATGATCGGCAAGCTGATCGTGCACGGCCCGACGCGCGAAATTGCGATTGCGCGCATGCGCGTGGCGCTCAACGAGATGGTCGTCGACGGCATCAAGACGAACATCCCGCTGCAGCAGCGCATCCTGTCCGACGCCGGCTTCCAGCAGGGCGGGCAGAACATCCATTACCTGGAAAAGCGCCTGAAAGAGCAGAAGGAAAAGGCGATTGCGATCGGTTGATCGCTGCACCCGTCCACATCGCGGCGCACGGCGGTCATCCGATCGCCGCATCGTGCGTTGCCAACGGTTTTCACTACAGGAGTCCACGATGCACAAGGGAATTGCGACCGCTTCGCTGATCGCGCTCGCCGCGCTGGCCGGCTGCAAGAAGCACGACGCCGAGGCGCCGGCCGACACCACCGCCGCGCAGGCACCGGCACCCGCCGCGACTACGACGCCTGCGCCCGCCGCGCCATCCGCGCCCGCCGATGGCGAGAAGTCCGAAGCGCAGGCGAAGCTCGACTACGCGACGATGGAAGACGGCTACATCAACGATGCGAACGCGCAGTGGGCGATCGCGGCGAAGGCCAGTTCCTCGTTCGGCGACGCCGGCAAGCAGCCGCCCGATTCGCACGACTCCAACACGCCCTGGCAGGCCACCGGCGCCGTCAACGGCGACGAGTGGACCAATGACAACCAGGACATTGGCTTCGACTGGCTGCAGCTCGACTACGAACGCCCGGTGTCGGCGACAGCGGTGCGCGCGGTGCTCGACGAGAACGCGGTGAAGTCGATCACCAAGGTCGAACTGATCGGCGTCGACGGTGCGGCGCACACCGTGTGGAGCGGCGTCAGTGACACCGGCCGCGACGAACGCGGGTCGCGCACCTGGTTCGTGCGCACGTTCGACGCCACGCCGTACCCGGTGAAGTCGGTCAAGCTGACCTTCGCCAACAACGTGTCGTCGGGCTACAAGACCGTCGACGCCGTGCAGCTGGTCGGCAAGTAATCCGATGCTGGTCGCCATGCTCGCGACGGCGGCCATGATGCAGACGGCAACGGCGCCGTCCACGTCGCCGGTCGCCTCGCCGCATTCCGCGCCCTCGACAGCCTGGCTCTCCGTTTCGACGGAGCACGTCGACGCGGACCAGATCGCGTCGCGGTATCTCGAGCTGCGCCTGCGGCAGGAGTCGGCGTTTACGCCGCGCATCACGCAGTCGCAGATGCGCGAGCACATCGCGCAGCACGACTTCGTTCCGGTTGCTCTTGCCGACATCGCCGGTGCCGACGGCGTCATCGAGCGCTGGTCGTTCGACGAGCCCACCACGGGGTCCTGGCCAACCCGCGCGACCGTCTGGCGCAATGCGCCCGGCGACGCGTACGGCATGGTGGCGCGCGTGCTGTGCTCGGACACGCCGGCGACGTGCGACGCCTATCGCGCGACGGTCGTCGCGACGCCGGCGCCGCGTCCGATCGTCACGGGCGATACCGGAAACGACGCGCGCTACCGTGGATGGCTGGAGGTGGTCGCACGCGAATCGTGTACGCCGCACGCCCGGTCGATGCCCGCGCCGCCGTATCCGCCATCGGCACTGCGTCAGGAGGCGCACGGACGCGTCGTGCTGCAGATCCACACCAATCCCTGCGGACGGGTTCGCGAAGCGGTCGTGTACGAGTCCTCGGGCAATCGCGACATCGACCGCTCGGCCGTCGACACCGCGCGCCGCTGGTGGGTATCGATGCCCGAGGGCGCCCAGCAGGGCATCGCCGCGCGCGTGCCGTTCACCTTCGCCCAGGATTGAGCCCATGCCGTTCCTCGAACTCTCCCTGCCCTGCACGGAAGCGCTGCAGCCGCGCTACGAACGGGCGCTCGAGGATGTCGGCGCGCTGGCGGTGACGCTGGTCGACGCGCACGCGGATGCGCCGGACGAACAGGCCATCTTCGAGCCTGGCGTCGGCGAAACACCGCTCTGGCACGACATGGTGCTGACTGCGCTGTTCGAGGCCGGTACCCCGCGCGAACCCCTGCTGCATGCGCTCGCCGCGCAGGACGAAGGGCTCGACTGGTCGCGCACCGAATTCCGCGACGTCGAGGACCAGGACTGGGAACGCGCATGGATGGACCAGTACGAGCCGCTGAAATTCGGCGCGCGGACCTGGATCGTGCCGTGGAATCACGAGCTGCCTGACGGCGCCGACGCGCCGGATGCGGCGGTGGTGCGCCTCGATCCCGGGCTCGCGTTCGGCAGCGGCACCCATCCCACCACCGCGCTGTGCCTGCAATGGCTCGACGCGCTCGCCTCAGGCGGCATGCTCGACGGCGCGCGCGTGCTCGACTTCGGGTGCGGCTCCGGCATCCTCGCGCTCGCCGCGCTGAAGCTCGGCGCGGCGTCGGCGGTCGGCGTCGACAACGACCCGCAGGCGGTCACCGCGACGCTCGACAACGCCGAGCGCAATGGCGTGGCCGATCGCCTGTCGGTGTTCCTGCCGCAGGACGAACCGGTCGCGACGTATCCGGTCGTCGTCGCCAATATCCTCGCGTCCGCGCTGATCGAGCTGCGCGACGTGGTCGCCGCGCGCTGCGCGCCTGGCGCGGTGCTCGCGATGTCCGGCATCCTCGCCGGGCAGGAAGGCGAAGTCGCCGCGGCCTATACCGACGTGCTGGACGACATCCGCGTCGAACAGCTCGAGGACTGGATGCGGGTGAGCGGGCGTCGCCGCTGAGCGCGCGCCGCCTGTGAACCACGTCGCATTCCGGGCGCGAGGCATGGTGGAATAGGCCCATGTTCAAGCCCTGCCCGACCTGCGGATTCCTCGTCGCCCTGATCGCGGGACGCGAAGCCAGCCAACGCTGCCCACGCTGCGGCGGCGCGCTCGTTGCCGAGAACGAACCGCTCGAGGCGGCCGATGACCAGCCGCAGCGCCGACGCATGGATGCCGCGCGCGGCGAGCCGGCCCGGGACACCGCGTCGATGGACGCGCCGACGCCCAACTCCGACGGGGATACGCGCGACGTCGCGATCAACGCGCTGCCGGTGCACGGCGCGCAATCGACCCGCACACCGCCTTCCGACGTAGTGGACGAGTCGCCGATCGTCGATGTGGAGGACGCCAGGCACATCGACGATGACGTCGCACCCGCCCCACTCGACGCCGCCGTCGACGAACGCCGCGCGACGCACGACGGGCCGAGCTTCGTGCGTCGTCGCACGACGCACCCGACCGGCCGACGTTGGCCGATCTTCGCCGCGATCTGCACCCTCGCCCTGCTGTTCGCGGTGCAGCTGGTGCTCGCACAACGCACCGAACTGGCGGCCGATGCACGCTGGCGGCCGCTGGTGTTGAACGCGTGCGGCGTGCTCGGCTGCAACGTGCCCGCATGGCGCGAGCCGCAGGCGTATCGCATGGTGACGCGCAACGTGCGACCCAATCCGCGCAAGCCCGGCGTGCTGCACGTCACCGCCACTGTACGCAACGATGCGCGATGGGCGCAGCCGGCGCCGGTCATCGTGCTGAGCCTGTCCGACCTCGACGGCCGCCTCGTCGGCGCGCGCCAGGTCACGCCGCGCGACTATGGCCAGCGCGTGGTCTCGCTGGTCGCGCCGGGCGACAGCCTGGACGTCGCATTCGACGTGCGCGAGCCGGGTGCGCGCGTCGAGTCGTACGACTTCCAGCTGCAATAACGCCGTTCGTCCGCCGGGCTTACGGCCGTTCGTCCGCATGGCGACGGACGGGCGTGTGTCGCCCCGTTGTGCGCGACGTGGTCGGGCTAGACTCCGCGTCCGCCCGCGCAGACCGCGGGTTGTCGAACTGCCATGAGCGCCGCTGCATCCGATCTCGCCCCCTCCGTCGTCACCGACATCCGCCCCGGCGCACGCACGCCGCTGCGTGATCACGTTGCCGTTTCGATCCGCCGCTTCCTGCGTGACCTGGACGGCTGCGACACGTGTGACCTGTACGAAGTCGCGTTGCGCGAACTCGAGATTCCGCTGTTCCAGGAAGTGCTGCGCCATTGCGACGGCAACCAGAGCCGCGCCGCGCAGCTGCTCGGCATCCATCGCGCGACGTTGCGCAAGAAGCTGCGCGAATACGGCCTCGCGCAGGGCTGAGAAGCGCGCTGTTGCGCCGGCCGATCAAACGGTCGGCATCGGCTCCGCAACGCGGCAGTAATCGGCCAATTCATCCGGAATATCGGACGGGCATACGCCGCAGGCGCGGTTGCCCGGCACCGCGTAGTCGATGAATTTCGGGTACGGCAGGTTGAGCCCGGCCATGATCTGCACGAACTCATCGATGCCACGCCCGCCGCCCAGCCGCGGATTGCGCGCGCGCTCCTGTCCGATGCTGGACACGCGACGCCCCTGGTAGTCGTGCGCGGGATAGACGAGCACGTCGTCGCCGAGCGGGAACAGCTTGTCGTGCACGCTCGCATACAGAACACGCGCATCGCCGTTCTGGAAATCGGTACGTCCGCAGCCGTCGATGAGCAGCGCGTCGCCGCTGAATACGCGGTCGCCCGCCGCGATCGCGAAGTGGCTGTCGGTATGGCCCGGGGTATGGATCGGCTGCAGCTGCAGCGAACCGATCCGCAGCGGAACGCCTTCGGCCAGCGGCACGTCGGTCAACGGCAGCGTGTCCATTCCCGGGAACGCCATGCGGCTGCCGGTTTCGCGCTTGAGCGTCAGCGCCGCGGTGATGTGGTCGGCGTGGATGTGCGTGTCGATCGTCATCGCCAGGCGCAGGCCGAGCGCGTTCACGACCTGCAGGTCGCGCTGCCACTGTGGCAGCACCGGATCGATCAGCACCGCATCGCCGGTTTCCTCGCAGCCGACGAGATAGGTGTACGTCGACGACACCGGATCGAACAGCTGGCGAAAGATCATCGGACGTCCCTTGGCGACGCTGTCGCCGGTTCGTTTGTCTAGCGCGGCGGTCTGGCGCAACTGCCGGGGCCGGTCCTCGCGTCGCTGCGTTGCGCGGCATGGCGACCCTACCGCAGTCCCGGCCGGCCGGCAGCGCGCCGCTATAATTCGCGCTTCCCCACGTCGTGCCCAATCGCCATGACTGCAGCCCTGAACGGCCCGTCGGTGAAGCTCCGCCGCGCCCTGTTGTCCGTCTCCGACAAGGCGGGGCTGCTGCCGCTCGCACAGGCGCTCGCGCGCCACGGCGTCGAACTCGTTTCCACCGGCGGCACTGCCAAAGCCCTGCGCGACGCCGGCCTCGCCGTGCGCGACGTCAGCGAGCTCACCGGTTTCCCCGAAATGATGGACGGCCGGGTCAAGACGCTGCACCCGATCGTGCACGGCGGCCTGCTCGGTCGCGCGGGCACGGACGACGCGGTGATGGCGCAGCACGGCATCGGCGCGATCGACCTGCTGGTGCTGAATCTCTATCCGTTCGAGAAGGTGTCGGCCGATCCGTCGAGTTCGTTCGACGACGTCATCGAGAACATCGACATCGGCGGCCCGGCAATGCTGCGCTCGGCCGCGAAGAACTTCGCGCGCGTCGCGGTGGCGACCGATCCCGCGCAGTACGGCGCGCTCGTCGCGGAACTCGACGGCAACGACGGTGCGCTGTCCGGCGCAACGCGCTTCAGGCTCGCCGTCGCCGCGTTCGACCGCGTGGCGCAGTACGACGCCGCGATCGGCAACCATCTGTCGTCGCTGCAGGACGACGGTGCGCGCGCCGTGTTCCCCACGCAACAGAACAGCAATTTCATCAAGGTGATGGACCTGCGCTACGGCGAGAACCCGCACCAGCAGGGCGCGTTCTATCGCGACCTGTATCCCGTGCCGGGCACGCTGGCCACGTTCACGCAGCTGCAGGGCAAGGAACTCAGCTACAACAACCTGGCCGACGCCGATGCCGCGTGGGAATGCGTGCGCCAGTTCGAGCGCCCGGCCTGCGTGATCGTCAAGCATGCGAACCCGTGTGGCGTGGCCGAAGGCACGGGCTGCGGCGACGCCTACGAACTCGCCTACGCGACCGACCCCACCTCCGCGTTCGGCGGCATCCTCGCCTTCAACCGCACGCTCGACGGCGCGACCGCGAAAGCCATCCTCGACCGCCAGTTCGTCGAAGTGCTCATCGCGCCGGATTACGACGACGAGGCGCTCGCCTATGCGAAGAAGAAGGCGAACGTGCGCGTGTTGCGCATCCCGCACGGCGAAGGCCGCAACAACGTCGACGTCAAGCGCGTGGGCTCGGGCCTGCTGATGCAGACCGCCGACATCCGCGAAGTCACGCGCGACGAACTGAAGATCGTGACGAAGCTCGCGCCGACCGACGCGCAGATGGCCGACCTGCTGTTCGCATGGCGCGTCGCCAAGTACGTGAAGTCCAACGCGATCGTCTATGCGAAGGACCACCGCACCGTCGGCGTCGGCGCCGGCCAGATGAGCCGCGTGGTCAGCGCGAAGATCGCCGCCCTCAAGGCCGACGAGGCCGGGCTGGTCGTGCCGGGGTCGGTGATGGCGTCGGACGCGTTCTTCCCGTTCCGCGACGGAATCGACGCCGCCGCGGCCGCGGGCATCAAGGCGGTGATCCAGCCGGGCGGTTCGATGCGCGACGCGGAGGTGATCGCCGCGGCCGACGAACACGGACTGGCGATGGTGTTCACCGGAATCCGCCACTTCCGCCACTGACGCCGGCTTCGCGCGGTCTACGGACACTGCGCGCATGCCCCGCACGCCCCTGCTCCTCCTGGTCGTCGCCTCCGCGGCGTCGGCCCGCACGCCGCCGCCCGCGCCGGTCGACGTCGTCGTGTCCGATCGCGAGGCCGCGCGCGTGCTGTCGTCGGAGTACGAGCACGAGACCGCGCGCATCAAGGGCGACTGGAAAGCCGCAGGCGATGCCGCCTCGACGCGCCGCGTCTGCGCCGACTCCGGCGCGCAACCACGCGAGCGGCGCATCGCGGTGTGTACGTCGCCCGCGGCCACGAACCCGGGCGGCGCGTCGCGCATCGACCTGTTCGTGATCCGCGCGGGCGCCACGCGTCGCGACCCCGCCGAATTGCGCACGCGTTTCCGTGGCATCGACGCGCGTGGCGTGGATGCGAAGTCGGGCGACGTCGGTTTCCTCGCGCTCGGCCCCGCCGACACCGGCTTCGTCATCACGCGCCACAATCCGAACGCGACGCCGCAGCGCGCGATCCAGTCGTTGTACGCCGAAGTCGCCGGCGAGCTGCGCGAGATGCTGGCGGTGACGTCGGTCGTGACCAATCGCGGCGCGTGCACGCCAATGACCTCGCGCCACTGCAGCAAGCGCCTGCTCGAACTCGAATGCACGCTGCAGGCCAATGCTTCGCACATCGACAACGGCTTCTACCTGTTGCAGTTGCAGGTCACCGGCACGCGGCGCGGCGACATCGTCGAGCGCACCATCGACATCCCGCGCGACGCCTACGGCTACCGCGTGTCGGCGCGCGACCTGAAATCGCGCGGTTGCGACGCCACCGAATGAGCCGCACCGCCCGCCGGCCATAGCGCGTCCCGTAAAATGCGGCCTCCCCCGCAAACCGAACGCGCACGCATGAAGATCCTCGTTATCGGTTCCGGCGGCCGCGAGCACGCGCTTGCGTGGAAGATCGCGCAGTCCGCGCGCGTTTCCGAGGTGCTGGTCGCGCCCGGCAACGCCGGCACGGCGCGCGAGGCCAAGTGCCGCAACGTCGACGTGCGCGCCACCGATATCGACGCGCTGCTCTCGCTGGTCGAGCGCGAAGGCATCTCGGTCACGGTCGTCGGGCCTGAAGCGCCGCTGGTAGCCGGCGTGGTCGACCGCTTCCGCGCGGCCAACCACCGCATCTTCGGCCCCACCGCCGCGGCCGCGCAGCTCGAAGGCAGCAAGGCGTTCGCCAAGGATTTCCTTGCACGCCACGGCATCCCGACCGCGCACTATGCGGTGCACACCGACGTCGACGCCGCACTCGCCCACGTGCGCGCGAACGGCGCGCCGATCGTCATCAAGGCCGACGGGCTTGCAGCCGGCAAGGGCGTGATCGTGGCGATGACGCTGGCCGAAGCCGAGGACGCGGTGCGCGACATGCTCGCCGGCAACGCGTTCGGCGCGGCCGGCTCGCGCGTGGTGATCGAGGAATTCCTCGACGGCGAGGAAGCCAGCTTCATCTCGATGGTCGACGGCCGCGTCGCGCTGCCGATGGCGACCAGCCAGGATCACAAGCGCGTCGGCGACGGCGACACCGGCCCGAACACCGGCGGCATGGGCGCGTATTCGCCCGCGCCCGTGGTGACGCGCGAGGTGCATGCGCGCGTGATGCGTGAAGTCGTCGAGCCCACCGTGCGCGGCATGGCGGCCGACGGCGTGCCGTTCACCGGCTTCCTTTACGCGGGCCTGATGATCGACCGCAGCGGCGCGCCCAAGGTGATCGAATTCAACGTGCGCTTCGGCGATCCGGAAACGCAGCCGGTGATGCTGCGCCTGCAGTCGGACATGGTGGATCTCGTCGAAGCGGCGATCGCCGGCAAGCTCGACGCTGTGCAGGCCGAGTGGGACCCGCGCGCCTCGCTCGGCGTGGTGATGGCCGCCGCCAACTACCCCGACGCGCCGCGCCTGGGCGACGTCATCAACCAGTGGGACGTGCCGGATGAAGAGCCGGGTGCGAAGGTCTTCCACGCGGGCACGCGACTGGTCGGCGAACACGTCGAAACCGCGGGCGGCCGCGTGCTGTGCGCCTGCGCGCTGGGCGATACCGTCGCGGAGGCGCAGCAACGCGCATATGCGCTGGTCGCCGGCATCTCCTGGGACGGCGAATTCCATCGCCACGACATCGGCTGGCGCGCGATCGAACGCGAGCGCGCTGCCATCGGCTGAACCCGCCCGTAGCGGGTGACGCCGGCCGCCGCCGGTGTCCACGGTGTCCATGCACGGCGGTCCGTAGGGTGGCGATCGAACTGCCGCCCGGGACCTCATGGACTTCCAGCCTCTCCAACCTGTCGACGCGATCGACGCCTTCCCGACCGACGTGGAGGACGGCCTCGCCGCGCGCTTCCTCGATCACGTCGCCGACGCCGCGTTTCCCTGCGTCGGCGCCAAGGCCGCGCTGAACCGCGGCGCCATGCGCATCCGCGAATTCCGCGCGCTCGGCTGTCCACGCGACGCGGCGCAGCTGGTGGATGCGCTCGCATCGTTCGCCGATGTCGTCGACGCCACCGATGACGACAGCACGCTGCGCACCTTCGTCGCCGTGTTCGAAACACCCGAACGCACCGACGAAGCCACGTTCGACCGCCTGCTGTGGGCGCATCTGCAGCAGCTGCACGACATCGATCGCGCACGCGGCAATGCGTGGGCCGACGACGTCGCGACCGATCCCGATGATCCGCGCTTCAGCCTGAGCATCGCCGGGCATCCGTTCTTCGTGATCGGCCTGCATCCGGGTGCGTCGCGCATCGCGCGTCGCTTCGAGCGCCCGGCGCTGGTGTTCAACTCGCATCGCCAGTTCGACCGCCTGCGCGCCGATGGCCGCTATGCGCGCATGCAGGCGGCCACGCGTGCGCGCGATGTCGCGTTGCAGGGCTCGACCAACCCCAACCTCGCCGACTTTGGCACCGCCGCGGAAACCCGCCAGTACAGCGGCCGCGCGGTCGAACCGGACTGGCGCTGCCCGCTGCACATCCGTACCGGGAAGCCGCACTGATGGCGCAGACCCATCGCATCGACGCGTGTTCCGCGCAGGCGTTCGAGCTCGATGCCGGCGACGAGCTCATCGTGATCGACCCGGAAGGCCAGCAGGTCAGCGACCTCGTCGCGTTCGCACGCGACGACACCCGCGAATACCTCTCGTCGGGCCGCTCCATCGACTATGCGTCGCGGTTGTTCCTCACCACCGGCGACGTGCTGTATTCCAATCGCAGCCGGCCGATGTTCGACATCGTCGAGGACACCTGCGGCCGGCACGACTTCACGCTGACGCCGTGTTCGAAGGACACGTTCTCGATCATCTATGGCGAAACCGAGGGCCGCCCCGGCTGCGAAGGCAACCTCGCGGGCGCGCTCGCGCCCTACGGCATCGAGGTCGACCGCATCCCGATCGCGTTCAACGTGTTCATGCATGTGGCGGTCGATGCCGACAACGGCGTGATCCGCGTGCTGCCGCCGCGCAGTCGCGCTGGCGATCATTTGCGCCTGCGCGCGCGCATGCCGCTGGTGGTCGGCATGACCGCATGCTCGGCGGGGCAATCCAACAACTTCCGCTACAAGCCGATCGATTACCGGATCGAACGTGGACGCGGTTGAACCCGCCGCCGCACGTGCCGCGCCCGCCGCGACGGGGCGGTTCGAGCAGCTGCCGAAATCGCTGAACCTGGTGCCGATGGTCGCGCAGTGGCTGTGGTTGGGCCTGCGCTACCGCAGCGTGACGCTGCCTTCGTGCGCGAATCCCGGCATCACGTCCGGCGGGCTGGTCGGCGAAGGCAAGCTCGAATATTTCGCGGCGATGGGCCCGCTCGCGCGCGCCGCGACGGCGGACTGCATCGACGTCGTCGCGGGACGGTGCACGCGCGCTGACGTCGTCGCCCGGATGGACGCGGCCGGGCTGGCGTTCCCCATCGTCGCCAAGCCCGACGTCGGCTGGTGCGGCTACGGCGTGCGACTGCTGCACGGTATCGCCGATCTCGACGACTACCTGGCGCGTTTCCCCGCCGGCCATCGCTTCCTGCTGCAGCGTTACCTGCCTGCGCCGGGCGAAGCGGGCCTGTTCTACGTGCGCGAACCCGGCGCCGCGAACGGGCGCCTGCTCGGGATCCTGCTGCGCCACTATCCGGCGATCACCGGTAACGGTCGCGACAGCATCACCACCCTCGTGCAACGCGACGCGCGCCTGCAACGCGCGCTGCGCGCGCCAGGCCACGAGCTGCGCGTCGACCCCTCGCGCGTGCCTGCCCCCGGCGAGCACGTGCGCCTGTCGACCGTGGCATCGACGCGCGTCGGCGGCGCCTACGAGGACGGCAGCCAGCATGCGACGTCCACGCTGCTCGCACGCGTCGACGCCATCGCGCAGGACATGGGCGAATTCCACGTGGGTCGCTTCGACGTGCGCTACGACTCGCTCGACGCGCTCCGCGAGGGCCGCTTCACCATCATGGAAGTCAACGGCGCGGGCTCGGAGGCCGTACATGCGTGGGACCCTAAGTACTCGATCCGCGACGTCTATCGCATCGTGTTCGCCAAGCAGCGCTTGCTGTTCCGTATCAGCGATGCGAACCGCCGGCGTGGACGTCGGCCGATCGGCGCGTTCGCACTGGCGCGCCTGTATCTCGCGCAGCAGCGTGCAATCCGCGCGTATCCGCCGTCGAACTGATTCCGCGACCGCGCAGCTGCACGACGAACGCGAGTCCCGCAACGCTCGCCGGCAGCAGGTTGTAGACCACGCGGAACACAAGGAGCGCCGCGAGGATGCGCGCGCGATCGCCGGGCAACGACGCCAGCATCCCCGCCTCGAACACCCCGACCCCGCCCGGCGCGTGGCTGACCACGCCGAGCGTGGCGGACCCGACGAAGGCAAGCACGAAATGCGCCGGCATCGCACGGATCTGCTCGGGCATCAGCACGAATAGCGCAGCCATCGCGAACATGGCCTCGACGAAGGCGACGGTAGCCAGCGGCGGCGCCAATGCGGTGTTCGACGTCGGCATGCGGCCGGTCACGACACGCGGCAACCGTCGCAACGACGCCAGCACGGCGACCGCCGTGATCACGGCGACGACCAGCGCCACCGCGCCGCCCCACTGCATCGCCGCAGCGAGCAGGACCGCGATCACCGTACCCGCCACCAGCGCCGCGCCGACGATGACGACGATTCTGGCGACGGCCCATGCATCCACGCCATCGCGGCGGTACAGCGCGACGCGCAGCGTCGGCGCCAGCACGGCGTGGAAGCCGAGCGTGTTGCACAGCGCGTGTGCCATGGCGCCCGCGCGCAATGCCCGTCGTGCGGGCACGCGGTCGCCGCAGGCCGCGCGGCAGGCCAGCAGCTCCACCACGGCGAGCGCGCCTAAGCTGCATGCGGTGAACGCGACGCTCGCGAGTACGTCGCGCATCGGCAATAGCGCTATCGCCGCGCGGATTGCATGCGCGTCCAGCATGCGCAACTGCATGACGAGCTCGCGAAGCGTCCATGCCGCCACGAACGTGGCGGCGGCGATGCCGATGCCACGGAGCAGGCGTGGCGTCATGGATCGTGCGCGGTCAGCGCCGCGGCGACGATCGAGCGCACATGTGCCGCAGCCGCCTTGCGGTCGCTGCCCAACGCGTCCGCTCGCACCGGCGGGTGCAGCGTCAGGCGTAGCTCGGTGCGTGCGCGACCGAGGAATCGCCACAGGTGCGAGGCGATCATGTCGTCCTCGATGTAGGCATACGCCCGTCGTGCGGCCGCATCTGGCCCCGCCACGGCCAGCGTGACCGGTTGCACCATGACGTCGCCCACTGCGGCGAGCGTGGCGAACACCGGCGAACGGAACGCACGCACGTCGCGGCCGTCGCTGGTGGTGCCTTCGGCGAACAGCACGAGCCCGGGGCCGTCTACGAGCGCGCGCGACATCGCGTCGAGCGCGGCGGCCGCGTCGGTGCGGCGGCGGCCGATGAATACCGTGCGCTGCAGGCGTGAAAGCACGCCGAACAATGGCCAGCCACGCACCTCGTCCTTCGCGACGAAACGCGCCGGCAGCCGCGCGCCCAGCACCGGCACGTCGAGATAGGACAAATGGTTCGCCACCCACGCGGTACGCGGTGCATCGCTGGCGACGCCGTCGACGCACACGTGCAGCCCCAGCAGGTGAACCACCGCGCGATGGAACCGCATCGGCAGCACGGTCGCGACGCGGTGGTCGCCGCGCACGACACACAGCACGACCGCCTGCGCGATGCCCAATACCAGCGCGCAGGCCAGCAACGCGACCAGTCGCGCCAGGCGACGCATGCGTCAGTCGTCGCCGATGCAGGCCGCGCGTGCCGCCGCCTGCGCGTGCGGGCGGTAGCGACGCACGGAACGCGCCGATAGCGCGGCCGTGGGCAGAACGATGCAGACGTCGATGGTGCCGAAGTCGTGATCGACGTAGGCGCCATCGCCGATATGCGCGCCGAGCCGGATGTAGCCCTTGATCAACGGCTCGAGCGAGAACAGCGTGCGGTGGTCGTCGAGCGTGGTGGACGAACTGGCCGGCAGCGGAATCGCGCCGTCGCCGCGGGCGCGCGGGCGGATCGCCGCGGGCGCGAGGTGGTGGCGGTGCAGGTACGCGAGTTGTCGACGTGCTGCATCCGGATCGGTGCCGGGAATGCTCGCGCAGCCGAACATCAGCGCGATGCGATTGGCAGCCACGTAGTCGCCGATCGCACGCCAGAGCAGGTTCAACACGCCACGCGTGCGATACGGCGGCAGCACGCACGAGCGGCCGAGCTCCATCAGCGGCCCGTCGACGTTCGCCAACGGCGCGAGGTCGAATTCCTGGCTGGCGTAGCCCTGCAACGCGGCGACCGCGTTGGCGTGCGTGGCGACGCGGTACGTGCCGACCACGCCGGCGTCATTGCCTGCATACGCCGGGTCGACCACCACGATGTGCTCCATGCGCGCGTCGTAGTCGTCGCGATCGAGCGCGCCTGCGCGTGTACGCGCAGTGGCGCCGCGGAACACCACGTGGCGCAGCTGTTGCGCGGCACGGATCTCGTCAGCCGATCGCGCAAGGCGTACTTCGAGCGGGCCGGTGGACGCGGGACTCGGCGACGGCATGGCGGTTTCGCGCGGGAAACGAGCCGCCACCTTCGGGGCGCGGGTGTGTAGCGCCCATGAAGCGGCGGTGGGCGGCGCGCAGGCGAGCTCAGACGTTGAGCGCGACGGCCGGCTGCAACGGAATGCGCAGTTCGAACGTCGAACCCATGCCGGGGCCGGCGCTCCACGCGGTCAGGTCGCCGCCATGCAGCTGCGCCAGGCTGCGCGCGAGCGACAGGCCGATACCGAGCCCGCCATGCCCGCGTTCCGGCGTTTCCTCCGCCTGCGCGAACAGCTCGAACACGCGGGCCAGCAACGCCTCGTCCATGCCGACGCCGGTGTCGCGCACGCGCACCACGGCATCGTGGTTCTCGACAGCGACTTCGACCGTGATCGTGCCGCCGGGCGGCGTGTACTTGGCGGCGTTGTTGAGCAGGTTGGTGAGGATCTGCGTGAGCCGCACGGGGTCCGCATCGAGCGTCACGCCGGGACCGGTGTCATCGACCTGCAAGTGATGGCCGCGACGCGTGATCAGCGCCTGCGTCTGCTCGATCGCACCGGCGACGCTGTCGGACAGCCGCACCTCGCGTGTCTGCAGCCGCGACAGGCCGCGCGTGACGCGCGACACGTCGATCAGGTCCTCGACCAGGTTGCGCAGGTGCACGGCCTGGCGATCGATGATCTCGGTCGCCTGCCGCACCGTGGCCTCACGCTCCGGCGCCATGCGCAGCAGCTGCACGGCAGTGACGATCGGCGCGAGCGGGTTGCGCAATTCGTGGGCGAGCGTGGCGAGGAACTGGTCCTTCTGCCGGTCCGCGGCGCGCAACGCGTTTTCGCTGCGCTCGAGCATCTGCTGCGTGCGCTTGATGTCGTCGATCTCGGTGCACGTGCCCATCCAGCGAACGATGGCGCCCGTCGCGTCGCGCACCGGCAACGCGCGGCCGAGCACCCACTGGTAGTCGCCATTGCGATCGCGCAGCCGGTATTCAACTTCGTACGGCTCACCGGTCTCGAGGCTGTGACGCCAGCGCGCCCAGGCGCGCGGCTGGTCCTCGGTATGGAACATGCCGGCCCAGGCTTCCCCGTCCGTGGAACCGACCGGCATGCCGGTGAAGTCGTACCAGCGCCGGTTGTAATAGTCGTGATAGCCGTCGGGCAGCGTCGACCAGATCATCTGCGGCACCAGGTCCGCGATGGTGCGGAAGCGCGCCTCGCTGTTGCGCGCGTCGGCCAGCGCGACCTCGCGATCGGTGACGTCCGCGCCCTGCACGAAGACCGCATCGATCTGCCCGTTCGCGTCGCGCACCGGCTGGTACACGAAATCGACGAAGCGCGTGCGCTCGACGCCTTCCGCATCGCGCAATGCCGCCGGCATGCCGCGCCCCACGAAGGGCTCGCCGGTGATGCGGACATGGTCGAGCAGCTGCACGAAGCCCTGGTCGGCGACTTCCGGCAGCACCTCGCGCAACGGCCGGCCGACGAAGTCCGAACGGGACACCAGGCGCTCGTACGCTTCGTTGGCGAGTTCGAAGATGTAATCCGGCCCGCGCAGCACCGCCATGAAACCGGGCGCCTGCGCGAACAGGTCGGTGAGGAACGCGTGGCGCGCGGTGAGCCGCTGGTTGTCGCGCTGCACCGCCGCCGCGCGCGACAGCACGCCTTCCTCGAGTTGCTCCTGCGTCACGCCGGTCGCCGCGCGCGCACGCTGCAGCTCCTCGCGCAGGCGGTGCATTTCGGTCACGTCCATCGTGTGCTGCATCACCGCGGCCACATGGCCATCGGAGTCGACGATGGGCGTATGCGTCGCGCTCCAGTAGCGCATGTCGGTGACCGGGCCGTCGGCCGTGTCGATCGTGATCGCGTAGGGGATCAGGGCCAGCGTGTCGCGCTCGCCAGTGTCGAACACGCGCTGCAGCGAGCGCCGCAGGATTGCCGACTGCGAGCTGCCGTCATCGTTGGTCGCGCCCGGGAACACGTCGAACAGGCCACGGCCCAGCAGCTGCTCGCGCGACAGGCCGGTCAGCAGCTCGTAGGCCTGGTTGGCGTCGAGAAAGCGCAGTTCGCGATCAACGACCATGTAGGCGTTGGGCGAGTGCTGGAACAGCGCATCGAAACGGACGGACACGAACGCACCCTATGGCGGACCGCGCACAGTATGAACGGGGCGCGCCCGCCTTGCCGGAAAGCGTCGCCCGCCAGTCGGGCGGACTGATTCGTTCAGGCATCGGGCGATGCGGTGGGCCCCGGTACCTCGATACCACTTCGGGGGATCGGAGCTCGTCGAATGAGACCGAAAAAGAGCTCGCAGCCGCGTGCGGGACACGAAAAAAGCGGGGCTTTCGCCCCGCCTTCGTCATCGATGGAACACGGAATCAGCGCTTGGAATGATCGCTGGCGCCGAACTTGCCGGTTGCTGACGCGGAACCGGTTTGCGGGGTAGCGGGCGAACCCGACTTGACGGTCGACGCGTCCTTCGCGTTCGCGTCCTTGCTCGGTGCATCGACGCGCGCGCCGACAGTGCCGGACTTGTCCGTAAGGTTCGAGTTGTCGCGCTTCTGGGTGCTGGTGTCGTTTGGAGCATTCATAGGAAGTGTCCCGGTGACGGCAGTTGCCGTAGATGGCCAATGGGCCGGCGCTTCGATGGAAGCGTTCGAGACCCGATGCCGCGTTTGCGACGTGTCGGGTGCTGCCGGGATCGTTGCTGGCGAATCGGTGCAGGCGCAGAGTGCGCGCCGCCGCGGGACGAGGGCGTGACAGCGACGGCGTTCGTGCACGCGCGAGCAGCACCGAACGCATAGTCAGATCACATTACGCGCGCACCTTCTGCCGACGCATCGGTCGACCGTCGAATCACCGAGATCGGGCGATCCGCATCGGCGGTCCTGGGCGTTGCGACCCCGACGCGTGGCGCGCTTATCGCGGTAAGCGCGTCGTCGTCCGACTCGGTGCGTGCGATCAGCGATTCGCGCGCAAGCGCTGCGTCGTCATCCCTGTCGAACACGAAGCGAAGTGGCGTTTCGTTGCCGGCGAACATCACCTCGAACGCGTAACGCATGCCGCGCGTACGCGTGACCGCGCCCACCACCGCCACGTGCCGCGTGTTGATGCAGTGCCCACTGATCTCGATCATGGCGATGCCTGCGCGCCGCGCGCGCCCTGCCGGTCGCCGCGCCGTTCGCGCCACGTGGCCATGTCGACCACGCGACCGGGCACGGCCAATGCCGCGCGAGGCGCCACGCGTGCAGGCGGTGCGGGAAGCGGCGCAGCGCACTCGGGCGGATGTCGCCATCCCTCGTTGGTGGCGCAATGCCACTGGATGTCGTCGAGGCCCTGCTGGCCCGGGTCGGCGGCGTCCATGCCGGGTGGATCGCTGGTCATGGCACGCTCATCGGATCGCGCGCGCGGTGCGCGCATCCCACCGTCGACCTGCGCGCGTTACGTGCACGCGACGGTTCGCAATTCACGCAAGGCGCATCAACGGCGGCGTGGCGTCACGCTCAAGTAACAGCAAGGCGCAGAGGGTGGGGATGCGGCGTCCTCCTGGCCGCAGCACCTGCGAAAAGGTGCCAAAAGGGAGAAGGCAGAACGGAAGCCCCGGTCGCGACGCGGGGCTTTTTGCCATCTGCACGAACACCGGCGTGCCCGCCGTGGGAGGTTGCATGCACTTCGATATCTACGGACGGGCCGACGGATTGCGGCTGCTCGTGCCCGCGATCCTGCCGCAACCGCACGCGCTCGCACGCGAGGGTCCGCTGAGCTCGCTCGGCGGCATCGTGCTCGCGTTCTCGGCGCTCTCGCCGGAGCTGTCGCAGTCGATCGCGCTCACAGGTTTCGGCGTCGCCAGCGACATGGACGACGCGATGATCGACATCGCGCTGCGCCAACCCGGACCGTTCGGCGAACGCTCGTAAAAACGCGCGTCGCCGACCACCCGCGGCCGCGCACAGATGCGCCGTCACCGCGGGCGGTTACCGGGCGATGGGCGCTCAATACGCGCCGAAGCTTCCGGCCGCGCCGGGAAACACCACCGGGCTTTCGGTGCCGTCCTTCGCAACCGCGGCCACCCCGAAGAAGTAGTTGTCGATCACCACGTTCTTCAGCGTGTACGCCGTGACGTCGCCGACGTAGCGCGAATGCGTCCACTGCGAATCCGTGGTGAGGCGCCAGTACACCTTGTAGCCCGCGAGATTCGGCGCCTGCTTCGCATCCGGGCGCGTCCACTTCAGCGTGGTGTCGGCGGTCACCGCGCCTTCGATCTTGACGCCTGCCGGCGGTGGCGGTGCCCACGCCATGCCCGCGAGACTCACCGCATCGAGAGCGGTCAGCTTGGCCGCATAAGCGAAGTCGACACCTTCGATCACGTCGCCGTACTTGCGACCGTTCTCGGTGCGCAGGTCCTGGTGCTGACGATCGTAGTTCTCGTTCGTCTCCATGACGCGCACGCCCGGATAGCCCGCCTCGTTGAACGGGCGGTGGTGGCCGCCGCGACCGAAGCGGTCGAGGCGGTAGACCATCATCACGTCGAGGTTGGGCACGTAGTCGGCCATGCGGTCGATGTAACGCCCGAGGTTGCGCGACGGCGAATCGTCCTCGCCGCCTTCGAAGCGGCGCTGCTTGGCTTCATCCGCCGTCTCGACGATGCGCACGCCTTCGGAGAACACGCGCGCCGTGGTGTTATCGACCACGCCATTGATGCCCGACGAGTTGCCGATCATGTCGTTGTTGAGTTCGGCTTCCAGGCGCCAGCCGTTCTTCTTCGCCTCGGCCGCGACGAACTTGCCGCCGAACAGGCCCTGCTCCTCACCCGACAGCGCGCCGTACACGATCGACGCCGGGAACCTGTACTTCGTCAGCACGCGTGCGGCTTCGATGGTGCCGGCCATCCCCGAAGCGTTGTCGTTCGCGCCCGGCGCATCGGCCGTCGCGTTCATCACGTCGCTCACGCGCGAATCGATGTCGCCACTCATCATCACGTAACGATTCGGATCGCTCGTACCGCGCTGGATCGCGATCACGCTGATCACCTTCAGCGGCCCCGGGATGCGCGGCTCGCCCTGCACCGTGCCTTCGACATAGCGCACGTCGAGGCAACCGCCGCAATCCTTCGAGATCTTCTGGAACTCCGCGTAGATCCAGCGCGTCGCCGCGCCGATGCCGCGCGTGTCGGAGGTCTGGTCCGACAGCGTGTGCCGGGTGCCGAACGAGACGAGCTTGCGGACATCGGCTTCGATGCGGGCGGCGGAGGGCGCCGAGCCGATGTCGTAGAGCTTCGGGTTGCCGGCGGGCGGCTGCGGCGCGTCGGCCGCGAAGACCGGGGTGGCGAGCATCAAGGCGAGTACGGGGAGCGTGCGGCGCATGGCGGGAGCCTCGGGAAACGATCGCCCAAGCGTAGACGGCCCCGCGCGTGCGTGCCGAGACCGGCGTCCGGGCGCGGCACCCGTCATGACGCACCCGCCACGGCAGCCGCCGGAGACTCGGCCGACCCCAATACGCGAGTCCAGCCATGAGCCCGTCCGTTCGCGCTTTCCTGCTCGGCGTCCTCGTCACGCTGCTGGTCGTCGCCATTGGTGGCTTCGCCTACGCCGGCTCCGGGCTGTATCCGATCGGCGCCGATGTCGCGCATACGCCGATGACGCTGCACATGATCGATCGCCTGCGCGACGCATCGACCGAACGCGCAGCGAAGGACGTGACCGTGCCCAACGACCTCGCCGACCCGTCCCGCATCGCCGCCGGCGCGCACGAATATGCCGAGGAATGCACGGGTTGCCACCTCGCACCGGGCAAGACCTCGAGCGAACTGCGCGCCGGCCTGTACCCGCAGCCGCCGAACCTCGCCGAGGACGGCATCGACAACGATGCCGAGGCGTTCTGGATCATCAAGCACGGCATCAAGATGAGCGCGATGCCCGCGTGGGGCCGCACGCACGACGACGCGAAGATCTGGTCGCTGGTCGCGTTCCTCAAAACGGTACCGAAGCTCTCACCGGCGCAGTACCACGCGCTGCTCGGCACCGCGGCAACGGGCGACGCCGACCGCGACTGAGCGTCAGGCGATGCGCGCGATCAGCTGCGTCACGCCGAAGATCAGCCCGCCGATCAACGCGCCCACCGCCGTGCCGTTGTAGCGGATGAACTGCAGGTCGCTGCCGACCGCCAGCTCCAGCTCGCGCGTCATCTCCTCGGCGTTCCAGCGATGGATGCGGTCGACGATGAAGCGCCGGATCGCATCGCGATGTTCGTCGATCAACGGCTCGACGGTATCGCGCACGCTGGACGACACCCAGTCGCGCAGATCGGCATCCTCGAGCAAGCGCTCGCCGACGGCCTGCAGGCCCTGTGCGACGCGTGACGCGATCACCGAGTCGTCGCGCGCCGCGTCCTCGTCGACCCAGCGCACCAGGTCGCCCAGCAGCGAACGCACGTAGGCGCGGAAATCGTCGCTGTCGAGCAGGCGATCGCGGAACGCCTCGACCTCGGCGCGCAGGCGCTCGTCGGTGCGCAGGCGCGCGGCGAACGCCTGCACCTGCCCTTCGACGTACTGGCGCAGCTCGTGGTCGGGGTCTTCCGCCATCTCGCCGATCAGCTCGATGCCCGCCGAAATCAGCCGGTTCGACGCGTACTCGTCCGCGCCCAGCCAGCGCAGCACGCGGCCCACCTCGCGGCCCACGCGACGCTTCACCTCGTCCTGGACCGACGGCGACTGCAGCTTGTCGGACAGGAACCGCAGCACGTCGGTGACCAGCGCCTGGTGGCGGCCGTCCGCGGTGAACCGCTCGATGCCGAGCGCCGCCAGGCCCGAGAGATCGAGGCCCCGCAACCGCTCACGCGACATGTCGTGCGCGAAGCGCAGCAGGCGCTCGTCGGACAGCACGTCGAGCACCCGCGCCAACCCGCGCGCCATCGCCCGCCCCACTGCGCGCGACGTATCCGCATCCGTCAATCGACGCGCGAGCGCCGCACCGATGTCGACCTCGCGCAACTTCTCCGCCACCTGCTCGCGCCCGAGGAAATGATTCGCGATGAAGTCCGCCAGGCTCTCGCCGATGGCGTCCTTGCGCGTCGGGATGATCGCCGTGTGCGGAATCCAGTGCTGGCCGAGCGGATGGCGGAACAACGCGACGACGGCGAACCAGTCGGCGAGCCCACCGACGAGGGCGGCTTCGGCCATGGCGGCGAGGAGGCTGAGTGACCAGTGGGGCGCGTGCTGCTGGGCAATGCGGGCTGCGAGCAGGACGAGCGCGGCGAAGATGAGCAGCGCGGCGGCGAAGCGCTTGCGGCGTTGGAGTGCGGTGACGCGGGGGTCGGCTTCGGGCGTCATCGCACGAGCCTAGCAACCTCATCGATTACCGCGGGGCATGCCAGGCGCAAAACCGTGAGCACGGTACTTGCCATGCAGGGGCGCCCTAGCGGCCGTCAGGTCAATCCCAGCAGAAATGCAACTTGACCCCATTTCCTGCCAGATGAATTGGGGGCCTTAACCGTACTGCTCGTGCGCACCCATTCCCCGAACGTAATTTGATCTTGAAGCCCTCACTCCGATGGCAGGCCGAATAGCGCAGCTTCCGCGTCTTGCGTCGAATGAATCGCATGCTTATTGCCAGTCCGGGGAAGAGTCTTAAAGCGAGCGCCGCGGCCATGCTGCTCAGCTCTACGGCAGCCGGCACGGAGGACACTCGCCCTGGTTAGACTCGGTAGAAATATCGAGCGACGCCATGTCCACGCACCCTGGCCCGAGAAGAGCCGACGCAACCCCACATGCAGCCTCGCTGATCGAGGGCCTGAGAGACATCGGCTATTCGTTCGAGACCGCTATCTCGGACATTATCGACAACTCGATTACCGCTGAAGCGCGGCATATCCAGATCATTACCGACGCATGTGCGGATCAGCCATTGATCGCTGTCGTCGATGACGGGAAAGGGATGACCGAGGACGAACTGATCGCGGCCATGCGTCCGGGCAGCCGGAACCCGCTCGCCACGCGCGACGCGCCGGATCTCGGGCGTTTCGGCCTCGGTTTGAAAAGCGCCAGCTTTTCGCAATGCCGGCGTCTTACAGTCGTGTCTCGGAAGTACGGCAAGACCAGTGCGGCAGTCTGGGATCTCGATGATGTTGCCGCGCGCAATGAGTGGGCCGTCGAGTTGCCCAATGACCTCGCCGGAATCCCTCATGTCAACCGCCTCGGGCCGGTGGGCACACTTGTGCTCTGGCAAAAGCTCGACCGACTGACCGGAGGCATTGCGGACAATCCCGTAAAACGCGCCGAAGTCATAAATCATCGGGTTGCCGAAACGGAACGGCACCTCCGCCTTGTCTTCCATCGCTTCATGGACGACGCCAAACCCCTTCGGATCCTGTTGAACGGGCGTCTGCTACGACCTTTGGATCCCTTCGGGCGAACAAATCCGGCAACCATTCCCGACCCCGAAGAGAAACTTCCTCTCACTGGCGGAAACCTCGAGATCCAGAGCTTTACCCTACCCCACCATAAGCAGATGAGTACCGTGGACTGGGAGGACATCGCCGGCCCCGAGGGTCATCTTAAGTCGCAAGGGTTTTATCTCTACCGTGGCAGGCGGCTCATCCTTCACGGAACCTGGTTCGGGCTCTGTCGACAGTCGGAGCTGACCAAACTCTCGCGCGTCAGAATTGACATCCCCAACAGCATGGACGCGGACTGGAAGATCGACGTCAAGAAGTCGTCCGCGCAGCTGCCGCCGGTGGTTCGCGATCGGTTGAAAAAGGTGATCGAGCGCATCCAGGACGGGTCGAAGCGTACCTATCGGAAGCGCGGGCAGAAACTGGTCGACCAAGAAAGACTGCCTATGTGGAACCGCATACGTGCGGAGGGCCAGATCTCGTACCGCCCAAACACCGAGCACCCCGCGTTTGCCGACTTTGCCGCGCGACTCCCACCCGACTTACAGCGTGGATTCTTCAATTGCATTGCGCTCGTCGGAGCGTCACTTCCGATCGAGACTCTCCACGCGGACCTCGCCGGCGTGCCCGAGCAGATTGTGGCGGACCAGGTAGATGAAGACACGCTGGCTCAAGCGGTGCAGTCGACCCTTTCTGTACTTCTGGCGGCGCGAAAGAATCTCCCAGAGATCATGGCGCTGATGAAGGACGTCGATCCGTTCCGGTCAGCTTGGGAGGACACTCAGCGGATCGTCGCTAGCACACTCGAGAACGAGGGACAGCCGTGAACCCAATGCTCAGCAGCCTGGAAGGTATGACGTCGATGTATATGGCGTCGCAACCCGGGCCTCATACCGCCGAGTCGATCCGTCAGATTGTCGCGCAGCTTCGCGCTACGCCGATGTTTTCAGGGAAGATCGACGAAAACGAGGCCGAGGCACTCGCGCGACTGATCGAGGAAAAGCACGGCATCAGCATGGGGCTCGGTGCAGTTGTGGATGCGGAAGACTTCCGGCCGTGGCTGAGCGCGGCCCGCATTAACGGCGAGATGGGCGATTTTTACTGGAGCCGCTATCGCAGGCTGCTCAGCCTGAAAGGGTTGCCAAAGTCGGTAGTGGATGCCACGGATAACGTGACCGACCGCATTCTTGACCGTCTAGGCAATCCCGGGAACAACAGCCCGTGGAGCCGAAGGGGCATGGTCGTGGGCCACGTCCAGAGCGGAAAGACGGCAAATTACACCGGGCTCATCTGCAAAGCGGCCGATGCGGGCTACCGCCTCATCGTGGTGATCGCGGGGATCCACAACAACCTTCGGAATCAGACCCAGGCACGGATCGACGAGGGCTTTATCGGGCGCGACACTGGGCGGCTCGGACACGCCAACAAGGCGCAGAGGCAAAAAATCATCGGGGTCGGCACGTTTGACCAGCGGGAGTTCCCAGTTTCGCTTACCAATACGCTTCGCGACTTCAACAAGGCGACGGCAACCACGAACACGAGCCAGATCGGGCAGTACAACGTGCCGGTGGTTCTGGTGATCAAGAAGAACTCGAGCACCCTCAAGAACCTGCTCGAATGGCTGAAGGAGCACTCCGTCCACCAAGGCACGCAGATGGTCAGCCAGCCCATGCTCCTGATCGACGACGAGGCCGACAATGCGTCGATCAACACGGCGTATGCCCGGGATGAGGTCACGCGCATCAACGGTCAGATCCGCGAGTTGCTTTCGCTGTTCCATCGCAGCTGCTACGTCGGCTACACCGCGACGCCGTTCGCCAATATCTTCATCGACCCGGACACCGACGACGATGCGCTGAAGCAGGACCTGTTTCCCCGTCACTTCATTATCGGACTCGACGCACCTTCAAACTATTTCGGCGCGCAGACTGTATTTCTTGACGCCCAGGACCGTCACGTCCGGCTGATCGACGATAACGAAGACGATTTGCCGATGAAGCACAAGATCGATCATCCGGTCGACCGGCTGCCGGACAGTCTTGTTCGCGCTGTGCGCGCCTTCATCGTCGCGCGCGCCATCCGCAACGCACGCGGGCAGCGCTCGGCGCACGCTTCGATGTTGATTAACGCGTCACGTTTCACAGACGTGCAGGGGCGCCTGCGTGCACAGGTGTCGGACCTCGTCAGTCGCGTACGCGATGCCGTGGCCGTGGACGGGGCCAAAGGGGCTGGCGCGCTCCGTAATACTGAAATCAAGGCTCTCCACGCCGCGTGGCAGCAGGAATACTCAGACGCTGAGAAAGGCGACTGGCCGGCCGTACAGGCGCGCCTGTACGAGGTGCTGGCAGGGACCCGGGTAGTGGAGGTGAACGCGTCGAAACGTTCCGAGCCGCTTGATTACGATCAGAGCGGCGACTACGGCGTTACCGTCATCGCCGTCGGCGGCTTCTCACTGTCCCGAGGCCTGACGTTGGAAGGACTGACAGTCAGCTACTTTCTCCGAAACTCGGTGATGTACGACACGCTGATGCAGATGGGCCGCTGGTTCGGTTACAGGCGCGATTATCAGGATCTGTGCCGCGTCTGGATGCCAGCCGACGGCGTCGGCTGGTACACCCATATCCACGAGGCGACGGACGACCTGCAGGCGCAGCTCAAGCGGATGGAGCTGGCGAAGGCGACACCGGAGCAATTCGGCCTCGCGGTGCGAAGCCATCCCGAGTCGCTGATCGTGACCGCCCGAAACAAGATGGGCTCGGGCAAGTCACTACCCGTCAAAGTCGGACTCGCCGGGAAACTCGTTGAGACGACGAGGATCCCTGTCGACGTCGAACAGCTCGATCGGAACGTGAGAGCCGGAGAGGCGCTCGTTAAATCAATCGTGGCGAGCGGTATCGAGGCAGAGCACCCGACCCGTGGCACCCTTTACAAGAAGGCACCCGTTGAGCTGATACGTGATTTTCTGCGGAATTACCGCGCCGATTTGGCGGACCCGCTGACGGATCCCCGTCTTATGGGCGATTACATCGCCGCGCGTGCCGACAGCGAGCTGAAAGAGTGGGATGTGCTTCTTGCAAGCGCGCAGAAAGGTGAGGGGCTGCCACAAACACTCGCAGCGCACCGCATGAATTCGTATGTCCGGTCGGTTGGGGAAGAGGCTCTGCGGAACGGCATCCTCGCCATTAGCGGCACCAGCAGACGCGTCGGCTCTCCGGGTGACGAGAAGGTTGGCCTGAGCGCCTCGCAGATAGAGAGTGCCACCGACGCGTTCAAACAAGAGCGCGAGCGTGACGGCAAAGCCCTGCCGCAGACGCTTCCACCCCGGATCTTCTGCGAAGTCCGTGGGCGTAGGCCGCTTGCAATCCTGCGGTTCGTTACCCCGGTTGTAAAAGACGAGCAACTGAAGAGCAGGCTGCCGGACCCCGTACTCGCATGGAGCATCTGCTTCCCACCTTCAGACGTTGAAGGCGGCACGGTTGAGTACGTCGTCAACACCATTCGCTTGCGCGAGATGTTCGGGGAAGACGAAATGGAAGAGGAGGCCTTGGGTGATACCGAATGACACGCCTTGGTCGGGCTTGGAGGCCGGCAAGGTTGACACGCGCCGGGTCGATGCGTCGGCCACATGGGACTGGTTCTGGGCGGTCTTGCCGCGACATGACGTTGCACTTGTCCTCAAGCTCTCGGAGCTTCCGGATCCTGTCGCCGACTTGCCACGACTTCGAAACCTCGAAATCCGGTTCCAGACGCTTCCCGGTGGCCCGATTCTGTACATCCGACTCAAGGACCTTGCGCACCTAGAACTATTTGAAACTCTGTGCCGTGATGTGATGGCCGCGGGCGAGGTTGCGACAAGCGAGTGTGAAGCCCTCAATCGAGCGATCCGGCGTACCTTCCGCTGGCACTCGCTGCTGAAGGGAGCGCAGCCCGAAGCGTTGACGGAGGAAGCGCAAAAGGGCTTGGCGGGTGAGATCCACGTGCTGAAACTACTTATCGAGGCGTTCGGTGCGAAGGCCGCACTCGGTGCTTGGACGGGACCGTCAGGCGCGCCGAAGGATTTCGAGTTGACACAGGATTGCATCGAGGTCAAAGCACGACGCGGCGCCTCGCAGCCGTTCGTGAAGATTTCCAGCGAATACCAGCTCGCGGACGTGCCCGGCCGCCGGCTCTGGCTTGCGGTATTGGCTGTGGACCAGGTGCAGCCGCCGCATGGGCTGACGCTGACGGAACATGTCCGCGAGGTCACCACACTCCTCGAGCAAATCGAACCCTCGGCGCTCATGGACTGGGAGCTGCACCTCACGGAGGCAGGCTTCGACGGCGAGCACGACTACTCCGCTTGGCACTGGCTTGTGGGAGCCCCGGAGTTCCATGCCGTTACAGACGGCTTTCCGCGGGTCGTAGCTCCGCTTCCCCTTGGTGTCGCAAGCGTCACGTATGCCCTCTCGCTATCCGCCTGTGCGCCCTTCCGAACCTCCTGGGAAGCTGTGCGTCCCCATCTCTTCAGTCAGGAAAAGTCATGAGCGACCTGCACGCGTACCACCAGGACCTGATGGCAGATATCCGCCGGGAAGCGGATACGAGCGGCATCATGATGGTTGAGGCGTTCTTCGAGCGGATGACCGAGAGACTGACCGAAGCGGGCGAGCTCGAGGTCGCCGACCGGGCGTACTTCCAAGGCGGCGACGGAGCCCAGAAGCTGCGCATCGATGGCTACGCGGGCGATCCCCGCTCGAGCGAGGGCGTACTAGGCCTCATCGTCTGTGACTTCGTTGAAGGCGGCGAAGTTCAGTCGTTCGGCAAGGGCGACGTTCCGCCCATTCTCAATCCGCTGGTCCGATTTCTAAAGAAGGCCCGGACGGAAGAGTTCCGCGACTCCCTGAACGAGGTCAACCCCGCATTCCAGATTTCCGACCTGATCATCGGCACTTGGTCGCAGGTGACAAAAGTAAAGCTGATCCTGATCTCAAACCGGCATTACATCGGCCGCGATGACACTGTCCGGCTCGCCGAGCTGGGCGACGTGCCGGTCACTTGGTCCGTATGGGATCTTGCACGGTTCGAACGATTCGATCGCTCTGGGCAGGCACGCGAGGACATCGTGATTGATCTCGCGAACGAATTCGGGGCGGCTCTGCCGGCACTCAAGGCGTCCCAAGCCGGTGCCGGTCTGGACAGCTATCTCGTCATTGCCCCGGGTGAGCAGTTGGCGGCCATATACGACCGATGGGGCGCGCGCCTTCTGGAGGCTAATGTCCGTTCTTTCCTCCAAGCGCGGGCGAAAACGAACAAGGGAATCCAGAAAACAATCAAGGAAGAACCTGAGCTCTTCTTCCCGTACAACAACGGTCTTTCCGCAACCGCTGAAGGGGTGACGTGCGTTCGCACGAACGACGGTCTCGCCATATCCGCGATCAGCAACCTGCAGATCGTAAACGGCGCGCAGACCACGGGGTCGATCCACGCGGGGCTCAAAGGAGCAAAAGAGCAACTCTCCCGCGTTTTTGTCCAGATGAAGCTAACGGTCGTACCCAGCGAACGTTCCGAGACGATCGTGCCAAAGATCTCGGAATATGCGAACACACAGAACAAAGTAAACGCCGCCGACTTCTTTTCGAACCACCCGTTCCACATCCGGATGGAACAGTTCTCGCGCAGGGTCATCTTCGCCGCGCGTGAAGGCGTTCGCCATGACAGCAAGTGGTTCTACGAACGCTCCCGCGGCCAGTACATCAATGCGCGGAGCGGCCTCACGTCAGCGCAGCAGAAGAGGTTCGACCTAGAATTCCCCAAGGTACAACTGTTCAGCAAGACCGACCTTGCGAAGTTCGAGTTCTCGGCGACAGCTAGGCCGCATATCGTGTCGCGCGGAGCACAGAAGAACTTCGCCGAATTTGCGAGGGAAATTGGCGACGCATGGTCGAAGAGCGAAGGAAAATTCGACGAACTCTGGTTTCGGCGGCTTGTTTCAAAAGCGATCATCTTTCGGACACTCGAGGCCGAGGTTCCGAGGCAATCTTGGTACGAGGGCGGCTACCGCGCCAACATCGTGACCTACGCCATGGCTAAGGTGTTCCATGACGCGACGACCGAAAATGAAGTGCTTGACCTCGACACGATTGCAAGAAGGCAGAGCGTGTCCCCTCCTCTTCTACGCGCCCTGCTGCGCGCGGCGGCAGAAGCTCATGAGGTCATTACGCATCCGGCAGCAGGCATGCGGAACATGTCGGAATGGGCGAAGCAGCAGGCGTGCTGGAACGCATTGGCGGAACGCTACGTCGAGTACGGAGCCGAGTTCGACAGCTGCCTGACATTGAAAGAAGCTGCGAAAACAAGCGAACGCGACGAGCGCAAGAAGAAACGCGAAATTGACGGGATTACCGCCCAGTCAGAGGTCGTCAAGCGCGGTGCCGAATTTTGGCAGACCGTGATTTCCAAGGGATCTGAGGCACGCCAATTAACTGCGAAGGATCATCAGATTCTCACGGTGTGTGCGTCCGTGCCACGCCTGATCCCAAGTGAGTTGCAATGCAAGCATGCGATCGGCGTCCTCGAACGAATGGCGGAACAGGGCCTGACGTTTGACTGAGCCGCGACCCGCAACCGGGCTCATGAGGGGTTGCGCTAGACCAAAGCAGTCAAGGTGCGCCGCCCTTGGACGTCACGCTGGCGGCGACGGCCGTGGCGCACTGCCTCGGTCAATGCCTCGGGGTCCATGCCGCATCTTCGTCGCGAATGTCGAAGTAGGGCTGCGCTTCGTCATCCAATCGTTGACGATAGCGATGTGTGTGGTACCGGCCGAGATACTGTTGTCGACGATGTCGGCCGAGACGCTGTCAAGGGAATAGCCGATGCCCCGCATCGCCTCCAGCGGGCCGCGCTTGACCGAAGCACCTCTTCGGCCTCGTACCTCAAGGCACCGCTCCCCGGGTGCAGTGGCAACTGCGCTCCAACTCGAACGTAGAGCCTCCCCCGCAGCTATAGGAGCGGGCTCGGCCGATGCCATTCTCGGCGCCACAATGCGCCTCGCTTATTTTGACAACAGGCATGGCGCCTTGCCATCCTGGCGGCCTTGCTTGAAGGCCGCTCCGGCCCGGGACTTTCTGCTGTGCCTGCAATTTCCGTCGTAGACATCTTTGCCGGCGCCGGCGGATTGGGTGAGGGTTTCGCAGCATACCGGCCGCGAGGCGCGGCCCAAGGCCCGTTCCGCGTCACACTGTCCGCGGAAATGGACGCCAGCGCCGTGCGCACCCTGCGGACACGTGCGTTCTTTCACCAGTTTCCGCGTGGCGAAGCGCCGGAGAGCTATTACGCCTATGCCGCGGGCAAAGGCGATTTCCCTTGGACGGACGCCACTAAACTCCAGTGGGACGCCGCGCAACGCGAAGTCATTCAGGTCGAGCTGGGGAACAAGCGCGACGATGCGCTTCTTGATGCCCGAATTGCTGACGTTGCGGAGCAGGCCAAGCAGAACGGCACGCCTTGGGTCTTGGTCGGCGGGCCGCCGTGCCAAGCGTTTTCGCTGGCAGGCCGAGCCCGGAACCTTGGCAACGAAGGCTATATCCCTGAGCACGACGAGCGGCATTTCCTCTACCGCCATTACTTGCGACTGCTCTCCCGCTATCGCCCAGCGGCGTTCGTGCTGGAAAACGTGCGCGGCATGCTGTCCTCCCGCATCTGGGGCGAGCTGTTGTTCGACGACATCTTCCGCCAGCTACAGCGTCCGGGTGGGCCCAAAGGGCCGCGCTATCGCATCGAGCCGCTTGTGGTGCCCGAGGTGCCCGGGCTGGTCTGGGAGGCAAGCGACTTCTTAGTGTTCGGCGAGGCGCTTGGCCTGCCCCAGACGCGACACCGGGTCATTCTCATCGGTGTCCTGGACCCGGAGTTCCCGCGCATCAAGCCGCTCACCCCGTCGGACGCGTCCGCAACGGTCGCCGACATGATTGGCGGGCTGCCGCCCTTGCGCAGTTCGCTCACCGACGCAACGCCCCGGGACTGGCCGACCTTTGCCTCGAAACTGCTGGCCAAGACGGCCAAGGCCGCCGCCAAGACCGATGCGGCTACCAGTGAGTTGCTGGCGGACTTGGCTGAGCGCGCAGTGTCCTCTCCAGACGCAGGCACCGGCGGCCGCTGGGTGCCGGGCAAGCCTTCCACGCCCCTTCCCGCTCACTTGAAGCCCCTGATGCACGACCCGCGCCTGAAAGGTGTGCTGCAGCACTTCACCCGCGGGCAGATGCAGTCGGACCTCATGCGCTATGGCTTCGCGGCAGCCTATGCAAGCAAGCATGGTCGCTCGCCACGTGGTGCGGCCGAATTCCCGGTTGCGCTCCACCCCAACCACGAGAGCTGGAAGAAGAGCAGCCACTTCGTCGATCGCTTCAAGGTGCAGCGAGCGGAGGCGCCCTCCTCAACCATTACCAGCCATCTGGCGAAAGACGGGCACTACTTCATCCATCCCGACCCTGCCCAGCTGCGTAGCCTGAGCGTGCGCGAAGCTGCACGGTTGCAGACCTTCCCGGACAACTACTTGTTCGAAGGGCCGGCGGTAAGCCAGCGCAAACAAGTGGGCAATGCCGTCCCGCCCTATTTGGCTCAGCAGATCGCGTCGGTCATTCACGAGGCTCTTGCGTAGCCGCGCCTTCCGCAAACTCGGCTTTTGGCTCATCACTGCGGATGAAAGCCTCCAGCGCTGCAAGCGTTTGATCAGGATGTGCCCGCAATGAACATTCCCACACCACCGCTACGCGCCATCCTGCATCGAGCAGCTGGGCTTCCGCACGAGCGTCACGCGCGGCATTGTGCTCAATCTTGGCCGACCACCATTCTGCGCGTGTCTTGGGCAGCCGGAAGTAGCGGCAGCCCCTATGGCCATGCCAGAAGCAACCGTGGACCGGTACCACAGTCTTCCACTTGGGCAGGACTACGTCAGGCCGCCCTGGCAGATCTTTCGCGAAGAGCCGAAAACGGAAGCCAGCCCGGTGCAGGTAGCGGCGCACCAGCAGTTCCGGCTTGGTGTTGGCGCCCCGGATGCGAGACATCATTCGCGAACGCGTCTCAGGGCTGATCTTCTCGGCCATGACCAACAGCTTGGATGAGCAGATGTAATCTCAGTGTTCTGATTGCGGGTGCTGCGCGGCACTCGCGATGCTGTGGTCGTCCCACGAGAGACACCTCACGTAATCGGGCCGCATGCGTGGCGCTTTTTTTGTCAACGTTGAGGTGTAACCCGCCGCCGCTGTCGCGCGGAGCGCGTCGACTGCCGCTCGCCGCGGCACGCATGCCGCGCCCGGCGCTACTGCTGCCGCTCGCGCCCACAGCCGCCTGTGCCGCAGGTGCCGACGCCCGCCGGCCGGGCCCGCTGACCCCGCCCCGTATCATGTGGCATGACCGACGCCGTTGAATTCTCCGACCTCCCCCTCGACCCCAGCCTCTTCGCCGGCCTCGACGCCCTCGGCCACGTGCAGATGACGCCCGTGCAGGCGCAGAGCCTGCCGGCGCTGATCGAGGGGCGCGACGTGATCGCGCAGGCGCCGACGGGCAGCGGCAAGACGGTCGCGTTCGGGCTGGGGCTGCTGCACCGCATCGACGCCTCGCGCATCGCGGTGCAGGCGCTGGTGCTCTGCCCCACGCGCGAGCTGGCCGACCAGGTGGCGCGGCAGCTGCGCAAGCTCGCCACAGGCGTGCCCAACCTCAAGCTGCTCACGCTCACCGGCGGCGTGGCGCTGGCGCCGCAGCTGGCGTCGCTGGATCAGCACGCGCCGCACGTGATCGTCGGCACGCCCGGCCGCGTGCAGGAGTTGCTGCGCAAGAAGGCGCTGAAGCTGCGCGATGTCAGCGTGCTGGTGCTAGACGAGGCGGACCGCATGCTCGACATGGGCTTCGAAGAGCAGATTCGCGAGATCGTGAAGGCCACGCCACGCACGCGGCAGACGCTGCTGTTCTCGGCGACGTTTCCCGATGCGATCCGCGAGGTGGCGCAGGCGACCATGCGCGAGCCGGTGGAAGTGCACGTGCAGGGCGAGGCCGATGCACCGGCGATCGATCAACGCTTCGTCGAAGTGGGACCCGCACAGAAGGTCGCTGCACTGGCCGGCGCATTGCTCGCGCAGCCCGACGGCCGCGCCGTGGTGTTCTGCAACATGCGGCGCGATGCGGATGAAGTGGCGTCGTCGCTGGCGCACCTGGGCTTCGACGCGCTCGCGTTGCACGGCGACATCGAACAGCGCGACCGCGAGGAAGTGCTCGTGCGCTTCGCCAACGGCAGTTGCGACGTGCTGGTGGCCAGCGATGTCGCCGCGCGCGGGCTGGACATCGACGATCTCGGGCTGGTGGTGAACTTTGATGTGCCGAGCGATCCGGACACCTACACGCATCGCATCGGTCGTACCGGGCGTGCGGGGCGTGGCGGCGTCGCGCTCACGTTGTGCACCGGGCGCGAGCGTTCGCGGCTGGCCGCTATTGAAACCGCACTCGGCATTGATGCCGTGCTGCGCAAACCGTCGCTCGCGCCGCTGCGTGGTGGCACCGGCCGGCGCGCGGGAATGAACACGCTACGCATCGACGGCGGCCGCACCGACAAGCTGCGGCCGGGCGACATCGTCGGTGCGTTGACCGGCGACGCCGGCCTGCCCGGCGATGCGATCGGCAAGATCGATGTGTTCCCGACGCGCAGCTACGTGGCGGTGAAGCGCGAGCACGCCGCGCGCGCGCTGTCGCGCCTGCAGGAAGGCCGCATCAAGGCACGCCGCTTCCGCGTGCGCCGCATGTGAGCGACGCAGCGCGCATCTGGGTGGACGCGGACGCGTGTCCGGGCCCGATCCGCGACATCCTGGTACGTGCGGCGAATCGCGCGCAGGTGCACGTGGTGTTCGTCGCGAATCAATGGATCAGGCTGCCGACGTCGCCATGGCTGCGCGCGATCCAGGTGCCGCAGGGGCCGGACGTGGCCGATACCGAGATCGCATCGCAGGTACGTGCCGGCGATCTGGTGGTGACGCAGGACATTCCGCTGGCGGCGCGCGTGATCGAGGCCGGCGCCACCGCGATCAATCCGCGTGGCGAGGCGTACACGAAGGACACGATCGCCGAGCGGCTGTCGATGCGGAACTTCATGGACGAGTTGCGCGGTGCCGGGCTGCAGACCGGTGGGCCGGCGCCGTTCCATGCGCGCGACCGGCAGGCGTTCGCGGCGGGCATTGATCGCTGGTTGGCGCGACGTCGCTGATGACGCGCGGCGCGGTGGTGGGTCGACGCCGACCGTGATGGTGCGGCTACCCCGTCAGGGCACCAGCGCGCCGGCGAGCTCCGCGCTTCCGGCCATCAGCAAACCGATCACCGGCAGGCAGACGAGCATCGCGCGCGGCGTGCGCATGGGCGACACGCCGGCCTGCGCCAGCAAGGCACCGATGAACACACCGGGGAACAGCTGAAGTGCGATCGCCATGCCGCTGCCGACCGCGAGGCTGAGCAGCGCGGTCATGCCGCTGATCGCGGCGGCGGTCACCAGCGGCGACAGGGCGTCGGTGGGGGCGATGGGGCGGAGTTCGGCGTCGAGAAAGCGCATGGGGAGCATGGATACCCGTCGGCCGGTGTAAGGAGTGTTACGCCCGGCCGCTGCGGGCGGCCGGGCGCGTCGATCGGGCTGCCCTACGGAACGCGCGCGCTATCGAGCGTGCCGGCGGCTACCGCCTGCGGCACGCGCCTGAACAGGTTCACCGCGAACAGGATCAGCGCCAGCAGAACCAGCAGCGAACCCGGACCCACGACCGGGCCTGCCCACGCGCGGCCGGCGATCGAACCGTAGATGCCGATCGGCAGCAGCACCGCGCCCAACGTGTGGGTGACGTAGTGCGCGGTGACCATGCGGCCGGCGAGGTCCGGCCGCGCGTTGTAGAACAGGCCGGCCACCATCATCAGCACGCCGCCGACGAGGTTGAGGTGGGCGTGCACCGGCGCGTAGGTGAAGTCTTCGCGCATGCCCATGACCATGCCCATCACGACGCCGCCCAGCAGGAGCAGGATGCCGGTGCGCAGGAATAGCGTGCCCTTCATGGAAGTCCCCTGGATGCGCGGATCGCGCGCCGGGGATCATCCGATGGCGACGACAGCGGCGGATGCCGTCCATCGGCACGCGGGATGCGACGCGCGCCCGCGGGTCACGGTGAGCGCGTCGTTCGCCGGGTTCGCGTCGGCAGTTCAACGCGAACGTGGCGCTTACACCCGCGGCGGGTCGGTCTCGCGATCCCAGTGGCGATGCATGGCCACGGCCTGCACGAACGCCTCGAGCGCATCGTCGACGTCGCCGCTGTCCATCAGCAACAGGCCCGGGTCGGGCGTGCCGTCGGGCAGGTCGGTCGGCAGGCCGGCGGCGTCGATCAGCCGGCGCGAATCGCCGAGCGCGAGGATGGTCTTGCAGTGGCGGTACTGGTCCTTCAGGCCGGCGAGCGCGTGGCCGTTGGCGAGCAGCGTGTCGACCGCCGTCGCGCCGTCCGGCAGCACGATCGCATCGAACAGGAACGCGGGTTCGTTCTCGAGCGAGGCGTCGGCATCCAGCGCTACGCCGTCGGACGTGCGCACCGGTCCGATGCGGGGCGCGACCAGACGCGGCACCGCGCCTTCGTCGAGCAGGCCGGCCTGCAGCGCACTGATCGTCGCGCCGTCCACGCCGTCCGCCACCACCAGCGCGATCTGTCGCGTGCGGATGCTGCCGTCGCCCGGGCGCGCGAGCAGCGACAACGCATCGGACGACGCGACTTCCGGCTTCGGCGGCTTGGCGAGCACGCGTGGCATCGGCGCCGGCACGTCCATGCCGAGACCTTCCGCGACGCCTTCTGCTAGCGCGTCCGAAACATTCGCCAGCATCGACACCACGCGCTCGCGGATCGCGGGCACGCCGACCTTGGACAGCTCGAAACGGAACGCCGCGATGATGTGCGCCTGTTCGACCGGCGTCTGGCTGTCGAAGAACAGCCGCGCCTGGTTGAAGTGTTCCGCGAACTTCTCCGGCTTGCCGCGCACTTCGTTGGCTTCGATCGGTTCGGGGAATGCGACGAAGCCCGCCGCACCCGCCTGGAACGGGCAACCGCCGCCAAGGCTGTTGGGTTCGTACGACACGCGCCCGCGATGGATGGCCTGGCGATGCATGCCGTCGCGCTGGTTGTTGTGCACCGGCGCGATCGGCGAATTGATCGGGATCTCGTGGAAGTTCGGCCCGCCGAGTCGCGTGATCTGCGTATCGACATACGAATGGATGCGGCCGGCCAGCAGCGGATCGTTGCTGAAGTCGATACCGGGCACGACGTGCGCCGTGCAGAACGCGACCTGTTCGGTCTCGGCGAAGAAGTTGTCCGGATTGCGATCGAGCACGAGGCGACCGACCGGTTGCACGGGAACGAGTTCCTCGGGAATGAGCTTGGTGGCGTCGAGCACGTCGAAGCTGAATTCCTCCGCCTGCGCTTCGGTGAACACCTGCAGGCCGAGCTCGTATTCCGGGTATTGCCCGGCTTCGATCGCTTCCCACAGATCCCGACGGTGGAAGTCGGGATCGGCGCCCGAAATCTTGACGGCCTCGTCCCATACCAGCGAATGCGTGCCGAGTACAGGCGTCCAGTGGAACTTCACGAACACCGCGCGTCCCTTCGCATTGACCATGCGGAAGGTGTGCACGCCGAAGCCCTGCATGGTGCGATAGCTGCGCGGAATCGCGCGGTCGCTCATCGCCCACATCAGCATGTGCGTGGATTCGGGCATCAGCGACACGAAATCCCAGAACGTGTCGTGTGCGCTCGCGGCCTGTGGCATCGCGTGGTGCGGCTCGGGCTTCACCGCGTGCACGAGGTCGGGGAACTTCATCGCGTCCTGGATGAAGAATACCGGGATATTGTTGCCGACGAGATCCCAGTTGCCCTGCTCGGTATAGAACTTCACCGCGAAACCGCGAACGTCGCGCGCGGTGTCCTTGCTGCCGCGTTCGCCGGCGACGGTGGAGAAGCGCACGAACACCGGCGTGCGCTTGCCCTTGCCCTGGAACGGCGCGGCCATGGTGAGATCGGTAAGCGGCTCGTAGCACTCGAAGAAACCGTGCGCGCCGGAGCCACGCGCGTGCACGATGCGCTCGGGAATGCGCTCGTGGTCGAAGTGGGTGATCTTCTCGCGGAGGATGAAATCCTTCAGCAGCGACGGCCCGCGCACGCCGGCCTTCAGCGAACTCTGGTTGTCCGAAACCGGCACGCCCTGATTGGTGGTGAGCACCTGGCCGGACGAATCGACGCGCACGCGATCGAGCGGATCGACCGTCGGGTTCTCACCCAGTCCCGCCGGTGCGCCGACCTTGTCGTTGACGTTCAGTTCGCTGAGCGTGCTGCCGCCCACCGCGGGATCGATGTCGACGTGCGCGCCCTCCGGCGCGTCCGGCATCGCGCCGCGCTTGGCGAATTCCGCGGGCTTGGTGGCGTTCGTCGGCATTGCCGCAGCGGCCTTCTGCGTCTGCGCCATTTTTTCCGCGAGCGCGTCGCCGGTGCCGCTGGGCGTGCCCTTCGCGCTCCCGCTGTCGGTCTTGCGCGACGCGGCCTTGCCGCCGGTGGCGGCGGCCTTGCCGGAGGCGGTGCGGGTCGGCTTGCGGCCGGCGGTCTTCTTAGTCGCCATCGTGAACTCCTGTGTCGGCAAGACGCCGCGGATGCGCACGCTAGGCGCTGGGGCGTGATGGCAACGCGCGCGGCCGCATGCCGCAGCCGCTCTGCTAGGCTCCCGGCGTCCCGGGGAGACCACGTCGCATGGCGCCTGACGTCAAACAGCATTCGCAGTTCGAGCTTCTCGGCCAGCGACGGTTCGCACCGTTCTTCGCGACGCAGGCGATCGGCGCGTTCAACGACAACGTGTACCGCCAGGCGATCATCGGGCTGCTCGCGTTCCTCGCAGTCGGCACGGCGCAGACCACGCTGTACGCCAACCTCGCGCCGGCGATCTTCATCGTCCCGTTCTTCCTGTTCTCCGCACTCGCGGGGCAGATCGCGGAGAAGTACGAGAAGTCGCGACTGATCCGGGCGGTCAACCTGTTCGGCATCGCGGTGATGGCGGTAGCGGCGACCGGCTTCGCGCTCAAGAGCCTGCCGGTGCTGATGGCCGCGCTGTTCCTCACCGGCGTGCACGCCACGCTGTTCGGGCCGGTGAAGTATTCGATCCTGCCCGCGGTGCTCGAACCGCAGGAGCTCACCGGCGGCAATGGCCTTGTGGAGATGGGCACGTCGGTGGCGATCCTGCTCGGCATGCTCGCAGGTGGCGGCATCTTCGCGATGGGCCATGCGCAAGCACCGATGATCGCGGCCGGTGCGGTGTTGCTGCTCGCGGCGCTCGGCTACGTGACGAGCCGTTCGATTCCGCGTTCCGACGCCAACGCGCCGGACCTGCGCATCAGCTTCAATCCGTTCCCCGAATCGCTGCGCATCATCCGCATGGCGCGCAAGCAGCTCGCGGTGCGCAACTCCATCCTCGGCGTGTCGTGGTTCTGGTTCGTCGGTACGATGCTCACGTCGCAATTGCCGGCGTATGCGGACGTGAACCTCGGCAACGGCGCGCTGTACCTGTTCGCGCTCGCTTTGTTCTCGGTCGGCACCGGCGTGGGTTCGGTGCTGTGCGAAAAACTGTCGGCGCGCACGGTCGAAATCGGACTCGTGCCGGTGGGTGCGTTCGGCATCACGGCCTTCCTGCTCGATCTTTATTTCGCGCGCACCGGTGCGCCGCCCGTTGCCGGCTTGGGCTTGCGCGAGTTCCTCGCCGCGCCGGGCGGCGTGCGCATTGCGATCGCACTGGCCGGCGTCGGTCTGTCGGCCGGCATCTTCGTGGTGCCGCTGTTCGCACTGATCCAGAGCCGCACGCCGAAGGCCGAGCTGTCGCGCGTGATCGCGGCGATGAACATCCAGAACTCGGTGTTCATTGTGATTGCCGCGTTGAGCGCGATCGCGCTGCAGCGCTGGCTGGCCTGGACGATCCCGCAGCTGTTCCTCGCGCTCGCCATTGCGAATGCGCTGGTGATGATCTGGATCCTCACGATCGTTCCGGAATTCGCGATGCGCTTCCTCAGCTGGGTGCTGGTGCGCTCGCTGTACCGCTTGCGCGCAACCGGCATCGAGCGCATTCCCGATGAAGGCGCGGCGCTGATCGTCTGCAACCACGTGAGTTTCATGGACGCGCTGATCCTGGCCGGCAGCATTCCGAGGCCGGTGCGCTTCGTCATGTACTACCGCATCTTCAACGCGCCACTGCTGCGCTGGATCTTTCGCACCGCGAAGGCGATTCCAATCGCTGGCGCGCGCGAGGATCCCGCGTTGATGCAGAAGGCCTTCGACGAGATCGATGCCGCGCTTGCCGAGGGCGAGCTGGTCGGCATCTTTCCCGAAGGTGGGTTGACCAAGGATGGCGAGATCGCCGCGTTCAAGTCGGGCGTCGAGAAGATCCTCGAACGCCGGCCGGTGCCGGTGGTGCCGATGGCGCTGCGTGGCATGTGGTCGAGCATGTGGAGCCGTCGGGATGATCGCCTAGGCCGCGCACGCCTGCCGCGCCGTTTCCGCGCGCATGTGGATGTCGTCGCCGATGCACCGGTCGACGGCGCCGTGGCGACGGCCGATTCGCTCGAAGCGCGTGTCCGCATGCTTCGCGGCAGCGCGGCCTGATCGGCCCGCCTGCTAGCATCGACCTCGATATCGCAGTTCCGACCCGCACCGATAAGGACGACCCGCAATGAGTACACCACCGCCCGTAATGCCGCCCCCGTCGCCGATGCCGCCGCAGGCGGGTGGCGTTCCGACGCCGAATTACATGGCGTGGTCGATCGTCGTGACGATCCTCGGCCTCTGCCTGTGCTGCATCGTCGGCTCGATTCCGGGCATCGTCGGCATCGTGTTCGCCAGCAAGGTCAACAGCGCGCTCGACCGTGGCGACTTTGCGGAAGCCAAGCGTAATTCGGACGCCGCCAAGCTGTGGTGCTGGATCGGCACCGGCCTGGTTGCAGTCGGCATCATCTGCAACCTGATCTGGGTGATCACCGGTGGCGCCGCCCATTACATGGAAACGATGCAGCAACTGCAGTCCATGCAGCATCGATGAACGCGATCGACGCCCGACGCACCATGACCGTAACCGCGCTCGGCGCGGCGGCGGTCGCGGGCGTCGGGCTGCTCTACCGCTTCGATCCGAACGCCGCGACGAGCCCGTTCCCGGGCTGCCTCTTCCACGCAGTCACCGGCCTCTACTGCCCGGGCTGCGGCATGACGCGCATGCTGCATGCAGTGGTGCATGGCGACATCGCGACCGCGGCGTCGATGAACGTGCTCGCTCTGATCGGCTTGCCCGTGCTGGCGCTGTTCGCGTTCGAGCAGGCCACGCATCGGCGTGTTCTGCAGGGTGCGACACGTCGCATCGCGTTCGATGGCCGGCTGTGGATCGCGGCCGCGCTCGTCTTCGGTGTGTTGCGCAATCTGCCGTGTGCGCCGTTCACGGCGCTCGCACCGGGCTGATCAGGCCGTCGCTTCCAGCCATTCGCGCAGCAGCCAGTGCGCGATCGACAAGCGCGCGGGCGGCATCAGCAGCGCGCTCTCGGTGTCGCCGCGCGCTTCGGCGGCAAGCGCTTCGACGATCTCATCGCGCTCGAACCAGCGCGCATGCTCGAGCTCATCGCTGACGCGTACTTCGCCGGCGCGCGCCACCGCGATGAAGCCGATCATCAGCGACGTCGGGAACGGCCACGGCTGCGAGCCAAGATAACGACAGGCGAGCACGTGCACGCCGGTCTCTTCCATCACTTCGCGTACGACGGCCTGCTCCAACGTTTCGCCCGGCTCGACGAAACCGGCGATCAACGAATGGCGCTTCGCCGGCCAGCTCGCCTGTCGACCGAGTAACAGCCGCGTGCCCTCGCCGACCGCCACGATGACCGCGGGATCGGTGCGCGGGTAATGCTCGCGTGTGCACCGCAGGCAGCGGCCGAGCCAACCGGCGCGCACGAAGTCCACGTCCCCGCCACAGCTTCCGCAATAGCGATGGCGCAGATGCCAGTGGTGCAGGGCATGCGCAGTCGCGAACGCGCTGGCTTCGGTGAGTGGCCATGTCGCCGCCGCGGTGCGCAGGTCGACGCGCGCATCGCCGAGATCGGCGTGCGTCTGCGCAAACCATCCTTCGCCGCGCGCGTCCAGCCCGAGGAAGTACGCGCCGTCGTGCGACGTACGCAATGCATCGCCACGCGTTACCGCCGCACTGCCCGATGCATCGATGGCGGCGCGTCCCTCGCCATCCAGGCGCAGCACGTGGCCATCGCGCCAGAGCGCTGCCAGCGCGCTCGCATCGCCGCGCAGATGCTCGGCGCGATCCAGCGGCGCGACACAAGGGTTCTCTCCGACGAGCGAGTACGGCGCGCCGGACAGGGGCGTCATGCCGAGAACGAGGATCCGCAGCCGCAGGTGGTCTTCGCGTTCGGATTGCGGATCACGAACTGCGCGCCGTGCAGGCTTTCCGTGTAGTCGACTTCCGCGCCCATCAGGTACTGCAGGCTCAGCGGGTCGACGACGAGGGTGACGCCGTCGGTTTCCACCGCGAGGTCGTCCTCGCCGCGTTCTTCGTCGAATTCGAAACCGTACTGGAAGCCCGAACAACCGCCGCCCTGGATGTACACACGCAGGTTCAGCGACTCGTTGCCTTCCTCATCGATGAGCTGCCGCACTTTCGCGGCCGCAGCGGAGGTGAACGCCAGCGGCCGCTCGAGCGACTGATAGCCCGGCGCCGTCGGCAGGTCGATCATTTCCATGCGCTCAGGATACCAGCGCCGGTCGCAACGCCCGGCCAACGCGGAGCGACGCTGCGTTCAACGGGCGACGCCGGTGTCCGCGGCGGTCGATTCGTCCCAGGTCAGTGCCCGTTCCACGGCGGCGCCTCCGCGCGGCTGCAGGTGCACGGTCACCCGCGACGGCGTGAATCCCGCGGGCAGGAAGACATCGCCGTCGACCTGCTGGAAGTAGCGGAACGAGTACGGCGCGCCGGGCGCCTGCGGCTGCTGGCGCAGCGACGCCCAGTCGAGCGTGCGCAACCGGCCCTGCTGGCTGCCTTCGATCGCAAGTGTCAGCGTGCCGCTGCTGACGGCGGCGCGGTCGAGGTTCTGCGTCAGCACGGCGCTGAAATGCCATGCCCCGCCCGGCTGCCGGTGCAGGCGCAGGTCGTGGACGCTCAGCCCGTGGCGCTGTCCGGTGGCGCCGACCAGCCGCTCGTAGAAGTCGACATCGGCCTTGAGCTGCGCGATCTGCTCCTCGCGGTCGGCCAAGGTGGACTGCAAGCGCGCATTGGCCTCGCGGCTTACCTGGTCCGACCGGGTGAGCGTGGCGACGCGTTGCGCGAGGGCGTTGGACCCGCCGGCGTCGGACGGTGGCCGTCCGCCGCGCGCGACCTGCCACACGCCCCAGGCGCCGAACAGCAGCGCGAGCAGGAAGACGAACAGCGCGGCGACCAGCCCGACCCCGGTGCGGGCGACGGCGGACGACGTCGGACGTGGCGACATGGCGGCCTCGGCGAAGCGGCAGTGGCTGCAGTATGCCCACGCCGCCTGCACGTCGCCCGACGTCCCATGGACGGTGGCGACCCGGAGAGCCCGTCATGCCTGCTGCCCCGCTGTTCGCGCTTGGTCTCGTGCTCGCCTGGCTCGCGGGAATCCGCGTCTATCTCACCGTGTTCGGTATCGGCGTCGCCGGCGCGCTCGGCTGGCTCGACCTGCCGCCCGCGCTGCAGGCCGCGCAGTCGCCGTGGGTGCTCGGGGTGTCGGGCGCGCTCGCGCTCGTCGAGTTCTTCGCCGACAAAATCCCGGGCGTCGATTCGGCATGGGACCTCGTCCACACGCTGCTGCGCATACCGGTCGGTGCGTTCCTGGCGGCGGCCGCGCTGTCGCCCGACGGGCATCTCGGCGCGGGCGCACTCGCCACGGGCGCGGGCGTCGCGCTGGCCAGCCACGGCCTCAAGTCCGGCACACGCGCGTTGCTCAACCTGTCGCCGGAGCCGGTCACCAACTGGGGCGCCTCGGTCGGCGAGGACGCCGCGACCGTCGGACTGCTCGCGCTGCTCATCGCGCATCCGGTGGCCGCGCTGGTGGCGGTGCTCGCGATCAGCCTGCTGGTCGGCCTGGCGATCGCGTGGTTGTGGCGCCGCGTGCGCAGCGTCATGCGGCGGGGAGCGGCAGCGCCGCGGCCCGTCGCCTGATCAGCTCTCGATTTTCGACTGCAGATACAGCGCGTCGCCGAGTCGATCCATCAGCGCGAGCTGCGTTTCGATCCAGTCGATGTGTTCTTCCTCGGACTCGAGGATGTCCGCGAACAACTGACGGCTGACGTAATCGCTGACCTGCTCGCAGTACGCGATCGCCTCGCGCAGCACGGGTAGCGCTTCGTACTCGAGTGCGAGGTCGCAGCCCAGCAGTTCGCGTGGGTTCTCGCCGATTTTCAGCTTGCCCAGCGCCTGGAAATTCGGCAGGCCGTCGAGGAAGAGGATGCGCTCGGACAGCTTGTCCGCATGCTTCATCTCGTCGATCGACTCGTGGTACTCGTGATCGGCGAGTTCCTTCAGCCCCCAGTTCTTCAGCATCTTGGCGTGCAGGAAGTACTGGTTGATCGCGGTCAGCTCGTTGTAGAGCGCGCGATTGAGGAATTCGATGACTTTGGCATCGCCCTTCATGGGCAGGCTCCACGACGCGGAGCGCGAACTCTAAACCCGCGCGACGGGCCGCGGCGTAATGCGAATCGCCCGCGTTGGCTCAGGCAGCGACCTGGAGCACGGGAAGCGGCAGGGCGTGCGCACGTGCCGTGGTTTCGTCGAGGATCGCGGTCGCCATCTCGACACAGCTGCCGCAGGTCGCGCCGGCGCCGGTGCGCATGGTCAGCTCCGGCATGCTGCGGCACCCGGCTTCCGCCGCCTGGCGGATGTCGCGGTCGGTGACGCCGTTGCAGAGGCACACGTACATGAGGGCCGGAAGCGCTGTTGGGACGCCACAAGTCCAACACGAATGAGAATGATTGTCAATTGGAAGCGGGCTCGGGCGCCCCGGCCTGGAGCGGCCCGTAGCCGCCCGACCTCGGCCGCTGGCGTCTCAGCGGGCGGGCGTTGCGGGGGTCGTACGGATCCGGCATCGGTGTCGGAATCGCGGATGCCCCGGCAATCTGCCGGGCCGACGGCGCCAGGTGCCGAAGCGCCCGCGAGTACACGCCGCGCTTGAACGTCACCACGTGATCGAGCGGATACCAGAAGTCGACCCAGCGCCAGTGGTCGAACTCGGGCTTGTCGGTGAGGTCGAGGCAGACGTTCGATTCCTCGCACTTGAGGTGCAGCAGGAACCACACCTGCTTCTGGCCGATGCAGACCAGGCGATCGCGACGCCGGATCGCGCGCTGCGGCAGCCGGTAACGCAGCCAGCCGGGCGTGGCGGCGAGCACGTCGACGTGCTCCGGCAGCAGGCCGGTCTCTTCACGCAGCTCGCGATACATCGCCTCGAGCGGCGTCTCGTCGGTGTTCATGCCGCCCTGCGGGAACTGCCAGCCGTCGCGATGCACCCGACGCGCCCAGAACACGCGCCCATCGGCGTTCATGATCACGATGCCCACGTTGGGGCGGTAGCCGTCCGGATCGATCACGATGCGGACCTCGATTGCTTAGGCACTAAGCCATTGCGATCGACTCTGCCACGCGGGCCAGTGGACAACAAGCGAACGCCGTAGCGCGACACCGGTCATTGACAGCCAGCGGCCGAACCGGAAGAATTCGCGGTTCACCGCATGGCTATGTAGCTCAGCCGGTTAGAGCACAGCACTCATAATGCTGGGGTCGGTGGTTCGAGTCCACCCATAGCCACCAGCGGTCGATCGGCAAAACCCCGCGAACGCGGGGTTTTTTGTTGCCTGGCGGTCGCGTTTCGGATGCGGGCTCTCTCGCTCGTGCGCGCTACCCCGCTGCGGCGCCCTCGACGTTCGTTTCGAGCGGATCGTCGACATCCACCACCCGATCGCGGCCGGACGTCTTCGCGCGGTGCATCGCGCTGTCGGCGCGGGCGAGCCACGTGGCCGCATCGTCGATCGGCCGCTTCGCTGCATAGCCTATCGAGCAGGTGATCTGCACTTCGCGCAGGCGAACGTCGCGGCGGATGGCGGCCCCGAGAGCGCGCAGCCGCGTCCCGGCATCACCACGCGACGTCGCAGGCAACAGCACGACGAACTCCTCGCCGCCGAGCCGATACACACGGCCGCTGTCGCCGAGATGCGAACGGATGGCCGCGGCGGTCTCGCGAAGCACGCGATCGCCCGCGGCGTGGCCGTACGCATCGTTGATCTTCTTGCAGTGATCAAGATCCAGCACGGCGAGAACACTCGGCGCATGCCGCGCGCGAATGGCGCTACGCAGTGCATCGTCCATCGCGCGCCGGTTGCCGGAGTCGGTCAAGGGATCGCGCGTCGCCAGGCGTCCGAGCAGGTGCCTCAGCGTTTCGACATGCCTGGCCACGACGTACGACAGCACGGTGATGAGCGCGCCGCAGAGACCGAACGCGAGTTTGGCGTCGGGAGCACCGAACGGCCCGGTGAACGCGAACGCATTGACCAGCATCGCGATCGAGACGACGAGCGCCAGTCGCGGGCGACTGATCGCGAACGCGGTGATGATGATCGGGAACACCCAGCCGAGGCCATTGATCCCGGCCACGTGCATGTTGATCGACGCGAACACCGCATTGACCAGCACCAGCGCGTCGCCGGGCCCCGCGCTTGCGTGAAAGCGGTGGACCGCGACCAGCACCGCGAGCAGGCATGCGACCCAGCCCGCGTCGATCAGAACGATGGCCTCGTGGCCGGCCCACCCGTGCAGTCGCCCGACGAGCAGCAGCTCGACGACGAACATCCAACCGATCCATGCACGAAGCCGGTAGCGATACCGCGCGTCGATGTCGTCGAGCGTCGGGGGCATGGCGGGCTCGGGTTGCATGACGCTGCACTGGCGAATGCGGCGCCGACTTGCAATACGACACGCGTCGACACGGACGCGGCGACCGTTCGTCGGGAGCACGCTGCCACGCACGGCATCGTGCCCACGGGCACTCGATCGGCCCACGCGGTCATTGCCGTTGGATTCAGCAGTGCCACTAGCCGAGCGTGCGAGCATTGCCCCATGGCCGGCCGCCCGCGGACCACCGACGACCTGTTCCTCGAACTCGAGCTGCTGCGGCATGCGCAGTCGCAGTGCCGCGAAGCCGAGCAACGCGTCTGGGAACTCGTGAAGGCGCGCTCGCCGGAACTCGCCTTGCTGCTTCTCGACTTCTGGAGGCATGACGAAGCCGCCGTGGCGCGATGGCTATGCACCAAGCGCGACGATGCATCACCCGCGGAGCTCATCGACCGTGGACGCGTGAAGGAAGTGATCGCGCAGGTGAAATGGGCGGCGAGCAGCGCTTACATCGGCACGGTGTAACGAGCGCAATGCACCGTCTAACCAGCATGCGTTGCAGCTAAAGCGCTGTACGGACACGCGTGGCGCTGTGCTGCACGAAGGTGCATGTGCGACCGGCGGTCGGTGCCGTCGTGGCTGCAGCTCTACCCTCGACGCGGGAGGCCGCTATGAACGTCGATGTCCGTGTCGAGGACGATGCCCTCGTTCTTCGCGTCGAAGGCGACGCATCGCTGGCGCAAGTGCGCGCCGCCGCGTTCGATGCCGTGTTGACGTGCCGCGATCGCGGCCTGCGTCGGCTGCTGATCGATGTGCTCGATGCGCGTATCGACCAACCGCCAGTGCTCGTACAGCGCATCGACATCGTGCAGGAATGGGCGGAAGCGGCGCCAGACGGATTTTCCATCGGCCTGGCCGCGCCGGAAGCACTGCTTCGACCGGATCGCGCGGGACTTTACGTCGCGTCGCACCTCGGCCTCGACGCGCGCGTATTCACCGGCCGTGCCGAAGCGAAACGGTGGCTCGAACAACCGTCAGCGCAATCAACGCACTCCTGAGGCTCCGCATGGATACCGTCCACCACATCGAAGACGACTGCCTGGTCGTGCACGCGGCCGGGCCGCTCACGTTGGTCGAAGCACGCCACATCGCGCTCGACGCGATCGGGGAGGCGAAGTCGCTCGATGTGCGGCGCGTGCTGTTCGACTTCAGCGATGCGGAGGTGACACCCATCCCCACGCTGGCCGAACGTTTCGAGATCGTGCGCGAATGGGCCGATGCCGCACCCGCCTCGTTCACGATCGCCATCGCCGCCCGCGAAGAGTTGCTGGATCGCGATCGCATCGGCCAGATCATGGCGTCGCGACTTGGGCTGCAGGCGCACGTGTTCGAGGACCCGGTCGACGCACTGCTGTGGGTGAAGCGCAACCGCGTCCCGCGCGCCTTGCTGCTGGACAATCCGCTGTACCACTAGCCGGGCCGGTCGATTCGCTGATGCCGGCAGCGGGCGCGACGGTATGACGATCCGTTGGCGACACGCGGCATCGCGCTTGCGCTCATCAGTGTGCGTTCGAGCGTCGTGGTCTGGGATGGGTGACGATCGCGGGCAACGCCTGCAGCGAGACCGTGCTCCGCGCATGTGCGGGCTTCGGACTTTTCCTACCCGCAGGCGCGGCATAGCCGGATAGCGACGACGCCACGCGAGGCCGAGCATGAGCCTCGCCCCGGCGCCTGCGATCGAGCCGACCGGGAACACGGCGACGGACGCAGGAGCAGCGTGCCGGTGCCGGGGCGTCCCTGGAGAAACCCGATGTCCACCCATCGCCTACGCCGCAATCGCACCGCCCTGCTGACTTCGCTGGGGATCGCGTTCGCGTTGGCGAACCTTGTCGGTGCCGTGCTGCTCGCGATTCGCTGAGCGCGCGCCGCCGAACGGCATCGATGCGATGCACCCGGCGACGGTTTGTCGATGGCGACGCCCGCGAAAATCTGCGCACTCCGACAACAGCGCTATCGGCCCGACGCGCTCGTAACGCGTCGGGCCGGTCTGCCGCCGTCCGCTACTTCACCTCGAACTCGCCGACGAAGATCGTTTCCTTCTGGTCGCGCAGGCGCAGCGTGACGCGCTGGTCCTTCTGCTTCGACGTGCCGAAGTGCGTGCTCAGCCAGAGTTGCAGCGTGGTCGCACCGGTCACGACCTGCTGGCGGTCGCCGAAATAGTTGGCTTCGATCTTGTAGCGGCCGGGCTTGGCGGTCCGCAGCGCGAATTCTTCGGGACCATAGCCGCCGGTGAAGTCCAGCGACATGTGGCCGCCCTGGTACGTCAGCCGGTGCGCGTAGTAGGCCTTCTCGCCGTTCGGATCCGTGACCCACAGGTCCATGTCGCTGTCGTCGGCGTCCCAGCTGAGCACCGCGCGCAGGTCGAGCGGCATGTTGCGAACCAGGTCGGCCGGAATGCGATGCGTATCCAAGGACTTCGGCGACGTCGCGATCAGCGCGTTGAGTTCGGCAAGCGCGGTCACCTCGATGCCGGGGAAGCGGCCGTCCCAGGTTCCGGCGACAACTTCGTACAGCAGGTCGATCGCCTTCTGCCGGTCGCCGATCGCCGCGTAGGCATGCGCGAGGTCGCGGTAGCTCTGCGGCTCGTCGTCGCTCATGGCAAGCACCTGTTCGAGCACGGGCACCGCGAGGTCGGCGCGGCCCGCCTGCATCAGCCGGTAGCCGAGCACGCGCAGCACGTGTCGGTTATCGAGATCCATCTCGGCGACGTTCGACAGCACGCGCAATGCGAGGTCGTCGCGCTTGCGGTCCAGCAGCACGTCCGCGACGTCGAGGTAGAACGCCGTGCCCGGCTCGGCGCGCGCGCGTTCGTCGAGATACGCGGCGTACGCGGCGTCCGCATCCAGCCCGCGCAGGCGACGCGCGAACGGGGAATCGGGCGTCCACGGCTGCAATTGCACGCCGATTTCGGTGCCGGCCTCGGCACGTTCGGCGTCGCTCATGCGGCTTCCGGTGACCTGCACGCGATCCAGCGACTCCGCGCGACGCGCGGACTGCTGCGAACGCTCCCGCTGCTCCGCCTGCGCCGCTTGCGCCGCAGACGCGGCGTCGGCCGCCTGTGCCATTTCCATCGCGGCAGGCGGCGGCGGTGCGGACGGTGCGGGAGCCGGCGGCGGCGCGAAGCCAACGGCGCCGCGCATCTCCTCGCGCTTCGGCTTCGGCGGCGCGCCCTTCGGGAACGGCGTCGACCACCATTCGATGCGCTCGTTCCACTGGCGTCGCACGGTGTCGAGCTGCTTGCTGCGCGCTTCGTCGCGTCGCGTCGCGTTCGCGCGCATGAGGCGCGCGTAATCGTCGCGGAGTTCGTCCGGCGGCGTGATCGCGTAGCGCACGTAGTCGTCGACATTTTCGAGGACGATCAGCGAACTGCCCGGCGTGACGATTCCGAAGTCGCTGCCGACGCGAGCGATCGCGGCCCGGTTGCGCTCGGGTGCTTCCATCAGCTTCGCGACGTCGTAGTTCGCCCACAAAGGCGCAGCGGCTTCGCCTTCGACCGCGTCGCTCAGCGGGACGTCTATGCGCGCGTGCTCATACCCACGGGCGACGTCGAGCGTGATTCGCGGATTCGCGTCGGTAAGGCGACCGGCGATGCGCAGCATACCGTTGCGAACGATCGCGGACTCGGCGATCACATCACCCGCACCGACAGCGTCGATGCCGACGATGCGCGGCAGGTCCTGCAGCAGCTCATCGTGCGCGGTCCGCACGTCCGCAACGTTGTCGAGCCGAATCGCGACGCCGCCACGCGCCTCGGCCAACGCCTTGAGTCGCGCCGCATCGCCGGCAACGCCCGCCTGCACGGTGTAGAGGCGCTGGCGTGCACCAAATGCCGGGAATGTCGCGTCACCGTAGTTGAACAGGCCGTCGCTGAAGAGCAGCACGTCCCCCGCATCAGCAGGCGGCGTCCAGCCGCGCAGAGCGGTCGCACCGTCGTAGATCGTCGTTTCCAGCGCCTTGCGGAGCGCGCTCCAGTCGCCGGTGCGGATGGTGAAGTGCGTGGCCGGCTCGACGGTGTCGCGGAAGCGCACGAGGTCGACGTCGATCGATCGGGTTCCGTGGAAATACTCGTCGAGCAGCGCGAACTCGAGGTCGTGCGCACGATGCGCGCCGGACGCCGAGCTGTCCCACAACAGCACCATCTTCGACGGAAACGCGCGCGATTCGGGTTGCAATGCCACCGGCACATCCGCGGCGAAGTAGCGCTCGCCGCGCCATGTCTGCACCTGCGCCAACGGCGCTGCGACGGCAGGGAACACAACGCGCACGGCGCGACCGCGCGCGATGTCACCCGCGCGCAGGGTCGTTTCATAGCGACCGCGCCCACGGCGTTCGAACACCAGCGTGCGTACGGCACCTTCGATGCGCGGCGCGTCGGTGGCGCGGACCAGCAGCGGGACCGCGTCCAGACCGGCGGCGAATGCGGTCGGCAGCCGCACCGACGTGCCGTTCGCCGGCAGCGCTTCCGACAACACGACGCGAACGCTGCGCGTTCCATGCGGCGCGAACGGATAGATGCGCAGGCGGAAATGTTCGCCCTGCGACTGCTCGAGCAGCCCCGGATCCGCACCGCGACGTTCGATCGCCTCGAGCACCTGCCGACCGCGCTGCTTCTCGATCGGCACCGCCGCGCGCATGTGGCCGTCGATGTCGAGGGCGAACGCGACGACCTGCTGGCCGGGTTGCAACGGGAAATCGAGATTGCCTTCCAGCGTTCGCGCCGACGGGTTGCGGAAGGTCATGTCGAGCGTGGTGCGCACCGTGCCACCCGCGTGCTCCACGGCGATCGACGCCCGCTCCAGCCGGACGGGCGCATCGGCGTCCGCGGTCGAGATGAGTGGCGCGGTGATGTCGCGTTGCGCCAGTGCGGTGCACGGCAAGGCGGCGAAAGCGCAGGCGAGTACGGCGATGAGCGATCGCATGAGCGGCTGATCCGTTGAAAGTCCCCGACTCCAACGTAGCCGAAGAGCCGCCGGGGTTACAGCCGCTTGAAGCTCCAGTCGGGACCACCAAGGTCACCGCGGCGTCACTGAGCCGCACCCGGGATGAACAGGGCGCGGATTCGGCGGTCGCGTCGACGCGACGTGCAGTGGCTGCGTGCGAGCCTCGGGTCTCCGGAGCGGGAGGTCGGCATGGTCCGCAATACGCGAACGCTGATGATGTACGGCCTGCTCGCTGCCGCGACCGCGGCCGTGCTCGGCAGCCGCGTGATGCCGGCGCCGCGAAGCGACGGGTCGCCGCTGCTCGCGCTCGTGCCGGACCTGGTCGGGCTCGGTGCGCTGGAAACGCAGGTTTGGAAGCAGGCTACGCCCGGCACGGTGGCTCCGCCGGTGGTCGCCGATCAGCCGCTCGAAGGCAATCGCCACCCGCGCGGACCGCGCGAGTCGCGGGACACGCTCGACCGCCCGACACGTTGATTCAGACGCGCACGTCCTCGGCGCGCGGGAATACCGCGGGCTCGGGCGCGGTCACCTGAAGCAGCACGGCCAGCGCTTCGCGCAGCGGTTCGCCGAGCTGCGGGCCGTCGTACTCGTCGGCGTTGTCCTCGACCGCAAGCGCGGCATCGGCGCGACGCAGCCACTGCGGCACGACCACGTCACGGACATGCGCGTAGCGGGCAAGCAGCAGTTCGTCGTACTGGCGTACCAGCCGCATGTGCGCGATCGCGACGTCCCACGAACTGACCAGCATGGTGAGGTGATCGAGCCGACGCCCCATCGCGTCCGGGCGCGTGCTGGCGTCGACCGCGAACGCGTCGTAGGCCTCGCGCCCGCGCTCGGCGATCTCCGCCAGACGGGCGCGCTGGCGCGCGATATGCGCGCTGGCTTCGTCGAGTTCACGGACGTGGGCAAGCACGTCGAGCGCGCGGCGCTCGGCGAGCTGCAGGCGGATGCGGACATGCTCGTGCGCCTGGCGCGCGCGCGCCTGTGCGGAGAGGTCACGCCCGAGCAGGCGTCCGACGATCGTGCCGCGGCGTGGCGCGGTGCGCGAATCGGCGACCTCGAGGGCCTGCACGATCGCGCCCAGCTCGTCGAGCAGGCCGGAGGCGCTGCGGCGTTCGATGAGTGCGGTCGCGCGATCGAGGTCGACCTGACAGATGATCTCCCGATCGACCCGACCCGCCGGGTCCTGGTCGCTCCCCTCGATCGCCTCGGTCGCGGTCTGGAGCAGGTGGGGCGTCACTTCGACTCCTGGGTCGCGCGATCGCACGACCGACGGGCGGGCGCTTCCCGCATGCCGGCGCGGACCGTGATGGCGCGCACAGTCTCGAGTGTATACCGATCTTCGCCGCGCGCGGGGTGCGCTGTGTCGCGATCCCTAGTGCAGGGTCACGCCCTCGACGCGGCGGCGGCGCATGCGCTCCAGCAGGAGCCGGGCGCCTTCGCGGACACGTTCGCCCACGATGCGCGCCACGAACTCGCAGTCATCGTCCGACAGTCCCGGCCCCGGCGCGGGCAGGGTGTCCGTCAGCGGCACCGCGCGATAGCGTCCGCGTCCGCCACCGCGGAGGGCGACGACCGTGACGCCGGAGACGTGCGTCGCGGTCGCGTGGGCGAGATCGAGGGTCCAGTCGGACGACATCGTGGCGGACATGGCACGCAACTCCACGGAGACCATGCCCTTCTACGCAGCGCGCCATGAAATCGACATCAATGCAGCGTTATGGAATCCGTCAGGACACGGCGGACGCGTAGCGATGAATGCGGTCCACCGCGGCCTGCACCGCTTCCGCGCTCACCGGCTTGGTCAGGTGCAGGTCGAACCCTGCCGCGGCGGCCTGTTGTTTGTCGGCCTCGCCGCCCCACCCGCTCACCGCCACCAGCATCATCGACTCACCGCCCTCGCGTGCGCGCAGGCGGCGCGCGAGCTCGTAGCCGTTCATCACCGGCATGCCGATGTCGAGGAAGGCGATCTCCGGCTGGAATTCGTCGACCAGTCGAAGGCCATCCAGCGCCGAATACGCGACGCACGTGGCGTGCCCGTCGAGCTCCAGCATCATGCCGAGCGTTTCCGCGGCGTCCTGGTTGTCGTCGACGACCAGGACGCGACGCCGTGCCTGGGCGCCGGTCGACATCGCGGGCGCCGCTTCGATTGCGGCGAAATCCGGCGCCAGCGGCAGGCGCACGACGAACGTGCTGCCACGCCCGAGGCCCTCGCTGTGCGCGGTGACGGTGCCGCCGTGCATGTCGACCAGTCGGCGCGCCAGCGCCAGCCCGATACCGAGCCCGCCCTGCGCACGGTCCAGCGTGCGGTTGACCTGCGCGAACATGCCGAACACCGCGCCCAATGCATCCGGCGGAATCCCGAGGCCGGTGTCGGACACCGAGACGCAGGCGCATTCGTCGCAGTCGTAGACGCGCAGGGTGATGTCGCCGCCGTCCGGCGTGTACTTCGCCGCGTTCGTGAGCAGGTTGCCCATGACCTGCGCGATGCGTGTTGGATCGGCGTCGATCCAGAGCGGCGCGTTCGGCAGCTCGAGGTGCAGGCGATGCCGCGCGCCTTCGATCTGCGGCCGCGCCGATTCGATCGCGGCAAGCGCGGCGTCCTGCAGCGAAATGCGATCGCGCTGCAGCACGACCTTGCCGCTCGTGATGCGCGATACGTCGAGCAGGTCGTCGATCAGCCGCACCATGTGGCCGAGCTGGCGCTCCATCATTTTCCGCGTGCGCCGCGCGGTCTCGGCGTCCTCGGTGAGGTTGAGGACCTGCAGGCCCGTCCGGATCGGCGACAGCGGATTGCGCAACTCGTGCGCGAGCGTGGCGAGGAATTCATCCTTGCGACGATCGGCTTCGCGCAGCGCTTCTTCGGCTTCGCGACGTTCGGTGACGTCCATCACCGCGCCGATGTAGCCGAGGAATTCGTCACCGGGCCCGAGACGCGGACGCGCCGACACGTGCAGCCAGCGGTACACGCCGTCGCCGCGCAGCGCGCGGTACTCGTCGGAAAACGCACGCTGCTCGCGCGCGGCCTCCTCGAACGCGGTCGAGTAGCCGTACAGGTCGTCGGGATGCACGACGGCCTTCCAGCTGTAGCCCAGCTCGTCCTCGTACGAGCGCCCGGTGAACTCGGTCCAGCGCCGGCTGACGTAGCTGCAACGTCCGTCAGCCTCGGCGACCCAGATCATGATCGGCGCGGTGTCCGCGAGCTGGCGGAAACGCGCTTCCGACTCACGCAGCGCGACCAGCGACTTCGCACGTTCGATCGCAGGCCACAGTCGGGCGACGACTTCGCGCAGCAGCTGCATCTCGTCGGCGCGCCAGTCGCGCGGTTCGCCGGCGGCGACGGTGAGTGTGCCCGCTAGCCGGCCTTCGATGACATACGACGCTGCGGCGAGCGCGGCCGTGCCGTATGGCAGGTAGTTGAGCGCGAACGGTGCGGTGAGCGGGTCGCTGCGCAGGTCGCGGACCGCGACCGCCTCGCCCGATGCGAGCGTCGCGCCGAGTTCGCTGGTGAAGAACTCGCGTGCGTCGAAGCTGCCCGATACGCGCGGCGCGCCGTTCGTCCATTCGTGCAGCGTGCGGATGCGCCACTGTTCGACGTCGATGTCCGACAGCGTGCAACGCAGCAGGCCGAGGTGCTTGCCGAGCAGGCGAAGACCGGTGTCGGCGACGTCATCGGCGCTGGATGCGCGACCGATGTGGCGATCGAGCTCGGCGAGGAACGCCGCGGCGATGTCGGCGCGCTTGCGATCGGTGATGTCGGTGTGCGTCTGCATGACAGACTGTGGCTGGCCGGTCGCGTCGCGCGTCAGCACCCAGCGTGCGTGGATCACGCGCGGCTCGCCGTCCTTGCGGTGATGCACCACTTCGCCTTCCCAGCGTTCGCGCTCCAGCAGCGCGGCGCTGATTTCGACGAGCGGCATCGGAAAGCGCGAATCGAGCAGGTCACGCGCGATGCGGCCGATCGCTTCGGCCTGCGTATAGCCGTACAGCCGCGCGCAACTGTCGTTCCAGTAGGTGATGCGGCCGTCGAGGTCGCGGATGAGGATCGCATCGCTGGTGAGGTCGAGCAGGCGCGCCTGTTCGGCGAGGCGGCGTTCGTTGCGACGTTGCGCGGTGATGTCGCTGATCGTTCCGAGCACCGAGGTCGGGATCCCGTCCTCGTACAGCGCACGCCCGCGGGCTTCCACCCACAGTTCGCTGCCATCGGGTCGGCGTACGCGGAACTGGCTTTCGAACAGCGTGTGGCGTTCGATCGCCTCGACCAGCGTGGTGCGCACGCGCAGCAGGTCTTCCGGATGCAGCAGCGTCGCCGCGCCCGCACGCGTGTGTTCGATTGCCGTTTCCGGGATGCCGGTGACGCGCGAGCATTCCGGCGAGAACGCCATCGCGCCGGTGCCGAGGTCGATCTTCCACAGACCGGTGTCCGACGCTTCGAGCGCGAGCCGGAGTCGCGTCTCGCTCATGCGCAATGCGTGCTGCGCGCGTCGCTCGTCGGCCACCACCGCCAGCACCAGCGTCGATGCCGCCATGACCGTGATGAACACCTGCAGGTCGACGTAGCGCGCGTGGATGTCGGCGATCGCGAACGGCCCGTAGCCGAGCGTGGTGCCGGCGACGGCGATCATCGTGATCAGGAAGCACGCCGCGCTCGCGCCGCGCAGACGCAACGACAATGCGGCCCAGATCAACGGGCAGTACGCGATGAACGTGTACATGCGCTCGTCGTGGCGCAGGAAGACGTACGCGGCGATCGCTGCGGAGATGGCCAGGCAGGCCACGAACTCGCCCCACCACTGCGCGGTGCGTGGCCAGCCGCTGCGCGCCCAGGCCAGCACCATGGTGCCGACGATCAACACGCCGGTGACGTCGCCCAGATACCAGTGACTCCACATCAGCCAGACGCGGTCGGCGTCCAGATGCAGCGGCAGGGCGATCGAGAGCGAACCGATCGTCGACGCGATCGCGGCGATCGATGCGGATACCAGAGCGAACAGCAGGAAGTCGCGGAACGATTCGAATGCGGGGTTGAAGCGCGTGCGCTCCAGTGCGACGTGGCCGCTGTACGTCGCGAGCGCGTTGCCGAGCGCGACCAGCAGCAGCACCCACGGCGGATTCGGCGACCCATTGAGCAGCGCACCGCCGAGATAGCCGAGCACGACGCCCGGCCAGAGCCGCCGCCCGCACAGGACGAATACCGCCAGCGCGACACCGGCGGCGGGCCACAACGGCGATGCAACGCCGCGCGTCATCCCCCAGCGCAGGCCCATGAACGCCAGCGGCGCGTAGACGGCGGCGAGCGCGAGGATGCCGGCGAGCGTCGTCCAGACCCCGCGATCCCGGCGGGCCGGGGTGCGGTCGAGCGCAGCAGGGGTCGGGACGGAATCGGACACGGGAGCCGGTCGAAGCCGCAACGGCTTTACGGTAGCAGAGGGTCCCGGGCAGTCCGCCAGCCCGGACGCCGCCCGTACAATGGTTGTGATGGACATCTTTAAAGCCTTCACGTTGGAGGCGGCGCACCGCCTGCCGAACGTGCCGCCGGGCCACAAGTGCTCGCGCCTGCACGGCCATTCGTTCCGCGTGGAGATCCACGTGTCGGGCGAGCCTGGTGCGGACACCGGCTGGGTGATGGACTTCGCCGACCTCAAGGCCGCGTTCCAGCCGCTCTACGACCGGCTCGACCACAACTACCTCAACGACATCGAGGGGCTGGACAACCCGACCAGCGAGCGACTCGCCGCCTGGATCTGGGAGCGGTTGAGCCCGGAGTTGCCGCTGCTGTCGGAGGTCGTCGTCCACGAGACGTGCACCTCGGGCTGCCGGTACCGCGGGCCCGCGGGCTGAAGCCACGCGGCGTCGGATCGCGCCGCCGGAGTCGCACCTCTCCGTCTACCGCCGCGCGCCCGGCGACAGCCGCTCACGTCCCTGACGGGCTGACAACGGCCGACCAGCGGTTGTTGCACTGCACCATGGCCAGGGCTATGCTGCATCGCACCATCCCGCTGTATCGGCCATCCAGGCCTAGGAGCCCGCCATGTACGCACAGTTCAACGAGCAGTTCGCCGCGGCCACCCGTCAGTTCGCCGACACGGCCGCCCGCATCAACCGCCTCACCCTCGAGAACGCCGAGGCCATCGTCGGCCTGCAGCTGGCGGCCATCGAGGAGCGCACCACCGCGACCTTCGCCTTCCTCGGCGAGGCTGCTCAGGTCCGCGACTTCGACGGCGCCAAGAACCTTTGGCCGCGCGGCGCGCAGATCGCCCGCGAGAACATCGAGCGCACGCTGACCACCGGCCAGGACGTCCTCGGCCGCGTCGCCAAGGTGCAGGAATCGGTCGCGCAGATCGCCAAGGGCCAGCTCGAGGCCGTGACGCGCAGCGCCAACGACACCGTCCGCCAGGCGCAGGACCAGTTCACGCAGGCCACCAACGGCGCCGTGAAGGCGACCGAGCAGGCCGCCGCTGCGGCGACCGGCAAGGCTGCGAAGTAAGTCTCTCTCTCCAGCTCCCACTGGAACCGAACCCGGCAGCTCAGGCTGCCGGGTTTTTTTGTGCCCGGGAAAACCGGCGGCCGCATCGCGCGTCACCCGCAACGACGGGCCGGGGTAACGGAACGGGTCGACGTCACGCCCCGCCGTTGACGCGCAATGCCGCGACTTCGTTTCACCATCCGGGGCGACACGCGTAACGGCGCAATTCCCGTGACGCAAAAAAAAAAGAAGCCCCCGCAATGCGGAGGCTTCCGGGCTCCCGTGACGTGGGGTCAGAGCGGGATCTGGCGATGGATCTCGTTGGGGTCGAGCTTCGGCGGATCGTCCAGCGTGTCGCCGAGCAGTCGTCGCACCGCGACGTAGAACACCGGGATCAGCAGCAGACCGAGGAACGTCGCGAACAGCATGCCGCCAATGACGCCGGTACCGATCGCATGCCGCGAGTTCGCGCCGGCACCGGTGGAGATCGCCAGCGGCGTCACGCCCATGATGAAGGCGAACGACGTCATCAGGATCGGTCGCAGTCGCAGCTTCGACGCTTCGACCACTGCCTGTCGAAGCGGCTTGCCGTGCTCGCGTTCGGCGATCGCGAACTCGATGATCAGGATCGCGTTCTTCGCGGCGAGGCCGATGACGGTGATCAGGCCGATCTTGAAATAGATGTCGTTCGGCAGGCCGCGCATCATCGACAGCACGATCGCACCGAGCACGCCCAGCGGCACCACCAGCAGCACCGCCACCGGCACCGACCAGCTCTCGTACAGGCCCGCGAGGCACAGGAACACCACGACGATCGACAGCACCATCAGCATGGTGGCCTGGCTGCCCGACAGGATTTCCTGGTGCGACTGGCCCGCCCAGTCATAACCGAAACCGGGCGGCAGGTCGTTGCTGACGATGTGCTCCATCGCCTTCATCGCTTCACCCGAACTCTTGCCCGGCGCCTGCGAACCGACGATTTCCACCGCGGCGAAGCCGTTGTATCGGGTCAGCGAGGGCTGCGCGACCGTCCACTTCGAATGCACCACGTTCGACAGCGGCACCATCGTGTGCGTGCCGTCGGCGGCGGTCATGTTCGGGGCGGGCGTGTAGAAGTGCGACAGCGATTCGGGACCGGTGCGATACGGCGCGTCGGCCTGCATCGTCACGCGCTTGACGCGACCGCCCTGCACGAAGTCGTTGACGTACACCGGCGCGAGCATGATCTGGATCGCGCTGTAGATGTCGCCGACGGACAGGCCCATCGCCTGCGCCTGCACGCGATCGACGTCGAGCTTCAACTGCGGTGACGGCTCCAGCGTGTTCGGACGCACGCCCACCAGCGTCTTGTCCTGTCCCGCCTTCGCCAGCAGCGTGCCCATGGCCTGCTGCAGCGCCTCGCGACCCTGGCCACTGCGATCCTGCAGGTACATGTCGAAGCCGCCGAAGGCGCCGAGCCCGTTCACCGTCGGCAGGTTGATCACGAAGATCTGCGCGTCGCGGATCGGGAACAGGCGCATGTTGGCCTGCTGGATGTACTCGGTCGCGGTGATCTTTCGCTCGCTCCACGGCTTGAGCTTGATGAACGCCATGCCGACGTTCTCGCCCTGGCCGATGAACGAGAAACCGGCGACCTGCATCATCCCTTCGTAGCCGTCGATCTTGTTGACCTGCTCGCGCATCTGCTCGAACACGGCTTCGGTGCGACGCAGCGTGGCGCCTGGCGGCAGCTGCACGATGGCGAGCGCGTAGCCTTGGTCTTCTTCCGGCAGGAACGAGCCCGGCATCTTCCAGAACAGGAAGCCGGTCAGCAGCGCGAGCGCGGCGAACACCACCATCCAGCGCGGCGCATGCTGCACGGCGCTGCGGATATGGCCGACGTAGGTCGTCGCCATCCGGTCGTACACGCGGTTGAAGCCGCGGAAGATCGGATTGCGCTTGTCGTGATGCGCGCTCGGCTTCAGCAGGTTCGCGCACAACGCAGGCGTGAAGCCCAGCGCGAGGAATGCCGAGAACAGCATCGCCATCGCGATGGTCAACGCGAACTGGCGATACACCGCGCCCGCCGAACCCGACTGCAGCGCCGACGGCACGAATACCGCGGCCAGCACCAGCGTGATCGCGATGACCGCGCCGGTGATCTGCTGCATCGCCTTGTACGTCGCTTCGCGCGGCGGCAGGCCTTCCTCGGTCATTATGCGTTCGACGTTCTCGATCACCACGATCGCGTCGTCGACGACGATGCCGATCGCCAGCACCATGCCGAACAGCGACAGCTGGTTGATGGTGAAGCCGAGGATCTTCATGCCCAGGAACGTGCCGAGCAGCGCGACCGGGATGACCAGCGTCGGGATGATCGTCGCGCGGATGTTCTGCAGGAACAGCAGCATCACGAGGAAGACGAGCACCATCGCTTCCATCAGCGTCTTGATGACTTCGTCGACCGAGATCTGCACGAAGTCCGAGCTGTCGTACGGCGAGAACCACTGCACGCCCTTCGGGAAGCTGGGCTGCAATTCGTCCATGCGCTTCTTGACCGCCGCGGCGACGGCGAGCGCGTTCTCGCCCGGCGCCAGCTGCACGGCGAAGCCGGCGGCCGGCTGGCCGTCCCACTTCAGTTCGAAGCCGTGCGCGGAACCGAGGATCTCGACGCGCGCGACGTCACGCAACCGCACCGCGGCGCCGTTGGGATCGGCGCGCAGCAGGATGTTCTCGAATTCCTGCGGCGACGAGAAACGCCCTTCAGCCGCCACCGTCGCCGTAAACATCTGCGTTTCCGGCGACGGCTCGCCGCCGACCTGGCCGGCCGAGAACTGCACGTTCTGCGCACGCACCGCCTGCAACACCTGCGACGCCGACAGACCATAGGCCTGCAGCTTGTCCGGGTTGAGCCAGATGTGCATCGCGTATTCGCCGCCGAACAACTGCGTACCGCCGACGCCGGGAACGCGCGAGATCTGGTCGAGCACGTTCGACGCGAGCAGGTCGGACAGCTGGTCCTTGCCGATCGCGGGATCGCTCGACTTCAGCGCCACTACCGACAGGAAGCCCGAGTTCGCCTTCGCGACCACGATGCCCTGCTGCGTGACGTCGCCCGGCAGGCGCGGCGTGGCCTGCGAGACCTTGTTCTGCACCTGCATCTGCGCGATGTCGGGATCGGTGCCGGGCTTGAACGTCAGATTGAGCGACGCCGAACCCTGGCTCGACGACGCGCTGAAGTAATCAAGCCCGTCGATACCGGTGAGCTGCTGCTCGATGATCTGCGTGACCGCGCGTTCGACGGTCTGCGCGTCCGCACCCGGATAGCTCGCCGACACGCCGACCTGCGGCGGTGCGATGTTCGGATACGACTCGACGCCGAGGCCGCGGATCGACAGCAGGCCCGCGAGCACCACCATGATCGCGATCACCCACGCAAACACGGGGTGGTTGATGAAGTAGCGGGACATGGCGGATCAGCCCTTGCGCGGCGTGGGAGCGGCGGCGGCCGGCGCGCCGCCCGGGCCCTCGGTCCAGGGCGTCGCCTTGACCTGCGCGCCGGGCTGCGCCCGCTGCAGGCCCGAGACGATCACGCGATCGCCCGGTGCGAGGCCGTGGTCGACGATCCACTTGCCGTCCTGCTGGCGATCGGCCGCGACGTCCTTGCGCACCACCTTGTTGTCCGCGCCAACGACATAGACGTACGCGCCCTGCGCATCGCGCAGCACGCCGGCCTGCGGCACGAGATACACCGCGTCCTGCAGGCCCAGCGTGGCGCGCACGCCGACGTAGGTGCCCGGCAGCAGGCGGCGATCGGGATTCGGAACGCGGGCGCGCAGCGACACCGCGCCCGTAGTCGGATCGACGACGCTGCCTTCGAAGTCGAGCGTGCCGCGTTGCGCGTTCACGCTGCCGTCGGGCAGCACGATCTGTACGTCGCGGTCGGCGGGTTCGCCGCTGGTCTGCGCACGACGCAGCTGGTCGAGCTCGGCTACCGAGATCGAGAAGTTGGCGTACAGCGGATCGATCTGGTCGACGGTGGTGAGCAGCGTTGCGGCGCCCTGCCCCACCAGCGCGCCTTCGGTGACCTGCGCGCGACCCGCGCGACCCGAGATCGGCGCACGCACCGTCGAATAGCCAAGATTGATGCGCGTGCTCGCGAGAGCCGCACGCGCCTGCTGCACGGCGGCCGCGGCGGACCGTTCGGCCGCGAGTGCGTTGTCCAGGTCGGACTTGGAGATGTACTGCGTGGTGCCCAGTCGACGCGCGCGTTCGGCGGTCGCGCGGGCATTGGCGTACGTGGCTTCGGCCTGCGCGACGGCCGCCTGCGACTGTCCGGTGGCCGCGCGCAGTTCGGCCGGATCGATCTCGAACAACGCCTGCCCTTCGCGAACGTCCGCGCCTTCCTCGTACAGGCGACGCTGGACGATACCCGGCACGCGCGCACGCACATCGGCGCTACGGAACGGCGCAAGGCGACCGACCAGGTCCTTCGCCAGCGGCAAGGACTGCGGGCTCACGGCGACGACGCCGACTTCGGCGGGCGGCATCGCGCCGCCCGGGCCGCCCTGCTGCGATGCGTCGCCACCCTTGCAGGCAGCGAGTCCAAGCGACAGAACGCCGGCCGCGACGATGAGGCGCGTGGTGGAGGTCATGCGGGAGGGCTCCGGGTCGTGGGGGCGACGAGGTCGCAGGCGGCAGGGCCAATTTGTGCACCGCGGAGTATAGCTATGCACGAAGCGGCTGCCCGGGCGAAAAGTCATGCGCGATCGGGCGCGGCGACGCACGGTCGCTGTTGTTGCACGCATGCGAAACAGTCAACGCACGAAGGCGACGCGTTCGGCCGCGGGCCTGCGCGCTAGACTTCGCGTATGACGTTTACCGCTTCCAGACTCGACGGCACCAAGCCCGAACAGTACGCGCAACTGCTCGAGCAGGCGCACGGCCTTCTGCATGGCGAGCGCGACCGCATCGCCAACGCGGCCAACCTGTCCGCGCTGGTCTACAACGCGTTGCCGTCGCTCAACTGGGTCGGCTTCTATTTCTTCGACGGCACTGAACTGGTGGTCGGTCCGTTCCAGGGCCTGCCGGCCTGCGTGCGCATTCCGCTGGACAAGGGCGTGTGCGGCGCGGCTGCATCGACGCGCGAAACGCAGCGCGTGCCCGACGTGCACGCCTTCCCCGGCCACATCGCCTGCGATTCGGCGTCGCGTTCGGAAGTCGTCGTCCCGCTGATCGCGCGCGACGGTTCGCTGATCGGCGTGTTCGATCTCGACAGCCCGGAACCCGATCGTTTCGACGTCGACGACCAGCGCGGTCTCGAAGCGATCGCGCACGCCTTCGTCGACTCGCTGGGCTGAGCCATGACCGACGCGCCGAAACTCCTCAACATCGGCGGCAAGTCCGCGGCGTGGCTGCGACAGGTCGGTTTGCGCACCTGGGACGACGTCAACGCGATCGGTGCGGTCGACGCCTACCTGCGCGTCAAGCGTGCGGGCTTCAAGCCCAGCCTCAATCTTCTGTATGCGCTGGAAGGCGCGCTGACCGGTTGCCATTGGCAGCAGGTCGACATCAACCGCCGCGCGGAACTGGCCGCGCAGGCGCAGGCCGGCGTCGCGCTGCTGCCGTCGTCGCGGCGTGGGCCTCCCGCATCCGAGGTCACGACCACCATGGGCGACGCACACGAGCCCGAAGTGGATGTCGAAGCGCCTGATGCGCTTTCGTTCTGAGCGATCCCGCGCGCCGAATCCCGCTTTCCCGTAGACTTCGCGCCGCTTTCGGGTGACCTGCGATTTGCATCGCGGGTTGAAACGGGAAGCCGGTGACGCGCCCTGCGCCAGCCCGGCACTGCCCCCGCAACGGTAAGCGAGTCGATCCGCGGCATCGGCCACTGTGACGTGAGGTCACGGGAAGGCGCCAAGGAGGGATGCGAGCTTCGCATCCACTCGCGAGTCCGGAGACCGGCCCGATCGTCGACTGGTTGCGATGCGGAGGGCATTGCGGCGGCCCGCGGCGTCGCCGCGTCGTCGTCCCGCGCACTTCTCCTCGCGACTTCCTTATGACCGCACGACGTGGGGTCGTGCACGCAGGAGAAGTACCGCAATGACGTACCGCCTCATCACCCTCGCCATCGCCGCGTCGCTGGCGACGCCCGCATTCGCCGACGACGCGACCACGCTCGACCAGGTCGTCGTGACCGCCAACCGCGCGCCGGTCGCCGTGCGCGACGTGCTCGCGCCGGTCGAAGTCATCGATCGCGCCGACATCGAACGCAGCCAGGCGCGTTCGCTGCCCGACCTGCTGCGCGGCCGCGCCGGCATTTCGATCGGCAACCAGGGCGGCCTCGGCAAGCTCACCACGATCTTCATGCGCGGCTCCGAGTCCGACCATGTGCTGGTGCTGGTCGACGGCGCGCGCATGGGATCGGCCACGTCCGGCCTCGTCGCATTCCAGGACATCCCGGTCGAGCTGATCGACCGCATCGAGATCGTGCGCGGCCCGCGCTCGAGCCTGTACGGCAGCGAGGCGATCGGCGGCGTCATCCAGATCTTCACCAAGCGCGATGCCGGCGCGCCGACGCCGCGCATGTCGATCGGCGCGGGCAGTCGCGATACGTACGAAGCGAGCGCGGGGTTCGGCGGTCGCGTCGGCCGCGGCTGGTTCGGCGCGGATTATTCGCATCAGGAGACGCGAGGCTTCGATTCGTGCCGCGGCTTCCTTGATCCGGTCACGTTCGACGGCGCGGGTTGCTTCGCGAACGAACCGGATCGCGACGGCTACACACGCGATTCGATGTCGCTGCGTGGCGGCGTCGACATCAACGACGCCTGGAAGGCCGATGCCAGCGCGCTCCGCGCCGAAGGCGACAACGAATACGACGGCTTCTACAACCGCTCGAAGGTCGTGCAGCAGGTCGTCGGCGGCGGCGTGACGTGGACGCCGTCGACGAATGCATCGCTGCACCTGCAGGCCGGCCGCAACCGCGACGCCTCGGACAACTTCTCGAACGACGTGTTCCTCGGCGACTTCGCCAGCAACCGCGACACCGCGTCGTTGCAGGGCGACTTCACCGTCGCGACCGGCCAGCGCATGAGCGCGGGCGTCGAATGGCAGCGCGACGAAGTGCAGAGCACGACCGACTACGTCCTCAAGCAGCGCATCGACCGCGCCGGTTTCCTGCAGTACCAGGGCGACTTCGGTGCGTTCGACGTCCAGGCGAGCGCACGTCATGACGACAATGAGCAGTTCGGCGGCCACTCGACCGGCAACCTCGCGGTCGGCTTCGAGTTCGCGTCGCAGTGGCGGGCCACGCTCGGCGCGGGCACCGCATTCAAGGCGCCGACGTTCAACGAGCTCTACTACCCATTCGGCTTCGGCAACCCCGACCTGCAGCCGGAAAGCTCGCGCAGCATCGAAGCCGGCCTGGCGTGGAACTCGCCGAACGCTGGTGCGCGCCTGGACCTGTACCAGACCAACGTCGACGACCTGATCTCGTACAGCGCGGCCACGTTCCGCCCCGAGAACATCTCGCGCGCGCGCCTGCGCGGCGCCGAACTGAGTGGCAACACGACGCTCGCAGGCTGGGTCGCGTCCGGTAGCGTGAGCTGGGTCGATGCCAAGAACCACAGCGACGGTGCCGACGGCCTGCTGCTGCCGCGCCGCGCACGCGAAAGCGCGCGGCTGGACCTCGATCACGACTTCGGCGCATTCCGGTTCGGCGTCACCGCAGCGGGCGAAGGTGCGCGTTACGACGACCTCGGCAACACGCGTCGACTCGGTGCGTTCGCCACCTTCGACCTGCGCGCCGAATACGCGTTCACGCCGGCGCTTCGACTGCAGGCGCGACTGGAGAACGTGTTCGATCGCACCTACGAGACGGTCGAGTACTACCGCCAGCCCGGCCGCGGCCTGTTCGTGACCCTGCGCTACGCCCCGACGCCGTGATCGCGACGCGGCCGCCGGCGCGTGCCGGCGGTCGCGTCAATGCCGGCCGGGTGCGGGCACGAGTCGCGCGAGTTTCGCGTAGTCGATCGACAGCCCGGTCATGTCGGGCCGCACCGCGCGCAACGTGCACACCAGTTCGCCGTAGCTGTCGGCGAGCTGCGCGAACAACGTCGCGTACGCGGTGCGCCCGGCCTCGGCAATGCCGGCATAGGCGCTGCGGCCGATGTCGATGAAGTAGCGCACGTCCACGCTTCGCCGCTCTGCCAGGGTCGGATAGAGGCCGGCGATCAGCAGGCAGCGATCACCGACGTCGCGCAACGAATCCTCGCGTCCGCGGCCGGTAAGCGATTGCGCATGCAGCCATTCGATCGCCTGCGTTCGCGCGAGCAGGTGGCCGTCGTTCTGGTGCCGCAACAGCACGAAGACCAGGTAGCTCTCGCGCGATTCGTCGAGCGCGCAACCGGCGCGCTCGCCCGCTTCGTGCACCAGCGACTGCCACAGCTCGGCAGGCGCACCCCGACGCAGCTCGACCATCCCCCACCTCCGTCGCCACGACCCACAACCGGGCTATCGGCGCGCGCGGCGCCGACTGGAGACGAGGATTACGCGGCCGCCGATGAACGCGGCGAAAGCGCGACGCGCGTCAGGGTCGATAGACCCAGTGCCGCGACAGCAGGAAGCCGATGACGCCGAGCACGAATTCGACCGCCGGCTTGGCCAGCCACGCCCAATGCAGGCCGACGACGTTGTCGATCGCGCCCAGCGACCAGGTGCTGACCACGGTCGTCGACAGCCACATCACGAGGTAACGCGTGAATTGCGGGCCGCCCGGCGCGGTGTCGCCATCGCCGAAGGTGAAACGCCCGTTCATGCGAAAACCCAGCAGCGCGCCGGCGATGCGGCCGATCACGTTCGCGATCTCGATGCCCATGCCGGCGTGGCTGAGCGCCACGACCACGCCCCAGTCGACCAGCCACTGGATCAGGCCGATGGTGAGGTAGGCGCGGCTTTGTCGGCTGAGGCTCATCGGGGACCGGGTTCGGGAAGGCGCCAGCACTGTACCGGGCCGATGGTCAGGATCGGGTGGGCGACAGTGCGGGCAACGCGCAGCAGGCGCGCCGACGCTACGCCTGTTGCGCCGCGGTCAGCTTCCACCGGGGACGAATTCCCAGCGCGGCAACGCCCATGATCGTCCGGCGCTCCCGCGACGAACGCATCGCCGAAACGAATACCAGGCGTCGGGGGCGAAAGCGATACGGGCACGGCCGGCATCGTAGAGGCTCGTTGCGCGATTGGGCAGCCGCACGTGCGAGGCGGCATCGTCGCGGCGGCTAGAATCAGGCATCCACCCCGCCGTTAGTGACCGCCATGTCCGCGCCCCTGCACGTCGTCATCCTCGCCGCCGGTGAAGGCAAGCGCATGAAGTCCGCCAAGCCGAAGGTGCTGCAGCCCGTCGCGGGCATTCCGATGCTGCAGCACGTGGTCGACACCGCGCGCGTGCTGGAGCCGGCGGGCATCCATGTGGTCTACGGCCACCATGGCGAGCAGGTACGCGCGGCGTTCGACGGCCAGGCCGATCTCGACTGGATCGAGCAGCCCGAACGCCTCGGCACCGGCCACGCCGTGCTGCAGGCGATGCCGGAAATCGACCAGGACGCGCGCGTGCTGGTGCTGTACGGCGACGTCCCGCTGATCCGCACGCATACGCTGCAACAGCTGCTGGAAGCCGAGGGCCGTATCGCGATGCTCGCGGCGGAACTCGACAACCCGAACGGCTACGGGCGCGTGATTCGCGACGCCGCCGGCAAGGTCGCGCGCATCGTCGAGCAGAAGGACGCCACCGACGACGAACGCGAGATCACCACGATCAACACGGGCATCCTCGTCGCCGATGCCGCGCCGCTGCACCGCTGGTTGACGCACCTCACCAACGACAACGCGCAGGGCGAGTACTACCTCACCGACGTGTTCGCCGCCGCGGCGGACGAATTCGGCGCAGCGGAGATCGTGCGCGTCGAGGATCCGATCGAAGTGGAAGGCGCGAACGATCGCTGGCAGCTGGCGCAGCTCGAACGCGCGCTGCAGCGACGCTGCGCACATGCGCTGTGCGTGGCCGGCGCGACGCTGGCCGACCCGAATCGCTTCGACCAGCGCGGGACCGTGCGCGTCGGCATGGACGTATCGATCGATGTCGACGTGATCCTCGAAGGCGAAGTGGAATTGGGCGACGGCGTGCGCATCGGTCCGTTCACGCGATTGAAGGACGTCAAGCTCGGTGCGGGCACCGTGGTACGCGCGCATTGCGACCTCGAAGGCGTGGTGGTGCAAGGCGCCGCGCAGATCGGCCCGTACGCGCGACTGCGGCCCGGCACGGTGCTCGCCGACGGCGTGCACATCGGCAACTTCGTCGAGACCAAGGCGACCGCGATGGGCGTGGGCAGCAAGGCCAACCACCTCGCCTACGTTGGCGACTCGGTCGTCGGCAGCGGCGTCAACATCGGCGCGGGCACGATCACCTGCAATTACGACGGCGCGAACAAGCACCGCACCACGATCGAGGACGGCGCATTCATCGGCTCGAACTCGTCGCTGGTGGCGCCGGTGACCATCGGCGCCGGCGCGACCATCGGCGCGGGCTCGGTGATCACCAAGGACGCGCCGGCGGGCGAACTCACCATCGGCCGCGCACGGCAGGCCACGCTCGAGGGCTGGCATCGTCCGACGAAGACGCCGAAGTGAGCGACGATTTCCTCGTCAGCACCGATCCTGCGTCGGTCGACGTCGATCTCGTGCATCGCTGGCTGTCGACGCAGTCGTACTGGGCGGCGGGAGTTCCGCGCGAGACAGTCGAACGCTCGATCGCGAATTCACTCTGCTTCGCCGGGCTTCTTGATGGTCGGCAGGTCGCGTTCGCCCGCGTGGTCACCGACCGCGCGACGTTCGCCTATCTCGCCGACGTATTCGTCCTCGATGAGTTGCAGGGCCACGGCTACGGCACGCGCCTGATGGACGCGATCGTCGCGCATCCCGATCTGCAGGGTCTGCGCCGCTTCATGCTCGCCACGCGTGATGCGCATGCACTGTACGCACGTTACGGCTTCACGCCGCCGGTGAAACCAGCCTCGCTGATGGAGCGTTACGCGCCGGACGTTTACGGCGCGACGTAGACCGCGATCAGGCCGGCAGCGTCATCGACACGCACAGCCCGCCACCATTGCGATTCGCCAGCGACACCCGGCCTCCATGCGCTTCGGCGATCTCGCGCACCAGCGCCAACCCGAGGCCCGTGCCGTTGCGCTTGGTCGAATAGAAAGGCAGCAGCGCGTTGGCGAGCACCGCTTCGTTCATGCCCTGCCCACGATCGAGCACGTCGACGCGCCATGCTTCGGGCAGGCGTCGCAGTACGAGTTCGACGTCCTCGTGCGCGGAACCCGACTCATGCGCGTTCTTCAGCAGGTTGAGCAGCGCCTGCTCCATCTGCGCGAGGTCGATGCGCACCACGCCGTCGACATCCGTCTCGCCCTTGAACGGAACCTGCGCGTGCAGCTGCGCGAGGAAGCGCGACCACTCGACGGCTTCCGTACGCGGCGCCGGCAACTTGGCAAAGCGCGCATAGTCGCGGATGAAACCTTCGAGGTGGCGTGCGCGTTCCTCGATCGTCGACAGCGCGACCGGCAAGCGCTCGTACTGGCCGCGCCTGACGAGCTCCGCGCCCGAATGCGCGAGCGAGGCGATCGGCGCGAGCGAATTGTTGAGCTCGTGCGAGATCACGCGGATCACCTTCTTCCAGGTCTGCACTTCCTGGCGTCGCAGCTCGGCGGTGAGCTGGCGCAGCAGCACGAGCTCGTGGCGACGACCGTTGAGGCGGAAGTGGCGGCGCGAGAGGTGGTAGATGTCCTCGTCGTCTTCATCACCAACGGTGAACATCGCGTCGCCGCCGCGCTCGAATGCGTCGCGCAGCGCTTCGGGCGCATCGTCCAGCAACTCGACGAACGTGCGACCTTCCAGGCGCTTGCCTTCGCCCAGCATGCGTCGCGCGGCGAGGTTCGCGTGCACGACGTGGCCGGATGGACCCACCAGCACCATCGAGACCGGCGTGTTCTGCACCATGGTGTCGAGCAGCAGTTCGCGTTGCACGAGTGCCACGCGTTGCTCGCGCAGCACGTCACCGAGTGCGTTGTGGCTGTCGACCAGCTCCTGCAGTTCCCCCTCGCCGCTCCAGATGATGCCGAAGCTGAAGTCGCCATCGCGATAGCTCGCGACCGTGCCGGCGAGCGCGCGGAACAGCGAATGCATCGGCGCGAACAGGCGGCGTACGTGATACGCCAGCAGCGGAATATCGAGCAGCACGCCGAGCAGCATCGACGCGCCGAAGTGGTGGAACACGAAGCGATACAGCACCAGCGCGATCGTCGACGCCAGCAGCGCATGCAGCGCCGCGGTCAGCGTGAAGCTGGCGGTCAGCGGGAGGCGACGCCGGCGCATCGTGCGCTCTCCGGGTGGACGTGGCGGGTGCACGTCACGGCCGTGCGATCCCCAGCCGTTCCATGCGGCGATACAGCGCCTGGCGACTCAGGCCGAGATCGGCGGCTGCCTGCGCCACGACGCCGGCATGCCGCGTCAGCGCGGCTTCGATGCTGCCGCGATCCGGTTCGTCGGCACCGGCGACCGCGACCGGCGCGGGAAGCCCGAGGTCGCGCGCCTCGATCGCATCGCCGCGCGACAACAGGGCCGCACGCTGCACGACATTGCGCAGTTCACGCACGTTGCCGGGCCACGCATGCGCGACCAGTGCACGTTCGGCGTCCGCGGCGAGGCGCTTTCCGCGAGGCAGGAAGTGGCGCGCGAGCGGAATGATGTCGTCGGCGCGTTCGGCGAGCGCGGGTACGCGCACTTCGACCGCGTTGAGGCGATAGAACAGGTCCTGGCGGAACTGGCCGGCGGCGATCATCGCGTGCAGGTCGGCATTCGTCGCGCTGACCACGCGGACCTTGACCGTGCGTTCGCGATTGCCACCAAGTCGCTCGAAGCGCCCGGTTTCCAGCACACGCAGCAGCTTCACCTGCCCAGCCGGCGGCAGCGTGCCGATCTCGTCGAGGAACAGCGTGCCGCCGTCCGCGGCTTCGAACTTGCCTTCGCGCGCACGATTCGCGCCCGTGTAGGCGCCGGCCTCCGCACCGAACAGTTCGGCTTCGATCAGTTCGCTCGGCAGTGCGCCGCAGTTGAGCGCGACGAACGGGCCCTCCTTGACTGCGGAATTCGCGTGCACGATCTCGGCGAATTTTTCCTTGCCGGCACCGTTGGGCCCGGTGATCAGCACCGGCAACTCGGAACGCGCGACCTGGCAGGCCAGCGACAACGCGGCCTCGGTCATCGCGTCGGCGAATACGACGTCGCGCAGGTCGAACTCGCGCGTCAGTGCTTCGCGACGGCGGCGTTCCGACGACAGTCGCCGCCCGATCTCCTGCCGCGCCTGCGAAAGCTCCAGCAGGTTGTTGACCGACGCCATCAGGCGGCGGTCGTCCCACGGCTTGCCCAGATAGTCGGCGGCGCCGGCACGCACCAGGTCAACCGCCGCATCCAGATGCGTCCACGCGGTGAGCAGGATCACTGGCAGGTCGGGATGCCGCGCGCGGATCTCGGCGAACAGCGCGCGGCCTTCCTCGCCGGAGGTGGTATCGGCATGGAAGTTCATGTCCTGCACGACCAGGTCGACCGTCTCGCGATCGAGCAGCGCAAGGCCTTCCTCGGGCGACGACACGCCCATGGTGTCGATGTCGTGCAGCGAGAACAGGACGTCGAGCGCGGTCGCCACCGCCGGGTTGTCATCGATGACGAGAACACGGGCCATCAGTGCATCGTTTCCCGGTAGGCCGCGCCCGGATTGGGCGCGGCGATTGTGGTCGACAGGGTGGCCCCGGCGATCGTCAGGCGCTGCGCGTGGCGATCGCCGGCGGGACCGCGGCCGCGCGCGACGCCGGCCCGTACACCGCCAGTATGCCCAAGCCCCACAGCGTCAGCATGCCGTAGCCGAGATACTGCAGCGGCAGGCGCGGCAGTTCGAGCTTGCTGACCAGCACCTGGTTGAGCGCGAGCGCCAAGGCGACGCCGATGACGACGCCGATCGTCGTGATCATCGCGTTCTCGACGAGGAAGTAACGCAGGATGTCGACCTTCGTCGCACCCAGCGCACGGCGCACGCCGATCTGCTTGCGACGCTGCGTCACCCACAGGCTGGCGAGGCCGACGATGCCGCTGCCGGTCACGAGCAGCAAGCCGATCGTCACCGCGATCAGCATGCCGGCGACGGAGCGTTCGCCCTGGTAGCGGCGCGCGCGATATTCGTCCGTCGAGCGGTTGCTGGTCAGCACGCGGTCGTTGCGCAGCTTCACCAGCGCGTCTTCGGCAGCTCGCATCACCCGGTCGCGCTGCCCTGGCGCGGTGCGCACGGCGTAACTGCCTTCGCTGACGATGTAGCGTACGGGCAGTACGAAGCCGCTATAGGCGTTGTCGGAGCGCTGCGCGAACGGCGACATCAGCTGGTCGATCACGCCGACCACCCGCATCGGCTGCGCATCGGCGCCGCTGCCCAGCGATACCGGGCGGCCAACGTACGAGGTCGCGTCCGGCCACAGCTTCTTCGCCATCGCCCTGGTGAGCAGCACGCTGTCGGCCGAGAGCTGGCCCGCGTCGGGATCGATGGTGCGCACGTCATCCGCGTTGAAGTCGTGGCCTTCGACGATCTTGACGCCCAGCGTCCTGGTGATCGAGTCGGGCGTGAAATACGCGGCGCCGGCGGTGCCCGAGGACGCATCCTGCGGCGTGGTGGTGAGACCCAGGCCCCAACCGCTCTGCGTCATCGGGTACTGGTTGATCCACGCCGCGTCGACCACGCCCGGGATCGAGCGCAGCACCTCGACGTCGCGCTTCTGCATCGCTTCCTTGTCGGTCATCTTGCCGATGCCGGTGAAGTCGATGAAGAACGTGTTGGCTTCGTCGAGGCCGGTGGGACGGTTCGCGCGCGCCACGCGGTCGTTCACGATGTACAGCGCGTTGGCGATGATGGCGAGCGTGAGCGCGATCTGCGCGGCGATCAGCACGGCGCCGGTCTTGCTGCGCAACAGCGCGGACAGAATGGGACGGATTTCCATGATGTTCTCCGCTTACTGCGACTTGAGCTGGACGGCCGGACGCACCTGGCAGGCGCGCCACGTGGGCAGCAGGCCCGCGAGCAGGCTGGCGAGCAGCGACAGGCCGATCGCGGTGGCGAACATCACCCAGTCCATGTGTGCGATCGCCTTGATCTGCGCCGACTGGTGCGCCATCAGCGCGAGGATGCCGAACGTCAGCGCGACACCGAGCCCGCCGCCGACCAGGCCGACGACGCCTGATTCGGTCAGGTACTGCTTGAACACTTCGATGCGGGGTGCACCGAGTGCGCGACGCACGCCGATCTCGCCGCTGCGCGCGGTGAACTTGGCCAGCAGCAGGCCGATCACGTTGACCAGGCAGACCAGCAGGAACCCGAACGCCAGCCAGGTCTGCAGGCGGCTGTCGTCGCCGACCACTTCCTGCTTGTCCAGCCACTCCATGACGTTGTAGGTGCGGTTGTTGAGCGGGCGCTCGAAACGGCCGAGCTTCTTCTGTTCGTTGGTGTAGTCGTCGAGGTATTGCGCGTAGCTCGCGCGATCGGCGGGGCTGGCAAGTTCCGCCCAGAACTGCACCCAGACGCATTCCGAATCCATCAGGCCCTGGTAGCCGGGCTTGATCTCGCCATTCGTGTTGCACTCGACGCTGCCGTTCGGGTCCATCTCGTTGGCGATCGCGTTGTTGAACGGGATGAACACGTCCTCGAACGCCAGCGTGTTGCCGCCCACCAGTCGATAGAACTTCGGCAGCGGGTTCCAGCGATCGATCACGCCGGTGACGCGGTAGTCGCGGTTCTCGAAGCGGATCGTGCGCCCGACGGGGTTGGTGTCGCCGAACACCCGGCCGGCCAGCGCCTTGGAAATCACAGCGACGTTGCCGCCGCGCGAGTCGTCGGTCGCGCTCCATGCGCCGCCGCTGGCGAAGGGCACGTCGAACATGCCGAAGAAGTCGTTGTTGACCGCGACGCCTTCGACCAGTTCCGGACGTGCGTCGGGCTTGTTGCTGCTCACCGCGCCGCCGATGCCGAGGATCTCGGTCGAATGCGCGCTCTTGCCGGATGCGCGCAACGCGGTCGCGTCGCGATAGGTCAGCTGCGTCGGCGGGTCCTTGCTGGGGTTGGGCTGGTGGATCGGTGCGTTGTCGAGCAGCGGCACGATCAGGCGCGTGGACTTTTGCGGAATCGGATCGCCACTCATTGCGTACAGCAACGTGAGCGAGGACATGCTCGCGGCGACGCCGACGGCGAGCGTCAGCACCATCAACGCAGTGAGCACGGGATTGCGCCGCAGGTTGCGGACGCCGAGCTTCAGGTAGTAGCTGAACATGGCGGCGTCCTCAAGCCGAAGCCTGCACGTCCGGATGCGTCACCGCATGCAGCGCGGATGCCGCGCTGATGTCGGTGACCAGTCCGTCCATGATGTGGATATTGCGCTGCGCACGCGCGGCAAGCTCCGGATCGTGCGTGACCATCACGATCGTCGTGCCCTTGGCATTGATGTCCTCGAGCAGCTCCATCACACCGCGCGCCATCTGCGAATCGAGGTTGCCGGTCGGTTCGTCGGCGAGCAGCAGGCGCGGGCTGCCGGCGAGTGCGCGCGCGATCGCGACGCGCTGCTGCTGGCCGCCCGACAGCTCGGCCGGGAAGTGCTTCATGCGCGACGACAGGCCGACCTGTGCAAGCGCATCCTCGATGCGCTTCTTGCGATCCGCCGACGACAACCTGCGATACCGCAACGGCACATCGACGTTGTCGAACAGGTTCAGGTCGGGAATCAGGTTGAAGCCCTGGAAGATGAAACCGATCTTCTCGTTGCGCAGCTTCGAACGCTGGCCGTCGTTGAGGCCGCGCGTATCCACGCCGTCGAGCTTGTAATCGCCGCCGGTGAAATCCTCGAGCAGGCCGGCGATGTTGAGGAAGGTTGTCTTGCCCGAACCCGACGGCCCGGTCACCGCGACGAATTCGCCCTCGCGGACGTGGATGTCGAGTCCGCGCAGCGCATGCGTCTCGATCATGTGGGTGCGGTAGACCTTGCTGAGCTGGCTCATGCGAAGCATCGGGATGTCCTCGGGCTACGGGATGTCGGGAAAGGGATTACCTGGAAATCGAGACTTTTTCGGCGTCGCCGAACAGGTCGCTTCCGGCGACGACGATGCGATCGCCCGGCTTGGCGCCATCGAGGATTTCGACGGCGGAAATGCTGGTGGCACCGACGCGGATCGGGCGCTTGGTCGCGCTGCTGCCGTCGACGAAGTACGCGTAACGGCCACCCGCGGCATCGACGAACGGACCGCGCTCGACCATCACCACATTCGGGCGTTCTTCGATCAGCACGCGCGCAGTGACGCGCTGGTTCTGGCGCAGCCCCGGCGGCTGCTTGCCACCGGCGAAGCGCACGCGCGCAAGCACTTCGCGATTGACGACTTCCGGCGAGATCGACGAGATCGTCGCGTTCGCACTGTTCGCGCCGACCTGCACCTGTGCGGTCATGCCCAGGCCGAGGTCTTCGGCGTACGTCTCGGGCACTTCGAGTTCGACTTCCAGGCGCGACAGGTCGACCACGGTCAGCAGCGCGGCATTCGCCGGCACGACGGCGCGATCGGCGACGAGCGTGGTGCCGATCACGCCGTCGATCGGCGCGCGCACTTCGAGCTCGTCGACGCGACGCTGCGCCTCGGCGACGACGAGCCGCTGGCGCTGCGCTTCTTCCGAGCTGGTCTGCACGCTGAAGCCGGCGCTGGTTCCGGTGAGCTGCGCGGCCTGCACCGCGTTGCGATAACGGATCTGCGCGGTCTTGAGCGCGTCCTGCGCGCGCAGGTAGTCGATCTCGGCCAGCGCGCCGCCCTTGAAGCCGCGCTCGTTGCGCTGCAGGTCGCGTTCGGCGGACTGAAGGTTGATCTGCGCTTCGTCGGCCTCCTTGCGCGCGTCGAGCCGCGAACGCGACGCGGCGATGCGCGCCGTGCCGGTCTGCGATTCGAGCTGCTGCAGCGTCGAGCGCTCGCGCGCCAGTTCGCTCTCGAGTTCGGGCGACACCAGCCGGGCGAGCACGTCGCCCTTCTTCACGGTGTCGCCGGCGTGCTTCTCGAACACCACGGTCGACGCGACCGGCGCGTAAAGCGTGGGGCTGACCGCCGCGACGACGCGGCCATTGACCTGCGCGTCCCGCACCAGCGTCCCGCGCGTGACTTCCGCGATGCGCAGCCGCTGTCCGTCGACCGACCGCGAGCCGCTGAAGCGCGCGGCGACACCGAACGCGAGCAGCAGCGCGACCGCCGCCACGCCACCGATCAGGTAAAGCCGGCGACGGCCACGGCCGGGCTCGGTGGTGGAAACCTGGACGTCCTGTGCAGAGGTATCGCGGATGGCCATGGGATCAGGGAAATGGGAGGGGCTTTGCCAGCGGCTTTAAGCAGGCATCGTGCCAACCGTAACGTCTTGATTTGAAACGCTGGATTCCGAACGGACGCCGTCCGCGGACAGCGTCCGCGTCCGCCGGACGGACACCCGGCCGCTACACTAGGCGCCTTCTTCGAGGAGCTTCCCCATGTGCGGCATCGTCGGCGCGATCGCGGATCGCGATGTGGTCCCGGTCCTGATCGACGGCCTGAAGCGGCTCGAATACCGCGGGTATGACTCCGCGGGCATCGCGGTGATCGACGGCGGCGACGTGCGTCGCGTGCGCCGTACCGGTCGCGTGGCCGAAATGGAGAACGCGGCCGCGCAGGAGAACTTCCACGCGCGCCTCGGCATCGGCCACACGCGCTGGGCGACGCATGGCGGCGTCACCGAGACCAACGCGCACCCGCACATCTCGTTCGGCGAGCTCGCGGTGGTGCACAACGGCATCATCGAGAACCACGAGCAGCAGCGCGATCGCCTGCGCGCGGCCGGCTACGTGTTCGAGTCGCAGACCGATACGGAGGTCATCGCGCACCTGATCCATTTCCACCAGCAAAGCGGCCTGGACCTGCTCGCCGCGACGCAGACGGCCGTGCGCGAACTCGAAGGCGCGTACGCGATCGCGGTGGTGAGCAAGCGCGAGCCGGGCCGCCTGGTCGCCGCGCGCATGGGCTGCCCGCTGCTGGTCGGCCTTGGCGACGGCGAGAACTTCGTCGCCAGCGATGTCTCCGCAATCATCCAGGCCACGCGGCGCGTGATCTTCCTCGAGGAGGGCGACACGGCCGACGTCACGCGCGAATCCGTGCACGTGTTCGATGCGAACGGCACGCCGGTCGACCGTGGCGTGCACGTGTCGGACGTGTCGCTGGCGTCGCTGGAGCTCGGCCCGTACCGCCACTTCATGCAGAAGGAAATCCACGAGCAGCCGCGCGCTGTGGCCGACACCATCGAAGCATTGATGGACAACGGCGCGTTCACCGCCGAGCTGTTCGGCAGCGACGCCGCGGATGTGCTGCGCGACGTCGAAGGCGTGCAGATCCTCGCCTGCGGCACCAGCTATTACGCCGGCCTGACCGCGCGTTACTGGATCGAGGCGATCGCCAAGGTGCCGTGCACCGTCGAGATCGCCAGCGAATACCGTTATCGCGAGGCCTACGCGAACCCGAAGAACCTGATCGTCACCATTTCGCAGTCGGGCGAAACGCTCGACACGATGGAGGCGCTGAAGTACGCGAAGAGCCTGGGACACGACAAGACGCTATCGATCTGCAACGTGCCCGAGAGTGCGATCCCGCGTGCGAGCCGCCTTGTGTATTACACGCGCGCAGGTGCGGAGATCGGTGTCGCGTCGACCAAGGCGTTCACGACGCAGCTGGTGGCGTTGTTCACGCTGACTTGCACGCTCGCCAAGCTGCGCGGCGAACTCGATGCCACGCAGGAAGCGGCGTACATCGATGCGCTGCGCCAGCTTCCGGGCACCGTGCAACACGCTCTCAACCTGGAGCCGCAGGTCGCAGTGTGGTCCGAGCGTTTCGCGCCGAAGCAGCACGCGCTGTTCCTCGGCCGCGGCATGCACTACCCGATCGCGCTGGAAGGCGCGCTCAAGCTCAAGGAAATCTCGTACATCCACGCCGAGGCGTATCCGGCCGGCGAGCTCAAGCACGGCCCGCTCGCGCTGGTCGACGAGGCGATGCCAGTGGTCGTCATCGCACCGAACGATTCACTGCTTGAGAAGGTGAAGTCGAACATCCAGGAAGTGCGCGCGCGTGGCGGCGAGATGTTCGTGTTCGCCGATGCCGACAGCCACTTCGGCGAGTCCGAACAGGTGCACGTGATCCGCACGCCCCGCAATGTCGGCGTGCTGTCGCCGATCGTCCACGCGATCCCGGTGCAGCTGCTGGCGTACCACGCAGCGCTCGCGCGCGGCACCGACGTCGACAAGCCGCGCAACCTCGCCAAGTCGGTGACGGTGGAGTAGCCGCGTCATAGGTGGACAGGCTTGGTCGATGCGCGAACGCATGTCGCGCGCCTCGCTAGTCTTTTCCCACGTTTGGAGGACGCCATGACCGCCACCTTTCCACGCCGCACCCTCGGCCACGACCTGACCGTTTCCGCGATCGGCCTGGGCTGCATGGGCATGTCCGATTTCTATGGGCCGAGCGAAGAAGCCGCCAACATCGCGGTGCTGAATCATGCGCTCGATCGCGGCATCTGCTTCCTCGACACGGCGGACATGTACGGTGTCGGCGAGAACGAGCGGCTGCTGTCCAAGGTATTGAAGTCGCGGCGAGACGAGGTGGTGTTGGCGACGAAGTTCGGCAACATGCGCGCGCCGGACGGTGCGCACCTGGGCGTCAACGGTCGACCCGACTACGTCGCCAGTGCCTGCGACGCAAGCTTGGCCCGGCTCGGCGTCGACACGATCGATCTCTACTACCAGCATCGTGTGGATCCGAACGTCCCCATTGAGGAAACAGTCGGTGCGATGGCGCGACTGGTCGAAGCAGGCAAGGTGCGGCACCTCGGCCTTTCGGAAGCCTCGGCCGCGACGATCCGTCGCGCACATGCCGTGCATCCGATCAGCGCGTTGCAAAGCGAATACTCGCTGTGGACGCGCGACATCGAGACGGACATCGTGCCGACCTGTCGGGAACTGGGGATCGGCATCGTGCCGTACAGCCCGCTCGGCCGCGGCTTCCTCACTGGCGCCTTACCGAACGCGCAGGACCTCGCGCCGAACGACACGCGTCGTAATCATCCGCGCTTCCAGGAGGCCAATGCTGCGCGCAACCAGGCGCTGGTGGACGCGGTCAAGGACCTCGCGCAGGCGCGTGGCTGCACGCCCGCGCAACTCGCGCTCGCGTGGCTACTCGCACAGGGCGACGACATCGTGCCGATCCCGGGGACGCGCAAAGTCGGGCGCCTCGACGAAAACGCACAGGCGGCGTACATCGCACTCGACGCGAACGAAGTGGCGCGCATCGATGCGGTGCTGGACGCGCATCCGACGGCGGGTACGCGCTATCCTGCGGATGGCATGACAAAGGTCAATCTGTAGCGCCACGTGCTGTAGCGTGATTCGACACAGGAGCGAATTGCTCAGTGGAAGTCGCGCGAGCTGGTCGACAGCGGCCCAAGTAGCGCGTCGAGGTTTTCCAGTCGCCCGGCGATGAGATGTTGCACGCCATCGCCCGACTCCATGTGCCCACGTACCAGAAGCAAGCGCGAGCCCAGCAGTGCACGTCGATCGCGATCGGCGATGCGCTTCCAGACCACTATGTTGGTCAGCCCGTCCTCGTCCTCCAGCGTGAGGAACGTGACTCCACTCGCAGTAGCCGGGCGCTGGCGCAGGGTGACGATGCCGGCGAATGACACGTTTGTCGCGTTCGGCAACGCTTTCAGATCGCGAGACCGCAGCAGGCCGCGCTTGGTCAGCGTGCTGCGCAACAGTGCCAAGGGATGCCGGCCGAGCGTGAGGCCCAGCGTCGCGTAGTCGGTGCGGATGTCATCCTCTACGCGCGGCATCGGCAGCGCGACCTGCGCTTCGTGGGCGCCGAGGGTTTCGTCGAGCAGCGGCGTTCTCGATTCCACCCCCGTCATCAGCCAGCGCGCCTTGTGGCGATGACCGAGAAGTCCGCGCAGTGCGCCGGCGTCGGCCAGCACGTTGCGCTCGCGCGCATTGAGCGATGCACGTTTGCAGAGATCGGCGGCATCGGTGAATGCGCGCTCGTTGCGGGCGTCGACAATGCGATGCGCACAGGCTTCGTTGAAGCCGTCGACCAGTCGTAGACCGAGGCGCAACGCCGGTTGCTGCGTGGGATCGTCCGGTGCGCCACGGAATTCGAGGGTGCAATCCCAGTTACTGAAGCGGATGTCGACCGGGCGAACGTCGATGCCGTGACGGCGCAGGTCCTGCACGATCTGGCTGGGCGAGTAGAAACCCATCGGCTGCGAATTGATCAGGCCCGCGGCGAATGCAGCGGGCTCGTGGCATTTGAGCCAGGCGCTCTGCCAGCAGAGCAACGCGAAGCTCGCCGCGTGTGATTCGGGAAAACCGTAACTGCCGAAGCCCTTGATCTGGTTGAAGATGGCCTCGGCGAATTCGCCCGAATACCCATTGGCCCGCAGGCCTTCGGTCAACTTGAGGCGGTGTTCTTCGATCCGCCCGTTGCGCTTCCAGGCCGCCATTGCACGCCGCAGATCGTCCGCCTCGTTCGGCGTGTAGCGCGCCGCGGTCATGGCGATCTGCATCACCTGCTCCTGGAATAGCGGCACACCCAACGTGCGCTCGAGGATCGGGCGCAGCTCGTCCTTGACGTAGGTGACGGGCTCACGACCCATCTTGCGTCGCAGGTAGGGCTGCACCATGTCGCCCTGGATGGGGCCGGGCCGGACGATCGCGATCTGGATCACCAGGTCGTAGAAGGTCGACGGCCGCAGGCGTGGCGCCATCGCCATCTGCGCGCGCGACTCGATCTGGAACACGCCCACGCTGTCGGCGGCCTGGATCATCTCGAACACCTTGGCGCCTTCGGGCGCGCGGTGGTCGCAGCGCGCGATGTGCGCCATGTTGATGTCGCGACGACCGCTATCGCGCAACAGGTCGAACGTCTTGCGGATGCATGTAAGCATGCCGAGCGCGAGGCAATCGACCTTGAGCATGCCGAGATACTCGATGTCGTCCTTGTCCCACTGCACGACGGTGCGGTCGTCCATCGCGGCGTTCTCGACGGGAACGATGGTCGCGAGATCGTGCTCGGAGATCAGGAAGCCGCCCGGGTGCTGCGACAAATGTCGCGGCATGCCGACCAGTTGGCTGGTGAGTTCGACCAGCTTGCGCATAAGCAGCGTATCGGGGTCGAAACCGTTCTCGCGCAGGTAGTTCGGCAGCGGTGCTTCCGAGCTCCAGCGATCCAGCGTTTTCGCGAGTTCGCCGACCTGATCTTCGGGCAGGCCGAGCGCGCGCCCGACGTCGCGCACTGCGCTTCTGCCCCGGTACGAGATCACTACGGTCGCGAGCGCGGCCCGGCGACGCCCGTAACGGTTGAAGACGTACTGCAACACCTCCTCGCGTCGCTCGTGCTCGAAGTCGACGTCGATGTCAGGGGGTTCATTCTTGCGGTTCTCCGAAATGAACCGCTCGAACAGCATGTTTGATTGGCCTGGACGCAATTCGGTAATTCCGAGCGCGTAGCAGACCGCGGAATTCGCGGCCGATCCGCGCCCCTGGCAGAGGATCCCGTTGACGCGCGCGAACCGCACCACGTCGTGAACGGTTAGGAAGAACTTTTCGAACTCGAGCTTCTCGATCAGCTCGAGTTCCTTCTCGATCAGCTTCTCGGTCAGGCGGCGATGCCCTTCCGCCGGCGGCACCTCTTTCCAGCGCCGCCGCAGGCCGATCGCCACCAACTGCCGCAGCCAGGTGGCGGGCGTATGCCACGACGGCACCAGCTCGCGCGGATATTCGTAGACGAGGTCGCGCTTGAAATGGAACGTGCAACGTGCGGCGATCGCCAGTGTTTCGTCGATCATCGCCTGTGGATACACCGCCGCCAGCATCGTGCGGCTGCGCAGGTGCCGCTCGCCGTTGGGAAACAACGCATAACCCGCCTCTTTCAACGGCATGCGCAGGCGGATTGCGGTCATCACATCCTGAAGTTCGCGCCGGTTTCGCACATGCATGTGCACGTCGCCGCTGGCGACGCAGCGCAGCCCCAGCTCACGCGCCGCGTCGCGCACGGCCTGCAGGCGCGCTGCGTCGTCGGGGCCGCAATGCAGTTCCACTGCCATCCAGCAGCGCGATGGAAAACGCTGCGCCAGCCAACGTCCCTGCGTGAGGTGCGGTACGTCATCGGGCAGCCAAAGTGCGAGCAACCCGTCGAGTGGTCGATCGAAGTCGCTCGCAAGCAGACGGTACGCGCCCTTGTCCGCGCGTCGACGCGCCTCGGTAATCAGGCCGCACAGCGCTGTGTAGCCCGCCTTGGACTCGACCAGCAACACGCAGCGTGGGCCGTCTTCGATGCGCATCTCGCTGCCGACGATCAACGGAATCTCGAATTTCTCCGACGCCATCAGCGCGCGTACGATTCCGGCCAGCGTGCATTCGTCTGTGATCGCAAGCGCTTCGTAACCCTGTTCCTTTGCACGCGCGAACAGTTCATTCGCGGTCGACGCGCCGCGCTGGAAGCTGAAGTCCGACAGGCAGTGCAGTTCCGCGTAACGGGGCGGCGCATCGTCGTTGGCGGCGTCCATCAGCCGAACCATCCGTGCAGCACGAACGGCGGCACCGGATCGCCCAACCGGCGCAGGGGCCGATACACCCATGCGCGCTGTCCGCCCACGGTTTCGACGACGTAGTAATCGCGACGCACGTCGTCGCCGTCCCACCAACCTGATTCCACGCGCTCCGGGCCTGCGATGCGCTGTGCAATGGATTCGCGCAATGGACGCGGCGTCGCCAGCAGCCAGCCGGGGCGCATGAGCGCGGGCGGGTTCCGGGGAATCGATGCGGACGCGGCATCGGCCACGCGCTCAGGGCGGTGATCCGCGTTCCAGCCCACCGACTGCACGGCGTCGTCGCCCAACCGTGCGCGCAGGCGTTCGCGCAGACGCACCCAAGGCATCGACTGCTGCGCACGCGTATCGAACAGGTCGCGCGCGGCCGGTACGAAGCGCGGCAGTTCGCGTGCTTCCAGTCGCACGGCGCGAACGGGCGCAGGCAGTGTGGCCTGCTCGACGCGGCCCCGCGCAAGCTCGAACAGCATCGACGCCTCGCGCTCGGGTGCGAGCAGGCCGACGCGCACTTCGCTGGCAGGGCAGTGTTCGTGTTCCAGCCATAGCGAGAAGCGCTCGACACCATCGTCCCGGCTGACGAGGAATGCCGCGAGATCCGTGGTGAGACGACGCAACGGGAACAGCAAGGCAAGGCTGGATTCGATCTCGGCCTCGAATTCGATGCGCGCTTCGAAATGGTTCGGTGGCTGGTACATCGTCAGCGGCCCGGCGCCGCCACGCAGACGGTCGAGATGACGCAGCAGCTCGGGCGTGAACCGCTTGCCGAGCGATGCGCGCGGCAAGGCGAGCACGTGCCCGAGCCGCTTCAGGCCCATGCGTGCGAAGGCCTGCGCGGTCCCGGGCGACAGACCGGCGCGTTCGATCGGCACGTCGCGCAATGCGCGGTCCAGCCCGCGCTCATCGACCGCCAGGCGGTCATGCACGTTCGCCAACACACGCGCGGCATGTGGATTTGGTGCGGCGACGATGCGATGGCGGATGCGCTGCGCACGCAGGCCATCACGCAGGCGGGCCTCGAACGTCGGCCATTCGCCGAACAGCCGATGGCTGCGACGGATCTCCAGCACGATCGCGTGCGGCAGATCGAGACTGACCTGCGAACTGAACCCATAGGCCCATGCGGCGAGTTGTTCGCGCATGCGTTCCACCTGGGCCGCATCCCGCACGACGAACCGGCAGGGCACGCCCAGCGCCTGCGCGGCGGCGAGCTTCATTCCCGGCCGCAGGCCCGCGCGGCGCGCGGACGGACTGACCGCATACAGCACGCGCGCGTTCGGCGCGCCGTCGAGCAATGCGGTCGGTGCGTCGGAGTCCTCGGCGTCACGAAGGACGGCGTCGAGCGCCAGTTGCGGCAGGAATAGGCAGGCCCAGTCCATCGCCGCTCACCGAACGCGATGTGCGGATGCGGGCCGCACGCCGACCGATGTGCGGCAAAGGGATGCACGCGATTTCGCCGTACGCTCGACGATGCATCGCGCATCACGTCGCGCGCTCCGCGGGCGGCAGCATCGACACGATGGATGGACGGGCAGCATCACCGACCTACTGCAGCGCGCGCGGAAACGGGACGGGTTGCGTGGGCGGATTCGCGCCCCGGCACTTGAGCACGCGGATCTGCCGCGGCGCGGCCTCCATCACCAGCCGTAATGGCGCAGGCGACGGATTGCGCGCCGCCTGCAGGGGACGGATCGCGACGCCACGGCAGCGACCGCTTTCGGCCGCCACCTGCAGGCGACGCAACGGTCGGTCGTCGGCCATCATCGGGGGCCAGCACAGCACCGCCGCGCACGCGCCCGAGCGCATGCACTGTTCGGCTGCCCACAGGGCGTCGCGCGTCGCAGCCTGCACAAGGTGCAGGCGATCCAGACGCACGCCCGCCGCATGCCAGGCCGGCGCGTACGGCATATAAGGCGGGGCAATCAGTGCGACGGGCGCTTCCTGCGACGCCTGCGCCAGCATCGGCCACAACAGGTCCAGCTCCCCCACTCCGTCGCCAGCCACCAGCACTTCGTTGAGGCCGGCGGCGATCCAGCCTTGGCCAGGCAACACGGCATCAAGGTGCGCGAAGCCGGTCGGGATGCCGTCGCGTGCCGGCGCGGAGGGCGCGCGGCCCCGCCAGATCGGGCGTTCCTTCAGCAGGCGGTCGAGTGCATGCACGTCCGCAGGGCCCAGCTCCGGCAAGGCGCTCGATGACAGGGAAAGGGGGTGAGAGACGGCCATTCTGTTAGCAATATTACTAACTGAGCGGCCGTAATCGTGCCGCCGTCGGTCGTCTCAGGGCACGCCGCGCGCCAACGGCCGCCGTCACATACGGTGCGTGGCCGCGATCGCAGCGCCCGAGACCGTTCGCGCGACACGGCGATCCATGCGCAGCCTCGACCCGCCCCTGCGCATGGCGCGATGCTCGCTGTCCCGAAGACGGACAGCGCCATGCGACCCTTCGACCTGCAACGCATCGACCATGTCGTCCTGCGCGTCGCCGACACGGCCCGAAGCGTGCGGTTCTATCGCGATGTGCTCGGCTGCATCGTCGCGCGAGAGCGGGCCGACCTTGGCCTCGTCCACCTGCGTGCCGGCGCGTCGATGATCGATCTCGTCGACATCGACGGCCGCCTTGGTGCACGTGGTGGGCAAGCGGCCGGCGAATCGCGTCGCAACGTCGACCACATCGCATTGCGCATTGAACCGTTCGACGATGTGGCGATCCGCGCGCATCTCGCGTCGCACGGCATCGACGTCCCCGAACCGACCTCCGACAATTTCGGCGCGGAAGGCGACGGGCCCTCGCTGTACCTGCGCGACCCCGACGGCAACACCATCGAACTCAAAGGCCCGGCGCGTTGACCACCATGCGACTCGACGCCATCCAGGCGAACATCACGACGTTGCACGTCGACGCCATCGTCAATGCTGCGAACACCAGTCTGCTCGGCGGTGGCGGCGTCGACGGCGCGATCCATCGCGCGGCGGGGCCCGGGCTGGTGGAGGAATGCCGGCGCATCGGCCGTTGCCCGGTCGGCGACGCGCGCATCACCGGCGCCCATCGCCTGCCTGCACGCCATGTCGTGCACACCGTCGGGCCGGTCTGGCGCGGCGGTGGCGTCGGTGAGCCCGAAGCACTCGCGTCCTGCTACCGCCGAAGCCTCGAACTTGCCGACGCGGCCGGCTGCACGTCCATCGCGTTCCCCGGCATAAGCACCGGCATCTACGGCTATCCGATCGAACCTGCCGCGGCCATCGCCGTGCATACCGTGCAGGCGTTCGAACCCGTGCACCTCCAGCACGTCGTGTTCTGCTGCTTCTCCGCAGGCGACCTGGCGGTCTACGAGCGACTGCTCAAACCAGTCGACTGACGCGCGATCCCGCAGCGCATCGCCCAAACAAAAACGCCGGCCCAAGGCCGGCGTTTTTGCATGCGTCGCGCGGAATCTCAGTGCTTGAGGTTCTTGCGCAGGCGCTCCAGCGCCGACAGCTGCGCGATCGACATCGCGAGCTGGTTCTGCGCTTCCTCGAGCGACATCTTCGGGTCCTTCTGCGCGAGGATGCGCTCGGCCTCGTCCTTCGCCGCGCGCACCGCCGCTTCGTCGATGTCCTCGGCGCGCACCGCGGTATCGGCCAGCACGGTCACGACGCTCGGCTGCACCTCGAGGATGCCGCCGGAGATCGCGAAGTCGAGCTTCTCGCCGCCCGGCAGGGTCACGACGACCTTACCCGGCTTCAGGCGCGTGATCAGCGGCGCGTGCTTCGGCGCGATGCCGAGCTCACCCAGCTCGCCGGTAGCCACGACCATCTCGGCGTCGCCGTGAAAGATCTCCTGCTCGGCGCTGACGATGTCGCAACGGATGGTGGATGCCATGTCTTTCTCGCTTGATTCGGAGGGCGACGGCGCCGACTCAGATCGGCGCCGTGGAGATCAGTCGGCTCAGCCGGCGATCTTCTTGGCCTTCTCGACCGCTTCCTCGATGCCGCCGACCATGTAGAACGCCTGCTCCGGCAAGTGGTCGTACTCGCCTTCGACGATGCCCTTGAAGCCGCGGATCGTGTCCTTCAGCGAGACGTACTTGCCCGGCGAACCGGTGAACACTTCGGCCACGTGGAACGGCTGCGAGAAGAAACGCTCGATCTTGCGGGCGCGCGACACGGCCTGCTTGTCTTCTTCCGACAGCTCGTCCATGCCGAGGATCGCGATGATGTCCTTCAGCTCCTTGTACTTCTGGAGCGTCGCCTGGACCTTGCGCGCGACGTCGTAGTGCTCGTTGCCGATCACGTTCGGGTCGAGCTGGCGCGACGTCGAGTCGAGCGGGTCGACCGCCGGGTAAATACCGAGCGAGGCGATGTTTCGCGACAGCACGACGGTGGCGTCGAGGTGGGCGAACGTCGTCGCCGGCGACGGGTCGGTCAGGTCGTCCGCGGGCACGTACACGGCCTGGATCGAGGTGATCGAGCCGGTCTTGGTCGAGGTGATGCGCTCCTGCAGCACGCCCATTTCCTCGGCGAGCGTCGGCTGGTAACCGACGGCCGACGGCATGCGGCCGAGCAGCGCCGACACTTCGGTACCGGCCAGCGTGTAGCGGTAGATGTTGTCGACGAACAACAGCACGTCCTTGCCCTTGCCCGACGCGTCCTTCTCGTCACGGAAGTACTCGGCCATGGTCAGGCCGGTCAGCGCGACGCGCAGACGGTTGCCCGGCGGCTCGTTCATCTGGCCGTAGACCATCGCGACCTTGTCGAGAACGTTCGAGTCCTTCATCTCGTGGTAGAAGTCGTTGCCCTCGCGGGTACGCTCGCCCACGCCGGCGAACACGGACAGACCCGAGTGCGCCTTCGCGATGTTGTTGATGAGTTCCATCATGTTGACGGTCTTGCCGACGCCGGCGCCGCCGAACAGGCCGACCTTGCCGCCCTTCGCGAACGGACACATCAGGTCGATGACCTTGATGCCGGTTTCCAGCAGCTCGTTGCCCGAGGACTGGTCCTCGTACGACGGCGCGGCGCGGTGGATTTCCCAATGGTCCGACGCCTGCACGTCGCCGGCCTCGTCGATCGGGCGACCGAGCACGTCCATGATGCGGCCCAGCGTGCCGGCGCCGACCGGCACCGAGATCGCGCGACCGGTGTTGACCGCGACGAGGTTGCGCTTCAGGCCGTCCGTCGAGCCGAGCGCGATCGTGCGCACGACGCCGTCGCCAAGCTGCTGCTGGACTTCGAGCGTGATCGCCGTGCCTTCGACCTTCAGGGCGTCGTAGACGCGCGGCACCGCATCACGCGGGAACTCGACGTCGACGACCGCGCCGATGATCTGGACGATGGTGCCCGTGGTGCTGGGAGTGACCTGAGCGTTCATGGTTGTTTCCTTGGCAAATCGATTCGTTGGATGCGAGCGCGGGCGACGCGCTCAGCAGGGTCAGACTGCGGCGGCGCCGCCGACGATCTCCGAGATTTCCTGGGTGATCGCGGCCTGGCGGGCCTTGTTGTAGACGAGCTGCAGCGTGCCGATGAGCTTGTTCGCGTTGTCGGACGCGGCCTTCATCGCGACCATGCGCGCCGCGTGTTCGGACGCCACGTTCTCGAGCACGGCCTGGTAGACCAGCGACTCGATGTAGCGGGACAGCACGTGGTCGAGCACCGTGGGCGCGTCGGGTTCGTAGATGTAGTCCCAGTCGTGCTGCGCGACCTTGGTGGTCGCCGCCGGCAGCGGCAGCAGCTGGTCGAAGGTCGCCACCTGCGCCATCGTGTTGACGAAGTGGTTGTAGCAGACGAACACGCGGTCGACGGAGCCGGCCTCGTACGCGTCCAGCACCACCTTCACCACGCCGATCACCTGCTCGAGCTTCGGCAGGTCGCCGATGTGTGTGACCGACGCGATCATGTTGACCTTGAGGCGACGGAAGAACACCGACGCCTTCTGGCCGATCGTCACCACGTCGATCTCGACGCCCTGCTCCTGCCAGCGACGGAACTCGCCGACCAGCTTGCGGAACATGTTGTTGTTGAGGCCGCCGGCGAGGCCGCGATCGCTCGACACGATCACGTACGCGACGCGCTTCACGTCCTTGCGCTCGACCATGTACGGATGACGGTAGTCGCCGCTCGCCTGCGCGAGGTGGCCGATCACCTGCTTCATGACCCGCGCGTACGGACGCGAGGTCTTCATGCGGTCCTGCGCCTTGCGGATCTTCGACGCCGAGACCATCTCAAGCGCGCGCGTCACCTTGCGGGTGTTCTGCACGCTCTTGATCTTCGATTTGATTTCGCGTCCGCCTGCCATTGCTCGCTCGCTTGTGTGCTGCTACCGGGATCAGGGCGCGGCGGACCGCGCCCTCGTGACGGCTGGGATTACCAGCTGCCCGTCTGCTTGAACTCGGCGATCACCTGCTTGAAGGTGTTCTCGATCGCGTCGTCCCACGCGCCCGTCTGCGTGATGCGGTTCGACAGCTCGCCCTGCGTATTGACGAAGTGCGAATGCAGGCCGGCTTCGAACGCACCGATCTTCGACACCGGCACGTCGTCCATGTAGCCCTTGTCGACCGCGTAGATCGACAGCGCCTGCAGCGCGATCGGCAGCGGGGCGTACTGCTTCTGCTTCATCAGCTCGGTGACGCGCTGGCCGCGCTCGAGCTGCTTGCGGGTCGCCTCGTCGAGGTCCGACGCGAACTGCGCGAACGCCGCGAGTTCGCGGTACTGCGCGAGCGCGATACGGATGCCGCCCGAGAGCTTCTTGATGATCTTGGTCTGCGCGGCGCCGCCGACGCGCGACACCGAGATACCGGCGTTCACGGCCGGGCGGATGCCGGCGTTGAACAGGTCGGTCTCGAGGAAGATCTGGCCGTCGGTGATCGAGATGACGTTCGTCGGGACGAACGCGGACACGTCGCCCGCCTGCGTCTCGATGATCGGCAGCGCGGTCAGCGAACCGGTCTGGCCCTTGACCTGGCCATTGGTGAACTTCTCGACGTACTCCTCGGACACGCGCGACGCACGCTCGAGCAGGCGGGAGTGCAGGTAGAACACGTCGCCCGGATACGCTTCGCGGCCCGGCGGGCGGCGCAGCAGCAGCGAGATCTGGCGGTAGGCGACGGCGTGCTTGGACAGGTCGTCGTAGATGATCAGCGCGTCCTGGCCGCGGTCGAGGAAGTACTCGCCCATGGCGCAGCCGGCGTACGGCGCGATGTACTGCATCGCGGCCGATTCCGACGCGGTGGCCGCGACGACGATCGTGTGCGCGAGCGCGCCCTGCTCTTCGAGGCGACGCACGACGTTGGCGACGGTCGAGTTCTTCTGGCCGATCGCGACGTAGATGCACTTAATGCCCGTGCCCTTCTGCGCGATGATCGCGTCGACGGCCATCGCGGTCTTGCCGGTCTGGCGGTCGCCGATGATCAGCTCGCGCTGGCCGCGGCCGATCGGAATCATCGCGTCGACCGACTTGTAGCCGGTCTGCACCGGCTGGTCGACCGACTTGCGCCAGATCACGCCCGGCGCGACGCGCTCGACCGGCGCCGACATCGACGCGCCCAGCGGGCCCTTGCCGTCGATGGGCTCACCGAGTGCATTGAGCACGCGACCGAGCAGCTGGTCGCCGATCGGCACTTCGAGGATGCGGCCCGTCGTCTTGGCGACGGCGCCCTCGCGCAGGTGCTCGTAGTCGCCGAGCACGACGGCGCCGACCGAGTCGCGCTCGAGGTTCAGTGCCAGGGCGAAGGTGTTGCCCGGCAGCTCGATCATTTCGCCCTGCATGACATCGGCCAGGCCGAAGATGCGGACGATGCCGTCGGAGACCGACGTGACCGTGCCTTCATTGCGGGCTTCGGCGGCCAGACCGACCTGCTCGATGCGGGTCTTGATCAGTTCGCTGATTTCGGACGGGTTGAGCGTGTTCTGCATGGGAGTTTCCCTGGTTCCGACGCGGGCGCCGGGAGTAGATGAATTCGTGGGCTTACGCGGCGAGCGCGGACTGCAGGCGCTCGAGCTTGCCCTTCACCGAGCCGTCGATCACGACGTCGCCGGCGTCGATCACCGCGCCGCCGATCAGCGACGCGTCGATCGCGGACTCCAGCTCGACCTCGCGGCCGAAGCGGCGCTTGAGGCCGTCGCGGATCGCGACGAGCTCGGCGTCGCTGAGCTGCGATGCGGAGGTCACGCGCGCCTTGACGACGCGATCGGCTTCGGCGCGCAGCTGCTCGAACAGACCGGCGATCTCGGGCAGCAGCTCGAGGCGGCGGTTGTCGGCGAGCATCGCGACGAAACGCTGCACGGCCGCATCGGCGCCGTCGATCGCGAGCAGGCGCGACGCCTTCTCGGACGTCAGCTGCGGATGCTTCAGCACCGCCTGCGCCTGCGGGTCGGCGGCGACGCGGGCGGCAAACGCCAGCGCCTGCGACCACGCGGTGACACGGCCTTCGTCCCGCGCGGCGTTGAACGCGGCGCGGGCGTAGGGACGGGCAAGGGTCAGGGCCTGGCTCATCAAAGCATCTCCGTCAGAGCTGGCCGGCCAGCTCGTCGAGCAGCGCGCGGTGGGCGTTGGCGTCGATCTCGCGACGCAGCACCTTCTCGGCGCCCGTGACGGCAAGCGATGCGACCTGCGAACGCAGCTCCTCGCGGGCGCGGTTCGCGGCGGCGTCGATCTCGGCCTGCGCGGCGTCCTTCTGGCGATTGGCCGTGGCCACCGCTTCGGAATGCGCCTGCTCGACGATCTGGTTCGCGCGCTGGTGCGCCTGCTCGATGATCTCGTTCGCCTTGGTGCGCGCATCACGCACGACCGAGTCGGCGCTGTGCTGCGCCTGCTCGAGTGCCTTCTGGCTGTTGTCCGCAGCGGCGAGGCCTTCAGCGATCTTGCGCTGACGCTCCTCGATGGCCGCGTTCAACGGCGGCCAGATGAACTTCATGGTGACCCAGATCAGCACCGCGAAGGTGAGCATCTGGCCAAAGAAGGTCATGTTGATATTCATGACAGCTCCGGTGATCGCGGGTCGGGCAGTAACGCCCGGTCAGCCGCCCGCGACTGCGGGCGGCCTTGAAGCAGGACTACGTGCGATCAACCAGCGTTCGCGGCGGCCGTGACGGCGCCGAGCAGCGGGTTGCCGAACGCGAACAGCAGGCCGACGGCGAGCGCGATGATGAACGCCGCGTCGATCAGGCCGGCGAGCAGGAACATACGGCCCTGCAGCATCGGAACGAGCTCCGGCTGGCGCGCGGCCGACTCGAGGAACTTCGAGCCCATCAGCGCGATGCCGAGGCAGGCGCCGATCGCGCCCAGGCCGACCATCATGCCGATCGCGATCGCGGTCATGCCCTGCAGATGAGCGATGAATTCCATGGTGTTTCTCCTGCGGATTTAAGTGAAGTTTGAAGGGTGGAACGAAAGGGTGGAGCGGTACCGCGACAGCGGAATCGGGATCAGTGGCTCTCGTACGCGCCGGCGATGTAGACGACGGTGAGAATCATGAAAATGAAGGCCTGCAGCAGCACGATCAGGATGTGGAACAGCGCCCAGGCGACGTTGAAGGCCACGCCCGGCAGGAAGGTGTAGAGGCTGCCGCCAAGCAGACCGGCGATCAGCATGAAGACCAGCTCGCCGCCGTACATGTTGCCGAACAGTCGCATCGCGAGGCTGACCGGCTTGACCGCGTACTCGATGAGGTTGAGCAGCAGGTTGAACGGCGCGAGCACGAACGTCATGACGCCGTGGCCGTGGAACGGCGCGGTCAGCAGCTCCTTGCCGAAACCGCCGATGCCCTTCGCCTTCATCGAGTGGTAAAGGATGATGAAGAACACCGGCACCGACAGGCCGAACGTGGTGTTGAGGTCGGCGGTCGGCACCCAGCGGAAGAAGGTGTGGTGCGCGACTTCGAGGCCAGCGACGCTCTTGACCGCGAAACCCGGCGCATCGAGCGGCAGCAGGTCCATGCAGTTCATCATCACGACCCACATGAAGATCGTGAGCGCGAGCGGCGTGATCGAGCGGCGGTCGCCGTGGAACGTGTCCTTGACCTGGCCATCGACGAATTCGAGGATCAGTTCGACGAAGGCCTGGCCCTTCGACGGCACGCCGGCGGTCGCGCGGCGCGCGGCCATGCCGAACCACAGGACGAAGATCAGCCCGAGCACCAGCGAGACGACCCACGTATCGATGTGGAAGCCGCCACCGCCCAGCTGGATGGTGTTCTGGGTCAGGTGATGCTGGATGTACTCGTTCAGGCCGCCGCCGGAACCGGTCTGCTCGCTCACTGAAGACACCTATCGATTCAGAAGTTGGGCCGGGACGGCCGCCACTGTCGCCACCAGCACGCCCACCAGAAGGGCGAGCGGAGGCAGGCGCCAGACGGCGAGGCCAAGGCAAATCACGATGGCGACCGTGGCCCACTTGGCCGCCATGCCCAACAGGAGTCGCGCCATCGCGAGACCGGCGGTGCCGATTCCGCCGCCGAGGGCGATCAGCATCGACACCAGAGCCGCCGCGACGACCGCGCCGCCACCCACCGCCGTCGCGAGCGCATCGCGCACACCGAGGGGGAGGAAGGCCAGCGTGGCCAACGCCGTCGCGCCGGCTTGCCAGACGATCGCGCGCGACGCCAGCCGGCGGCCTGCGGACAATGGATCGTGCACGCGGGGATCGTCGGTCTGGAGGACGGCGCGAAAGCGCCCTGTGGAGCCCCAAAAGTATAAAGGGCGTGAGTTTTCCGGGCAACCGGCGGAAGCCACGGCCGCTCGACGGGCGACCGTTGAACGCGACCGCCCCCCATTCGAATCTCGACGCCCCGCCGGCCGCGCCGTCTAGTGCAGACGCTGGTTTCGCCTCGACGCCGGAGGGTCCGCGCAGCGGAGCCGCCGAACTCGTCCGACTAGGTCGTCGACACTGTCGATAACGGCCGCCTGCGACCGCTCATCGCCTTCGCGCACGATCGCGGAACCTTTCCGCCGCGACCCGGTCCGATCCTGTGTCCGCGCCAGCCAGGACGCCTCTCCTCGTCGACGTTGGCACGCGAACGCCCCGGCTCCGGCCGGGGCTTTTTATTTGTGCCGCGCGCGGCGAACTGCGCGCGACCGTTCTACTTCTTCTTGGGAATGTAGAGATCGGTGATCGTGCCTTCGAACACCTCGGCCGCCATGCCCACCGACTCGCTGAGCGTCGGATGCGGGTGGATCGTCACGCCGATGTCGGCGACCTCGCAGCCCATCTCGATCGCGAGCGCGACCTCCGCGATCAGGTCGCCGGCATGCACGCCGACGATGCCGCCGCCGATGACACGATGGCTGGCTTCGTCGAACACCAGCTTGGTGAACCCTTCGGTGCGACCGATGCCGATCGCGCGACCGCTCGCGGCCCACGGGAACTTGCCGACGCCAACCTTCAACCCCTTCGCCTTCGCTTCGGTTTCGGTGACGCCCACCCACGCGATTTCCGGATCGGTATAGGCCACCGACGGAATCACGCGCGCAACCCATTCGCGCTTCTCGCCGGACGCGACCTCCGCGGCGAGCTTTCCTTCGTGCGTCGCCTTGTGCGCGAGCATCGGATTACCGACGACGTCGCCGATCGCAAAGATGTGCGGCACGTTGGTGCGCATCTGGCGATCGACCGGAATGAAGCCGCGATCGCTCACCTGCACGCCGGCAGCTTCCGCACCGATCTTCGCGCCATTCGGCGAGCGACCCACTGCGACGAGCACGCGGTCGTACGCCGTCGGCGCCGGTGCGCCCTCGCCTTCGAACGTCACCTTGATGCCGCCCTTCGTCGCCTCGACGCTCGAGGCCTTGACGTTGAGATGCACGGCGACGCCCTGCTTCTTCAATCGATCGGCGAGCGGCTTGACGAGATCGACGTCGGCGCCCGGCATCAGCTGCGAAGCAAGTTCGACGACGGTGACCTGCGAGCCGAGCGCGCGATACACCGTCGCCATCTCCAGGCCGATGATGCCGCCGCCGACGACGAGCAGCGTCTTCGGAATGTCGGCGAGGTCGAGCGCGTCGGTCGAATCCATGACGCGCTTGTCGTCCCACGGGAAGTTCGGCAGCTTCACCGCCTGCGAACCCGCGGCGATGATGCACTGCTCGAAGCGGATCAGCTGCGTGCCGGCTTCGCCCTGCACTTCGACTTCGTTCGGCGACACGAAACGACCGGTGCCCTGCACCACGCGCACCTTGCGCTGCTTGGCCATGCCGGCCAGCCCCTTGGTGAGCTGGCCGACCACCTTGTCCTTGTAGGTGCGCAGCGCATCGAGCTGGATCTTCGGCGCGCCGAAATCGATGCCGTAATCCTTCGCGTGCTGCGCTTCGTCGACCACCGCGGCGGCATGCAACAACGCCTTCGACGGAATGCAGCCGACATTGAGGCAGACGCCGCCGAGCGACGCATAGCGCTCGACCAAGACGGTATCGAGTCCGAGATCGGCGGCACGGAATGCGGCGGTGTAGCCACCCGGGCCGGCACCGAGCACCAGCATGCGGCACTCGACATCGGGCTTGCGTCCGCTCGATGCGGCGGCCTTCGGTGCCGATGTCGCTTGAGCGGTCGTCGCCGCAGGCGCCGGGGCAGCAACTGGCGCGGCAGCAGGCGCGGGCGTGGCTGCAGGGGCAGGCGATGCCGCCTTTTCCGTCGGCGCTGCAGCGCCTTCGCCATCAAGCACCGCGATCACCGCGCCTTCCGACACCTTGTCGCCGACCTTGACGCGCAACTCGCGCACCACGCCTTCGGACGACGACGGAATTTCCATCGTCGCCTTGTCGGATTCAAGCGTCACCAGGCCCTGGTCCTTCGCCACGCGATCGCCGACGGCGACCAGCAGCTCGATCACGGGCACGTCGTCGTGGCCGCCGATGTCGGGCACTTTCACTTCGATCGGGGTCGCCATCATTCCTCCTCAGGATTCGGTGCGGCGCCCACGGGGGCGGCCGGTGGATCTTCATGGATCTCGCGTTCGACGTCGCGTTGCGCGTCATTCTCGGCGAGGGCCGCGCGCTCAAACGGCGTGGGCCGCGGCGCATCGGGCGCTTCATCGTCGTCCGACGGCACCACGCGTCCGTTGAGCATGGCGATCGCTTCGACACCCTCGTGTCCGAACACGCTGCGCACGTGCAGGTCGCGCTGCGGGAAAGGGATCTCGATGCCGTAGCGCTGCAATGCGGAGTGCAGCGCCCAGTTGTACGCGGCCTTGACCGCCGACGGCCGCCGCGTGGCTTCCGCATTGAGCCAGACGATGAGCTGGAATTCGAGGCGGCTTTCACCGAACTCGACCAGCCACACCTGCGGCCCGCGCGGCCCGTCCTTGGCGAAGGTAAACGGCACGTCGCACGCGGCTTCCAGCGCGGCCTTCTTCACGATTTCCTTGTCGGTGCCGTAGGCGACACCGAACGGAATCCGCATGCGTCGCGACGCCTCCAGCAGCGTCCAGTTCACCACGCGACCGCTCACGAACTCCGCGTTGGGCACGAGGATGTTGAGGTTGTCGTTGGTGCTGATGCGCGTCGCGCGGATCTTGATGTCGCGCACCACGCCGTGCACGCCGGACTCGAGCTCGACGAAGTCGCCGATCTTGATCGAGCGGTCGAACAGAAGGATCAGGCCGGACAGGAAGTTGTTGAAGATCGCCTGCAGGCCGAAGCCGAGGCCGACGCCGATCGCGCCGGCGAACACCGTGAACTTCGACACCGGGATGCCGGCGACTTCCAGCGCGACCAGCACGCCGAGAAACAGCAACGCGTAGCGCAGGACGCGGCTGATCGTGTAGATCGATGCGGCGTTGACGCCCTCGCGCTCGCCATAGCGCATGAGCGCGCGACCGACGAAGCGCGAGGCTGCAAAGAACGCGATCAGCAACAGGATCGACGACGCGAGGTCGCCGACCGTGAGATCGAGCCCTGCGACGCGCACGAGTTCGTAGTCGAGGAACGGCTGCAGGCCTTGCCAGCCGTCCTGCGCGGCGTCGCGCACGCGCGCGCCCGCTTCGTGCAATTCGCGCGCGGTCTGCGCGTGCGGCATCGTCAGAGCAGCACGCGCCGCATGTCCGCCATCAACTGCGCGAGGTATGCGGTGAAGCGCGCGGCGGACGCGCCGTCGATCACGCGGTGGTCGTAGGACAGCGACAACGGCAGGATCAGGCGTGGCTCGAACTGCGTGCCGTCCCACACCGGCTTCATCGCCGACTTCGACACACCGAGGATCGCGACTTCCGGCGCGTTGACGATCGGCGTGAAGCTGGTACCGCCGATGCCACCGAGCGAGCTGATGGAGAAGCAGCCACCGGTCATCTCCGCCGGCGACAGCTTGCCGTCGCGCGCCTTCTTGGCCAGCGCCGACGTTTCCTGGGCGAGCTCGACCACGCCCTTTTTGTCGACGTCGCGGATCACCGGCACCACGAGGCCGTTCGGCGTGTCCGCCGCGAAGCCAATGTGGAAGTACTTCTTCAGCACCAGCTTTTCGCCGCTGGCATCGAGCGACGCGTTGAAGTCCGGATACTTTCTCAGCGCCGCGACCACCGCCTTCATCAGGAACGCGAGCATCGTCACCTTGACGCCGCTCTTCTCGTTTTCCTTGTTGAGCGCGACGCGCAGTTCTTCGAGGCCGGTGATGTCGGCATCGTCGTGCTGCGTGACGTGCGGGATCATCGCCCAGTTGCGCGCGAGGTTCGCGCCCGACAGCTTCTGGATACGCGTGAGATCGCGCGTTTCGATCTCGCCGAACTTGGCGAAATCCACCTTCGGCCACGGCAGCAGGTTGAGGCCGCCACCGAGCGACGCGCCGCCCGCGGACGGCGCCGACGCAGCACCCGTCATCACCTGCTTGACGTGGTTCTGCACGTCCTCCTTGCTGATGCGGCCACCCTTCGCGCTACCGGCGACGCGCGACAGGTCGACGCCGAGCTCGCGCGCGAACAGGCGAACCGCCGGGCTCGCATACGGCACCGCATCGGGCATCAGCTCGCCGGCGTCGAACGTGACCGGCGGCGTGCGCGGCTCGGCCGCCGGCATCGGCGCCGTTGCGACGACGCCACCGTGCGCGGCGATGTCGCGCTGGGTGAGCTTGTCGGGCTCGGCCGAAACCGCGACCGGTTCGACGCGATTCGGCGTTTCGGCGGGGCGCGGCTGCGCGGGCGACGTCGCGACCTGCGCGGTGTCGGCCTTCGGCTGCGCGCCATCGGTCGATGGACCCGGGGCGGCGGCAGCGCCTGCATCGGCCGGCTCGATCATGGCCACGAGCGCGCCCTCGGCCAGCTTGTCGCCGATCTTGACCTTGATCTCGCGCACGACGCCGGCGAACGGCGCCGGCACTTCCATCGTCGCCTTGTCGGACTCGAGCGTGACGAGGCCCTGGTCGGCTTTCACCGTGTCGCCCACGGACACGAGCACCTCGATGACGGGGACGTCGTCGTAGTTGCCGATGTCGGGGACGCGCGCTTCCTTCAGCTCAGCCATGCAGGGCTCCGCAGTCAATGTTGCCAAACCGCCATTCTCGCCTCTGGCGACGATTGCGCCAAATGCGCGATGTGGACGTCGCGTGCACGTGCGAATAGCGGACGCGATGTCGCGTACGTGTCGAAGCGACCGTCCGCAGGGCAAGCGGGGTTCAGTCGCACGAGGTTAGGTTGAGTTCCCGGTCGGTGGCGCCGTCCGGTTCCTGCAAACGATTACAAGGAGGCCACTCCATGAAGCACCTTACTCTCGCCCTTCTGGGCACTCTCGCCGTCGCCCCCTGCGCCTTCGCACAGGACAACGGCACCGCGTCCGCCAGCGGCAAGCACGTCGCGATCGTCGCCGGCGCCGCGTTGAACAATCCGACCGGCGATGCCGACATCGGCGGTGCGCGCACAAATCTCGACGGTGAGGCCGTCGGCACCCTCGGCGCGAGCTGGTTCATCAACGACAACGTCGCGATCGAAGGCTGGGGCGCAAGCAAGGCGGGCTATCGCATGACGACGTCGGCCGGCAAGGCCGGCAGCGTGGATGCGCAGCCGTATGCCTTGAGCGGCCAGTACCACTTCGGCTCGCCCGACAAGACGGTGCGTCCGTTCGTGGGCCTCGGCTATTACCAGATGAACTACGACAACGAATCCGCGCAGGCGGGCACGGCGCTCGCCGGTCATCGTGTCGGCGTCGACACCGCGCAGGGCGCGATGGCGACGGCGGGCGCGGACGTCAACCTGGGCGAGCACTGGTTCGCCCGCGGTGACGTGCGGTACCTGCACGGCAATTCCGACCTCTCCGTCGATGGCGTGAAGGCCGGCGAGGTGAAGGCGAATCCGGTCGTCGTCGGCGTGGGCATCGGCACGCGCTGGTAACACTCGACAGCGGGAACGGAGCGGGCCCTTCGGGGCCCGTTCTGTTTTGGGCGCGAGGATTCACGCGTCGTCGGTAGCGGCGTCGCTAGCCTGCAGGTCGACCGCCGGAGCGCCGCGATGACGACGAAACTCGACGGGCCGTTGCGTCGCGAACTCGACGTCGATGGCCAGGCCTACACACTGACGATCGATCCCGATGGCCTGCGCCTGGTCGAGAAGGGGCGCCGCCAGGGCATCGAACTGACATGGACGGCGCTGCTCAGCGGCGACGCCGCGCTCGCCGCCGCATTGCAGGGCAGCCTGCAGAACCTGAGGGGCTGAGCGATGCCGGAAGGCCCGTCCATCCGCATCCTGCGCGAGCACATCGAGTCGCTGGTCGGGCTCAAGGTGCTCGAAGCCACCGGCAACACCAAGCTTCCGCTGGAACGTTTGCCCGGCTCGCGGCTGCGCGCGGTGCGTACGTGGGGCAAGCACCTGCTGCTGGATTTCGGCGACTTCGCGATCCGCATCCACCTGCTGATGTTCGGGAGCTACGCGCTCGACGAACGCAAGGAAGACAAGTCGCCGCGCCTGACGCTGCGCTTCACCCGCAAGCGCGAACTCAATTTCTATTCGTGCTCGGTGCGCTACATCGAAGAGCCGCTCGACGAGGCCTACGACTTCTCCGCCGACGTCATGGCGGACGAATGGGATCCGAAAGCCGCGCGTCGCAAGCTCAAGGACATGCCGGACACGATCTGCGCCGACGCGCTACTCGAGCAGGATGTGTTCGCCGGCGTCGGCAACATCATCAAGAACGAAGTGCTGCATCGCATCCGCGTGCATCCCGTCACGCGCGTGGGCGACCTGCCGTCGCGCAAGCTCGGCGAAATGATCCGCGAGGCGCGCGACTACAGCTTCGACTTCTACGAGTGGAAGAAGGAGTTCACCCTGCGCCAGCACTGGCAGGTCCACGCGAAGAAGACCTGCCCGCGCGACGGCACGCCGCTGAGCTTCGAGCGCCATCTCGGCGTCAAGAAACGCCGCGCGTTCTGGTGCGATACCTGCCAGAAGCTCTACGGCGACACGGTCTACGTGCCACCATCGAAGAAGCCGGCTTCGAAGCGGGCGACGAAATCCGCCCCGAAGCCGGCTAAACGCGTCAGTCGCCGATGATGCGCAGGCCGAAGATCATCTGCGCGAACTCGACGCCGCGCACGGCGCCACTGACGTTCAGGCGGATCGTCGTCGGCTTCTTGAAGAACTCGTTGACCTGCGCATCGGTCAGGCCGAACGTGTCGGTGAGCGTGCGGCGGTTGACGGAGCCCGCGATGCAGACGGCGGAATCGCGATAGCGCTCGGTGATCGACGTCGCCGGCGGCAGCGGCACCTGGAAGATTTCCGACGACGTCATGCTGGTGGTGAGATGGCCACCGAACGGCACGCCCGTGGTTGGATCGATCAGCGCCGGGTCGTTCAGCACCGGGTTTTCCACGGTGAGCGTCGGGTTGTAGCGCAGCTGCGACACCGCGTTGGTCGCGCCCGTATTGCTGTAGGTGACATTGATCACCGGCGAGAACCAGTAGCACATCAACGACTTGGTGGCCTTGCCGGGCAGCGCGATGTGCGCGATGTCGGTGAACGAGAAGTTGGTGTTGACGGTCGGGCTGCTGATCACCTGGCACGGATCGGTGCTGGCCGGATCGCAGGCGCTGTCGAGGGTGACGACGCCCTGCGTCAGGCCCAGCCAGGTGAGGTTGCGGCCGAACGAGTCGACGTCACCGACGTCGTCGACGGTGACCGCGGCGGCGGCCATGGTCGGCGTGGCGACGCTCTTGTGGCCGCGCGTCATGCGCAGCGCCTGCTTGCTCGGCAGCAGGTCCAGCCCGCGGCGTTCGTTGGATGGCCGGCGCGTCGCGGCGTCGGCCTGCGGCGCGGCAAGCACGCCGGCGAGTACCAGTGCCAGCAGCGAAACCGTTGTCGTCATGCGAACCATGGACATCCCCTCCGTGAGTTGTGGTGCGCGGAGGATGAACCTGTGACGGCGCGCACATGCGGCCGCTTGTCGGCTTCACGGGGTCGTAACGATTTCCGCTTCGGTGGCATGCACGCGTTCGCGCCGCAACAGATACAACCCGCTGCCGACGATGATCGCGGCGCCCAGCCACGTCATCGCATCGGGCAGCACGCCCCACAAGGTGACGTCGAGGATCACGCCCCACACCAGCGCCGTGTATTCGAGCGGCGCGATCAACGAGGCTTCGCCCAGCCGGAATGCTTCGGTCACCGCGTACTGGCCGATGCTGCCGGCCACGCCGACGCCGATGATCACCGCGATATCCGCGCCGCGCACCGGATGCCAGTCCGGCAACGCGAATGCGCCCGCGCCGAGCGCCATCAACACGAGCAGCCACACCATCATCGCCTGCGTGCTGTCGGTGCGCGACAGGATGCGCACGCTGATCGCGCTCACCGCATACATCGTCGCCGCGAGCAGAACGGCGAGCGCGGACATGCTGACCAGGCCGTCGCCGGTCGGGCGCAGCAGCACCAGCGTGCCGAGCAGGCCGATCGCGATCGCGGTCCAGCGTCGCGGGCCGACCCTCTCGCGCAGTATCGGCACCGACAGCGCGGTGACGATCAGTGGTGCAACGAAGAAGATCGAATACGCGGTCGACAACGGCAACGTCTTCAGCGCATAGACGAACGACGCCATCATCGCCACGCCCATCGCGCCGCGCAGCAGGTGCAGTGGCCAGCGCACGCGCAGCAACGGCGCGATACCGCCGCGATGCAGCGCCCACGCCAGAACGAACGGCAACGACGACGCGCCGCGCAGCGCGGCCACCTGGAACGCCGGGTAATGCGCGCTGAGCTGCTTGAGGCCCGCGTCCATCAGCGAAAAACTGGCGACGGCGGCGAGCATCATCAACACGGCGCGGGACGGACGGGTCGACATCGACGGCTCCGGAATCAGGCCGCCACGATGGAGCGCTAGGTCGTTCCGCGCAACCTTGCGAAGCGCCGTAACCGCGCGCGCAGCACCAGCGCATGCGCGAAGGGATAGCCGCCCAGCAGGCCGCCGAGCATCGGCACGGTGGTGTGCATCGACGTCGGCAGCACCGTCAGACCGCCCGCGGCAGACAACGTGGCGCGCGCCAGCACGGCGACCGCGAGCAGCACCATGAAGAGCCGGTGCGGGCGCGCTTCGACGAAACGCCCGTCGCGTCGAAGGTCGGTGGTTAGGCCGGCGCCCGCGCCGAGCACCAGGCCGACGCCCAGCCCCATGGCGAGCGCGGTGACCGAATCGGGATGCCGCCAGCCGGCAATCGCGAACGCGATGAGCAGCGCGACCGCGAGAAGCACCGCGCGCAAAGTGAGGGGCGGACCGAACACGGGCTGCCACACCGGCCGCCGGAACGGCCGGCGCAGCAGGCTGACGACGCCGAGGACGATGCCCAGCGCCATCACCGCCACCAGCAGCGCGAGCGCGATCAGCAGCGGCACGGGGACGTGGATCGCGAGGAAACCGGCGTCATCCGCTGAGCATTGCGCGGCCGCCGTCGTCGCCGCGCGACCGCTGCGCTAACCTGTCGCGGTCTTTACGGGAATCCGCCATGCCTTCGTTCGATATCGTCTCGGAAGTCGATGCCCACGAGCTCACCAATGCCGTCGACCAGGCCAACCGCGAACTGACCACGCGCTTCGACTTCAAGGGGGTCGAGGCGAAGTTGGAGCTCGAGGGCGAGACCATCAACCTGTCCGCGCCGAGCGAGTTCCAAGTCAAGCAGCTCACCGACATCCTGCGCGCGCGGCTCGTCGCCCGCGGCATCGACGCGCGCTGCCTCGAATTCAAGGACGTGCTGGTGAACGTGGCCGGCGCGCGGCAGACGGTGGCGGTCAAGCAGGGCATCGAGCGCGAGCTGGCGAAGAAGATCCAGACCGCGATCAAGGACAGCAAGGCCAAGGTCGACAGCCAGATCAACGGCGACAAGCTGCGCGTGACCGGCAAGAAGCGCGACGACCTGCAGGGCGTGATGGCGCTGCTGCGCGGCGCGGAATTCGAGCGCCCGCTGCAGTTCGACAACTTCCGCGACTGAGTGGACGCCGGCGACGAGCCCGTCGAGATCGCCGCGACGCGCCGGTGGCTGGAGCGCGCGGTGATCGGACTCAACCTGTGCCCGTTCGCGAAGGCAGTGCACGTGAAGCGCCAGATCCGCTTCGTGTTGAGCGACGCACGCGACACCGAAACGCTTGGCGACGAACTCGAACGCGAACTTCTGCATCTGCAGGAAACGCCAGCGGACTACACCGACACCACGCTGATCGTGCATCCGCACGTGCTGCAGGATTTTGCGGACTACAACGATTTCCTCGACGTCGCCGATCGCACGCTGCGCAGGCTCGGGCTGGAAGGCGACATCCAGGTCGCGAGCTTCCATCCCGACTACGTGTTTGCCGGCGAGCCCGCGGACGATGCGTCGAACTGCACGAACCGCACGCCCTACCCCACGCTGCACCTGCTGCGCGAGGCCAGCATCGATCGCGCGGTCGCCGCGTATCCGGATCCGGACGTGATCGTCGAACGCAACATCGCGACGATGCGGCGGCTCGGCGCCGACGCCTTCCGTCGGCTCCTCGAACCGTGATGTAAATTTTTCTTGACATGCGTCGCGGCCAGGGCGCAACCTTCGATGTAAGGTTTTTCATACATCGCGAGGTGCGCCGTCATGCCGGTTTCGTTCGAGGAAAAAAGCCAGTGGCTGGTGTTGATCGCACTGGTCGTCGTGTACGGCGGTTACTTCGCACATATCCTTCCGGGGCACGGTGCGAACGTCGGGCCCGGCGACATGGCGCTGTTCTGCGTCGCCGTGGCGGCGCTGGTCGCGCTCCAGGTCGCCGGCCACATCGTTCTCGCCATCGCGAGCCGGCGTGAGCTCTCGCGCGGCGTGCAGCGCGACGAACGCGATACGCGCATCGACCTGCGTGCAGGCCGCATCGCGTCGTACCTGCTGGCGACCGGCGTGTTCGTTTCGCTCGCGGTGGCCCTGATGATTCCCGGCAACTTCGCCTTCGTGCACGTGCTGTTCGGCTCGCTCGTGCTGTCGAACATCTGCGACGCGGGCGCACGCATCGCGCTGTACCGCCGGGGCGCCTGACGTGGGCAAGGCCACGCGGCGCCTGACGAATCGCCTGCGCGAACTGCGCCAGGACGCGGCCCTGACGCAGCAGGACCTTGCGGATGCCGCCGGCGTGACGCGGCAGACGATCATCGCGATCGAAGGCGAGAAATACTCGCCCTCGCTGGAAGTCGCGTTCCTCATCGCCGAGGCGCTCGACGCGGCGATCGACGACGTCTTCCAGCTGCAGCGCCGCGCCGGCTAGGCGCCGGCGATCCGGCGGATCAACCGGCGAAGACGGCGTCGATATCCGCGGGCGTCAGCGAGCGCCATTGGCCCGGCGGCAGGTCGCCGAGCCCCAGCGCACCGATGCGCGCGCGATGCAATGCGTCGACGTGATTGCCCACCGCGGCGAACATGCGGCGCACCTGGTGGTAGCGGCCTTCGGTGATGGTGAGGCGCGCGTGGCGGGCGTCGATAACCTCGAGCGTCGCGGGCGCGAGCGGCGTGGTTTCGTTGTCGAGCATCAGAGTGCCGCTCGCGAAGAGCGCGGCCTCGTCGCCGCGCAGGTCGTTGGCCAGCGTCGCTTCGTAGACCTTGGGCACGTGGTGTTTCGGCGAAATGATCCGGTGCAGCAACACGCCGTCGTCGGTCATCAGCAGCAGTCCGCTGGTGTCGCGGTCGAGCCGGCCGACGGTGGACAGGATCGGATCGCGCGCGCGAAAGCGCGGCGGCAGCAGGTCGTAGACGAGGCGACCGGTGTCCTTGGTCGAACACGTGTAGCCGGCGGGCTTGTGCAGCATCAGCGCGAGGCCCGGCGGCGGGTCGAGCGGCTCGCCATCGAAGCGGACGTCGTAAGGATCGCGCACGTCGTCGGCATACAGCACGTCGCCGCCGGCATCGGTGATGCGGCCCTCGCGGAACATCTGCTGCACCTGCCGGCGCGAGCCGTAGCCGAGGTTGGCGATCAGTCGCAGCAGCTTCATCGCCGCGCCTCGAACGCCTTGAAGCCGCGTGCGTCGACGAGCACGCGCACGTCGCGGAACAGCGTAGCGAGCGTCGCCTCGTACGGCAGATGGCGGTTGGCGACCATGAAGAAACGTCCGCCGGGATTCAACGCCGCGGCCGCGACTTCGATGAAGCGCCGTCCGAGGTCCGGGCGATCGAGGCGGTCGTCGGCATGGAACGGTGGATTGCTGACGATCACGTCGAAGCGCGTGTCGATGCCGGCGGTGACGTCGGCCCAGTGCGTGTCGATGGCCACGCGCGGCGCGAAGCGCGCGAGGTTGTGCGCGAGCAGCGGCAGCGCGCGACGTTGCGCTTCGTACGCGTCGAGCGCCACGACCCCCGGATTGCGCGTCAGCAGTTCGATCGCGAGATACCCCCAGCCGGCGCCGAAGTCGGCGGCGCGTCCGGCGAGATCGGTCGGCAGGTGCGCGGCGAGCAGCGCGGATGCGACGTCGACGCGATCCCATGCGAACAGGCCGGGACGACTCAGCACGTCGCCACCAAGGATCGGCCGCGACGCATCGAGCGCCAGCCACTCCTGCACGACCGACGGCACGCTGCCGCCCGGCTGCGTCCACACCACGCGGCATTTGTGTTTGCTGAGCACGTTCACCTCGCCCGCGAGTGCGGCGAGGTCGTCCTGCATGGAGCGCGCGCCGGCGTTGTTGGCCGCGCACGCGACGACGCGACCGGTATCGCCGGCCAGCGTGATCGCGCGGGCCAGCATCGCGCGGGACTGTTCGCGCTGGCGCGGCGGCAGCACCAGCACGGTGGGGAAGGTGGGTGGCGGCGTGAACTCGGCAGCGGCGACCTCGATGCCGTTGCGCTCGAGCGCGGCCGCCGCGGGGCGATAGTCCTGCTCGCAGGAGATGCCGAGGGGCGCCCAGCGTTGCAACGCCGGGCCGGGGCGCGCGCCGAGGAAGGCCGCTCCGGCCGGAGACGGCAGCAGCTCGTCGTCGAAGGGAAGGAACAGGGCGTCGAGGGCCGGATCAGCGTGCACGGCGGCGTCAGGGTCGGGCGGCGCGACAGTCTAGGGCCTCGCCGATTGCCGCGACCGCAACACCCGCTTCATCGCATGCGAACACGCGCCGGGACAGTCTGCCTGCATCCCATCCATCCGGAGGCGACATGATCCGTGCACTCTTCGTCGGGGGCGTAGTCGACAACAGCGAAATGGACCTGGACGGTCCGCAGCCACCGAAGCATTACCCGGAGAACACGGGCGGTGGCGCGCCGCGCTACAGCCTCCGGCAAGTCGGCACGGCGGACGATCGCGTCGTCTACGCGGTCTATGGCGCGCCCGATGTCGACGACGGCTTCGTGACGCGCATCGCCGACGAACGCGATTACGCGCGCCGCTTCTCGGCGCAGGCACGCACGGTGCACTGATCCACGGGAGTCAGCGCGCGAGCAACGGATACGGGTTGATCGCGGTGGACTTCCACCACTGCTTCTCGGGCCCGAGATCGCCGACCGTGAAATGCAGGTGCGGCGCTTCCGGGGTTGCGTCGCCTGTGCTGCCGACGTAGCCGATCACCTGCCCCTGCTTCAGCGCCTGCCCTTCGGCGAGCCCGGCGGCATAGCCCTGCAGGTGCGCGTAGTAGTAGACGCGACGCCCCTCCGGATCGAACTGGTAGATGGTCAGGCCGCCGAGCTTGCTGGTGAACAGCTTGGCGACCGGCCCGTCCACCGCGGCGAGTACCGGCGTGCCGGCCGGCGCCATGATGTCGATGGCCTCGTGCAGGCGGCCTGCGGCGCGGCTCTGCGTGTAGGTGTCGACCAGCTGCGAGGGCGCGATGCCCTGCACGGGAATGATCAGGCCGCTCGACGTGATCGCCGGCGTGGTGGTGACCGCGGGCGTCGCTGCTGGCGCAGGCGCGGGTGCGGCTGCGGCCGATGCCGGTGGCGTCGACGTTGTCGGAGCGGGTGCCGATGCAGTCGACGCCGGCGGCGTTGCCGCTACGGTTGGAGTTGTCGGGCATGGCGCGGCGTTCGAGCGCGCGTAGTACCACGCGACGTTCGCGCCGAGCAGCGCGCCGATGGCGAAGACGAGCAGGTAACGAAGCATGTGGAACCTCCGGCCGCCGATGCTGCGCAGCGGCTGTTCGCGCCGGCGTGAAGCCGCTTCGTTCACCACGGTTTGGCGCGCGGGCAGCGAGCATCCAGCCACCAGGAGACCACCGCATGCGCATCGCTCCCCGTGTCTACACCCGCCAGCCCGACATCGACCGCCTGCAGGCGCTGGCCTGCGACCTGCCGAACGACGAGCACGTGCGCATTACCCTCGTCGACGGGCGCGTCTTCACCGGCACCGTCGCCGCGCGGCCGATCACGCAGCAGTTCTTCGACCCCGACGGCGCCGAGGGCACCAACGGCACCGTGCGCATCGAGCAGCAGGCGCTCGATCATCCCGAGGACGCACGCTGGGTCGATCTCTACCTCGACCAGATCCTCGAAGTGCGCCACATCGATCGCAGCGAGCTCGAGCGTCGTTCGTAAACACGTTGAAGCGACTGTGCGAAAAGACACGTCGCCAATGAACAGGCAGCGTTGACGCATGCTTCACGGAACTAGGCAAATCTTCGCCGGCCCCTCACGTTGCGGAGTTCCGGGTAATGCACATGCAGGTTCAAGGATCCCACGCGACGCGCGGCGCGCTCGTGCACCTGCATCCGATGCTCGATCTCCTGCCCGCCGGCGCCTGCGTCTGCGACGCACGCGGTCGCATTACCCATTGCACGCCTAAAGCGGTTGCGCTTTGGGGCTGCCAACCGACGCGCGATGACGACACGCCGCGCTGGAGCGGTGCGGTGCAACTGTTCGACGAAGAAGGCCGGCCGATGCCGCACAACGCATCGCCACTCGCGCGCGCGGTGGCCGACGGCGTGGCGCATCACGGTCGTCGCGTGCAGCTCGCGCGTCCCGATGGCAGTCGTCGCCACGCGCTGAGCTATGCAAGCCCGCTGATCGACGACAACGGCGAGGTCGTCGGTGGACTCGACCTGCTCGTCGACGTCACCGAGCAATACCGCGTAGCGAAGGCGGAGCGGGACCGCGTGCGCGCGCAGGGCGAACAGCTTGTCGCGCTCGCCTGCGAAATCCGCGCAAGCCTGACCCCGCTGCGCCGGCCCGATCGCGAAGTCAGCGCGCCCGCGTTCGACGACCAGCTGCGCCACATCACCCGCCTGGTCGACCGCGTGCTCAACCTCGAGGTCGACGCCGACTGAGGCCCGCGCTTGATCTTGGGCCCCGTGCGCTCCACCCTGAGCGCCGCCCGGGCGCCCGTGCCCTGAATTCCACGCCGGCCGAACCATGCGAACCACACGACATCGGGGCGTCTTCGCCGCGCTTCGCGGCCGCGCCGCACGCGGCTCATGCATGCCTGCGACGCCTGCGCGTGTTGCCGCGCAGCAATCGGCGCCATGAATAGCGCCACCCTCGACCGATCGCTCGACACTGCGCTCGAGGCCACGTTCGCCGACGCACCGTTCGGCATCGGCTGCGTCGACAACTCCGCGCGCTGGCTGCATGCGAATGCGGCGCTGCGATCGATGCTGGGCGCCGACGCGTTGCCTTCACTGCGCAGCCTCGCCGGCCCGCTGCACGCGGCCGCGCTCGACGATCTGCTCGCCGGGCGACGCGCGCGCCTGCGCCTGGAACCCGACCACGTCGGCGGTCGCCCCGTGCTCGACCTGCTGCGCATGGTCGATGTCGACGGCCGCGTCGCCGGCTTCGTCGTGCATGCGGAAGATCTGTCGGCGCAGTCGCACGCGATCGCCGAGCGCGACGCCTTCTTCGCGCTGACGCCGGACCTGCTCGCATTCGTCGATGCGCGTGATCGCCTCGTCGAAGTGAATCCGGCGTGGGAAGCGACGCTGGGCTGGCCCGCGCGCGAGCTGCTCGGTCACCGCGTCGGCGAATTCGTGCACGACGACGATCGCGATCGCGTGCTCGCGCAGCTGGCCGACGTGCGCGGCGGCCTTGCCGATGCGACGTTCCGCGGCCGCCTGCGCTCGCGTTACGGCGGCTATCGCTGGATCGAATGGCAGGTGCGCGAATTCGACGTCGCGCGGCTGTACTGCACCGCGCGTGACGTCACCGACCAGGTCCGCGCGCGCGATTCGCTGCTGCGCCATCGCGACGAGCTCGAACGCCGAATCGCGCAGCGCACGCACGAACTCGATCGCGCGCTCGCGCGCCTGCAGCTGCACGCGGACAACTCGCCGCTGGCCACCATCGAATGGGATCGCCAGCTGCGCGTGTCGCACTGGTCGCATCGCGCGCGCGAGATGTTCGGCTGGCGCGAGGACGAGATCCTCGGCCGCGAGCCGTCGACCGCGCCTCTGCTGCATCCCGGCGACGCCGCGTCGGTCGACGCGGCGATGCAACGCCTCGCCTCGCGCGACGCGTCGCGCAACGTGCACACCGTGCGCATGGTCGCGCGCGACGGACGCGTGCGCGTCTGCGAATGGTTCGACTCCGCGCTGTTCGATTCCAGCGGCCGCGTCAGTTCGATCCTGTCGCTGGTTCAGGACGTCACCGAACGCGAGGCCGCATCGGCCGCGCTCGCCGACAGCGAGGAACGCTTCCGCCTCGCGTTCGAGCAGACCGCGGTCGGCATGGGGCACGTCACGCTCGACGGCCGCTGGCTGCGCATCAACCGCCGCCTCGCCGACCTGCTGGGCCGCGACGTCGACGCGCTCGCCGGCACTGCGCTGCGCGACGTCGTGCATCCCGACGATCGCGACGCCGATGCGGTCGACATGGCGCGCCTGCTCGCCGGCGACATCGATTCTTTCGACATCGAAACGCGCCTGCGCTGTGCGGACGGCCGCGCTGTTTGGACACGCCGGCGCGTTTCGCTGCGTCGCGATGCCACCGGTACGCCGGTCCACCTGATCGTGGTGGTCGAGGACATCGACGCGCGCAAGGCCGCCGAAGCGGCGCTGCAGCGCGCGCACGAGGACCTCGAAGCGAAGGTCGCCGAGCGCACGCTGGAACTCGAACGGCTGATGGCGGTGCTCGAAGAGCAGGCGCGGCAGGATGCGCTGACCGGGCTGCCGAATCGCCGCGGCCTGATGGAACGCCTGCCGCGATCGATCGACCGCAGCGCGCGGCACGAAGGCGCGATCGTGGTGATGTTCGTCGACCTCGACCGCTTCAAGCAGGTCAACGACACGCTGGGGCACGACGCCGGCGACGCACTGCTGCGCGAATGCGCGCGCCGGCTGGTGGCGGCGGTGCGCAAGACCGACATCGTCGCGCGGCTCGGCGGCGACGAATTCGTCATCGTGCTCGAGAACGTGCGCGATCCGGCGACGCACGCGCGCCGCGTCGCCGAGAAGGTGCGGCATGCGCTCGCACTGCCGGTCGATGTCGGACCGGCGTCGGTCGGCGTGTCGGCCAGCGTCGGCGTGGTCGTGCAGATGGCCGGCACGATGACCGCCGACGAACTGATCGCGCAGGCGGACCGCCGCATGTACGCGGCCAAACACGCCGGCGGCAATGCGGTGCGCACGGACGACGGCGCGGGCTGAAGCGCGACGCGCATCACCTTTCTTCACGCGTTTGCGGGGGAATTCCCCACATGCCGCGTGATGCGCGTATCGCTAAGCTGGGGCGACTCCCACTGCCCGACGCGCCATGCCTGCCGCCGCCCTGCCCGCCAACGAAATGTCCCGCCAGACGCTGCTCGAAGCGCTCGGCATCCTCGACACCGCGCCGGAAGACGACTACGACGACATCGTGCGCATCGCCGCGACGGTCTGCCGCGCGCCGACCGCGACCATCTCGCTGGTCGATGCGGACCGCCAGTGGTTCAAGGCGCGCGTCGGCATCGATGACGCCGAAACCCCGCGCGAAATCTCGTTCTGCGCGCACGCCATCCTCGACCCGGGCGACCCGCTGGTCGTCGAAGACGCCACCGCTGATCCCCGCTTTTCCGACAACCCATTGGTCACCGAGAAGGGCTATCGCTTCTATGCGGGTGCGCCGATCGAGGCGGGCGGCATGCCGGTCGGTACGGTCTGCGTACTGGATCGCGAGCCGCGCACGCTGACGCAACCGCAGATCGAGGTGCTGCAGGCGCTGGCGCGCCAGGTCGCGCGGATGATCGAACTGCGCCGCGCGAGCCGGCTGTTGAAGCTGCACCTGCGCGAGCGCGAATGGTTCGCCTCGCAGCTGGTCCGTCACGAGGCGCTGTTGCAGTCGCACGCGCCGCAGGCTGCGCCGAAAGGCGTGGTCGACCCGCTGACCCGGCTCCCCGGCCCCGCCGCGTTCGCCGAGGCGCTGGACGCCGAGATCGCCGCACGCGGCGGCGAAGAGCTGCAGGTCGCCCGCATCGAGATCGACGAACTCGACACGTTCGAGGACATCCACGGCCGCGAGGAAACGCAGCGGATCCTGCGCGAACTCGCCCGGCTGCTGAGCGCGGGCGACGTGGCCGAGGGCCGTGTCGCGAGGATCGGCACCGGATTCGCGATGGTGATGCCGCTGCCGCTGACGCAGGCGGTGGCGCAATGCGTGCGGCTGTCCGATCTCGCCGGCAATCCGGCGTTCGGCGTGCCGGTCACGCTCAGCATTGGCCTGGCGACGGTCGAGCCCGGCGAGCGCGGCAGCGACGCGCTCGAATGCGCGGAGCATGCACTGGCGCAGGCGCGCGGCGCGGGTGGTGCGCGCGTCGAGGTGCGCTGAGCATCGCCTCCCGATCGCGCGCAAAAAAAAGCCCGGCCGAAGCCGGGCTTTTTAATTTGCGACCAGAGGGTCAGCGCGGATTACTCCGGCTGAACGGCCTCGGCCTGCAGGCCCTTCTGACCCTGGGTCACGGTGAAGGAGACCTTCTGGCCTTCCTTCAGCGACTTGAAGCCCTGGGTCTGGATCGCGCGGAAATGCACGAAGACGTCTTCGCCATTCTCGCGGCTGATGAAGCCGAAGCCCTTGGCGTCGTTGAACCACTTCACGGTGCCGGTTTCACGGGACATTGTGTAACTCCTGGAACATATCTAAAGGTGCCGCACGGGGCGGCGATGGCGCTGTTCACAAGGAGTGATCTAGCAACGATGGAGCGGATCAGCGATCTACAGCATCGGGTCACAGGTCACGGTGACCCCCGGAGCAGCGGAGCTACCGTAGAGCGTGTTCCGGCCAATTGCAACGTCCGTCTGTCGCTTCTTCAGGCGGGAGGCAGCGGCAGTGCGACCGACGGCGCCGCCGCTTCGTCCAGCTGCGGATCGGCCAGCAGCCAGCGCTCGGCTCCGGCTTCGTCGCGGAACACCCGCCCGACCAGCCCCGCATTGACCGCACGCGCCTCGGCCGCGACCAGCAGGCCGGCGTCCTCGGTCGCGTCCACGTAGGCCACCCGCATGTCGCGGAAACCCATGCCGATCAGGGCGTCCACGACGTCGGCCATCTCCGCGGGCACCGCATTGCCGGCCAGCGCCTCGACCACCAGCAGCCGGCGGACGCCGCGCGCGCGGCACTCGGCCTCGATCTCCGTCCAGTAGGCGATCGACACCTCGAACGTGTCCTCGGGCCCGTCGACGCGGGCGAACAGGTAGTGCTCGCGCGGCTCGAACCGGAGCGTGTAGGGCGGCGTCTCGTTCATACGCCCGAGCCTAGCGGCAAGCGATCAGCGGCCGCACGGGCGGTAGGTCACGGTCGGCTGCGATAATGCCGGCCCGATTCACCCGGCCCCATCGACCATGACCGACACGTTTCCCGACCGCCTCGCCACCGACCCGCGCAGCCCCTTCCACGACGCCGCCCTGCTCGAGCGCGGCATCGGCATCCGCTTCAACGGCAAGGAGCGCACTGACGTCGAGGAGTACTGCGTGAGCGAGGGCTGGATCCGCGTCGCCGCCGGCAAGGCGCGCGACCGCCGTGGCCAGCCGATGACGCTGAAGCTTCGCGGCAGCGTCGAACCGTTCGCGCTGCTGCCCGACGCCACGTCGGACGCCGACGCCGGCTGAGGCCGCGGAACCGTGTGCGATCTCCGGATCGCCACGCGGCGCACGGTTCACGCTGTTCATCGTCGGCGCGCGCGGCCGATATCGCAGGGGTCTCCCCCGATCGCCGCGCATGACCCAGCTCACCGACGACCAGGCTCGCGATTACATGCACAAGCTCCTGGCCGCCATGGCGAACGCCGGCGGCTCGGACCTGTTCATCGCGCACGATTTCCCGCCGAGCATGAAGGCGCACGGGCAGATGACGCCGCTGAGCCCGCAGAAGCTCACCGGCGCCGTCACCCAGCAGCTGGCGCGTTCGCTCATGAACGAGAAGCAGCGCGCCGAATTCGCGACCGAATTCGAGTGCAACTTCGCGATCGTCGTGCCCGGCGTCTCGCGTTTTCGCGTCAACGTGTTCATGCAGCAGGGCCACGTCGGCATGGTGCTGCGCACGATCGCCGCGGAAATCCCGAATTTCGAGAAGCTGCGCCTGCCCGACGTGCTCAAGGATCTGGTGCTCGCCAAGCGAGGGCTGATCCTGCTGGTCGGCGGCACCGGCTCGGGCAAGTCAACCTCGCTCGCGGCGATGCTCGACCACCGCAACCGCACCACGGCCGGACACATCATCACGGTCGAGGATCCGGTCGAGTACGCGCATGCGTCGCAGAAATCGCTGGTCACGCACCGCGAGGTCGGCGTCGACACGCATAGCTGGCACCACGCGCTGAAGAACACGCTGCGGCAGGCACCGGACGTGATCCTAATCGGCGAGATCCGCGACGCCGAGACGATGGAGCACGCGATCGCGTTCGCCGAAACCGGCCATCTCTGCCTGTCCACGCTGCACGCCAACAGCGCGTCGCAGACGATGGAACGCATCATCAACTTCTTCCCGGAAGAACGCCGCACGCAGCTACTGATGGATCTGTCCGCCAACCTGCGCGCGATCGTCTCGCAGCGACTGGTGCGCACGGAGGACGGCAAGGGCCGCGCGGCGGCGATCGAGATCCTGATCAACACGCCGACCATCGCCGAGAAGATCTTCAAGGGCGAGTTCAACGAGCTCAAGGGGATCATGAACAAGTCGCGCGAGCTTGGCATGCGCACGTTCGACTGGGCGCTGTTCGAGCTCTACAACGACGGCCTGATCAGCTACGACGAGGCGATCCGCAATGCGGATTCGGCGAACGAGCTGCGACTGAACATCAAGCTCAAGAGCCAGCGTGGCGAACCGGCGAATGCCGCCGCGCTGTCGTTGTCGCTGCACGCCGCACCGAGCGCCGAAGAAGCCGAAACGATCCGTCGCGAGGAGTTGCGCAAGCAACAGGAAAAGCGCGAGCAGATCGAACTGGAGCGGATGCAGCGCGAGAAGCTCGGCCGCCCGGCCTGACGCCGCGCATGGCGATAATGGTGGCCTGACCGGAGCCACCACCTCGAATGCACGTCGCCTCGCTGCACCTGTACCCGCTGAAGTCATGCGCGCCGTTGGCGGTCGACGCGCTCGACATCACGCCGCGCGGCCCCGCCGGTGATCGCCGCTGGCTGGCCGTCGACGCGGATGGCCACTTCCTGACCGCACGCAAGCACCCGCGACTGGTGGGCATCCGCGCATTGCCTGATGCACGCGGCATCGCGCTGTCGGCGAACGACGCGCCGCCGATCCGCGTCGATTCTCCGGCGCCGAACGCAACGCGCCGTAGCGTCGTCATCTGGGACGACCGCGTCGAAGCCGTCGATGCAGGCGACGACGTGGCGGCATGGCTGTCGAGCTACCTCGGCATTCCCGCGCGGCTCGTGCACATGGACGACAGCGTGCATCGACCGGTCGACCCGGACCACGCGACTGCGGGCGACGAAGTCAGCTTCGCCGATGGCTATCCGCTGCTGGTGATCTCGCAGGCGGCGCTCGACGGCCTCAATGCACGCCTGCCCTCGCCCGTGCCGATGGCGCGCTTCCGCCCGAACATCGTCGTCGCTGGAGTTGCGCCGCATGCCGAGGATGACTGGCGACGCGTGCGCATCGGCGGCATTGAATTCGACGCGGTGAAGACGTGCATACGTTGCGTGTTCACCACGATCGATCCCGCGACGATGACGCGCGATCCCGCGGGCGAACCGTTGCGTACGCTGCTGACCTATCGACGCACGCCGAAGGGCGTCGCGTTCGGGATGAACCTGATTCCGCGCGGTACCGGCCCCATCGCGATCGGCGACGACGTCACCCCGATCGCCTGACGACGCGTCACGTCACCAGCACCACCTTGCCGGTGTGCCGGCCCGATTCCAGCCAGGCATGCGCCTGCGCGGCATCGACCAGCGGGAACGTGCGATCGACGACGACGCGCACGCGGCCATCATTGATCCACGGCCACACCACGCGTTCGACTTCGGCGGCAAGTCGCGCCTTCTCGTCGGCGTCGCGCGGCCGCAGCGTGGAACCGGTGAGCACCGCGCGCTTGCGCATGAGCATCCATACCGGCACCTCGAGCATGTCGCCGCCCTGCGACGCGATGTAGACGATGCGACCGCCCGTGTTGAGCGCCTCCATGGTCGGCGCGAAGTACGGCGCGCCGACCATGTCGAGCGCGACGTCGACGCCGCCTGCGGCTTTCGCGATCGCGCCGAACTCCTCGCGCGTGCTATCCACCGCGATGTCGGCGCCGAGATCGCGCGCCGCCTGCGCCTTCTCGGCGCCGCGCGCGGTTGCGATCACGCGCGCGCCATGCGCCTTCGCCATCTGGATCGCCATCACGCCGATGCCCGACGTCGCGCCGTGCACCAGCAGCGTCTCGCCGGGCTTGAGCGCGCCATGCTCGAACACGTTGGCGTACACGGTGAATGCGGTTTCGGGGATGGCCGCGGCGTGCACCATGTCGAGGCCCGCGGGAATCGGCAATGCGTGGCGCGCATCGACCACCGCGTATTGCGCATAGCCTCCGCCACCGAGCAGTGCGCAAACGTGGTCGCCTTCATGCCAGCGGCCCGCGGCCTGCACGACTTCGCCCGCGACCTCCAGCCCAAGCGTGGCGGGCGCGCCGGGCGGCGGCGGATAGCGGCCTTCGCGTTGCAGCAGGTCGGGGCGATTCACGCCGGCGGCGAGGACGCGCAGCAGCAGTTGCCCGGGCGCCGGTTCGGGACGATCGGCGATCACCGGGTGCAAGGCGTCGGCCGGACCCGCGCCGTCGCGCACGGCGATCGCGGTCATGGTGTCGGGCAGGCTCATCGTCAACTCGCGTCGGAAGGACGCCGAACCCTAACGCACGGTCGCGTTGCGCCGCGTCGACTCAGTGCGACGCGGCGGACGCCAGTTCCGGCGCCCACAGCGTGGCGCGACCCTTGCCGCTGCGCTTGGCGTTGTACATGGCCTGGTCGGCGCGCGACAGCAGTGTCGTTGCGTCGATGCCGCTACGGGGCTTGTACACCGCGACGCCGACGCTCGACGACAGGTGCCGCGGCGTATCGCCGACGAGGTACGGCGCCTCGGCCACGCGCAGCAGCTTGCCGGCAACGATGTCGGCGGTGGGCATCGGCTCGGCGAAGGCTTCGGCGATCACCACGAACTCGTCGCCCGCCAAGCGCGCGACCATGTCGACGGCGCGCACCGAGTCGCGGATGCGGCAGGCGAATTCGCGCAGCACGTCGTCGCCGGCGTCGTGGCCGCAGGTGTCGTTGACCTGCTTGAAGCCATCGAGGTCGATGAAGTACACGCCGAGCGCGGTGCCATTGCGGTCCGCGCGCTGGATGGCGCGCGGCAGCGATTCGAGCAACAACCTGCGGTTCGGCAGGCCGGTCAGCGGGTCGTGCAGCGCCTGCATCGCCAGCGAGACCTCGAGCTGCTTGCGCTCGGTGATGTCGCGCAGGAATGCATCGAAATAGCGGCGATCACCGCGCCAGCGCGAGCGGATCGACAACTCGGTCGGAATCTCGCGGCCGTCGCGCGTCAACGCCTGCATCTCGGCGCGACGGCCGATCCATTGCGCCTCGCCGCCCGCGATGAACGTGCGTACGTCGGCGTCGAAATCCTCGCGCTGCAGCTCGGGCAGCAGCAACTCGGAGAAGCGTCGACCATACGCCTGGCTGCGCGACCAGCCGAAGATCGTGCGCGCCGCGCGGTTCCATTCGACGACGCGGCCCTCCTCGTCGAGCATGATGAACGCGTCGTTCGCCTGTTCGAGGATCGCGCGGTGGTTCGCGGCGCTCTCGACGAGTTCGGCGGTGCGTTCCTCGACGCGCGCCTCGAGTTCCTCGTTGGCACGCGCCAACGCCTGTTCGCGTTCGGCGAGCGCGTCGAGCATGCCGTTGAACGAGTCGACGAGACGACCGACCTCGTGCACGCGGCTCGGCGGTGCGCGCACGTCGTGGCGGCCTTCGCGCACGGCGTCGGCGACATCGAGCAGCCGGTACAGGCGTCGCGTGACCATGTGCGCCAGGCCGATGGCGAGCAGCGCGCCCAGCGCCACCGCGATCAGCGCGAACGCGAGGCCGTCGCGCAGCGTGTCGCGGAGCGCGCGGTCGATCGGCGCGGGATCGGAGACGACGCGCAACGTGCCGACATCGCGGCCATTCGCGTACAGCGGCAGCACCATGCCGGCCGGCGCGTCGCCGCGACGAAGCACGCTGCCGCCGTTCGCGTCGACGACCGCGACGGCCGCGAGGCCTGCGTCATCGAACAGCGTTCGCGCGATCGTGTCGACGGCCGCCCGGTCGCCGCGCGCGAGCGCTGGCGCCAGCCGCGCGGCGGCGCGGGTCGACAACTGGTGGACGTGGCGCGACTCGGCCTCGCGCAGCGACGACTGCTGGCGCAGCACCGCATGCGCGACGAACGCGGTCATCAGCACGGCCTGCACCAGCATCACGCCAGCGGCGAGCTGGCGACGCAACGACGCGCGACTCATGCGCGCCTCCGTCGACGCGCACGCCCGCGACGCGCGCAGGTGCGCATCGACGGCTCCGTTGGAGCGCCGGCCCGCGGTGCACCCGCTGCCGACGGCATGTGGTCGTACATCGGCGTCCCCGCAAACGACGTCGGCGGGACGATCCCGCGGCGGCGACCGAGGTGGTCCGCCTCATCCCTTAACGGCGCGGCCGGCCCAACCTTCAGCCGGGCAGGTGCTTCCAGTGGCGCGGCTTGCCCTCGGCCAGCCAGTCCAGCGCCTGCGCGAGACGCCGCGCGCGGGTGTCGTCACGCTTGGCCTCGACGATCCACTCGATGTAGTCGCGACGCTGGCTGGGCGAGAAACCGTCGAACGTGGCACGCGCGGCAGGGTGCGCGTCGAGCGCCTGGCGCATCGCGTCCGGCATCTCCAGCGGCGGGCGCGGCGTTCGCGTGCGCGCCGGCCGCGGTGCGTCGGTGTCGACCAGCTCGACCGCGCGGCGCACCTGTCCGGCGATGTCCGTGCTGGACGGCAGGTCGTCGAGCGACTGCAGGCGGCCGAACTGGCCCATGCCATCGTTGCGCGCCTCGCCGACCACTTCGCCGCCGCGCCAGTAGCCGAAGCTCGCGTGTTGCTTGAACGCCGCCATGCCGGCGATGAGCCGCCCGTTGTGCATGAACACCGGGCGGCCCCAGCGGATCGATTCGTCCAGATCGGCGCAGGCCGCGTGCAGGTCGCGACGCAGGCGTTCGAGCAGCGGCCGCGCAAACGGCGCGGCCTTGGCGATATACGCGTCGACGCGCGGATCGGTGGTGGTCATCGTCCTGCTCCGTCGCGATCGCGCGTCGCGCTCAGCGTGCGAGGCGCAACGCCTCGCGCTTGGCGGCGCGGCGTGCGTCGCGCGGCTTGCTGTAGTCGTTGTCGAACAGCGCGGGTTCCCACGAGCCGTAGCTCGGGTTCGACAGCACCCACCAGCGCTCGCCGAACCAGTCGCGGTGCGCGTCGTAGAGCGCGTCGCGGTTGGCCGGGGTGTTGGGCGCGACCTGCGCGAAATCGCCGAGCTGGTCGCCGAACTGCATCAGCACGCGGTACTTGCGGCCGATCAGCTGGCGGCGGCAGTTCTTGTCGCTGCCGTCCTGCTCGCACTCGGGCACCACGGTGCCCAGGCCGAGGAAGGCGTCGTCCTTCACCGCGAGGCCTGCGCTGCGCAGGTTGGCGATGGTCGCGTCCTTCAGGTCCACCGCGCGGTTGGAGATGAAGAACAGCGCGACGCCACGCGCCTGCGCGGCCTTCGCGAACTCGAGCACGCCGGGGACGGCGGTCGCCTTGCGCTCGTTGACCCATTCCGCCCACAGCGCTTCGTTGTATTCGCCGCCGGCCTGCACCAGCCGCGCCTGGTAGGGCGAGTTGTCGAGCACCGTTTCGTCGACGTCGAAGATCACCGCCGGCGGCAGGCCACCTGCGGGATTGCTGCGCTCGGCGGGATCGAGTGCATCCCAGTTGCGATCCTTCAGCGCGCGATCGAGTTCGCGCGCCGCGGCGCGATAGGTCTGCAATGAATTCGCGCGGTACTCGTCCGACGTCTGCATCCACAGCACGGCGTTGAGGTTGTCGTCGGCGGCGACGGCGGTCTTCGCGACCTCGGCCGGTGCCGGCACGGGAGCAGGTGCATCGGCGCGAACGGCATGCTGCTGGCAGCCGGCGAGCGCAAGGGCGAGGAACAGCGGGGCGAGGGACGGGCGCATGGGGTCGGTCGAAAATCCGCGGGCCGACAGTCTAGGCGGTCGGCGCGAAGGCCGGATGCCCTGCGCGGTCGGTCCTTCCGCGTCGGTCGCCGCGGGTAAGGCCCGGCGCAGCTGAGTGCGTGCCGTGACGCGCCACGTCGCAGTACGCGACGGCGCGGGTCGACGCGCAGTGGGAATTGCTTTGCACTCGTTGCGGCGTCGGGCGCGATGACGGCGGACGGCCAGCAGAGTCGTCGACCTACCCTCGACCCGCTCGAAAGCCGACGTGCGGTGGGGGCCGCATCGAAGGCTGCGTGCATGCAGCGGGGCGCGATGGTCGAAATTCGCACACGACACACTGCCGCGCGCGATCGACAGGACTCACTAGTCCGGGAGATGCGGCTCGCCGCGGACGACGGGCCGCGCACGCGTCACTCGCGCATCGTCACCTGCATGCCCTGCGACACCACCTTCGACAGCGCCTGCACGCTCCAGTTGGTCATCCGGATGCAGCCGTTGGATTCGGTCTTGCCGATGCGATCGGGGTGCGGCGTGCCGTGGATGCCGTAGTGCTCCTTGGTCAGGCCGATCCAGACGATGCCGACCGGATTGTTCGGGCCCGGCTTCACGTCCGCTTCCTTGTCGGTCTTCTTGCTGCCGGCGATCAGCTTGGGGTCGTAGTGCCACACCGGGTTCTGCTGCACCGCGGTCACTTTCCAGTCGCCGATCGGCAGGGGGAATTGCGCGCTGCCCGTGGTCACGGGGAACTCGCCAAGCGTCTTGTCGCTGGCATCGACCAGCAGCAACGCCGACTCCGACTTGTCGACCACGATCTTCGCCGGCGTCGGGAACTGCTCGCCGGGCGCCACGTGGATGACGGTGATGGTGGTGCCGGCGGCGGGTGCGGTCTTCGTCGATGCGGACGTCGATGCCGTCTTCGTCGCATCGACCTTCGCCGCTGCATCCGTCTTGGCGGTCGACGTGGCGTCCGCCTTGCCGCTCGACGCCGCATCCGCGGTGCTGTCGAGCGCGGCGAAGTCGACGTCGGGGTTGAGCTTCTTCAGCAGCGCCGGCGCCATGTGGAACTTCTCGGCGATCTTCTCCAGCGCGGTCTCGTACGGCAACGCGTCCATCTTCGCCATGTCCATCGGCTGCTTGGGGGTCTTCGCGAACGGGCCGGCGAGGTCGTCGGCGGTCAGCGTGTAGTCGACGAGCACCGGCGCGGTGTCCTGGTTGAGCAGGTCCCACGTCGCGCTGTCGAGCGTGCCGCTGGCCTTGAGGTCGTGCGCGGTCTGGAACGCCTTGACCGCGCGCTGCATGTTGCTGCCCTTAGCGCCGTCGATTTCGCCGGGCGAGAAGAACGCGCGTTCGAGCAACACCTGCGCGCGCAGCGGATCGTCCTTGGCGAGCTTGGCGTCGCCCGCGGCCGCGACGATCGGCGGCGGCGCGGGCGTGGTTGCGACGGGTGCGCCGGGGCCGGTCGCAACCGGCATGGTCGCGGTGGTCGGCGCGCCGGACTGCGCGTCCTGCATGCCGGGCGGCGCGGCGGTGCCGGGCGCTGCCGCCGGCGTCGTCGTCGCGGCCGGTGCCGCAGGCGCGGCGGCCGGCTTCGTGTCGGTCGATGGACTGGGTGACATCGAGCACGCCGCCAGCAATGCGACGGACAGCGCGGACACGAGGGGAGTCAGGACGTGCATCGATCGCATGGTGGGCTTCTGTAACCGGGGACTTCCATCCTTCGCGGCGGCGGTCGGCGGCACGTGAATCCGCGGGACGTCGCGCGGGGTCCGTTCATGCTAGCCAAGGTGCATTGGCGACGTCGCGTCGCCTGCACTCGGCGGCCCCATCCGGACGCGTCGACGCGTGCCGACGACCGGGCTGACCGTGCGCCATGCGCTCGTGCGAGCATCCGCGGTCGACCCACGGGGGATCGCGGAATGGCCATGGTGTTCTGGGCACACGTCGCACGCGACGGCGCACTCGACTGCGAGGGCGCCGACCGGCTCGCGTTGTATCGACATCGCCACGCGCTCGACGCGCTCGCGCACCGGCTCGGGCTGCCGCGCCTGGATGCGATGGTCGACACCACCGACCTGCGCTTCAACTTCGGCGAGATCGACCTGCCCGACGACGACACGAACGCCGCGATGCTGGCGTCCGGCGTGTGGTGCGAAGCCGGGCAGGCGCTGTTGCTGTTCGAAGGCCTGGACGCGGCGCTCGACACCGACGTCGCGCTCGACTCCAAGGCGCGCATCGCGGTGCGCGAGGACGTGCAGGGCGTGCTCGACTTCCTGCGCCCGCGCGCGATCGACGGTGCACGTTTCAACCTGTCGGTGGTGATGTGAGCGGACGTCGCATCACGCCGTTCCACCTCGCCATCCCGGTGCACGACATCGCCGCCGCGCGTGCGTTCTACGGTGGCGCGCTCGGCTGCGCGGAGGGCCGCAGTGCGGAGCGTTGGGTCGACTTCGACCTGTACGGCCACCAGCTGGTCTGCCATCGTGTCGATGGCATGGAACCGCGCGTCATCGGCGGCAACGCGGTCGACGGCCACGACGTGCCGATCCCGCATTTCGGCGTGGTGCTGGAGCTGGACGACTGGGCCACGCTCGCCGAACGCGTGCGCGATGCCGGCATCGCGTTCGTGATCGAGCCACACGTGCGTTTCCTCGGCCAGCCCGGCGAACAGGCGACCATGTTCTTCCTCGACCCGTCCGGCAACGCGGTGGAGTTCAAGGCGTTCGCCGACATCGAAGGCCAGCTGTTCGCCACCTGACGGACGATGCATGCACGCGCATTCGCGTGCGCCGCGCTAGGCTCGGCCGCATCGCCCATCGGGACCCGCCGCATGCCACGACTGTCTGCTCTCGCCATTGCAGTGATCGCACTGCTTCCCTCCGCGTGCGCGCATGCACCGGCGTCGAACGCAACGACCGGCAATGCGATCGAAGGCCGCGTTACGGCGATCGATACCGCGCCCTGGGCCTACGACGGCAGTGGCGTTCTCACCGTCGATACCGCCAATGGCAGCATTCGCGTCGCCCTGCCCGCGCGCTGGAACCTGTGCAAGGGTCGCGGGCTGGATACCGCGGGAAACCTGAAAGTCGGCGATCGCGTGCGCGTCACCGGCACCGCGGGCGGCGACGGCACGGTCGACGCCTGCACCGCTCCGACCGGATCGATCGAGCGGCTCTGATCGCGATACTGACGACCGCGTGCGGCGAACCGCACGCGGCCGGCGTGTGTCAGCGCGCGGCGTAGATCGACGACAGCAGGTCGGGCTTGGCCTGGATGCGTTCCAGGTGCGGATAGCGCAGGCCGCCGTGGTAGTCGACCGGAATCGTCTGGTAGCGATCGAACGACTTCACCATCAGGCGGATCGGCGCCTTGTCGTCCTTCGCCGCCTTCACCGCCTCGGACAGCGCGTCCTTGCTGTACTCGCGGTCGTTGACGGCGATGACGGTCATGCCGGTACCGATGCCGGCGTTGAATGCCGGGCTGTCCCAGCGCACGTCGGACACCTTGCCGTCCTTGCCGATCGACAGGCCCAGCGAATACACGAAGTCCGCGCCGCCGCCCTTCGCCGCCGCCTTGGCGACGCCGTTCGGCTCGTCCTTGTAGACGAGCTTCCAGCCTGCGGCCTCGACCCCGCCGGTGAGCGGAACGCGGCCGTCGAGGCGGTCGCGCAGGAACGTGGCCCAGTCGTCGTGCACGACGCCGTCGAGCGTCTTCACCACGTCGTCGAAGGTGTAGGTGTTCTGCACCTTCCACTCGCCATCGTTGACGCCGAAGAACGCGCGGGCGAAATCGTCGAGCGACTTCTTGCCGCCGGTCTTCGCGCGGATGCGCGCGTCGGCTTCGAGCCAGATCATCTGGCCGGCCGAGTAGTAGTCCTCGGACAGCTGGTAGTTGCGGTACGACTTCGGGCGACGCGAGGCGATGATCGGATCGTTGGTCGTGTCCTGCACGGCGCGCCAGGCCAGGCCCGGGCGATTCTCGGCATACGTCGCGGCCGTGAGCGCCAGCGCATCGAACGCGGCCTGCTTGCTGCGCAGGCCGGAGCGACCGGTCAGCACGTTGCCCCAGTACTGCGTCTGCCCTTCATAGACCCACAGAAGCGAGTCCTGCATCGGCACGTTGTAGTTCGGTGTCCACAGGTCCGCGGGGCGACGGTACTTGCCGTTCCACGAGTGCGTGTACTCGTGCGCGAGCAGGTCGCTGAAGCCGGCCTTCGGGTCGTAGTCGGTGAAGTAGCCGGTGTCCTCGCCGTCCTCGCTCGAACGCTGGTGCTCGAGGCCATTGCCGCCGAGCTGCTCGGACAGCGAGAACAGGAAGTCGTAGTGGTCGTAGTGCTGCGCGCCGTAGAGCTTCATCGCCTGCTGGTAGAGGCGGCGATGCGCGTCGATCTGCTCGGGCTTGGCCTCGAGGTACTTCGGCGCGTCGGCGAACACGTTGAGCCGCACCGGCACCTTCGCACCCGGCGCGAGGTCGATCACCTTGCCGTAGCGGCCCGCGTAGATCGGCGAATCGACGAGGATGTCGAGCGGCACGTTGCGGTAGACGGTGGTGTCCCCGTTCGTGCTGGCGACGTCGAGCGCCGTGGCCGCCGTGAACCCGGCCGGGTACTTCACCGTGGCCGCGGTGTCGATGCGGCTCGCGTAGTGGCCCGCGGGGTAAAGCACCAGCGCGTTCCACTGCAGGTTCATCATGTTCGGCGTCATCACGATGCGACCCTGCGAGCTGTCGGTCGGCGTTAGGAACTGGTACTCGGCCGTCACCGACGTCGCGCCCTGCGGCACGTCGACATGGAACGCGAAGACATTGAGCGGATCGCGCGTCCACGCGAGCTTCTGCCCGTTCGCGGTGAACGCGAGCCCGGCGATCTTGTCGAGCGGGCCCGACGGGCCGTGGTTACCCGGCAGCCACTGCGGGTAGAGCAGCGTGAGTCGGCCCGGCTGCGCGGGGATCTCCTCGCGGATGCGCACGATGCGGCGCGCGAGGTCGGTGGCGTCGACGGCGATCGACAGCGTGCCGGGATACGCGGTGTCGGCCGGCACCGGCACCTGCGCGCTGGTCAGTGCGATGTCCTGGGCGAAAGCGGGCGCAGCGGCCAGGGCGGCGGCGCAGAGCAGCGGAAGCAGGCGGCGGGCGGGACGGGGCATTCGGTGGTCCGATGGCGTGGAAAGCGCCGGATCGTACGTGCGGAAGCGGCCGCGACGCGCGTGCCATGTGCAACGATCGGCACTGCGTCACATCGTGCAGTGCAGCACGAATGCACGGTCTTCAACCGGGTTCGCGCAATACTCGGGACGCCCTCCCCACAACGGCCTCCGCCATGACTCTGCGCCCCCTGATCATCGCCGCGGTGCTCTCGCTCGCCGCGCTGCCCGCCTCCGCCGCCGACCTGTCGTGCACGCTCAATTTCTCGATGACCGGCTGGAGCGCGTTCTACAAACACTCCGAAGGCTCGGGCACGGTTTCGTGCAGCAACGGCCAGAAGCTCGCGGTCAAGATCGAGGCCAAGGGCGGCGGACTGACCGTCGGCAAGTCCAAGGTCACCGGCAAGGGCAAGTTCGCCGGCGTGCACACCATCCGCGACGTGCTAGGCGGCTACGCGACCGGCGAGGCGAATGCCGCGGCCGGCAAGGCGGGCAAGGCGCAGGTGGTGACGAAGGGCCCGGTGTCGCTCGCGCTGTCAGGCGTCGGCGAAGGCGTCGAGCTCGGCATTTCGTTCGGCAGCTTCATCATCAGCGCGCGCTGACTTCCGGTACACGCGGCACGCGGCGGGAAGCGGGTAGGCTCGGCGGTTTCCACCACGGACTCCGCCATGCGACCGCTGCCCCGCCGCCTGCTCGCCGTCACCGTTTCCGCCGCGCTCGTCGCGGGCCTCGCCGCCTGCAACAAGCAGCCCACGCCGCAGCCTGAAGCCGCGGCGCCGAAGGCCGCGCCCGCTGCCACCAAGCCCGTGCTCGGCACGTTCGGCTTCGACACCGCCGGCATGGACAAGTCGGTCGCGCCGGGCGACGACTTCTACCTGTATGCCAACGGCGGCTGGATGAAGTCGACCGAGATCCCGGCCGACCGCTCCAGCTTCAACAGCTTCACCCGCATCTCGCTCGACACCGAAAAGCAGGTGCGCGACCTGATCGAAGGCGCAGCGAAGGACAAGAACGCGAGCGGCGACCTGCGTCGCATCGGCGACTACTACACCGCGTTCATGGACGAGGCCGGCATCGAGGCCAAGGGCATCGCGCCGCTGAAGCCGACGCTCGACGCGATCAATGCGATCACCGACCGCGCCTCGCTGTCGCGGGAGTTCGGCGGCGAGCTGCGCGCCGACGTCGACCTGCTCAACAACACCGACTACTTCACCGATCGCCCGTTCGGCGTGTGGATCACGCAGGACATCCACGATCCGTCGCGCAACGTGCCCTACTTCGTGCAGGGCGGCCTCGGCCTGCCGGATCGCAGCTACTACCTCGAGAGCGGCCGCAGCGCCGAGATCAAGAAGGCCTACCAGGCACACGTGCAGAAGGTGCTCGAACTCGCGGGGATCGCCGACGCCGCAGCGAAGGCCGAACGCATCGTCGCGCTGGAAACATCGATCGCGAAGGTGAGCGCGACGCAGGAACAGACGAACGACGTCGAGCGTGGCTCGAAGAACGTCTGGACGCAGGACGACTTCGCGAAGAAGGCGCCGGGCCTCGACTGGTCCGCCTTCATGGACGCCGCCAAGCTCGGCGCGCAGAAGGATTTCGTGGTCTGGCAGCCGGAGGCCGTCGCCGGCATCGCCAGGCTCGCCGGCAGCGAGTCGATCGACACCTGGAAGGACTACCTGACCTTCCACGCGCTCGACCGGGCGTCCGCGCTGCTGCCCAAGGCGTTCGCCGACGAGCAGTTCGCGTTCTACGGCCACACGCTCAACGGCACGCCGCAGCAGCGTGACCGCTGGAAGCGCGCGGTGTCGATGACCAGCAACGTGCTCGGCGAGGCCGTCGGCCACGAGTACGTCAAGCGCTACGTCGACCCCAAGACCAAGACGCGCGCCGAGGAGATGGTGAAGAACATCGTCGCCGCGTTCGGTAAGCGCATCGACGCCCTCGACTGGATGAGCCCAGAGACCAAGGCCGCTGCGAAGGCGAAGGTCGAGGGCCTGAAGGTGGCGATCGCCTACCCGGATACGTGGCGCGACTACAGCGCGCTGGAGATCAAGCCGGACGACGCGCTCGGCAACGCGCAGCGCGCCGACATGGCCGAGTACCAGCGCAACCTCGCCAAGCTGACGGGCCCGGTGTCGCACGACGAGTGGTACATGACGCCGCAGACGATCAACGCGGTGAACATCCCGCTCGAGAATCGCCTGATCTTCCCCGCCGCCATCCTGCAGCCGCCGTTCTTCGACCCCAACGCCGACGACGCGGTGAACTACGGCGCGATCGGTTCGGTCATCGGCCACGAGATCAGCCATTCGTTCGACAACTCCGGCGCGCTCTTCGACGCGCAGGGCAAGCTTCACAACTGGTGGACGCCGGCGGACTTCAAGAAGTTCGACGCCGCGGGCCAGGCGCTCGCCGCGCAGTTCAGCACCTACAAGCCGTTCCCGGACCTGTCGATCAACGGCAAGCTGAATCTCGGCGAGAACATCGCCGACGTCGCCGGCATCGCGACGGCGCTTGATGCGTACCACCTGTCACAACAGCGCAAGACGCCGCAGACGCTCGAAGGCTTCACCCCCGACCAGCGCTTCTTCCTCGGCTTCGCGCAGGCGTGGCGCAGCAAGGCGCGCGACGAGGCAATGCGCAATGCCGTGCTGACCGACGTGCATTCGCCCGGCCGCTATCGCGCGCAGACGGTGCGCAACATCGACGCGTGGTACGACGCATTCGACGTCAAACCGGGACAGGCGCTCTACCTGGCCCCGGACAAGCGGGTCAAGGTGTGGTGACACGGAACGCCCGGCGAAAGCCGGGCGTTTTCGTTGCAGCGCTCACGGCGCGTGCACGTCGCTGAGCGCGCGCGATACGGCCGTCGAAAGACGTTGAAACAATGCGTTCGATTTCACGCGCGTCGTCGCAAGCGGCCCCTACCCTGACCGCCATCGAAGCCGCCGTACCGAGGTCCGCCATGCGCCGCATCCTGTCCCTTGCTCTCGCCGCGCTCATCGCGCCGGCATGCGTGCATGCGCAAAGCAGCAACGGCCCTGCTCCGAGCGCGCCCGCGACTGGTGCGGACACGACGCCCGCGAAAGCGAAGCCCAAGAGCGCGTTCGGCGCGGTCATGGCCGAGCTGACCCGCGCGGCGCAACAGCAGGCGGCCGCCGGCCACAAGCCCGCCGCCAGCAACGCCGCCGCACCGACGCTGCCACCGCCGCCTCGCGCGTCCGCGAACGCCACGCTCGCCGATTCCAGCGGCGGCTGATCCAACCAGTTTTCCGCTGCAGTCCAACGCCGCGAACGGGCCGTCACGGCCGCTCGCGGCGTTGTCGTGTATCACCGCCCGACACGGTCGCGGTTGATCCGCTGAGGAGACGACGATGGAGCAGAACGAGTTGGCGAGCGCGGTCGCACAGGCGGTCGGGCAGGCACTGGGCGAGATGTCGGTGGGCGTCGCGGTCGCGATCCTCGCGGCGACCGATGCGATGTCCAAGCAGACCGGCATCGATCGCGTGCGGTTGTTCGAAGACATGCTCGGCAACCTGCCGAACGTCGACGGTGCGGCGCGAAACGTCGTCGACGTCGTGCGCGAAGCGGTGGGCGCCGCGCTGCGCGACGCCAGGTCCGCGCCGCGCTGATCAGCCGCCCGACGACGCCTGCAACGCGCCCGTACGCGTCGCCTGCATCACCGCGGCGGGCGCGGTATCCAGCAACGCCTGCAGCGCACCGATGTCGACCGGCTTGCTGAGATGATGATCGAAGCCCGCGGCGCGCGTGCGCTCGCGGTCCTGCGCCTGGCTCCAGCCGGTGAGCGCGACGAGTTGCACGTCGTCGTACTCGCGCTGCGAACGGATCTGCTGCGCGACCTCGCATCCGTCCATGCCCGGCATGCCGATGTCGAGCAGCACGACGTCGGGGCGGAACGCGGTCACCGCATCCACCGCGGACGGGCCGTCGAACACCACCCGGTGTTCGATGCCGAGCAGCTCGAGCACCATGCCCATCGATTCCGCGGCGTCGATGTTGTCGTCGACGACGAGCACGCGCGTCGCCGGGTGCACGTCGTCGTGGTCGCGACGCGTGGCCGGCGCGGGTACGTGGGCGGGACGCGTTGCGGCCAGCGGTAGCGTGACCACGAATTCCGCGCCGCAACCGCGGCCGTCGCTGCGCGCCTCGACCGTGCCCCCGTGCATTTCGACGAGGTTGCGCACGAGCGTCAGGCCGATGCCGAGGCCGTCGTGCGCGCGGTGCTTCTCGCGCCGCCCCTGGGTGAACAGCTCGAACACGTGCGGCAGCATTTCCGGCTCGATACCGATGCCGCGATCGCGCACCAGCACGCGAACGCTGTCGCCGGCACGCTCGAGGCTCACCACGATTTCGCCACCCGGTTCCGCGTACTTCGCCGCGTTATTGAGCAGGTTGCCGAACACCTGGGTGATGCGCACCGGGTCGGCATCGATCTCGATCGGTGCATCGCCAAGGGATGCCCGCAGGTGGTGGCGCCCGGCCTCGATCAGCGGGCGGCTCTGGTCGATCGCGTGCTGCAGCACCGTCGCGAGGTCAACGCGTTCGCGCTTGAGCGCGATCGTGCCGCGGGAAATGCGCGACACATCGATCAGGTCGTCGACCAGCCGCACCATGTGGTCGACCTGGCGCTTCATCATCCCGCACAGCGCAAGGTCGTCGTCCGGCATGCGCTGGTCGGACATCAGCAGGTGCAATGCATTTCGCACCGGCGCCAGCGGGTTGCGCAGTTCGTGGCCGAGCATCGCGAGGAACTGGTCCTTGTGACGCGCGCTCTCGGTGAGCGCATCGCGCGCGGCGCCGAGCTCTTCGAGATGGCGACGGATCTGGTACTGGCGCTCGCGCGCGCGCAGCGCGGTCCGCACGTTGCTCGACAACGCGGCCAAGCGCAGCGGGCGCTCGAGTAGCATGACGTTGCCGAGTTCGGTGAGCGCTTCGGACACCTGCCGCGAATCGCTGCCCTCGCGCGCGAGAATCAGCACCGGCAGGTCCGACCACGGCGGCTGCCGCTGCACGGCGCGGGCGATCACCGCGTGCGCGCCCGCGGCCAGCAGTTCCTCGCAGACGAACACGCCGCCGGCGCCGCGTTGCAGCTCGCGCTCGAGTTCGGCCGTCGAGGAACACGGATGCGTTTCGATGTTGTCGCGCCCCAGCACCTCGGCTGTCAGCAGGCAGTCCCGGCGCGTCGGCAACAGCAGCAGCAACCGGTTGGCGATCGCGTCGTCGGCAGCCGCCGCGCTCATTGCACCGATCCGGAATCTTCGTCGCGCTCGAACGGTACGCCGGTCAATACGCCGCGGAACTGCCGCAACGGCTGCCCGATGTTGATGCCGCCGTCGCTGATCTCCATCGGCCTGATCGTGCGTTCGTGGCCGCCGGTGCGCTTCTTCAGCACCGAGATCGCCTGCTTCACCTCGCCGCGCGTTTCGAAATAGCGCAGCAGCACCACGGCGTCGGCGAGATAACTGACATCCAGCGCGTTCTGCATCTGGCCGATCAGGCCCTGCTGCGCGCTGATCAGGATGGTGACGACGCCGTAGTGCGCGAGGAATGCGAGCAGTTCGTGCAGCTGGACCAGCACGAAGCGTTCCTCCGGCATCGCACTCAGATAGCCGTTGAGGCTGTCGATGACGACGGTGGTGACATGGCCGTTGACCACGACATCGCGGATGCGATGCGCGAACTCGCCCGGCGACAACTCGGCCGGATCGATCGACTCGATGCTCATGCTGCCGTTGTCGAGCGCGGCTTCGACACCGAGGCCGATGCCGCGCGAACGCGTCAGGAACGACTGCACCGTTTCGTCGAAGGTGAACACGGCCGAGCGCTCGCCGCGGTTCGCGGCCGAGAGCGCGCAGGCCGCCGCCAGAGACGACTTGCCCGTGCCCGCGGCGCCGATCAGAAGCGTGCTGGTGCCGCGATGCAGGCCGTCGCCGAGCAACTTGTCGAGCTCGGGCAGGCCTGTCGACACCGCGCCCTGCACGGTGTCCCGGCGATGTTGCGCGGCGATGATGCGCGGATACACCCGCAGCCCGCCGGTCATGATCTGGTAGTCGTGGAAACCGCTGGAAAAACGGCGACCGCGGAACTTGGTGACGCGCAGCCGCCGGCGATCGCCGCCGTATTCGGGATTCATCTGGTCGAGCGAGATCGTGCCGTGCACCAGCGTGTGGACGTGCAGGCCGTGCTCGGCCACCGCGCTGTCGTCCAGCAGCAACACCGTGCACTTCTGCCCGACGAAGTACTGCTTGAGCGCCAGCACCTGGCGCCGGTAACGCAACGGCGAACCCGACAGCAGGCGCAGCTCGGCGAGCGAGTCGAACACCATGCGCGCGGGGCGCAGTTCCTGCACGCGGTCGAGGATGCGCTGCGTGGTGTCGCCGAGCTCCACCTCCGACGGGTGGAACATCGTGTAGTGCGAGTCGGGGTCGAGGCTGTCGTGCGTGGGTGCGAGCTCGTGCACGTGCACGCCGTCGACCGACCATCCGTGCGACGCCGCGATCTCGCGCAGTTCCTGTTCGGTCTCCGACAGCGTGACGTACAGCACGCGTTCGCCGCGTCGCACGCCTTCCAGGAGGAACTGCAGCGCGAGCGTCGTCTTGCCCGAGCCGGGCACGCCTTCGATGAGGTAGAGGCGGTTAGGCGTGAAGCCGCCGCCCAGAACGGTGTCGAGGCCCGCGATCCCCGAGTGAAGGGTATCGGGCCCGACCGGTTCGGTGAATGTCATTCACGAATTCCCACAAGTGCCGAGGCGACGACGATAAATCGTCGCCCGGCGTTATGGGATCACGACGCGGTTAAGACCGCGTCAACTTCTTTGCATCGCGACGTGAAGCCGCGCGTTCACCGGGCGGCCCTATTCGTCCAGCGCGATGTTCGCGATCCCGCTGTCCTGCGCCGCCGCAAGCGCGGTCGCGAACCCCTGGTATTCGCTGTCGGCCGCGGCGCGGACATGCAGCACCGTGTCGGGCGCGACGCGGCCGATGCTGTCGAGCGCCGCACGCAGCGCCTTCGCATCGAGTGCGCGTCCGTCGAGCGTGTAACCCCCGATCGCATCGACGTGCAGTTCGGCCCGCGGCGGCGTCGATGGCGGTTGCGGCCCAGGGCGCGGCAGGTTCATCGGCAACGTACGGGTGAGGGCCGGCGCCGTGATCATGAAGATCACCAGCATCACGAGCATCACGTCGACCAGCGGCGTCACGTTCATGTCGGCGATCGCGCCATCGCGCAGGCGGGGTGCATAGGTGGATGCGGCCATCGTCGATCCTCCGTCAGGCGGTATGCCCGACTCGACCGTACGCCAGCGTGCGGCGAATTCGCAATCGCCATTCGTCGCCGACGAACGCCGTCGCGTTGGACCGCTTCCGACGCCGCACGCGTCGACGACAATGCCCGCATGACCACCGAACTCACCACCTACACCGGCGGCTGCCATTGCGGCCGCATCCGCTTCGAGGTCGATGCGCCGTCGCCGTTGCACGTGCTCGACTGCAATTGCTCGGTCTGTCGCATGACCGGCTTCCTGCACCTCATCGTGACGGCGGACCGTTTCCGCCTGCTGCAGGGCGCGGACGCGATCGTCGACTATCGTTTCAATACCGGTACCGCGCGCCATCTGTTCTGCGGGCATTGCGGGATCAAGAGTTTCTACGTGCCGCGCAGCCATCCGGATGGCTACAGCGTCAACGCGCGGTGTCTCGACGGCGTGTCGCTCGATGCATTGCAGGTGACGCAGTTCGACGACGGAAACCGCGACGCGGCTATGGCGGCGCTCGCCCGTCTCGATCGCTGAACACGCGGCATCGCCGCGCGCGTGCCGGCCGCGCTTTCGCGCCGACGCAACGGCAGGCGGCGCATCCTCATCGCCACGCCCGGGTGGGGCGGACACGACGACCACGATGGACGGAATCGAAGGCCTGCGACTGCTGCTCGTGGAGGACGAATTCGTCCTCGCGCTCGGCCTGACGGATTCACTCGGCGACATGGGCGCGATCGTGCTCGGGCCGGTGACCACGGTCGAGGACGCACTGGCGCTGATCGAGCGCGTACCGGAAATCGACGCCGCGGTGCTGGACGTCAATCTCGGCCAGCAGGTCGTCTACCCGGTGGCGGACGCATTGGTCGCGCGCGGTGTCCCCTTCATGTTCGCGACCGCCAACGAACCCGCGCAGTTGCCCGAGCGTTTCGCGCGCACGCCGGTCTGTCGCAAGCCCTTCAACGTGGGCCACTTCCGCGACGCCGTGGTGCGCCTGCACGAGGCGCCGCGTCGCGTCGCCTGACGGACGCAGCGAGGACGCGACACTGCTGACACCACGCTGTCAGTAGGCCCGCCCGACACTGGGATCACGACGCAACGAGCCGCTCGGCTGCCGGCGTCGCCATCCCAGCAAGGAGCCCACCATGTCGCGACGGATCACTTTCTTCTACGCCCCGCATTCGCGCGCGGCGTGCACGCTCGCCCTGCTTGAAACGCTCGGCGCCGACTACGACCTGCACATGCTCGACCTGGTCGCAGGCACGCAGCGGCAACCCGACTACCTGGCGATCAACCCGCTCGGCAAGGTGCCGGCGATCCGCCATGGCGACGCGGTCGTGACCGAGCAGGTCGCGGTGCTTCTCTACCTCGCCGATCTCTATGCGGACAAAGGCCTAGCGCCTGCGATCGACGACCCGCTGCGCGGGCCGTACCTGCGCTGGGTCGCGTTCTACGGCGCGAGCTTCGAGCCGGCGATCATCGACCGCTCGCAGGAACGCGGCGCCGGCGCGGCGATGAGCTCGCCGTATGGCGACTACGACACGGTGATGCGCGCGCTCGCGGCGCAGCTGTCGACCGGCCCTTACCTCCTGGGCGAGCGCTTCACCGCGGCGGACGTGCTCTGGGGCACCGCGCTGCGCTGGGCGCTGGCGTTCAAGCTGGTGCCGGACGAAGCCGTGTTTCGCGATTACGTCGCGCGCGCCACCGCGCACCCGGGCATCCAGCGGGCGACCGCGCTCGATGCCGAATACGCGGCGTCGCAGGCGGAACGTCGCGAGGCGGTAGCGGCCTGAGCCGGCATGGTGGCGGCGCGTCGCTACAATCGACCGATGCGCCGCGCCGACCGGCTTTTCCTGCTCGTGAACGCACTGCGCGGCCGGCGCCGCGCCGTGCTCGCGCGCGACCTCGCCGAAACGCTCGGCGTCTCGCTGCGTACGGTCTATCGCGACGTCGCCGACCTGCAGCGCTCGGGCGTGCCGATCGAAGGCGAGGCCGGCGTCGGCTACGTGTTGCGCCACGGCGCCGACATCCCGCCGTTGATGTTCGACGAGGACGAGATCGAAGCGGTCGTCGTCGGGATCCGTTTCGCGCGTGCGTTCGCGGGTAATCGCCTGAGCGACAGTGCCGCGCGTGCACTGGTGAAGATCGAGGCGTCGATTCCCGACCGCATCCGCGCGTTCGGCGATCGCACGGCGATCCTCGCACCCGACTGCCGCGGCGAATCCACGCGCGAGTTCGGCGCGCTGCTCGACACGCTCAACGACGCGATCAGTTCACGCCGCGTGCTGCGGCTGGACTATCGCAACGAAGGCGGCGACGCCAGCACGCGCGAAGTCGAACCGCTGTGCATCGTGTTCTGGGGCGGCTCGTGGACGTTGGGCGCGTGGTGCCGGTTGCGCAACGCGTTCCGCCAGTTCCGGCTCAACCGCATCGTCGAAATGGTGGCGACCGGCGAAATCGCGAACGACGATCCGTCGCGCGATCTCAACGCGTTGCTGCGCGAGGTTCGGCGTCGGCCCGAATTGCGTGCCGCCGCAGCGGCCAGGGCAGCGCCCGAGAACGCGCCCGCCTGATTACCAGCCCACGCCCGGCGGATACGCCGCGATCACCGGCGCCATGTCGACCAGCATCCAGTAGCCTTCGCGCGTTTCGAACGACGGCGGCAGCATCTCCGCGCGCATCGGCCGGCCGAGCGGCGTCACGCAGCGGGCGAGGTGGATCGACACCGCCTGCTGCGCCGCATCGGTGATCGCACCCAGGCTCTGGGCTTCGGTCACGCAGCCGGGGAAGTCGGGCAGCGTGATCGAGTAATGACGGTTCGCGTCGCGTTCGACGAAGGCGAAATATTGCATGGGCCGCACTATCCGGCCGCGGTCGCGAAGCGGCTGTGACGACACGACGGGCGGTCGCCGCGACACCTCGTTCGCGGCCTCGCGACGGGCGCGACGCGAGCCTGTCGGCAGTTCTAACGGGGTGCCCGCCATGTCGCTGCGTCCGCTCGCTTTCGTCGCACTGGTTGTCGCGTGCAGCGCCTCGCTCGCCGCGCCGCAGGACACGGGCGTCGGTCCGTCGCCGACGCTGCCGCCGCCGCACCACGCATTGATTCCGCGCGTCGACATCGCGCCCGCGGTGCATTGGCCCGCTGGTGCGACGCCGACCGCCGCGCCGGGTCTTTCCGTCGTGCCGTTGGCAACGGGTCTCGATCATCCGCGCTGGCTGTACGTGTTGCCCAATGGCGACGTGCTGGTCGCCGAAAGCAACGGGCCGGCGGGCAAGAGCGGCATACGCGGCATCAAGGGCACCGTGATGAAACACGTCATGGCCAAGGCCGGCGCCGGCGTGCCGAGCCCCGAACGCATCGTGCTGTTGCGCGACGCCGACGGCGATGGCCGCGCCGAGATGCGCAGCGATTTCATGACCGGCCTGCATTCGCCGTTCGGCATGGCGCTGGTCGGCGACACGCTGTACGTCGCCAATACCGACTCGCTGGTGCGCGTGCATTACCCGATCGGTGCCACGCGCATCGATGCGACGCCCGAGCACGTCGTCGACCTGCCCGGCGCAACCGGTGAGTTCAATCATCACTGGACCAAAAGCTTGGTCGCGTCGGCTGACGGCACGCGCCTGTATATCGGGGTCGGCTCGAACAGCAACGCCGGCGAGAACGGCATGGCGGTGGAGGCGTCGCGCGCGGCGATCCTCGAGATCGATCCGCAGACGCGCACCACGACGATTTACGCGGACGGCCTGCGCAACCCGGTGGGGCTCGCGTGGCAGCCGGGCACGTCGACGCTGTGGGCGGTGGTCAACGAACGCGACGAACTGGGCGACGACCTCGTGCCCGACTACCTCACGCATGTCGAGCGCGGTGCGTTCTACGGCTGGCCGTACAGTTACTGGGGCGCGCACGTCAACCCGCGGGTCAAACCGCAGCGGCCTGATCGCGTCGCGGCGGCGCGCGTGCCGGACTACGGCCTCGGCAACCACGTCGCGCCGCTCGGCCTCGCCTTCAATACGTCGGCGTCGCTGCGGCAGGTGTTCGGCGACGGCGCGTTCGTCGGCCTGCACGGCTCATGGAACCGCACGCCACTTGCCGGCTATCGCGTCGTGTTCGTGCCGTTCGCGGACGGCCGACCCGCCGGTGCGACGCGCGACGTGCTCACCGGCTTCGTCGATGCGAGGGGCGACGCGCAGGGTCGTCCGGTCGGCGTCGCGATCGCGGGGGACGGCGCGTTGCTCGTTGCCGACGACGTCGGCAACGCGGTCTGGCGGGTCGCGCCGACGCACTGACGGCGGCTTCGCTGCGACTGCAGCATCCAGCGAACGTCCATTGGAGGTTCGTCGACCGCCCATCGCCCGTTTGGCGCCGCCCGCGCGCCGAAGCGTCGGGATCGGTGGCCCCGCGGTGCGCACGGCCGACCGCGTCTGGCATAAACGCCCACGGCCGGCTTCACTTGGCCGAAACGTCCGCCACCTACCGTTACGCCTCCGCGCCGGGAGCTGCCATGCTCATTTACGACCGCCGTCGTTGCCGCCCCGTCCCGGGTCTCGAGGTTCGACGCCGCCTCCCGCTCGCGCAGCGCGCGAAGCTGAGCTGGCTGGAATACCTCGGCTGGCGCCTGCTGTTCGTGCGCGGCGAATCGTCCGCGGTGTTCGTGGCGCACGACCACAAGGGCTTCGCGATGATTTCCCGCGAAGGCCGCGTGGTCGGCGTGCGCAGCCTGACGGTGCGTCCGGAAGACCGCAGCGACCCCGCCTACCGCGTCGAACCCGCCACCGACGACGCCGAAGTCCGCGCCGCCTGAGTGCGCCCGCTCCCACGACGCTGCGGATGACGGCGTCGCCCCACATCCCTGTTATCCGCCGGGCCGCGCCGCACGATGCCGCGCGGCTCGCTGCGTTCCTGCGCCAGCTGTTCGTCGAGGCCTACGCGGACTGCAGCACATCGGCGAATGTCGACGCCTACCTCGACCATGCATTCGGGGCCGTGCAGCAGGCCGCCGAACTCGCCGATCCCTCGCACATGACGTGGATCGTCGCGGACGCCAACGACTGGCTCGGCGTGCTGCAGGTGCGGCTGCCGTCGACGCCGCCTGCCGGCGTCGACCTGCACCGGCCCGCGCAGCTGCATCGCATCTACCTCGCATCACGCGCGATCGGGCAGGGGCTGGGGCGACGCCTGCTCGATACCGCCATCGACGCCGCGCGCGCGGGCGGTGCGGACGGCCTGTGGCTCAGCGTCTGGCAGCGTGCACCGGGCCCGATCGCCGTCTACGGGCGCGCCGGCTTCCGCATCGTCGGCACGGCGACGTTCCAGGTCGGCGACGATCCGCTGGAGGACTGGATCATGCAGCGACGCATCGACCCCGCCTGAGCCCGCTGGCGGCGACACGTCCGACGCAGCGTCCTGGCCTTTCGCTCCACCGATTCCCGGCTTCGTCGCATGGCGGTCGACGCGCGATTCGGCGTCACTATGCTCGCCGCAACGCCTGATCGGACCCACCCCGTGTTCAAGAGCATCGCCTTCGTCCTCCGCATCACCATCGCCTGGGGCCTGGCGGTGGTGTTCTGCACCGCCTTGTATTCCAGCATCCCGTGGATCGGCGGCTGGGAGTTCCCGGCGGTCGCGGCCGGCATGACGACGATGGCCTTCGTCGTCGCCGGCGCGTTCTCGCATCTGCGGCGCGTGCGCCTCATCGCCGGCTACGTTGACCGCGACGCGCTCGGCAATCGCCATCGCCGGCAAGTGGAGATTCCCTTCGAGGCCGGCCAGGCCTTCGACCTGCTCGACGCCGCCATCCGCGAACTGCCCGGCATCCAGACCGTGTCGAGCACGCGCGACAGCCTGCAGATCCGCGCCCACGTGCGTCGCCCCGATACCTACGGCCGCACCACGCTGGAGCGCTGGAACCCGCTGACCGCGTTCGGCTCGCAGCACAACCAGATCCTCGCGACGGTGACGCCGACGCACGACACCGGCAGCGTCACCTTCGTCTGCGAGCCGCAGATCGGTGCGTGGAGCGACTGGTTCCTGGTCGACGACGGCACCAACCTGGAAAACGCCGAAGCGATTACGCGTGCGATCACGCGCCGCGTCGCCGACATGCGTCGCGGCGAGCAGATGGCCGCCGCGCGCACCGCGACCGAGAAGGAACTTACGGTCGCCAAGCTCAACCTGCTGCATGCGCAGGTCGAACCGCACTTCCTCTACAACACGCTGGCCAGCGCGCAACTGCTGACGCGCAGCGATCCCGAACGCGCCGAGGTGATGCTCGGCCATCTCATCCAGTACCTCCGGCATTCGCTGCCGCGCGCGGAAGATGCGCCGTCGACGCTCGGCGCGGAGCTTGAACGCGCGCTGGCGTATCTCGAAATCATGAAGGTGCGCATGGGCAACCGGCTCGACGTGCAGGTCGACGTGCCGCAGGCGCTGCGCACGACGCGACTGCCCGCGATGATGCTGCAGACGCTGGTCGAGAACGCGGTCAAGCACGGGCTGGAACCGCGCACCGGCGGCGGCACGGTGTGGATCCGCGCACGCCGGAACGATGACCAGGTCGCCGTCACCGTCGCCGACGATGGCGAAGGCCTCGGTGGCACGTCGACCAGCGGTACCGGCATCGGCCTCAAGAACGTGCGCGAGCGGCTGAAGCTCGCCTTCGATGGCGCCGCGTCGCTGGCGGTGGTCGCGAATTTCCCCGCCGGCGTGGCCGCCACGCTCACCGTGCCGGCAGAACGCGAGGCTGCGCGCCATGTCTGAGCCCACCGCCACCTGCGTTGTTGCCGAGGACGAAACACTGCTGCGCGATGCGCTGGTCGCGCAGCTGAAGACCGCATGGCCGACGCTGCAGATCGTCGCCGAGTGCGAGGACGGCGCAAGCGCAGTCGACGCGATCGTCGAACACCACCCAGACGTCGCCTTCCTCGACATCCGCATGCCGGGCCTCACCGGACTCGAAGTCGCCGCGGCGTCGACCGAAGCCAGCCCGCAGACGCAGATCGTGTTCGTCACCGCCTACGACCAGCACGCGATCGCCGCATTCGAACGTGGCGCGGTCGACTACCTGCTCAAGCCGGTGACCGCTGAACGCCTCGACGCCACCGTGCAACGCCTGCAGGCGCGGCGCGGACAGGATCGCGACGACGCACTCGCCGCACTGCTCGCGAAACTGGGCACGACGTTGCCGCGCGAAGTGGGCGCCTCCGAACCACTCACCTGGCTCACCGCCAGCGCAGGTCGGGAAACGCGATTGATCATGGTCGACGAGGTCGTCTACTTCCGCGCCGACCACAAGTACACAACGGTGGTCACCGCCGACGGCGAAGCGCTGCTGCGCACGTCGCTGCGCGAACTGCTTGCACGGCTCGACCCGAACACGTTCAAGCAGATCCACCGCTCCACCGTCGTCAACATGAAGGCCGTCGCCGGCGTGATCCGCGATGACACCGGTCGCGGCACGCTGCGCCTGCGCGGCCGCGACGAAACCCTCGCCGTCAGCGCGCCGTTCATGGCGCTGTTCCGGCCGGTCTGAACTGGAGGAATCGCCATGGACAAGCTTCTCGCCCTGTTCGCATTCATCGCATCGCTCGCTGGCTGGGATGGCCATCGCGACACCGTCGTGCATCGCATCGTCGGCGCGGGTGCGGACGTGATGTTCAGCCGCGCGACCGTGCAGGATGGCGTGGCCCGCTTCGACTGCGTACGCAGCGCGAGCGGCACCTGCCATTACCTCGTACTGCCACGCGGCTGCCCGAACGAAGCGGACTGCGCGACGCGCGTGCGTCGTTACGACGTCGCGTCCGGCGAATCACGCCAGGTCACCGGACTGCACGCGTTCCGGCTGTGCGTCAGCGCCTCGGCGAACGGCACGCCGCCCTGCAGCGCGAGCGACACGCTGGGTAACTGACGGCGCAAACGAAAAGCCCCGCGGATGCGGGGCTGGTCGTGAACGTGATGCGTAACGATCTCGTGCGTCAGATACCGAGGATGCGCGAGATCAGGCCGGTCGCGGTCTGCACCAGATACACGTCGCGCGCGTCCTGGTAGGGACGAACCCAGACCATGCCCGGAGGCGGCGGCGCGAGGTGGTACACGGTGTAGTTGGTCACGTAGTAGCGCGGCACCAGGTAGGTGTTCGGCAGATGCTGGCCGCGCGCCCACTTCTTGTACTGGCCGAGGTGACGGCCGTTATCGTGATGGACCACTACCGGGCCGTGCGGATTCGGCTCGCCGATGCGGATGCCTTCGACGTGCGCGACCTCATGGCCCTTGTCGCCCTTGTCGTGTCCGTGGCCCTTGCCGTGGCCCGGATCGGCGAACGCGGGGCCGGCGAGCAGCAATGCGGTGATCAGCACGAGCGGTGACTTGCGGATCATGGGACTCTCTCCTGACGATTTGCGGCCACGCTAGCCCCGGCAGCCTGAACCTGTCATGCAATCCGGTTATCGCGTACCGGTACGTTTCAGCATGGTGATCGCCACGTGGAGACACGCGGCGTCGCTTGCTTGCGTAGTTTCAGTCCGGGCCGCGCACCACCTGGCCGTTCTTCATCACGAAAACCGGGTGTTCGGTTGCGCGGATGTCGGTGAGCACGTTGCCGGGCACGGCGACCATATCGGCGTACTTGCCGGTTTCGAGCGTGCCGGTATCGTGCTCGACGCCGAGCAGCGTGGCCGCGCCGATGCTGCTGGTCATCAGCGCGGTCGCCGGCGACATGCCGACGTCGACGTAATCGCCGAACTCGCGACCGTTGAGACCGTGCGGGAACACCGCCGCATCGGTGCCGAGTGCAATAGGCGTTCCGATGCGGATCGCGTTGCGCAGCATCGCCTCGTGCGAGGTGTACGCCGCGTGCGCCTTGCCGGCGATCTTCGGCGGATAGCCGGCGAGCTTGGATTCCGTCCACAGCAACGTGGTGCGCGTCGGCACCAGGTAGACGCCCTTCTGCTTCATCAGCTGCAGCGTCTCGGGTTTCAGGAAGCTGCCGTGCTCGATCGAGTCGACACCGGCTTCGATCGCCAACCGCGCCGCGGTGTCGCCATGCGCATGCGCGGCCACCTTGCGGCCCCAGTTGTGCGCCTCGGAAATGATCGCCTTGAGTTCGTCCGGCGTGAGCTGCGGCACGTCGACCGGATCGGACTCGCTGAGCACGCCCCCGGACGCGCAGATCTTGATGACGTCCGCGCCATACTTCATCTGCAGGCGCGTGGCTTCCCGGCATTGCTCGGCGCCGTTGCACACGCCTTCCAGCGGTGTCGACGCGATGACGCGCGTCGGCGGGTACGGGGCGCTGTCGCAATGGCCGCCGGTCGAACCGATCGCGTGCCCGGCGACGATCATGCGCGGGCCGGTCGCGTAGCCGCCGTTGATCGCGTTGCGTAGCGCGACGTCGATGAAGTCGCTGGCGCCCAGCACGCGGATGGTGGTGAAGCCGGCGTCGAGCGTGACCTTGGCGTTGCGCTGCGCGTGGAAGGCCTGCTCGGCCGGGAACCGCATCATTCCGTTGTAGATGCCGGCGGCCCAGTCGTCGTCGTGGTCGTCGGCGATGTGCGTGTGCGCGTCGATGAAGCCGGGAAGCAGCGTGGCGTCGCCGAGATCGATCACGCGCGCGCCATCCGGATACGCGGCGTTGGCGCCGACGCCGATGATGCGCTCGCCCTGCACCACCACCACGCCCGGTTCGACCATGCGACCGCTGCGGCCGTCGAACAGGTGCGCGGCCTTCAGCACGACGGGCCGCACCGACGCGCCGGCAGCCGGCGTTTGCGCCTGGCTGGCAACCGCGGCGAACAGACCGGTTACAAGGAGGCCGGCGGACAGCAGGCCAGCGGACACGGGCGCGAGACGGAGCTTCATGCAGGGACCTGTCGGGCGGGAAAGCCCGAGTGTAGGCACAAGCGGCCGTGGGTCGCCTCTGCCGCTGCGACCCCACGCAATGCCGCTGGCGGATCGGCCCCCTGACCTCGGGCACATCCCGTGTTCATGCGCGGGGCCTAGGATGCGCGCCATGCGTCGCGCCCTGCTCCTGCTGCTTCCGTTGCTCGTGCTTGCACCTCAGGTGCAGGCGCGCACCGTCTATCGCTGCGTGCGCGATGGCACGGTCAGCCTGGCCACAGCGCCGGAGCCCGGCTCGCGCTGCGAAGCGAAAACCATCGCCGACGACGCAGTGAAGGTGCCCAACCTCTGGGGTGCGCTCGGCGTGGTGAAGGGCAACCTCTACGAGCGCGAGCAGGACGGCAAGACCGTCTACAGCACGCGCAAGTTGCCGGGCTCGACCAAGGTGCTGTCGTTCACCGTCGAAACGCCGCCCGGCGAGCCCGCGCATGCCGGCCTCGGCCAGGTCGGCAAACCGCAGATCGATCGCTACGCCAAGCAGTTCAAGGCGGCGTCGAAGAAGACCGGTGTCGACGACGCCTACCTGCGTGCGATCGCGCATGCCGAGAGCGGATTCAACGCGGCCGCGGTGTCCCCCAAGGGCGCGGTCGGCGTGATGCAGCTGATGCCGGAGACGGCGCGTGAATTCGGCGCTGACCCGACGTCGCCCGACCAGTCGATCGACGCCGCGGCGCGCATGATCCGACAGCTCGCCACCCGTTATCGCGGCGACCTGCGCCTCGTCGCCGCCGCGTACAACGCGGGGTCGGGCGTGGTGTCGCGCTACGGCGGCGTGCCGCCCTATCGCGAGACGCAGCAGTACCTCGCGAAGGTGGAAGCGCTGTACATGCGCTATCGCTCGGCGCTCGGCAAGACGCCGAAGTCGCTGGACGGACAGGACATCCTGCGCGCCGCCGACTGACGCGCCCGATCCGCAGCACCGCCGCATGCGCATACTTCGCGCGTGACCTTCGATATCGACAGCCTGCGCGACACGCTCGCCACCGTGCCGGTGGGCGCGTGGTGCGCGGTCGCCGCCGTGCTGGTACTGCAACGTTTCGCACGCCGGCTCGGCCTGTGGCTGTACGCCGCGTTCGCGTTGCCCGGCACGCTCGCACACGAACTCGCGCATTACGTTGTTGCGCTGGCGCTCGGCGCGCAGCCGCGACTTCCGCGGCTCTGGCCCGAACGCACGGGAACGGGATGGCGCCTCGGCGCGGTCGCGTTCCGCGCAACGTGGTGGCGCGCCGGGCCGATCGCGCTGGCACCGCTGTTGCTGTTGCCGGGCGCGCTCGCGTGGGTGGTCATGTTCCTTGCCGATGCGCGGGGCGTCGCGATCGCGCTGCATGCGTGGGTCGCCGGCACGCTGCTTGGTGCGGCCCTGCCGTCGCGTGCCGACCTGCGCATCGCCGCGCCGACGCTCGCCGTGATCGCGTTCGTCACCATCGTCGCCGTCGCGGTGCGCCTGCTCGCCTGAACCTCCCGTGCGCTTCACGGCGTGTATCGACAATGGCGCGATGCCGTCGCCCACCATGCCCCGTCGCGCGTCGATGCCGTTTCGCGAACGCGTCGACGCCCTGCGCAACCTGCGCCCGTTCCTGCGCCAGATCTGGGAAACCAGCCCGCAGCTGACGCTCGCGAGCCTGGTCTTGCGCCTCACGCAGGCGCTGACGCCGGTCGCGCTGCTCTACATCGGCAAGCTGATCATCGACGAGGCGATCCACCTCGTCACCGTCGCCGGCGCGGACGCCGACCTGCGCACGCTATGGGCGAGCGGCGCGTTGCATCACCTCGCGCTGCTGGTGCTCGGCGAGTTCGTGCTCGCGGTGGTGTCCGACCTGATGGCGCGCGCGGCGAGCTACGTCGATGGCCTGCTGTCGGAGCTGTTCACCAACGCGACCAGCATCCGCCTGATGGAACACGCGGCGACGCTGGACCTCGAGGACTTCGAAGACCCCGACCTGCAGGATCGCCTCGACCGCGCGCGCCGGCAGACGATGGGCCGCATGAACCTGCTCAGCCAGCTGTTCGGGCAGGCGCAGGACACCATCACCGTGGTGAGCTTCGCGATCGGCCTGCTCGCCTATGCGCCGTGGCTGATGGTGCTGCTGGGCATCGCGCTGGTACCGGCGTTCGTCGGCGAAGCGCACTTCAATGCGCTCGGCTATTCGCTGAATTTCCAGTGGACGCCCGAGCGTCGCCAGCTCGAATACCTGCGCCAGACCGGCGCGAGCGTGGACACCGCGAAAGAGATCAAGATCTTCGGGCTGCACCGGTTCCTGATCGATCGCTTCCGCGTACTCGCCGACAAGTTCTACGCGGCGAACCGTGCACTCGCACGACGCCGCGCGATCTGGGGCACGGTGCTGGCCGCGCTCGGCACGCTCGGCTACTACGTCGCGTATGCCTACATCGTGTGGCGCACGGTCAAGGGTGATTTCACCATCGGCGACCTCACCTTCCTCGCCGGCAGCTTCCGTCGCCTGCGCCAGTTGCTGGAAGGCCTGCTGATCGGTTTCTCGCAGGTCGCGGGCCAGGCGCTGTACCTCGACGACCTGTTCTCGTTCTTCGAGATCGAACCGGAGATCACCTCCAAGCCCGACGCCGCGCTGATTCCGAGACGGATCGAACGCGGCTTCGCGTTCGAGAACGTCGGCTTCCGGTATCCCGATGCGGAGCGCTGGGCGCTGCGCGGGCTCGAGTTCGAGCTGCGCGCGGGCGAAGTCCTCGCGCTGGTCGGCGAGAACGGCGCCGGCAAGACCACGCTGGTGAAGCTGCTCGCGCGGCTTTACGACCCCGACGAAGGCCGCATCCTGCTCGACGGCCGCGACCTGCGCGACTACGACCTCGACGACCTGCGCAACAACGTCGGCGTGATCTTCCAGGACTTCGTGCGCTACCACCTCACCGCGCGCGAGAACATCGGCGTCGGCAGGCTCGAAGCGATGGACGACGAGGCGCGCATCCGCGAAGCGGCGCGGCGCGCGCTCGCCGACGAAGTGATCGAGGCGCTGCCGCTGCAGTACGACCAGATGATCGGTCGTCGCTTCAACACCGGCGTCGACCTGTCCGGCGGGCAGTGGCAGAAGATCGCGATCGCGCGTGCCTACATGCGCGATGCGCAGGTCATGATCCTCGACGAACCGACCGCCGCGCTCGACGCGCGCGCCGAGTTCGAAGTCTTCCAGCGTTTCAAGGAACTGAGCGAAGGCCGCACGGCGATCCTGATCTCGCACCGCTTCAGCAGCGTGCGCATGGCCGACCGCATCCTCGTGCTGGGCGGCGGCAAGGTCGAAGCGTCGGGGACGCACGACGAGCTGATGGCCGAGCGCGGCCGCTATGCGGAACTGTTCGAGCTGCAGGCGGCGGGTTACCGCTGACACATGCCGTTCCGGCCATGTGCAGAAAAATTCCAGTCGGGACTGCATCCGTGCGCCAGTCGACGCCGTAGACGTCGGGGTGTCCTCCAATCGGACACGTCATTTCCCCCGGAGCGTCCCATGAAGATCCGTGTCCTCAGCCTTGCCCTGGTCGCCGTACTCCCGCTTGCGGCCTGCAGCCGCCCCACCACCGAAACCACGACGGCGCCGGAAACCGCGTCATCCGACGCGATGCCGGCGCCCGCACCGACCGCGGCGCCCGCCGAAACGGCCGCGGACGCCATGCCGATGCAGAACCCCATGGTGGGCGGCGCGCCCATGTACGCCGACAAGGACATCGTCGACAACGCGGTGAACTCGAAGGACCACACAACGCTGGTCGCCGCGGTGAAGGCGGCGGGCCTGGTCGACACGCTGAAGGGCGCAGGCCCGTTCACCGTGTTCGCGCCCACCAACGCCGCGTTCGACAAGCTGCCCAAGGGCACGGTCGACACGCTGCTCAAGCCGAACATGAAGGCCGATCTCACCAAGGTGCTCACCTACCACGTGGTGCCCGGCGCGCTTGATGCCGCCGCGCTCAAGCAACAGATCGCGGCGGGTAACGGCACGGCCACGCTCACCACCGTGCAGGGCGAGAAGTTGACGGCGAAGGACGACGGCGCCGGCGGCATCGTGCTGACCGATGCGAAGGGCGGCACCTCGCACGTCACCGTGGCCGACGTGATGCAGAAGAACGGCGTGATCCACGTGGTCGACACCGTGCTGATGCCGTAATCGCGCTCCGCCGCCGGCTTCCCCTCGTCGCCGGCGGTTTCGCGGGGACGGAGCGCAGGCTCCGTCCCCGTGTTCTACGGGCTGCGCCCGCGCGAACGCGCACCTAACGACCGGATGCGACACTGCACCGGCCGCCAGGAGAGCGACCGCATGGGTCTCGTCAGCCGAATCACGCCCTGCCTCTGGTATGCGGACACCGCCGAAGAGGCCGCGACCGCGTACTGCGACATCTTCCCGAACTCGCGCATCGTGCGCGTGCTGCGCTACGACGCCGCCTCCGCGCGTGCCGCGAACCGGCCGAAGGGCAGCGTGCTCACCGTCGAGTTCGAGCTCGACCGCCAGAGCTTCACCGCGCTCAATGGCGGCCCGCTGTTCCGCTTCAACGAGTCGATCTCCTTCGTCGTGCGTTGCGATACGCAGGACGACATCGACCACTACTGGGACGCGCTGGGCCGCGGTGGCGATCCGATGGCGCAGCAGTGCGGCTGGCTGAAGGACCGCTTCGGCGTGTCCTGGCAGGTGGTGCCGGCCTGGCTGCCCGACTGGCTGACCGACGCCGACCCCGCGCGCGCGGCCCGCGTCATGCGCACCATGCTGGCGATGCGCAAGCTCGACCTCGCACCGCTGCAGGCCGCGTACGACGCCGAGGCCTGAGCAAGCGGCATTGACGCGCCCGTCGCGTCGTCGCCCCGCGTCGTTCCATCGCGGGTTCCGACCGACCGCCACGACTGCGGGATAATGGCGGCCTGCCGGCGTGCCCGGCCCGTCCGATCGTTCCGATCGCTTTCCGGCGATGCCGGCGCGGCCCCAGCCGCCGGCGTCCTCCATCGAATCCGCGCCCGATGAATACCGCCTACCGCAAGCCCCTCCCCGGCACGCCGCTGCACTGGTTCGACGCCCGCGAGGCGGTCGACGCGATCTCGCCCGGTGCGTGGGCGACGCTGCCGTACACCTCGCGCGTGCATGCCGAGAACATCGTGCGCCGCGCCGATCCGTCGATGCTGTCGGCCTACCTGCAGCAGTTCATCGAACGCCGCCGCGACCTCGACTTCCCGTGGTTCCCGGCGCGCGTGGTCTGCCACGACATCCTCGGCCAGACCGCGCTGGTCGACCTCGCCGGCCTGCGCGATGCGATCGCCGAACGCGGTGGCGACCCGGCGCAGATCAATCCGGTGGTGCCGACGCAGCTGATCGTCGACCACTCGCTCGCGGTGGAATGCGGCGGTTTCGATCCCGATGCATTCACCAAGAACCGCGTGATCGAGGAGCGTCGCAACGAGGATCGCTTCCACTTCATCGAATGGACGAAGCACGCATTCCGCAACGTCGATGTCATCCCGCCGGGCAACGGGATCATGCACCAGATCAATCTGGAGAAGATGTCACCGGTGATCTACGTCAAGGATGGCGTGGCGTTCCCGGACACCTGCGTCGGTACCGATTCGCACACGCCGCATGTGGATGCGCTGGGCGTGATTGCCGTCGGCGTCGGCGGCCTCGAGGCCGAGAGCGTGATGCTGGGCCGCGCGTCGTGGATGCGCCTGCCGGAGATCGTCGGCGTTGAGCTGACCGGGCGTCCGCATGAAGGCATCACCGCGACCGACATCGTGCTCGCGCTCACCGAGTTCCTGCGCCAGGCGAAAGTTGTCGGTGCGTACCTGGAGTTCCGCGGCGAAGGCGCTGCCGCGCTGACACTCGGCGACCGCGCGACCATCTCCAACATGGCGCCCGAATACGGCGCGACCGCGGCGATGTTCTTCATCGACGACAACACGCTCGACTACCTGCGCCTGACCGGCCGCGAAGAGCAGCAGGTGGCGCTCGTCGAGAACTACGCGAAGACGGCCGGCCTGTGGGCATCCGACCTCGCCGACGCGCAGTACGAGCGCACGCTCACGTTCGACCTGTCGACGGTAACGCGCAACATGGCCGGGCCGTCGAATCCGCACAGGCGCTTGCCGACGAGCGATCTCGCCGAACGCGGCATCGCGGTCAACCTCGACGCCGCGCGCGCGCAGGAAGCGCAGGGCCTGATGCCGGACGGCGCGGTGATCATCGCCGCCATCACCAGCTGCACCAACACGTCGAATCCGCGCAACGTCATTGCCGCGGGCCTGCTCGCGAAGAAGGCGAACGCGCTTGGCCTGGTGCGCAAGCCGTGGGTGAAGAGTTCGCTTGCACCAGGCTCGAAGGCGGTGCAGCTGTATCTGGAAGAAGCCGGCCTGCTGCCGGAGCTCGAACAGCTCGGTTTCGGCATCGTCGGTTTCGCCTGCACCACGTGCAATGGAATGAGTGGCGCGCTCGATCCGGTGATCCAACAGGAGATCATCGACCGCGACCTTTATGCCGTCGCCGTCCTGTCGGGCAATCGCAATTTCGACGGCCGCATCCATCCGTATGCGAAGCAGGCCTTCCTCGCCTCGCCGCCGCTCGTCGTCGCCTACGCGCTGGCCGGCACGATCCGCTTCGACATCGAGAAGGACGTACTCGGCACCGACGCGCAGGGCAAGGCGATCACGCTCAAGGACCTGTGGCCGACCGACGCGGAGATCGACGCGATCGTGCGCGAGCACGTCAAGCCCGAGCAGTTCCGTCGGGTCTACGATCCGATGTTCAACGTGCGCGTGGACAACAGCGCCCCCGTCACGCCGCTGTACGCCTGGCGCCCGATGTCGACCTACATCCGCCGCCCGCCGTACTGGGAAGGCGCCCTCGCCGGCGCGCGCTCGCTGAGCGGCATGCGTCCGCTCGCGGTGCTCGGCGACAACATCACCACCGACCATCTCTCGCCGAGCAACGCGATCATGCTCGACAGCGCGGCAGGCGAATACCTCGCGAAGATGGGCGTGCCGGAAGAGGACTTCAATTCCTACGCGACGCACCGCGGCGACCACCTCACCGCACAGCGCGCGACGTTCGCGAATCCGAAGCTTCTGAACGAAATGGTGACGGACGAGAACGGCAACGTGCGCCAGGGCTCCCTCGCGCGCATCGAGCCTGACGGCACGGTCACCCGCATGTGGGAAGCGATCGAAACCTACATGGCGCGCAACCAGCCGCTGATCATCATCGCCGGCGCGGACTACGGCCAGGGTTCTTCGCGCGACTGGGCAGCCAAGGGCGTGCGACTTGCGGGCGTCGAAGCGATCGCCGCGGAAGGGTTCGAGCGCATCCACCGCACCAACCTGATCGGCATGGGCGTGCTGCCGCTGGAATTCGAAGCGGGCACCAACCGCAAGACGCTCGCGATCGACGGCACGGAGACGTTCGACGTCACCGGCGAACGCACGCCGGGCGCGACGCTGACGCTCGCCATCCACCGCAAGGACGGCAACATCCTCGAGGTACCGGTGAAGTGCCGTCTCGACACGGCGGAAGAGGTGTCGATCTACGAAGCCGGCGGCGTCCTGCAGCGCTTTGCGAACGACTTTCTTGAAGGCGCCCAGAGCGCCGCCTGACCGACGATGGCGAACGCCGGTGAAAAGTTCTTCATGCGTCGGCCTCCGGCGGCGTTCCGCGCTGCCGTATTGCCCGAGCTGGAGCGCACGGGCGTGCTCGATCGGCTCGGGAGCCGGCTGTTTACGCCCGAGAACTGGCATCAGTCGCTGTCGGACCTGCTGCTTCGCGATTCGCTCGAGATCTATCGCCGCGCGGGATCGCGCGTCGCCGCTGCGCCCTTCGTACTGCGCTTCGATCGCGTGAGCTTCGCGGGTGGTCACGCGCGTCTCGAGCCGTCTGCGGCGTCGCACGGGTTCGCAGCGCTGCTGCGAAGCGTGCGCGCAGCGCTCGATGCCGAAGGCGAGAAGAGCGGTCGCCATGCGCCGCACATCACGCTGAGCTATCGCGCACCGTCGTCGCCGGAGACAGTGATGATCGATCCCATCGACTGGACCATCGACAGCATCGAGCTCGTCGAGGTCGTGAGTTATCCCTACGGATACCGCACGCTCGACTCATGGCCGCTGGCGCCGGCGATCGAGCCCCAATCCGAATTGCCTTTCTGACCCGCTCCCACGACGAGGACCTGCGCATGACGACCAGCACCACTACCGGCACCGTCCGCCTCCACCGCGTCCTGCGCGCGCCGCCTTCGAAGGTGTATCGCGCCTTCCTCGAACCCGCCGCGATGGCGAAATGGCTGCCGCCCTATGGTTTCGTCGCGAATGTCGAGCACATGGATGCGCGCGTTGGAGGAACCTTCCGCATGTCGTTCACCAACTTCGGCACCGGCAAGGTGGAATCGTTTGGCGGCGAGTACCACGAGCTCGTGCCCGACGAACGCATCCGCTACACCGATCACTTCGACGACCCGAACCTGCCGGGCGTGATGGATGTGACGGTCGAGCTTCGCGCCGTGCTCTGCGGCACCGACATCTCCATCGTGCAGGCCGGCATCCCCGCCGCGATTCCCGTCGAGTTCTGCTATCTCGGCTGGCAGGAATCGCTGGCGCAGCTGGCCACGCTGGTCGAACCCAATATTCCCGACAACTGAGCACCGGCCGTTTTGCCGACCTCCCACTTCTGCGAGCACCGATGAGCTTCCTGCCCCAACTCCGCATCCCCGCCACCTACATGCGTGGCGGCACCAGCAAAGGCGTGTTCTTCCGCTTGCAGGATCTGCCCGGGAACGCACGCGTTCCCGGCGCGACGCGCGATGCGCTGCTGATGCGCGTGATCGGCTCGCCCGATCCCTATGGCAAGCACACGGACGGCATGGGTGGCGCGACGTCGAGCACCAGCAAGTGCGTGATCCTGTCGAAGTCCGACGTGCCCGATCACGACGTCGACTATCTCTATGGCCAGGTGTCGATCGACACCGCGTTCGTCGACTGGAGCGGCAACTGCGGCAACCTGTCGGCGGCGGTCGGTCCGTTCGCGATCGCCAACGGCCTGATCGACCCCGCGCGCGTGCCGCGCGACGGCCACTGCACGGTACGCATCTGGCAGGCGAACATCGGCAAGACGATCGTCGCGCACGTGCCGATGTCCAATGGCGCGGTGCAGGAAACCGGCGACTTCGAACTCGATGGCGTGACCTTCCCGGCCGCCGAAATTCCGCTGGAATTCGTGGACCCGTCGGATGACGGCGATACCGGCGCGATGTTCCCGACCGGCAACCTGATCGACACGCTCGACGTGCCGGGTGTCGGCAGCTTCGACGTCACCCTGATCACCGCCGGCATCCCGACCATCTTCATGCGCGCGGCGGATCTGGGTTTCGACGGCACCGAACTGCAGTCGGCGGTCAACGACGATCGCGCGTTGCTCGCCAGGCTCGAAACGATCCGCGCGGCCGGCGCGGTGCACATGGGCCTGATCGACAGCCTGGACCAGGCCGGCACGCGCCAGCACACGCCGAAGGTGGCGTGGGTCGCGCCGCCCAGGGATTACGTCGCGTCCAGCGGAAAGACCGTTCGCGCCGGTGACATCGACGTGCTCGCGCGCGCGATGTCGATGGGCAAGCTGCACCACGCGATGATGGGCACGGCCTCGGTCGCGATCGCGACGGCGGCCGCCGTTCCGGGCACCCTGGTGAACGAAGCAGCGGGCGGTGGCGTACGCGACGTGGTGCGCTTCGGCCATCCATCGGGCACGTTGCGCGTCGGGGCTGCGGTGTCGCAGGTGAACGGCCAGTGGAGCGTCACCAAGGCCGTAATGAGCCGCAGCGCACGCGTATTGATGGAAGGTGCGGTGCGCGTGCCGGCGGACGCCGCGTACGCGGAGTGAGCCAGGGCGTTTAGAACCGGCGTCCGAAGCCGGCGAACTCCGCGTAGGTCGCGGCAACGCGCTGGCGCACCGCGACCGGCGCAACCGTGACGACACTCGGCGTCGCCGTGATGGCCGCTTGGCCGTCGTCCGACACACGCCGTTTCCACTTGCGGCGAAGCTCGCGGTCGTAGCGCGCACGCGTTGCCGGATCCGACAGCACGCGCCATGCATCGTTGACGCGCTGCATCCGCCGCGACGCATCCGGGTCGCCGTCGCGGCGGTCGGGGTGATGACGCGCCGCCAATACGCGATACGCCGCGCGGATCACTTCGATCGGCGCATCGTTGGCGACATTGAGTGCGGCGTAATGCGTGGACACGTGGACGTCGGATCGGGAATGGAGTTCGAGTCTTATACCGCCGGCGTGACGGCCGCTGCACGGCCGCTCGGCGGCGTTCAGCCGTCGGCCGGCGAACGGTCGCCCACGGCCGCAGTGACCCGCGGTCGACGCCGCCCGCGTGAGACTTGATACGACGTCTGCACCGGGAGACCACGATGAATGCACGTCGCGTCCTGCTGCCGTGCCTGCTCGCGGCCGCACTGCTCGTTGCCATGGGCCCCGCGCGCGGCCAGCCCGCGCCGACGGGCAGCCCGTCCGGACCCGCGCTGCGCGAAGGGGCGTCGCCAGCGCCCGCGCCCCTAACTGCCACCGCCGCGAAATCCGTCGCCATCGAACGCATCGTCGCGGCATCGGCGCCGGCGATCACGGTGACGTCGCCGCAGATCCGCGCGCGCACCGCGATCGCACCGCATCACACTGCGTACGGCGACAACGTCTCGCCGGCGCTCGCGTGGACGCCGGTGAACGGCGCGAAGACTTACGTGCTGCTCGTCGAAGACCCGGATGCGCCGCGTGCACAGCCGTTCGCGCACTGGGTGGCGTGGAACATTCCTGCCGGCGTGCACGCGCTGCCCGAAGGCGTTCCGACGCAGGCGTCGCCCACTGCGGTCCGCGGCATGCAGCAGGGCCACAACGGTCGCAACGCCACCGGTTACTTCGGTCCGCGCCCGCCCGCCGGCGATCCGCCGCATCACTACCACTTCCAGGTGTTCGCCCTCGACCGCGCGCTCACGCTCGCGGCAAACGCGACGCGCGACGACGTCGTCGCCGCGATGCACGGCCATGTCATCGCCAAGGGCGAACTCGTGGCGACGAGCCAGGCGCCGACGTCGCATTGATGCGCGCCTCGGTTCGCCGCGCGCTCCTGCAGGTGGTCTTCGCGAGCGGTCGCACGTCGTCCACCAGCGCCTTCAGCACGCGCCCTGGTACCTCGATCATCGGCAGGTGCGCGGAATGCTCGAACTGGTCCACGCGCTGCGTTCGACCAGGACGCGTCGCGCACCACTGCCGCCGCAGCAAGATCACCGCCAGCGTAGCGACCGATCTCCGACTGTTCCGTAACGAGCGTTGGTGACAGCGGCAAGCGCACCGACGCACGCTGCGAACGGTTCACCAGGCCATTCCGTACGAGCCGCGAATGCGATGGTGATCCTGCCGAGTGGGCAGTGCAGGTGTCGGGATGCGCGTTGAAACTACGTCGCCGCCTCCGCGTCGCCTGGGACGGTCGCGATTACGTCGCCTGCCGTCGGCGGCTGCGCGATACGATCGTGCGAGTGTCTGCCCACATCCCTTTTTGACGACCCACTCCGAAGTGCGTCCATGAACTGGCTCGCCCACATGCACCTCGCACGACAGAGCGATGCGGCCATGCTCGGCGCGTTGCTGGGCGACTTCGTGTTCGGGTCGAGCGGCCTGGACGCGTGGGGCGACGTCGAGCGGCGCGAGATGCTGCTGCACCGGCGCGTCGACCGGTTTACCGATACGCATCCCGCGGTCACCGCGTTGCGCGCGCACTTCCCCGACGGGCGTCGGCGCTACGCCGGCATCGTGCTCGATGTCTACTTCGACCATCTGCTCGCGCGCGATTGGCCACGCTGGAGCGACGTCCCGCTAGACGCCTTCACCGCGCGCGCGTACGCGATGCTTCGTGCGCGACAGGATGAGCTGCCGCCGCGACTGCAGGCGATCGTGCCGCGCATGGCGGAGCACGACTGGCTGGGCAGTTATCGCGAACGCGCGCACGTGGACCGGGCGGTCGCGCGCCTTGCGCACCGGCTTTCGCGCAACGGCGACCGACTGGTGGCGGCGCTCGAGGACTTCCGCGATATCGAGCGCAATGCCGTCGCGATGTTCGACGACTTCTATGCGGAACTGCAGGCATTCGTGACGCGCCAGCGCGCGGCCGCCACCTGACTGGCGGTCGCCCGCCTCCTCGCCGCTGCACGAAACGAGCCCGGCCTTTCCGCCGCAACACGCACGCAAAAAGAAGGGACAGCGAGGTGCTGTCCCTTCAAGGCTCACTCGACCCTCTTCCCGATGCTCGTTACCGAGCACTACTCACTTACTGGTTGGAGCCGCTGTCGCGCGACGACGAACTGCCGCTCTGCTTGCCGGATCCGAGATCGTTCTTGCCCGAGCCCTGCTGCCCGAGGTTCTGCTGGCTGCCCTGACGCGATGCACCCTGCTGCGAAACACTGTTGTCGTTGCGGCCCGAGGCCTGGCGCGACTGCGAGTTGTTGTCGAGGTTCTGATTGTTGCTGTTGCGATTCGACGTGTTCTGATCGTTACGGTTCATGCTTCCTCCTGATCGACATCTTTCGACATCGCCCGCATTGCGGACGGTCTTCAGGCTACGCGGTGCAGCCGTGCGGAGAAGTGACCTCAACATTAGCGTTGCGTTATGCAGCGGCCATGTTCAGCGCGCAGCAATCGTGCGCGCGCGACGACGCCTCCGTCATGTGTACAAAACATGCACGCCCATTCATGCACACGCCAACCGCGCTACGCTGTCGACATGGGCCTTATTCGCATCGGCACGGCGAGCTGGACGGATCCGACGTTGATCCAGTCGAAGCTGTTCTATCCACGCGGGTGTTCGTCCGCGGAGGATCGGCTGCGCTTCTATTCGAGCCATTTCCCGATGGTGGAAGTCGACTCCAGCTATTACGCGATGCCCAGCGAACGCAACGCGCAGTTATGGGCCGAACGCACGCCGGACGGGTTCACGTTCAACCTCAAAGCGTTCCGCATTTTTACTGGGCACCAGACGCCCGCGAAGGCACTGCCGCCCGATATCGCACGCGAGCTCGCTCCGTTGCTCGAGCACAAGCGCAACATCTATTACAAGGATCTTCCCGACAGCATTCGCGACGAGATGTGGCAGCGCTTCGAACGCGCCGTGCAGCCACTCCGCGATGCCGGCAAACTCACCGCGCTGCATTTCCAGTTCGCACCCTGGGTCATACCGTCGCCGGACTGGAAGCGGCATCTCGAGGAGTGCGTGGGCCGCCTGCCTGGTCACCTCCTCGCTTTCGAGTTCCGCAACCGCGCCTGGTACGACGGCCGCCATGACGGGATGACGCTTGCGATGGAGCGTGACCTCGGCGTCGCCCATGTCGTCGTCGACGAACCTCAGGTGGGCGCCAGGTCGATTCCGCAGGTCTGGGACATCGCGTCACCTCGCCTCGCCATCGTGCGCATGCACGGCCGCAATCACGCGAAGTGGGAGAGCAAGGCCGCCACCGTCGCCAGCGACCGGTTCGACTACGACTATTCCGACGACGAACTTACCGAAATCGCGACGCCCATTCGCGATCTCGCCCAGCGCGTTGCGGAGTTGCACGTGGTCTTCAACAACAACCAGGGCGACCAGGGGCAGCGCAATGGCCTGTCGCTGATGAGGATCATGGGCCCAGTAACGCCCTGCAGCGGCGACACGCCCAGTTCCGTTATGTCCGACCGGATCGGATAATTTGTGCAGCGCGGAACGTCGACCGTAAATAGATCGATCACACGCGCGCGCGACGCAATGGGCCATTCGTGGAAGATGGGTCGATGCACGCGCTTCGCAGCGACGTCACCTATCCATTTACAGCAAGCAGTTCCCACGTTTGAACAGCGTATTCATCCAATTGCAGCGGATCCGGCGTCTCTGCCGAGACGTTGGATAGGAGTTCGTTCGCCCACTCCGCCGCGGAGGTCCGGACGCGTTCAGCGAGCGCGTCAGGTAGTCGGGAATCAGGTTCGAGTCGACACAGTTCCATCGCAGCCCTGCGCACCCGGCCCGCCTGCTCCTGCAAAGTACCTGCGCCGGCGTTAAGCAGCCAGGTCTGCATGCCGAGCTCGGAAAGCCGCTCTCGGTACCACGCAAGCGGATGGTAATCGCCAACGCTATATCGCGGTAGCCACGGATGCACTGCGAACGCCGCACTACGCGCGATATCGTGCGGCAGAAGCGTAATGCCGGCTATCCCAAAGTGGGGATCAGCCTTCACCCAGTCCGGATTACGGAAGTTCGGCACAGTGATGTATAGCGTGCCACCCGGCGCTAAGCAGCTCGACAATGCTTCCAATGTCGAAGCAGCATCGTCGACGTGCTCCAAGACGTCGGTGCACGTAATCACGTCGAAAAGCCCGTCTGAACAAAGGCTGTCGAGTACACGACGCTCGTCAATACTCCCTTCCTCGAGGCGTCCTTCAACGCCGTGGCTGGCGAGCAGCTCGCGAGCGAGGGCCAGATAATTCGCATCGACGTCGACACCTACGACGCGGCTTGCCCCCGCTTGTGACGCAGCGACGAGGTGCCCCCCATAGGCGCAGCCTGCGTCGAGAAAGCGAACACCTGGCTGCCATCCGTGCGCTTGGAGATTCGTAATCACACCGCGGCCCCGCTCGACTGCCCCAAGCATGTAGTACGCCCACGTGCGGCGGGGCTCTTCGAGCACATCGAACGACGCGCCCGCGGGCAGATCCATTTTTCGGCGAACGGCAACTTCCCAGCATTCCGCAGCTGTCAGAGACACTAGAAACGCTCCAGAAGCACGTAACGTCGCTCCATGGTCCGGCATTCGGCCTGTCGCACGATCCTGAACCGACTGCCTTCAATCAATTCTCGAACGTCGTCGAGCGTGTAGCGGAACATCGCCGACGGGAAGGTCTTCGACAGGCTATCCGTTGGCGAGAGAACGACGTAGTGCTCCGCTTCGGGGTCCGGCCAGAAGAAGTCCGCGTACAAGCGTCCGCCCGGTCGCAGGAAACGCTCGAGAAACGTCAGGTTTTGCCGCCCGAGTTCGAAGTTCTGATGGATCCAAAAGTATCGACCTACGACCGTGTCGACCGTGCCGACGTGCGACTCGAGCGACCGATGGTCGCCCACATGAACGTAGGTGCAGTTTGACGGCGACACCAGCCGCGCGACCTGCAGCGCCATGGTGCTGAAGTCCACGCCCAGATAGGACGCGACGTAACGTCCGAGCTGCTTTCCGAGATTTCCGCAGCCGCACCCGAGTTCCATGACGTGCCGCCCCTGCAACGCATCGGCGTCACAATAGAGTGCGAGATTCCAGCCCGGCTCCAGCGACAGCGAGATAAGGTCCAGCGGGTCGGCCGGCAGAGGCGGGTGATCGCGGAGCTCCGTATACGGCGTCAGCTGCAATTGCCATTCGCGGCTCAAATAGCTCAGCCACTCGTCGTTCCATCGCTCCACATCCTGTTGTGAACATTGGAACAGCGACGAAACACGATGAGCGTCGCCGTCTTGGACCGCGGAAATCAGGCTCTTCACTGCGTCTTCGTTTTCCACACCCATAGTCGGCACGGCCCGTCTCCATTTGCCAGCGAATGCCAAGACTACCGCAGCGGATGGAACGCAGCAGTCGACTTGGACACGTTCGTCGGATCGGTGCAGTGAAGAAATATGGACACCCGACCGCCACGCCCGGCATCAAGCGGCGGACGAGGGGCATGACTTTGCCCTAGCCAACGGAGCTCCCGTCGAGGACACCATTACCCAGGGCGACTTCCGGCCCATGGAGAACCTTCCGCATCGGCGTCTACTCGGCTGATGAAGACGCTCAGGCAGCTCGCCTACGGCGGGGTCGAGACGCTGCAATGGGTCGAACGGCCGCTGCCCGCGCCGGCCGCGGACGAGCTGCGCGTCCGCGTGCATGCGGTGTCGATCAACGCGATGGACTGGCGTTTCATGGCGGGCGGCGCGTTGTCGCGCCTGATGACCGGCGTGCGTCGGCCGCGCCTTGGGCCCGGGGTGGACTTGGCCGGCGTCGTCGACGCGGTGGGCGAATCCGCGGGCGGCTGGCAGGAGGGTGACGCGGTATTCGGCAGCGCGCGCGGCGCCCTGTCGGAATTCGTGTGCGCCAAGGCGATGCGGCTCGCATTGAAACCCGGCGCGCTTTCGTTCGTCGACGCAGCCGCGCTGCCGGTGGCCGGGCAGACCGCTTTGCAGGCACTGCGCGACATCGCAGGCGTGCAGGCGGGTCAGCGGGTGCTCGTCAATGGCGCATCCGGCGGCGTCGGCGCGTTCACCGTGCAGATCGCAACGTTGCTGGGTGCGACGGTGACGGGCGTATGTGGCCCGAAGAATGTTGGCTTCGTCCGCGCGCTCGGTGCAGCGACGGTCGTCGACTACAGCACAACGGATTTCACTAGTACTGTCGAGCGTTACGACGCGATCGTCGACCTGATCGGCAACCATCCGCTGCGCGAGATGCGCCGACTGCTGTTACCCGGCGGCGTGCACATAGCGGCGGGCTTCCACGCGCCGGGCATGCAGCCCCTGGTGCAGGTCGTGAAAGTGGTCGCCGCGAATGCCGTGCACGGCGAGCGGCAGACCACGTTCATCGCCCAACAGAATGTCGACGACCTTGCATGGCTCGCCGACCGCGTCTCGGCGGGCGAGTTGTCGGCGCCGGTTGGCCATGTGTATCCACGCGATGCCGCGGTCGACGCAATGGCCGCCATGGCCACCGGGCATGCGCGCGGCAAGCTCGTCGTAACGATGCGCGACGAGTAACTGCTGTTTGCTCGGGTCAACGCGCGGTGGCAACGGTATCCCTGATGCGTCTGACAGTCTCCGTCGCGCGACGGTGTCGATTCGCGCCGGCAGCATGCTCCATCGCTTGCCTATGCAACGACGGCGGCATCGTGGCGCCGACGTCTCGCATCTCGACGTCCAGCGTGTACTCGGAGCCGCGATGCGTTTAGGCCCGCCGCCGACTTGTGCCGGAACGACGCACAGCGAACGCACCCGCTAATTCGTCCCGCGACGACGCACCGCAGCGACCTGCCCCGGCGTAACGCCCAAAACGCGACGCATGCACCGTGCGAGGTGACTCGCGTGTGCGAACCCGGTGAGCGCGGCGACGTCACTGACACCCATGCCGCCTTCGACCAGGTGTAACCGCGCGCGCTCGACGCGGCGCTCCATCACGAAGCGATGCGCGGTCATGCCCGTCGCGTTCTTGAACAGCGGTTTGAAATGCGAAACGGCGTAACCGGCGACGCCGGCAAGCTCGGCCAGTGAAAGATCCTCGTCCAGGTGCGCTTCGATGTAGTCGACGACGCGTCGCAGCCGCCACGCGGGCAACGCACGCGAGGTGGTCGCGGCGTCGAGTGGTGCACGCGATTGCAACGCGAGCAGGCGCGCCGCAAGCGCCCATGCAAGACCGTCAGCGAACAAGCGTCCTGCCGGATACCCGCTGTCGCTTTCGGCCTGCATCATCCAGCCGATGCGTTCGATCTGCGGATCACGGATATGGATCGCAGGCGCGAGCTCGCCGCCCGCACGATCAATGGACTTCGCTGCGTCGCGCATCACGGACGGCGCCAGCCGCAGCAGCAGCGATGTCGCCGGCTTCGACAGTGCCCACCGCGTGCTCGAACCGGCGGGCACCACGCAGAACTGCCCGTGCAGGCGCGTCCCACGACGCTCGTGCCCGCCCACGCGATACGTCACGGGCACCGGCTCGCCCACGTGCAGGCAGAGCACATGTCGGTGGTCGACCGGCGAATCGAAACGTCCGACCGGCACGGGCGAGGCGAGCACGTCGAGCGACGGCAACGTCGCACCGACCGCAGGAGCCGGGTAACACGCAGGCCTGCCGGTATCGCTCATGGCGACAGGTTCGATCCGGCCGGCCAGACGAAGAAGTCCCACAAGTCATCCTTTCGTGCCCGCGACCAGCCGAACGTGCGCGCCGCGCGGCAGTCAGCGGTCAAGCATGACCGCCAGTCATTCGACGGGGACCACGATCGATGAACAACGGATACGCAGTGATTCTAGCGCTGCTGCTGGCGACGACCGGCACCACCGCACGCAGCGCCGACAGCGCACTTCCCTCGCGCCCGCACACCGACACGACCGCGGGCCAACGACTGGCCGAGCTGACCGGGCTCTGGAGCGTGAAGCAGGAACTGTGGTTGCAGCCCGGACCACCGCAGGTCGACACCGGCACGGCCATGTTCGCGATGGTGCTGGGCGGTCGACAGCTGCAACAGGACCTGCGCGTCGGCTCGCGCGTGCCGTTCCAGGCGCTCGGCTACATCGGCTACGACCCGGCCACGCGGCGGTACATCTCGACATGGATGGACCTCAACCTGACCGAGGTCATCGTGATGCGCGGCAGCTACGACACAGGCACGCGCACCTATCGACTCAGCGGCGACATGGCCGCCGACGACGGGCAACGAATACCGACGCGCGAAGAACTGCAGCAACTGGACGACGGGCACTTCGTCGTCCGCTACTTCGAAACGCGACGCGGCAAGGAAACGCTGGTGGTGCAGCTGGCGTATTCGCGGCGTTGACGATGGCCCGTGACGCGCGCGAACGACGCGCGACGTCAGTTCGCGCCGAGCGGCGTCCCCATGCGCACCGTCGGACGCAACGCGACGGTTCGCGTGGTGTCCATCAGCTGCAGTTCGCCGTCCTGGATCATCGCGGTAACGCGCATGCCGCGGTCGAACAGCGCGGTGATCGCTTCAACGCCGTCGGTGTCGATGTCGATCACCGTGAGGTTCTTCAGCCGCGTCAGCGTCGGCGCGTTCTTGGTCCACCACACGTCGGCCGCGCGTCCGCCGTAGTTCACGACGACCACCTGCTGCGCACGGCCGCTGGCCTTGCGGATGCGCGACTCGTCGGGCTGGCCGAGTTCGATCCACTGCTCGATCTCGCCCGTGTAATCGCGACGCCATAGCGCCGGCTCGTCCTCGTCGCTCAGGCCGCGACCGAACTCCAGGCGCTCGTCGGCATACAGCGCGAACGCCAGCAGCCGCACCATCAACCGCTCTTCGGTCTCCGACGGGTGCTTCGCCAGCGTGAGGTTGTGCGACGCGTAGTAGTGCCGGTCCATGTCGCTGACCTGCAACTCGGCTTTGACGACGGTGGCCTTGGGTGCCATGGAAATCCTGGCTGCGAGGCCGGGTGGAGACGGGCGGGCATTCTAGGTCACGCCGGCCGCCGTGGCCGTGCGCTCGTCCGGAGCTGGGCGCGGCCCGATGCGCCCGTGCACCGGAAACGCGGCACGGCGCTCTCGCCGCGGCCGCGATTGATGCATGCTGACGTCGGCCCTCGGGAGTTGGCGATGCGCGTACGTTCCCCGCTTGCGTTGATCGTTCTGGCGTCGATTGCGACCGCTGCGCACGGCAGTGATGGGACGGCAACCAACGCCGACGCCCGCTATTCGGTCCGCGTCGTCCACACCTCGCCGATGCGACTGCACGTCACCGCCGACCTGCCGCTTCGCGACGACCGGCTGCGCATGGCGCAGTCGTGGCCGGCCGATGCGGAACCGGTCGCGACCGGAAGTTGGCCCTCGCTGGTCTCCGCGCTTCGCGTGACCGGTTCGCGCGGCAGTGCCTGCACGGCGACATCGGCCGGGAGCGATGGCTGGCGCCTCGAAGCGGGCTGCACTGGCCCGTTGCGCGTCGAATACGACGTCGACTACGCGGTGCTTGCCGCGCAGCACTGGCCGGCGCCGCGCGAGTCCGCGTTCGCCGACGCCGACACGTTCGTCGCAACCGGGCGCTCGCTGTTCATCACGACGCAGGCGATGCAGGCCGCACGCGTCGCGTTCGCGGTACCTCGCGGCTGGCGCGCGGTAACGCCGTGGAATCGCGATGGCGGAACGTCGCGATTTCGCGCGGAGTCGGCAGATGACCTGGTGGACAACCTGTTCGCGATCACCCGCATGCAACCGGACACGCAGGCCGCCGGCGGCTTCCGCGTAAGCACGCTGGCATTCGGTGCGTGGCGCGCGAGACGCGCCGACGTGTCGCACGTCATACGCGCGGCGCTGCCACGCTACATCGCGTCGATGCCGACACCGCACGTGCAGGACTATCTTGTCGTGCTGCTACCGCAGGCCGACACCGGCGGTGAATCGTTCCGCGCAAGCTTCGCGTTGAACACGACGACGCCAGGCGACATCGCAACGCGTGCGGTCTGGCAGAACACGATCGCGCACGAACTCTTCCATTACTGGAACGGCTGGCGGCTGCGTGGCAGCGACTACGCGGCGACACAGTGGTTCCAGGAAGGCTTCACCGACTACACCGCGAACACCACGCTGTTCGATGCCCATCTGCTGACCGACGCGCAGTTCCGCGCGAAAGTCGCCGCGCACGTGGACGCCGCCCGGCGCCTGCAAACCCCGCTGGACGCGCCGGGAACACACAAGGGCCCGCCGCTCTACAGCGGCGGCGCGCTCGTGGCACTGGACTGGGATGCACGGATCCGGCGTGCCACGGGTGGAAAGCACGCGCTCGACGACGTCTTTTCGACGCTATGGCGGTCCACCGACCACGGCACGCGGGCGTACGCATGGCAGGACATCCGCGCGGCCCTGCGGTCGATCGTGCCGGGCGAGGACTGGGACATCCTCTACACGCGCCATGTTGCCGGTCGCGAGCCGATCGCCGACGCCGATGTCGCCGCCGACGTTGTCACGGTGACTACGCGCCCGACACGCTGAGATTCGAATGCCGAGACCGCTGCCGATGGTGCGGCGGGCTGGCAATCCCGACTACCAGATCAGATCGTCCGGCACCTCGAACTGCGCGTAGTACGCGTCATCGTCGGAGGCCGGCGTCGCGCTCGCGGACGCGGACGCCGCGGCATGGTCGAGCACGATCATCGACGAGTCTCGCGCATTCACCTTTTCCGCTGCAGTACGGGGCAGGAGGGCGTAGCCGTCATCCAGGCGCGCGATCACCAGCGCGCCGCTGGCGAGTTGCGCGCGCGACGCCGCGTCGACCAGCACCGAGCGGATGGCGTCGCCGTCGGCGAAGCGATAGTCGATGTCGCCTTTCGCCAGCACACGCTGCGTATCGATGATCTGCCGCGCCTGCGCGCGCTGCTCGTGTGCACGCGCCTGCGCATTGCGCTCGGCCGCAAGCGCGCGATCGCGCTCCACGCGTTCGGCGCGTGCGCGTTCCGCTTCGACCTGTTGCGTGTTCGGCGACGGCGGCGCCTTGCCCTGCCGCTGCCTGGCCTGCTCGCGCGCCGCCTGGTCGACCTGGGATTTCTTGACCAGGCCGGCCTTGAGCAACTGGTCCTGCAGCGGATTGCGAGTGCGCGCCATGTACGTTTCCGTTACGCCGACACGATCACGACTGCGGCGACGCGGCGGGTGCCGCAGCTGCGGGTGCCGGGCTCGCCGCGTCGACCTTCCTCGGCGTCGCCATCAGCATGAACATGACGCACTGGCTCGACATCTTGTCCATCGGTGCCGCGACCATCATCGCCTTGAGATGCTTGCGAACGCCGGCCTCGTACGTGTCGATCGTCTCGCCGCTCTGCAGGCGCGCCGTCTGCACTTCGCGACCGTGCGCGATCGCGTCGGCATTCTGTTGCGCCCAGGCGTCGATCTTCTCGTGCGTCCCGGCGATCGACGTGTACAGCGGCGCGCACACCTCGTGCATCACCGGCGCGCTGACGCTCTGGAGATAGGTCAGGAAGTCCTTCTCGTCGGGCGTCATCGGGCGCGACTGGGCGAAACACGGTGACGCCACAGCGCCAGCAAGCAGAACCACCAAAGACATGCGACGCACGGATGACCTCCCCAGGTCCAGTTGAATTAACCCCACGCGCTGCAACGGCGACGGGGCTCCGGCCATTCTAGTCGCGGTTGGCGGCTGCACCGTGGCAGCGACGCCAAGCGCCTGCAGCGGCGTCGATACCGCCAACGAAAACCTGCCGTCACTCGCGCCGCTTCCCCGCGATCTGTCGCAGAACGCCCTCGAACACGTCGACGGGCTGGCCACCGGACACCAGGTATTCACGGTCGAACATGAGCGCCGGCACCGAGTGGATGCCCGCGCGCAGGAAGGTCTGTTCGTCCGCGCGAACGTCGTCGACGTATTCATCGGACGCCAGGATCTCAGCCGCGCGCTCGGCGGGCAGGCCGACTTCGCTGGCGATGCGCACGAGCGTGGCGGCGTCGCTTACATCCTCGCCGTCGGTGAAATAGGCACGCAGCAGGGCGTGCTTCAGGGGCAGCTGCAGGCCTTCGGTCGCCGCCCAGTGCAGCAGGCGATGCGCGTCGAACGTGTTGTACGTACGCGTTCGAGCGCCGGTGGTAAACGTGAAACCCAACGCGGCGCCGCGCTCGCGGATGGCCTCGCGATTCTGCTCCAGCTGCGCGTCGGACATCCCGTACTTGCGACGCAGGTGCTCGCCGATGTCCTCGCCCTCCGGCGCCATGTCCGGATTCAATTCGAAGGGCTGCACGTGCAGATCGATGTCGACGTCGTCACCGACCCGCGCAATCGCCTGCTCGAGCGCCGCGAGTCCGATCGCGCACCACGGGCAGACGACGTCGGAGACGAAGTCGATGCGGATCGGAACGGGGTTTGAGGTGCTCATGATTGGATTCCTGACGGTCGCGGCACACCGGATGTCGCGTCAATTCCGCAGCCTCCCCGTTCGACGCCGCAACATTCGAGTTGCGCACTGCCGGCCGGTGCGTGGCATCCGCCGACGTAAACATCGACGAAGGCGTGACTGCGGACGATGAAGGGGGCTTGCACCCGGTGACGCCGCCGCAGGCCCCGCCTGTCGACCGACGCCGCGGGTGAACCGGCTCAGGCGACAGACGCGGCTTCGAGCAGCCGCTGAATGTCGATCGCCGGCATCGGCCGATGGAACAGATAGCCCTGGAACACGTCGCAGCCCCAGGACCGCAGCAGACTCAGTTGCGATTCGGTTTCAACGCCTTCGGTGATCACGTCCTTGCCGAGCGTCGACGCCAGCGCGAGGATCGACTTCACCACCGACGCTGTCGCCGGCTGGTCCAGCGCGACCACAAACGACCGGTCGATCTTGATCGTGTCCAGCGGCAGTCGCGCGACGTAGGCGAGCGAGCTGTAACCGGTGCCGAAATCGTCGATGGCGACCGACGTACCGAGGTCACGCAACGTCTGCAGCTGGCGTGCGCTGGTTTCGGCGTCGCTGATGAGCAGCGATTCGGTGATCTCGATTTCCAGGTCCGACCATTGCGCGCCGGTGTCGAGCAGCACGCGCCCGATGTCGTCGATCAACGCGCCCGTGCGCAGCTGTTCGCTCGACACATTGATCGCCACGCGTCCCGGCTCGAGCCCCAACGCGCGCCACGAGACGATGTTCGTGCACGTCGCGCGCGTCACGAACGCGCCCAGCGCATCGATCAGCCCGTGTCGCTCCGCCAATGGCACGAATCGCGATGGTGGAATCCAGCCGCGGGCCGGGTGGTGCCACCGCACCAGCGCCTCCATACCCGCCCACGCGCCGGAGCGCGCATCGATGCGGGGCTGGTAGTGGACGTCCAGCGCGTTGGCGGCCAGCGCCCCGCGCATCGCGGCGACGAGTTCGACTTCATCGCGCGCCGCTTCATTCATCCCCGGCGAGTACGCCGCGAAACGTCCGCCGCCGTCCTGCTTGGCCTGGTACATCGCCACGTCGGCCTTGCGCACGAGGTCATGCGCACTCGTGCCATCGGCAGGATGGAATGCGAAGCCGGCGCTGTAGCGGATCGCCATGACGTGGCCGTCGATCACCAGCGGCACGGCGAGCGCGTCGTCGATGCGTGCGCGGATGACGTCGAGCTCGTCCGGGCGCGCAACGTCGTGCAGCAGCAAGACGAATTCGTCGCCACCGAATCGCGCGACGACGTCGTTCAGGGGCAATGCGCCGCGCAGACGCCCGGCGACTTCCACCAGCAGGCCGTCACCGAGCGCGTGGCCCAGCCCGTCGTTGACGGACTTGAACCGGTCGAGATCCATGAAGACGACGGCGAACGATCCCGTCGACGTGGCGATCGCCGCATCCAGCGCTTCGATCGCGGCGCGCCGGTTCGGCAGGCCGGTCAATTCATCGTGACGCGACTGGTGCACCAGCCGACGTTCGCGCGCGTCCAAGGCGAGCGCGATGGCGACGCGATCAGCCAACTGGCGCGCGGCGTCGAGTGTTTCCTGATCGAGCTGTGTCGCGTGCTGCGCGACGAGCAGCACCCATGCCTGTGGCTCGTTCTGCTGGCCGATCGACAGCCGATACGAAGGCGCGCCGACGCTGGTCGCGCGATCTGCATCCGGAATACGCAGCCAGTGGCCGTCGACGGAATCGCCTGTCGTCGAATCGAGCAGACGCAATGCGGCGTCGCAGTCGAGTGCGCCGCGCGCTGCGTCGGCTGGATGCACCTCGCGCGCACCGTTGACGGTGAGCTCGATGGCGATCGCGGCGTCGGCGATGCCCGGCAATGCGCGCAACTGCGACGCGACGCGCCCGAGGATGGCATCGAGCGAGTCGCGCGACACGATCCCGGCATCGACTGACGACAAGCCCCGCAAGCGCGCGAGTTGCCCGCCGATGCGCTGCTGCATGTCGTCGAACGTCGACGACAGGGCGGCGAGTTCGTCGGGTGCGCGCTGCGATGTCGCCTTGGCGCGCGAGCCGGAGAAGGTGCGGATGCGATCCATCAGCCGCTCCAGTGGCACCAGGGTGCGGCGGATCTGCACCAAGCTCATCAGCATCGCCATCAGCAACACGCCGGCGGCGAGCAGCGCGAACCATTGCACTTGCGGACCGCGCGCCGATGCCGGCCCACGCTCGAGGTCGAAGCGCCATGCGGCGGCGTCGAATTCGGTGCGCAGATCGAGGTCCCACGCGTCGTGTACCAGGCGTACACCCTGCGCAACGCTGCCTTCGCAACCGAGCTTGTGCGTGCCGGAACGTACACACACCCGCGTGCCGTCCACGACATCGTCGTCCGGATGCCAGAGGTAGTGCGGCGACAGCACGCCGGCGTAGACGGATGCGGCGCCGTCCGGCTGGCGCCGCGTTGTCAGCAGGACGACCCGCATGTCGTGCGATTCGCCGGCCGCGGAAATGCGCAGCCGCGGTAGCGCCGATGCGGCGACGCTGCTGTCCAGCGGCCGGTGCACGACGGCATCGAACACGCCCGAACCGCCGGACACGGCTGTCGCATTCGACTCCGCGATGCGCGAGAGCAGTGCCTCGGCGCTCTGCAGACGGCTGAGCATGGTGAACGCAACGAAGCGCGTCTCGGCGCGCGCGCTGCGTTGTTCGGAAGCCTCCATGGCGCGGTCGGCCTGGCGCCACGTCAGCCCGAACACCAGCGCCGCCGGCACGAACGCCATTGCGCAGAACATCAGGAAGATGCGCCGCGCCAGCCGGCTGCGCAGCCACGTGCCTTCGATGCGGAATTCCGACCGGTCGGGCATCGGCGGTCAGTAATCCTCGGCCAGGCCGATGTAGCTCCCGGTGCGCGCGCGGATGACGTCGTCGAGGCTGTCCTTCTGCGTGATCTGCGTCTTGAACACGCCGTCGCGCCCGGCGCTGAACAGGTCGTAGTCGGAATTGAGCGGGTTCAACTTGTGGTCCTTGCGCGCCGTGCCGTGGCCCTTAACGCCTTCCAGCAGCGTGTAGTAATACGGATTGCCCCATGGGTCGACGCGACCGTCGCGATTCACGGCGTCCAGCTCGTCGGGGTAGTCGCCGTTGGCGCTGCGGTAGCGCTCGATCCGCATCTGGAACTCGGCGATATCGCTCATGGCGTGCGTGACGCGCGCGCGCTCGATCACCCCGCTGTACGCGGCATTGGCAATCGTCGCCAGGATCACGAGCACCGCAACCGCCAGCACCAGCTCGACGAGCGTGAACCCGTCGCTGGCCGGCTCCGGCACGCGGCGCAATCGCCCCACCTCCATCCGCTCCTCCGTTACGGCACCGGTCTAGCGGAGAGTAAGCAAGCACCGTACCGGCGCCGTCAATGCGCTGGCGTCGGCCCTCCCCCCGGCGGCCTTTCCAGCCGATCTTGCGGTGCGGACCACGCGGCGGTCAGCGATGACGCGCACGGTTCGCGGCCGGCCTGAACATCCGGTGCGGGCGGCCGCGGGCCATGGACCGGGGGCGAAACGCCGCGGCGGGCAAGCAAAAGGCGCCGTTGCCGGCGCCTTTTGTGTGACATGCAGCAGCCTGCGTCAGTGGATGGTGCCGTTGGCGCCCTCGGCGTCGTCAGTGACGGGCTTCAGCGATACCGCGAGTTCCTCGAGCTCGGCGATCTCCGCCTCCATCGCCTCGTGCAGCTCGCCGGCGCGGACCATCAGGTCCTCGATGTGATCGGCGTGCTTGAGCTTCTTGAGCTCGCTATCGAACAGCAGCCACTGCGTGGTGAGCCGCTCGACGTTGTTCTTCGAGTAATGACGCATCTCCTTGAGCTGCGTCAGGGTGTCGTTGACGTGATCGAATGGTGTCTTGCCGTCGGTGGACATTGCGACCTCCTGCTTCGGTGGTGACGCAAGCAGGAGTAACGCAGCGCGCCTGTCTCGTTGCGGAACGGCAGGGGTTTTTAGTGCACGCGGGGTGAATTTCTACCGGGCCGCGCGCGAGGCGCATGGCATGTCGATTACGGCAATGACGCTCGTGTGATGGCGGGCTCGGCGTGCGTATGTCGCGCTGCGTTCGACTGGTGCGCATTCAACGCCACGTCACTGCTGGTGGCGAGCGGCAACTGTACCGCGCGCGTGACGTCGATCGCTCCGGTCGTGCGATTGAGTGCGGACTCGTCGCGCGTCGCACTGACTTCCACGCCGCGCGCGAATCGACGGTCTTCGCTGAGTTCGACGCGGTCGATACGGCACATGTGGTGCTGCAACGCGTCGGCGGCGATGGCTGCGGCGAGTCGCGTGGTGTGGGTGCCATCGGGAACGCCGTGGCGACGGTTCAAGTCGATCACCGCATCGAGCGACTGCCGGTACAGGCCGTGAGCCGGGTGCTGGTCGCTCGCCATCGTGCGTCCTTCGACAGTGACGCGGGCCGCCGTGGCGTCGTCGAGTCCTCCGGACCGCGGCAGGTGGTGATCGCGCTGGAACTGTTCGATGGCGTGGCGCGAATTGGGGCCGAGGACACCGTCCACTGCGAGCGGTCGTCCGTCGGCACCGGTGTAGCCGAGATGGTTCAACGTACGCTGCGCAAGGCCGATCGCCGCGTGCGATGGCGCACCTCCGTGATGCGTGCCTGCAGTAGCCGGTCGCAGTGTCGACGACTCGGCGCGGTGCGCAGGCATGCGGCCGATTTCGATCGCACCGCGGTCGATGTCGGTGAAGTAGCGCTTGAAGTCGTCAAGGCGCGACGTGTTGAAGTCGATATGCGTATGCACTGCATAGGCGTCGGATTTGCCATGTCCGTAGCCGCCCTGCGTTCCCAGCGGCTGGCCGTAGGCCACGGTCTGCCCTTCGTGCAGCCCGGATCCCGCCAGATCCATATGCCGTATCTGCGCGATGAGCTCGCCGCCCTTGTGGTCGAAGATGCACACGAGCCCGTTACGCGCGTCCACCTTTCCGACATAACCGGCGGCCGGCGACGGCACGGGTATGTTGCGCCGGCCCTGCTCGTCCGTGAGAACGAAATCCTTGGACACCATCAGGTGCCCGTCCGACGTGCGCGCCTTCAGCACCTCTTCGCGGTGCCCGTCCACCGTGGCGTACGAGCGACCCGGCTGGTGACCGTGCTGGCTCGGGTGGTGGATTTCGAGGTCCCGGTACGCGTGGACCCGTTCGACGCCGTGTTCCGCACTTTCGCTGATCCGATAGCGAGTCATTGGCCCTTCCCTGTCAGGACTAATTCGGTTGTACGTCAGTTGCCGCCCGCGAAGCGCCAGCACGATCCGCTGAAAACGAATCGATACGTGCGGGCCGGGCCCAGCACGCGGGTTACTTCGTCATTTTCGTCACGCTCCACCGGGCGCGCGGTCACAATGAACGTCGAGCCCGATCGCGTCTCGTCGATATCGAGCGAGATGTCCGGCTGGGATGCCTGCACCCAGCTGTAGTCGCGAAGGTCGACGTCGAAGGCGGCGTTTTTCGCCTCGATAGCCGTCAACGCTTCACGGGCAGTGGGCGTGCGCACGAACGCTTCGAAGAAGGACTTGTAGCCATCCAACGTGCAGGAGTCGGGCGGGAAGGCCGGCGGCAACTTGTTATCGGGCGAACTGGCGGCGACGGGCGCTGCCGCGGGCGGTGGCGTTGGCGCGCTATTCGCGGCCGGCGCGGGGCGATCGCATCCCGCGAGCAACATGGCAGACAGCACGATCATCAAACGGGGGGACATGCACGAGCTCCTTTAGTGCGCACGGTCGGCCGGCGTGGAACGGTCCGTGTTCCCATGCGTCGGGTCAGCGTAAACATGCTTTGTCTACAGGGCAATCGGATGCCGCCGGCGATCGACGGTCACGCTAGCCGAAGCGTACCGATCCGCACGATTCCGAAATCGAACCTGCCATCTGCCCGATCGCACCTTCTTGCCTTCCCCGTCCGCTTTTTTCCGTGGACGACTGCTTCTCGAGCATGGAACACCAAGCGCCCCGGGGCCTTCTAATGCCGAGCGCTCTTGCCGACTGCCTTCGCCTTCGCAGGCTCCGGTTTCGGCAACGCCGCAATCCGGATGAGTTCAGCGGGCAGCCGTGCCTGCAGGTCCGCGAGCAGTTCGGTCGCCGCGGCGCTTCGGTCGGTGGATCCGTCCTGCAGCGCGACGCGCACCTCCGTGGTGAGCGTGCGTATCTCCGCGCTGGCCACGAGCCCCCGCGTGAGGATCAGGAACGACTCGCCTTCGTAGTCCACGGCGTACAGACCGAGCTTCTGCGACCGGCCTTGATACGTGACACCGTCCATGCGCACGAGAAGCTGGCCGATCGCGTTCCACGTCTCCAACTCTCCGGCCGGGATCGTGAACTCCGATGGCCTGGTCGGCACTTCGACCACCGCCGCCGGCGGGGCCGCTGGTGGAGGCGCCACCGTCGCGCATGCAACGATCGACGCAAGCGCGACGGCCATCCACGGTAGGCGCGAGGGCGTGCCTGTTGGCGAGGCGGTGCAGTCTGCGGTCATCGTGCGGCGACCCGCTGTCGAATGCGCTGTCCGCAGGTTGATGTTCGATGCGTGAACATCGAATCAGGTGATCGGGGTTGGCATCCAAGCCCATCCGGGAAATGGAACCTGACCCCTTTTCACGCCCGTCGAACGGCAACGGAGTGTGGCCGCGTCGGCCGCGGGCGATTTTCGAAGACACGCCGCCGCGGCGATGGAACCCACCCCCTATTCCCCATCTCCCCGACCCCGCTCATCAGTTGCGGAAAAGTCCTACGCCGTGACGGCGGATATGCCCACGCCCGGACCCGTGAAACGCGCGGAACCTTGCCGGGCCGCACTTCGCGGCGGCACGACGAGACTCCCCCATGCGCCCGTCATCGATGCACCCATTCCTGCACGCGACCACACTCTCGCTGTTCGTTGCGAGCCTGCTGCTTGCCGCTCCGGCGCAGGCGTACACCATGCGCAACTGCCGCAAGTCCGCCACGTGGACCGGCAGCACCGAGATGGTGGCCGATCTCAACCCGGGCGCACCGGGGTCCACCCACCCGATCTTCGGCTTCTCGTCCACCAACGAACTGATGGCCGAGTTCAACGACACGCTCTATTTCCAGGCCGACGACGGCACTCATGGCTCGGAGTTATGGCGCGTCGGCAACGGCTCACCGACGATGGTCGGCGACATCGCGCCCGGTGCGACCGGGTCGCAACCCCATGCCTTCGCGCGATACAACGGCGCGCTGTTCTTCGCCGCGCGCAGCAGCGCCGATCGCGACAACCTGTACATGAGCAACGGCAGTGCGATCGCGATGCTGCCCGATCCGGCGGCGGGTGGGCAGAAGGTCGAGATCGCGGCGCTTACCGTCTACGCGGGCAACCTGTATTTCGTGCGTTACGTCGACGGCGCGGGCAAGTTGTGGCGCTACAACGGCACCACCACGCAATTGGTCGGCGCCGCCAACGCCGTGGCCGGCGCGTTTGAAACCAGCAGCCTCACCGCCCACCCGTTCGTGGTGTTCAAGGACCGGCTGTATTTCGTCAAGGCGGTCGGCGCGGAGTATCGCCTGTGGGCGTTCGATGGCACGGCGATGAAGCTGGTCAAGCAACTTGCGCCCGCCGGCAACACCACCAGTTACGGGTTCGACCTTGGCGTGTACGGCGACGCGATCTATTTCGGCAGCGTCGTGCCCGCCGATCCACCGTTCGAAAGCGACGAGCTGTGGAAATACACCGGCATCGGCGCGCCTGCCAAGGTCGCCACGCTTCCCGCCCATGCGTTTTCCTTCAGCCAGCCCGGTGATTTCACCGTCTTCAACGGCAAGCTGTACTTCACCGCGGCGCAGGGCCTGCACCGCTTCGACGGCAGCAACCTCGTGCTTTTGCCGAGCGGACCGGCCGCGTTGCCGTGGGGCGTGAGTGGCATCAGCCCGTATACCGCAGTCGGCTCGCTGTTTTTCAGTGGCTTCCACGACGACTGGCAGAACGCCGAGCCCTACATCTTCAACGGCAGCCAGACCGCGCTGGTGCGCGACATCATGCCCGCCGACGGCACGCCGAATCCGGGCTCATTCCCGTCGCGCGGCGTGCAGGTCGACGACATGCTGTTCTTCAGCGCCGAGGACAACATCCACGGCCGCGAGTTGTGGCGCATGAAGCGCGGCGAAGCGTCGGCACGGCTGGACTGCGACATCGTGGTCATCCCGCTGTGGGACGACTGGCGCCTGTGGATCGTCGACGAGCGCGAAGTGATCGTCGCGACGTGGCTGGCCGCACCCAATGAGCGCCCGCGACTCATTTCGCGCGAGCGCACCGTTGCACGTCGCGACCAGCCACTGCGCGTGCAGGTGCTCAAGAGCGAGCTGCGCCGCAATGGCGTTCCCGAAGGTGCGAGTCTGGTCACGCGCGTGTATGACGCGAAAACGGGCGCAATCGTGGATCGTGGCGATGGCACCGTGGGTGTGTCGACGCAGCGGGTCGTCGGCGGCAAGCGCGCGAACGTCACGCAGGTGGGCGAGCCCCCGCTGCGCGAGGTGATGGGCGAACGTCTATACGGGATGTAAGGCGATGTCCGGAACCGCGGCGACGGGGGCGCGACCTCCGTCGCCGCGGCGCGAATCGTCCCGGACGCGCTTTGCGCGCTGTGGTTGCGGACATCCGTGGGGTGATCGCGCCCCATGGCTCCACTGAAATCCGGTCGGCGCTCTTCCTCTTCCCATGTCGTGCACGCGCGGGGCCTACCGTATCGGCTGACCCCCGGAGACCCCGATGCCCGAGACCCTCTACGACGCGTTGCGCGAAAGCCACGAGATCCAGCGTTCGCTGTGCCGATCGCTGCTGCGCACGCCGGCGCACGGCGAGCGCCGACGCGAGGTGTTCCGCGAACTGCGCATCGAACTGGCCGCCCACGAAGCCGCCGAAGAACGCACGCTCTACGTGGCCATGCTGCAGCACGATGCCGGCCTGGATTCGTCGCGGCATGCGCTGCACGAACACCACCAGATCGACGAATTCATCGAGACGATGCGCAAGGGGCAGCCGTTCGATCGCGGCTGGATGAACACCGCGCGCGCCCTGTCGAAGAAGGTGCACCACCATCTGCGCGAGGAAGAGACAAAGTTCTTCCAGGTCTCGGGCAAGCTGCTGAGCGCTACTGCAAAGACGCGCCTGGCCGGTGCGTACCGGCGCGACTACCGGCGCATGCGCGCGCACTACGCCGACGCCGACTAGCACGTGATGCGGTAGGCGCCGGGCCGCCTCCTGACCGCTCTGCCGGACCATCGCCACGCCGTGGTCCGCGCGGCGTTGTGCGTTGGCGCCGATGCAGGGCCGGCCCGCGGCGAGTCCCGCGCCGCTGCCCTCCAGCGTCGATCGTGCAGGCGCACACCGCGCCCGCGGCGAACGGCCCGGACGCAGGTCACCGCTCGTCCACCCGGGGAAAAGTCCTACATGGCGCCGGGCGGTTCTCCGTTGCCGCGTGTGCGCGCCTCGACGACGCTGCGCGCCCCCTGCCCGCTCTCATCGCGCCCGTGCGTGGAGGGCAGTGCGTGGACACGTCTTTCCCAGCGGAATGACCGACTGCGTCGCCGGATGAATCGCCGGCGTTGCGTCTGGGAGAGTGGCGGATGAAGTCAGCCAGGCTATTGACCGCGCTTGTTCACACTCAACGCCCCCGCGGTTACGCTAGCCACCTCAACGCGGCCACCCGACAGCAGCTGGCCATCACAACGACAGGGATTGTCACGATGATTCGACCCGCGCTTGTATGCGCCGCGATGCTCCTTCTGTCCGCGTGCACGGGGACTGACTCGTCCGGCGCGCAACCGATCCAATCGGTATCACCTTCGCCGACCGCGCCGCACCGGCCGTCCGCCGACGCCGCCGAAGCGCATGCCGCGCCGGTCGAATCGCTGGCGCAGTTCGCCAAACGGATTCGCGTGGAGTGCACGCAGAAGGGTGGCGACCTCGCATGCATCGGTGGAAAGCCGGAGAACGGCGACATCTACGACGTCGACCTGCGTCCGGATTGCGGGGCGGACGGGTACTTCGGTGGAGTGATGAACGACGGCGGTGCCGAGTTGCGGGACGCATTACCGCCCAACGACGCATCTACGCCTGCCGTCTTAGGCGCAGGACAGCTCGTCTGTATTCAGGCCGTGGGTTCGGTGGGACAAGATCCTTCGTATTTCTACGTAGCGATGGTCCCGGCCTCAGATGTTGCCGCATGTCAGGGAAACCGCCTGTGCTCGACCTACGGCGACCGGAAGGTGAGCCAATGGAACGGCGACGCCACCCGATGCCGCATCGCGACTAATGGCCGTCCGACGGACGCATGCCCTCAAGGATGGGTGCGCCGCGAGGACATCGAGGACTTTTCGAACGGGATGTAACCCAGCACGCTGGGAGCAATCAGGAGACATGGAATGTCGCAGGACCATCGCATCACTCGCCTGATCTCATCGGTCGGCAGGACACGCACCTTCGAGTACGACGACGGAAGCGTCGAGACGCGTACCGGAGGCTCGGCATCATGGCGCAACAACAACCCTGGGAACCTCAAGTTCGAGTTCGCGGGAAGCGCAGACAAAACCGCGCACTCGCATCGCACACGCGAACAGGCGGTCGCCGACGCGAGGAAGTACTACGACGGCGTAGTGGGCCTCGATCAATGGGGGAACGCGGTTTTCGAATCGGTGCAGGCCGGAGAAGCTGCACAACTTAAGTTGCTCTCGGGGCGTTACCACTCCCAGACCGTCGAAGAGCTGGTGCACCGGTACTCGAAGTCCGATTACAGCGGCGGCACGCATCACGCGCAGCAGATCGCTTCCATCCATCGGACTGCGCAGGAGCTCGGCGTCGATTTGCACGGCAAGACGGTCGATCAAATGTCCGCTCCCGAGCGACACGCGTTGGCTCGTGGCATTCAGAGGTTCGAGGGTTTCCGAATCGGTGAAAGCAGTCGTGAGCCTGCGCTCGCGCGCCCATCGGTCGCGCCAATCGGCGGCCCAGCATCGATCTACGCGGAGGCGGAGCTTCACTTTTTCCGTTCCGGAACCATGTTTGAATACGGCCGTCCGGACAATTCCAAGCCCGGCCGCGATCTGAGCCGCACCGAGCAGGATTTAGACCACGACGGCAGACGCGGCGTTGACTGCTCGGCGTTCGTCTGGCGCGGCCTCAAGAATGCCGGCTACGGCGTCTCTGGCGAGGATGCGCGCGACTTCTCGACGCATACACTGTTCAGCGGGACGGATGTCACGGCGTACGCCCGACGGCATTTCGAGGTCATTTCCGCGAGCCAGGCTCGCGCACCAAACGGCGTGCTTTCACGAGGCGACATCCTGCTGTTCTCGGATGGGCGCAGTCAGCACGTCGGCATCTTCAAGGGATACGACGCCGACGGGCGGATCCAGTTCATCGGCTCGCAAAGCAGCAGAGGCCCAGAGACGGTGACCGTGAAACCGCACGGCTACTGGGACGGCGACACGACCCACATCGTTGGTGCGCTACGGGCCAAGCCAGAGTTCCAGATCCGTCACCCGCTGCACGCCTCGACGACGCCTCACGAACACGCGACAGTCGCATCGCACCCGACCGACCGCGCGGTAGGCGCGACGCCAACGGGCGATATCACGCATGTACCGTCCACCCACGCGAACGCGGCGCACCTGGGCAATGCACGGCCTGTCGACCCGCAGATCGCCCGCCTGCAGAGCGACCTTAACGATCTCGGCGCGCGTGACGCGCGCGGCGCACCGCTGGCCGAAGACGGCATCGTCGGACGGCATACGCGGGAAGCGCTGAAGGGCTTCCAGCACGACCACGGGTTGCCCGAAACGGGGCGCGTCGACAGTGCGAGCCGCGAGGCACTCACATCCCTCCACGGCCTTCGCCTGACCGATACCAGCCACCCCGACTACCCGCTCTTCGAGCGCACGCTCGGCTTGGTCGAGGCCGCGGAACGGACGCGGGGCATCACGCCCGGAGTGCACAGCGCGAACATCGCAGCTGCATTGGTGGTCTCGGCCCGCGACGCCGGCCTGCAGCGAATCGACCGGGTCGACTTCGGTGAGCCACCGCGCTTCGTACGTGCCGTCCAGGTCATGCCGGGGGGCGCGCCCGAGCATGAGCGCATGGCAACGCTGGAGACGCGGACGGCGTCCGTCCAGTCACTGCATGCATCCAGCGACATGCTCGCCCAGCTGTCGCCACGTCCGGAAATCGCACAGCCCGGTGAGCACCAGATGCATACCCGGGGCGGAGCGCTGACGCGCTGAGCGGTTGCGGCTCCGGCAACCGCGGTAACACCTTGCCGCGGTGTTGCCGCTTTACGGTCGCGTGATCCCGCTCAAGCTCCCAACGCCTCCATCGCGAGCGCATACGACCGCAGCCGTGCATCCGGATCGTGGATATTCGCGGTCACGATCAGTTCGTCGGGTTGATGGCGTTGGACGAACGCATCCACCCACGCCTTGACCGTCGACGGCGAGCCCACCGCCGAGTACGCCAGCGCCTGCTCGATGCCGGCTCTCTCCATCGGGCTGCAGAAGGTGTCGAGGTCTTCAGCCGATGCCAGCGGTGGCGGTACGAGTCCCGGGCGGCCGCGACGCAGGTTGATGAAGGCTTGTTGCTGCGTGGTGAACAGGCGTCGCGCCTCAAAGTCGGTGTCAGCGCAGACGACGTTGATCGCCAGCATCACGTGCGGCGATGCGAGCTTGGCCGATGGTTCGAACCGCGCGCGGTAGACGTGCAGCGCGTCCTCCAGCGCGGCGGGTGCGAAGTGCGAGGCGAATGCGTAGCGCAGGCCGAGCTTGGCGGCGAGCTGCGCGCCGAACAGGCTCGACCCGAGGATCCACGGCTCGACCTCGACGCCGCTGCCCGGCACCGCCTGCACGGCTTGCCCAGGCTGCACCGGCTCGAAGTAGCCCAGCAGTTCGACGACGTCGCGCGGGAACTCGTCCGCACCTGCGTAGTAGCGGCGCAGCGCGCGCGTGGCCGGCTGGTCGGTGCCCGGCGCGCGCCCAAGGCAGAGATCGATGCGGCCCGGATACAGCGTGGCGAGCGTGCCGAACTGCTCGGCGACCTGCAGCGGCGCATGGTTCGGCAGCATCACGCCGCCGGCGCCCACGCGGATCGTCGCCGTCGCGCCCGCCACGTGCCCGATCAGCACCGCGGTGGCCGCGCTGGCGATGCCCGGCATGTTGTGGTGTTCGGCGAGCCAGTAGCGGCGGTAGCCGAGCTGCTCGGCATGGCGCGCCAGATCGCGCATGTGCGCGAACGCCTGCGCGACATCGCGACCCTCTCCCACCGGGGCGAGGTCGAGAACGGAAAGGGGAATCATGGGCGCTCGATCAGGTGGACTGCCGACAGTGTCCACGCGCGCATGGACGCGAAGGTCAACGGCGGTGGATTGGTGCGTTCGACGTTGACGCTGCCGAGAACTCCAGCGGCGTTGCGAGGCGGCGCGTGTGTCGGCGCTCACTGCGGCCCACCCTGACCCTGCTTGTGCCTGCCCGGGCGGGAATTCGAGGCCCTACCCTCGTCGAAAATGCAGCCTGACCCCTTCTCTGCCTTTTCTGGCGGGACGTTTTCGTTGGCGAACGGCGCTACTGCTTCTTCATGGCCACGCCTGCGCACGACCCGCACGCGACCTGAATCATCTACCCGACGCTTCGCGCGCCATTCATTGCGGCCCGCCAAGCATCGCCGCATAGCCGATCACGGAGTCGACGATGCAGCCCCTTCGCCACGCCACCTTCGCCCTCGCGCTCGCCGCGGCCTGCATGCCGCTCGCCAGCGCCGCCCGCCAACCGCTGCATCTCGTCTCCGACGAGCAGCTGGCGCAGATGGGCCAGGAGGAGTTCGCCAAGATGAAGGCGACGCAGAAGATGTCCACGGACCCGCGTCAGCAGGCCGCCGTGCAATGCGTGGTCAACTCGCTGCGCGCGACGCTGCCGGCGCCGTATTCCACGCAGGCGTGGGAAGTGCGCGTCTTCGTCGACGACACGCCCAACGCGTTCGCGCTGCCCGGCGGCAAGGTGGGCGTGAACACCGGCATGTTCCGCATCGTGCAGTCGCAGGATGAGCTGGCGGCGGTGCTCGGCCACGAGATGGGGCACGTGGTCGCGCGCCACACGAACGAGCGCGTCTCGCGTCAGCTGGTCGCGCAGACAGGCCTGCAGGTGCTCGGCGCGATCGCCAGCCGGCACGCATCGGCGACCACGACGCGCGGCCTCGTCAACGCGGCCGGTGGCGGTGCGCAGCTGTTCCTGCTGCTGCCGAACTCGCGCGAGCAGGAATCCGAAGCCGATGCGCTCGGCCAGCGCTACATGGCGCAGGCGGGCTTCGACCCCGCGCGTGCGGTGACACTGTGGCAGCACATGGAGGCGGCGTCGGGCGCACGTGCCCCGCAGTTCCTGTCGACACACCCCAACCCTGCCAACCGACTGCGCGATCTCAGCACGCGTGCGCCTTCGCTGCAGCCGCTCGCCCGCAGCGCGCGGGCGGCGGGGCATAGCCCAAAGTGCTTCTGAAACTAGACGGGCAAGCGACACGCATCACGCGGTTGCCACTTATCGCAATGCGAGCTGATTCGAAGCTCGACCTAACGCGCGCCTGAGACACCGTTGATCAGGCGCTTCTTCCGGCGTGGCGATGCTGCGTGTCCACACCCGGAGACCGCGTCATGAACACGCCGCTTCGCTATGCCCTGCTCGCCGCTGCATTGCTCGCTGCCGGCGGCGCGCAGGCCAAGTCGCATCCCACCATCAGCAAGGCCAAGGCCGAAACGATCGCGCTGCATCGCGTGGAGCATGGCGTGATCAAGAGCGCCGAGCTCGAGAACGAAATGCATCGGCAGGTGTGGTCGTTCGACATCGCGCGCCACGGCGTGGCCGGCGTGACCGAAGTACTTGTCGACGCCCACACCGGAAAGGTGTTGAGCGTGAAGGACGAGACGCCCGCGAAGGAACGCGCCGAACACCAGCAAGAGGCGAAGGAAGCGCAGAAGCACTGAGTGAGGGTGGACGTCAGCGCGGGCACGGAAGCCCGCGTTGGCGGCTAGGTATCGAAGCGACGCAGCTCGTGAAGTGCGAGCTGGCAGGCCTGCGCGAGGGCGAGGAACCTGTCCCGCTCGTAGTCGTCGATGAGCGCCTGCTCCAACGTCGTGTAGTCGGAATCGTCGAATGCGGGGATCGCATGTGCCCGCCCCTTCATTGCCAGGTCGCACGCAGCCACCGTGTCCGCTGCAAGGGCGATGAGCTTCTGCTTCGCCTCCCCGTTCGCGTCGGCGGCATCGGGCTGCCAAACGACGGGGCCCGACCCGTGGTGCCACGGGCTGAGGAAGCGGCGAAGCCGGTCCCGCTCAATGTGGAGGTAGCTCATCGTCAGGCGCTCCGTTGCGACCCGAGCTGAGCTTCGCCGCAGGGCAGTCGCGACGCTGCATACGCGACGTTTCCACGAGATGGAACCTGACCCCGCTTCCCGTTCCTCCGACTCAGCGACAGGGCAGCCGTCCGATCAGCTCCAGGCCCACCATGTCGCCGGCCAGTTCCCGCTGGCGCTTGCGACTCAATGAGCCCAAGGCGCGCCGGTACGACCACGTCACCAGCTCGGTCAGGTACGCCTCCGGCATCCGCCTGACATCCACGATGGTGACCCAGTGGAATCGCGCCATGTAGCGGGCGGGTTTGACGCCGGGCATGTCGGTCAGTTCGAGGAACCGATCCGGCGTGACACGCACGCTGAAGCGCCAACGTTCGGGTTCACTGGTCTTGAAATAGGCGAACGTCTTATCGCCCAGGTTGTAGACCAGGATGTTCATCGGCGGCGGCCGCAGGTGTTCGACCGCGCCGGGGAACGATGCACACAGGCGCTGGACGCTCTCGATATCCATGCCGTGGATTCTGCCGCAGGGCGCACGCGCCCGAGTCGTAGCGACGCGACGCTCGATCCAGTGGCTTACTCACTAACTGTCGTGGAAATGGAACCTGACCCCGTTTCTGAAAAGTCGACTCCCTGATCATCTGCGCCGCTCTGCTCGTGCGAACTGCCGCTACCATGCGCCGGCCCCGTTTGAGATTGCTCCATGTCGCGTCGCGCACTTCTGATGTTGTTGATCGTCATTGCGCTGGTCGCGGGCGCGGCGCTGTGGCGTCATAACGCAGGGCGGGCGAAGGCGCCGGTGGCCGGCGCGCAGTGGCGCGAACCGCGCACGGGCATGGAGTTCGTCTGGGTGCCCGGCGGCTGTTTTCGCATGGGCTTTCCGGACGTCCCCGAATCAGGTTCGCATGCCAACCGCGAGGCGGCGCAGCCCGAGCACGGGGTCTGCCTGCGCGGCTTCTATCTGGGGCGTTACGAGGTGACGCAAGCGCAGTACCGACAGGTCACCGGCGCGAATCCGTCACGGTTGACGCAGTCACCGCGGGCGCCGGTGGACGGCGTGCGCTGGCAGGATGCGGTGGCAATGGCGACATCGCTGGATGGCACGGGCCGGATCCGCCTGCCGTCTGAAGCGGAATGGGAGTACGCGTGCCGCGCCGGCGGCCAGCACGTCGAGGTGTGCGGCGATGCGCCGATCGACGAGCTGGCGTGGGTCGACACGCTCAGCAGCCACGGCACGCAGCCGGTCGGCAAGAAAAAGCCCAACGCATGGGGGCTGTACGACATGAACGGCAATGTGTGGGAGCTCACGCTCGACTGCTGGAACCCGAACTACCAGCACGCGCCGGCGGATGGCAGCGCGTGGCGCGATGAAGGCGACTGCGGCCACCACGTAAAGCGCGGCGGCGGCTGGAACAACTACGCCAGCGTGTCGTCATCGACGGAACGCAGCTGGGCCGATGGCGAAGGTGTTGCCATCGACAACCAGGGCTTCCGTCTTGTCTATGCGCCCTGAGCGCGCGCCTCTCGTCAGGTGCATCGGATGCAAATGAAACACCTCTTCGTTGTCATCGCCGCGGGCGCAGTGCTCTATGCCGGCGTCCGTCTGGCAACGCACCATGCCGACGTTTCGCCGGGCAGCGCGGAGCGTGCGCCGGGCACACAGGATGCGAAAGCGAAGTACGCCCTGTACATGCCCGATCGCATTGCCGACATGGACGTGCCCCGCGAGACCTTTTTCGAACTGTTCAAGGACTTCGCGTTGCACGAATGCTGGGCGCCCGTGCGCGACATTCCGCAGGACGGTGACGCATGCCGCGCCATGATCGAAGCGCGCCACGCGGATTGCGTAAGCACGCTTTCGGCGCGAAGCCCTGCTGTCATCCACGGACACGATGCGTCCAACGCACTGACGCGGCGCTATCTGGAATGCGTGAACCCCGTGCGGCACTGGAAGGCGCCGGGCTGAGGCCGCGCGCGGCGCAGTCGGCATCAGCCACGACGTTTCGGAACACGCACATGGGCTTGAAGGCGCCATCCATTCCGTGGCACGGGGTCGACGATCGAAATCCGCAGCTTCGGCGCCAGGCGAAATGGAACCTGACCCGATTTCTCTTCTTACGCGCGACGTGATTACCGGCGCATGCCGACGCATTACGCCGATCAGGAACGAAGCTGGACGGCATTGAATCCCGCTGCGCGGGAGCGCTGTCTAGGTCACGGGCAAATGGAAGCTGACCCGCTTCTTCCATTGGGGATCAGAAAACTCCACTCTGACCCCTGTTTTGGCTTTCCGACCTGGTCTTCGTGCGCGCTCATTCAACGAGCTTCGCCTACGCGTCTTGAGGAATGCGCCTAGCTGCGTCCCGAAGCGGAACCCAACTCCATATCGATTGGGAAATGGAACCTGACGCCGTTTCTCTCGGACCCCATTTCCGGAAGTGGAACCTGACTCCATTTTCGCTAAGCGCAATAGCCGGCAATGCGATCGCGAGTTCGGGCTACGCTGGCCCATCTTTCCGCCCGATCGACGCCATGAGACACGCCCTGCTCGCCCTCTGTCTGCTGAGCCCCGTCGCGATGGCCTGCGATACCTCGCACCTCGCGCTGTCGGGCGTGGTCACCGTGCCCACCTGCTCACCGAAGTCGTCAACTGACTGTGTCCTCTCCAACAACGTCGTGTTCGAGTACATGAAGGCCATGCCCGACGACCCCACGGTCATGAACGTGGGGATGCAGACGAGTCCGTGGCGGATGTACGACGGCGACATGCGCATCCTCACCGTCGATGACGTCGCCGCGGTGGTGCGCGCGAATCGAGACGCAAGCGAGCGGCGCATCGACCTGATCGGTTCGTGGACGGGCGTATCGCCCGCACCGGGCGTACCGTCGCTCGCCGACCGGCTGTCGAAGGCGCTCGACGGGTTTCCCGTGCGAGGCGAGGACGGCTTCCTGTGGCTGTCCGCCGACGGCAAACGTCACACAACCCGACAGGCGTACACCGGACGCGAAGGCGCGGGTTCCTATTTCGTTCCGAAAGGCGCCGACGTGATGGTGGCGCTTGCAGGCGGCTGGCCTGCGTTCGTCGAGGGCAGCATCCCCGACGACGAGCCGGACTTGCTGATGCGCGCGGCCGCCGGCTGGGACATCTTCTACCTCTGCCCGGACAGGGCACTCGCCAGCTTCGAGCACGCCGCGGCGAAGGGTAGTGCGATCGCGGCGTACAACGCCGCAGTCATGCGATTGGAACGGAACAGCGAGGGCGATCGCGCCGCAGCGCGCGCATTGCTAGAACGTGCCGCGGCGCTGGGTGACGCCAAGTCGCGTGCCAAGCTCGCGGCCGAAGGCCAGTAACGCCAGATGGAAATGGAACCTGACCCCATTTCCCCTGGCGGAGACTGCGCGCTGGCCCCTGCTTCCGCACGAGAACGATGATCCATGGATAGCGTTTACGAGATCGATGGGCTGCCGATCAGAACCGGCGACATCCTGTGCATGCGCGACGGAGGCCGGGGCGGTTTCTTCCGGCGGCTCTGGACGGCGATCGGCGCGCTGATACCCGGCGAGGTGGATCATTGCGCGCTGTACGTCGGCCCGAATGGGCGGTTCATCGAAGCGGACATCCACGGCGTCACGCTACTCACGATGCCCGGCAACCATTGGGATGCCGACGCGCTCGTAGGCAAGCGACTATTTGTCGACACGTTGGTCGGCGTCGCGTATCCACTGCAAGGCAGGGGACTGACCGCAGAGGAGGAGAGACGCGTGCGCGAATCCGTTGCAGCGTATTGCCTCGCACACGCGACGGCAGACACGCCGTTCAATTTCAATCTGTTCAACGCGACGAACCCGAACCGGGCGTATTGCAGCCAGCTCATCGCCGATGCGTACCGGAACGAGGGAATTGAACTCGACACCAAGCGGGGGGTTCCCAGGTGGCGCATCTTCCGCCGCGCGGTATTTCCGCAGGCGCTGTGGGCGGGCAGTCCGCATCGGAGGGTGCCCGAGCCGATGCCCGGTGCGGGCAACGCGGAGGGTTGAGCTCAGGCTCCGCCTCCGGTGCACGGCAGACACGGACGTATCGTCGGCCGGCAAGAAATGGATCCTGACCCCGTCTCTAGACTCCATTTCCCGAACGCAAGTCCCTCGACGAACGCATTCACTCGCGTGGCAAACGTCGATGACGAACCCACCCACCGAGCACGACGTCGAACCGAATGGGTAGCCGGTTCACGAGCCCGGCAGTTTCGCCGCCAGAACGTCGACCTTTTCGATGGACGGCGGCGCGGAGAAAAGTTCTCCGGCGTGCGCCATCAGGGCAGCGGCAACCTTGCCCGATAGATGCGCCTGACGACCGGCCTCGTCGGGGAAGGCATCGAAGATGCCGTACGTCGACGGCCCCAGACGAATACCGAACCATGCGGTGGTCGCGGGCTCCGCCTGCACCAGCGGAAGCCCGCCCAGCAGGAACCGCTCGACGTCCTTCTCTTTTCCCGGCTTGGCTTCCAAGCGGACGAACAGAGCTACGTTGACCATGGCGCGCCTCCTGTGATGGGGAGCCGCCGACCTTACGCCCCTCTTCCGTGAAGGCCGGCATGCATCCGGTCGCTTGTGAGGCGAAGACAGGGGACAGACTCGACTTTGCCAACGAAGCCTAAGGAAACACCGCTCTGAACCGTGCTTTTGCCGGATCAGAAAACTCCACTCCGACCCGTCTTTTTTCGGCTAGTCGAGGAAATGGAACCTGACCCCATTTCTCCATGGACCCGCGCATTCGCATCGCGCAGATCGGATAGCTGGTCGTTGGCGCGCTTGAGCTGATCCAGCGCAAGCGCCACACCCGCGTTCGGACGCGGCCAACCCAGTAGCAGCGCCGCGCGCGCCCGGCGCACCGCTTTCCGCCCCTGATGGACGCCGTGGCGGGATTCGCGACCACCGAGCTCAAGCGCCGCGGTCGCAACGTGCAACTGCTCGGACACGTACCGATGGAGCCGCTTTCCGACCGGGTCGTCATGCGCGTTCACTTCAACGAGCATCGCCTGCGCGTCCTGAAGAGCGCGTCTAGTTTCCCGCCGACAGCTCCGCTTCCGCGGTCAAGCTGCGTGCATAGCGTCGCGCGCGCGCCACGAAGAGGTGCCGGACACCGCACGACCTGGCAGTCGCTTCGCTCCGGGTCGGGAGCGGACATAGGCTGATCAACGGCGCGATCCCGCCGGACTACGCGGTTTCATCCGGCCGGCGGAAATGGAACCTGACCCCTTTTGTCCAAGCGACAACCGGCATGAAACCCCGTGGTGCGTTCTAGTCCAGGCGCATTGCGCATAGCCAGCCTATGACTCGGATCTGAGGAATCCAATGTGATTGACCGAATTGACGTCCGCCGTGAACCTACCGGTAGTCGAAATGCGCGCAATATCGAAGAGCAACAAATGGCCACCGACTAGCTCCTGGATTCTGGAAAGCCTAAATCTCTCGAGGATCGCCGGTATATCGCGATCGTGAATCGCGATTCGAAAGCTACGCTGGGCAATGCCGAAGTTCGCGTAGTGAGCATTCCCATAAGACCAGTACCGCAGTGGCGGGAGCACGCCCCAAAATCCGTGCCAATGCTCCGTATGCCGCTCAGGATCAGCATCTTCAAAGCGAACAAAGGCAGTGTGCACTGGCATCTCTGTCTGATTCGGATCAGGCATTCGAATCGGAAGCGCACTTGTCCTGAACGAAGGCCAGTCGACCAGCTGCTCAAGTAAGCGCTGAGGCCCCCTCCTCACAGTCGACGATTGCCTCGTACGTGCGCCGCCGCTTCTACTTCGCTGACCCTCTTCAGGGTCAGCTGCTAGCGCATCTTCCACCGCATCAGCTGGAGGCTCCTCAGAGAGAATTTGGACCACCAGCGTCTGCCCACGTCTTTCCCACGTTCCAACTGTGGAGTCGCTCTCCTCCGCATCCCAAGGATCGCCGTTCACCCGTGTTATCTCGCAGTCTTCTCCGTGGGGAAGACAGTAGAAGCAGGCCGAACGGCTTCGCCCATTCGTGCCTGCCCGCGTAGCTCTACGGTAGTGCGCCTGCTGGCCGCAGAACATGCAGACCAACTGACCCCTCAGTGCTTGTCGATCGCTGTCAGGAAACTGCGCGAGCTGCTGCGCTGTGTACTCGCGCCCGTCAACTAGGCTTCGTGCTGTTTGCATGTCACGTCTCGTCGTCCATTAGAGGAATCAATGAGTCGAACATCTCTATGTGCACTTGGAACATTTATGCGTAGTCCCCCCACACCAAAGCTGCCGGCGCTACCAAACAGGGAGTGAAATCATCGCCGCGCGGCTGATCGGCGTCACCACGAACGCAACACTGAATCGAGCACGTGTCACTGCTACGTACAACTTTTCAGGCGACTTCAACCTACTTGGATCACGCTTGGCCAGATACGTCAGGATCGGAGCGGTCGGGAATATAAGAACGCGGTCAAAGGTCGAGCCCTTTGATACACCAAAGTTCAAAGCTGGCAGACCAGCCGTATCTGAGTTTCTATCGTGCCTCAGAACGACTGGGCTCCACTTTTTCACGTATTCCGCAACACGATCCGCTCCCACACCAAAAACACCATCATGCCCAGTGCACTCGTAGTTTCTTGACGTCGTGCGCGGCAACGCTGGGTACAGCGCGTCCGCAAAGTCGCAAATCGCTTGGTTGCAACGATACGATTCGCTGCGCTCCTCAATTGAGCAAATCGAGCGGCGCGCTTTGAGCCAGTCGAGCATGCCGACGCCTGAAAATTTTGCGTGCCGACGATTTAGGTTTGTGCTGAAGGTATGTTGGCGAGGATCGCCAACTAGCGTGACGCAAATGCGGGACGCCAAAAGCATGTCCAGCACATCAAGGTCATATCCAGTTAAATCTTGAACTTCATCGATCAAGATACGGTCGTAGATTGCTTCCAGCCGACGCTTAACAGCACCCGCCGACGCCTGGTTTAACTGAACTACAAAGTCAGCCGTCTCGTCCCGATAGAGCCTGCTTTCAGAATCTAAGTAGAAGTGCAGACTGGTTTTCGGTGTGTACCTTGCACGCCGGCCCTTGAAGTTCAGGCCGGCGATCTTGAAGGGCTGGCCAGTCAACGCGCGCTGGTAGGGCTTTGCGCACTCGTTAATGAGAAACGCAAACCAGCCCATTACGACGACATTCGGCGGCACCACGCCCATGCGTTCCCGAATGCGGTGAACTATTTGCTTCTGGTTCTCAGCAGTGAACGTCAGAATCAGGGACCGCTCTTTCGTCGACAGCGCGTGGTCGATGACAGTCTCCGTCTTCCTCGAACCAGCGCAAGCAAGAATCGCCGTGTTAGACATGAGCGATCGCGCGGGATATGTAGGGCGGCATGTCAATGACGTCCTCAGACTGGAAGATCGCTAGAGCAGCCTCTGTCTTGTTTTTGAGCATGAAGTCCAACAGCTCGTCCGAGCTGGTGAACTTTTGCCCGAGAACCTTGTTCAACAACTCCAAGTCATTTGCGGCGACGATCTGCGTTTCCAGCGTGCGACCTCCAGCACCGTCGCCGACACAAAGCTCGACGTTGGGTTTGATCAGGTATTCCTGGAAACGTGTCTGGTGGTTACTCACTGGCTTCGCGTCGTTGTCGACTACTACTCGCACCGGCTTGCCGATTCGAACCGCGATATCGAGGAAGCGCTTATGCGCTAACCCTACGCTGATGACGTCGACGTCATCCTCGATGGGCAGGCGGCCGTGTTTGTCGCGATAGGCCCGCTGCACCACCAGCTCATCCGACGGACCCTCCACGAGTATTGACGCGCGAGCGAGGACCATCCGGAGCGTGTCGTACCCGGCTAGCTTCTTGAAGTAGTCGACTGTGCCATCCGGCAGATCCGTCATCCGCAGCGGGCCTTCCGGCCCAAGAAGGACTAGGTGTTCGAGCCCCACCTTGTTTAGGACAAAGTTGCTATGCGTGGCGATGATCACTTGCTGTCCGCGACACTGGTCGGCGATTCGTTCAAGCAGTGAGCGAAGCTTGGTATACGAGAGGTGCGCCTCGGGTTCTTCGATCAGCACAACATGACAGTCACGGGCGCGCTGCCCTAGTGCAAGCACCGTCTTTATCGCGCTTTGTTCGCCTCTGCTTATCAGGTGGAAGGGCAGCTCATCTACATGTGCGACCAGACCTCGCTCCCACGTAAACCGTTGAGAGATGTCAACTCCTAGGCTCAGCGCCCGATTGGTAAGTAGCCCGCTGTCGCCCTGCAGCTTCTTGTTGATCTCCTGAACGGATTTGCGCTCCGCAAAGGTCTCCCGCAGGCTTCGATATTCACGTGATAGCTCGACGCGTTCACTCGGCTGCAGCTGCGCGCTAATGATTTGCTGAAGGTGTGTGTCTATTCCATTCTGAAGACGCAATGCTGCGGGGTCGACGATGGAGACATCGATCGGGACACTTCGGGACGTAATGCTCTGCCCCGAAAAAGCTGTCCAGTCGACTCGGTAATATTCAGTCGGGACCAAAGCACCGTCGCGAACGGTGGCCACGAACGCCGAATATTCATCGTGGAATTCAGGCGCCAGCTGAGCCTGAAGGCGGACGCCGATGGCGTCCTCGCCCGAGAGGTTGTTCGTCCCGCGCAGTGCTTCAGCGCCGCAGTCGGGAGAGAGATAGAGCTCGATGATGATCTCTGGCGGCGTAGCAGCACGGCCAGTTCGCAGAGAGTCTGAGTAGGCCCGAGTGGCGGCGTTGTTGACGTGATATGGCGACAGCTCGTAGGCGAAAGGCTTGCCCGCTAGCCGACCCGTCAGCGCCAGCGAGATCGCCTCGAGTAGTGTCGATTTGCCGATGTCGTTCGGTCCGACGAGGACGTTTATGCCGTCACTGAACTCGAGATCGAGTTGTCTGAATATGCGGTAGTTGCGGATGGCGAGGCGGCGGATCACTTTTCCCCTCCCGAAAAGTCCCGTCGCCGAGCCTAGTGGATGGCGACTCCGGCCACCAGAGGGCCTAGAAAAGGCAAAGGCGGCTCGAAGCCGCCTTTGGTTTATTCAGTGGATTGCAATCTCGATTTACACCGAAATCGGATTCGGCTTATCCACATCCAGCTTGTACTGCTTGATCGCCCTCGCCACATCCTTCCCCGTCATCTTCCCTTCCGCCGCCAATGCAGCAATCGCCGCATGCGCGATGTGGAAGCGATCCACTTCGAAGTGGCGACGCAGGTTCTCGCGCGTATCACTGCGGCCGAAGCCGTCGGTGCCGAGCACGGTGTAGCGCATGGGCACGTATTCGCGGATCTGGTTGGGGTAGGCGCGGATGTAGTCGGTCGCGGCGATGGCGGGGCCGGTGCGGCTCTGCAGCAGTGACGTCACGTACGGCACGCGCTGCGTGTCTTCGGGGTGCAGGCGGTTCCAGCGTTCGCAGTCGACGGCTTCGCGCGCGAGCTCGTTGAAGCTGGGGCAGGACCAGATGTCGGCGGTGACGCCGAAATCCTTGTCGAGCAGTTCGGCGGCGGCGATGGCTTCGCGCAGGATGGTGCCGGAGCCGAGCAGCTGCACGCGCAGCTCGCCCTTCTTGGCCTTGGCGCCGCCCTGCAGCAGGTACATGCCCTTGATGATGCCGTCGGCCGCGCCTTCCGGCATGTCCGGGTGGGCGTAGTTCTCGTTCATCAGGGTGATGTAGTAGTACTCGTCCTGCTGCTCGTTGAGCATGCGATGCATGCCGTGGTGCAGGATCACCGCGACTTCGAACGAGAACGTGGGATCGTAGCTGCGGCAGTTGGGGATGAAGCTGGCCTGCACCATGCCGTGGCCGTCTTCATGCTGCAGGCCTTCGCCGTTGAGCGTGGTGCGGCCGGCGGTGGCGCCGAGCAGGAAGCCGCGCGCGCGCATGTCCGCCGCCTGCCACGCGCTGTCGCCAATGCGCTGGAAGCCGAACATCGAGTAGTAGATGTAGAACGGCATCATCTGCAGGTCGTTCGTCGAATAGCTGGTGGCCGAGGCCATCCAGCTGGCGAACGCGCCCGCTTCGGTGATGCCTTCTTCCAGCACCTGGCCCGCGGCGTCTTCGCGGTAGTACATGAGCTGGTCGCGGTCGACCGGCTTGTACTTCTGGCCGTGCGGCGCGTAGATACCGAGCTGGCGGAACAGGCCTTCCATGCCGAAGGTGCGCGCTTCGTCGGCGACGATCGGCACGCAGCGCGGGCCGACCTGCTTGTCGCGCAGGATGATGTTGAGCGCCTGCACGAACGACATCGTGGTGCTGATCTCGCGATCGCCCGTCGACTTCATCAGGCGCTCGAACACTTCGAGCTTCGGCGCTTCGAGCGACTGCGTGGCCTTGCGACGACGCTGCGGCAGCGCACCGCCGAGCGCGCGACGGCGCTCGAGCATGTATTCGACTTCCGGCGACTTCTCGCCCGGGTGGAAGAACGGGATCGCGCCGCCTTCGAGTTCCTTGTCGCTGACCGGGATGTTGAAGCGGTCGCGGAACGCGCGCACGTCGGTGTCGTCGAGCTTCTTGGTGCCGTGCGTGGGGTTGAGCGCTTCGCCCGCGGCGCCCATGCCGTAGCCCTTCACCGTCTTGGCGAGGACGACGGTGGGCATGCCCTTGGTGTTCATCGCCTCGTGGTACGCGGCGTAGACCTTGTGCGGATCGTGGCCGCCGCGGTTGAGGCGCCAGATGTCCTCGTCCGACAGCGACGCGACGAGCGCGGCGGTTTCCGGGTACTTGCCGAAGAAGTTGTCGCGCGTGTACTTGCCGCCGAACGCCTTGCAGTTCTGGTATTCGCCGTCGACGGTTTCCATCATCAGCTGGCGCAGCTTGCCGGTGGTGTCGCGCGCGAGCAGCGGATCCCAGTAGCTGCCCCAGATCGTCTTGATGACGTTCCAGCCGGCGCCGCGGAACTGGCCTTCGAGTTCCTGGATGATCTTGCCGTTGCCGCGCACCGGGCCGTCGAGGCGCTGCAGGTTGCAGTTGACGACGAAGACGAGGTTGTCGAGGCCTTCGCGGCCGGCCACGGAAATCGCGCCGAGGCTTTCGGGTTCGTCGGTTTCACCGTCGCCGAGGAAGCACCAGACCTTGCGGTCGGTCTTCGGCATCAGGCCGCGGCCTTCGACGTACTTCCAGTTGCGCGCCTGGTAGATGGCGGCGATGGGGCCGAGGCCCATCGACACGGTCGGCAGCTGCCAGTAATCAGGCATCAGCCACGGGTGCGGGTACGAGCTGACGCCGCGTCCGTCGACTTCCATGCGGAAGTGGTCGAGCTGGTCCTGCGTGAGGCGGCCTTCGAGGAAGCTGCGCGCGTACATGCCCGGCGAGCTGTGGCCCTGGAAGCCGATGAGATCGCCCGGGTGGTCGGCGCTGGGGGCGCGCCAGAAATGGTTGAAGCCGACGTCATAGAGCGTGGCCGACGACGCGAACGACGCGATGTGGCCGCCGAGCTCGCCCGGCTTGCGGTTGGCGCGCACGACCATCGCCATCGCGTTCCAGCGCAGCATCGAACGGATGCGCCATTCCATCGCGGAATCGCCCGGGCTCTTGGCCTCGAGGTGCGGCGGAATGGTGTTGACGTATTCGGTGGTGGGCGAGAACGGCAGGTGCGCGCCGGCGCGGCGCGTGACTTCGACCATGCCTTCCAGCAGCTGGTGAGCCCGTTCGGGGCCCGCGTGGTCGATGACCGCGGAGATGGATTCGAGCCACTCGCGGCTCTCGGTCGGGTCCGGATCGTCGTGCAGCAGTTCGGAAATGGCGCTGGAAAGATTGCCGATCATTCGTCCACGGCCCCTTGGCCGCTGAAGTGTGTACAGGGGAAGCGCCGATTCTAGCAGTGGGGTCTGAGACGACTCTCAGCAGCCGTACGCACTGCAAACGATTACCTCGCGACGTACGCAGGCGCATGTTTTCGCGGTGATGCAGGGGGTCGTTTGGGGTCGGCCACGCCATGCCGACGGACGGCCGTTGACGTCTACTAACTGATTAGTACTAAATGCGCCGTACCCCGGAGAACCGCATGTCGACCCCCCAACCCACCGAAGGCGAACTCGCCCTGCTGCGCGTGCTCTGGGCCCGCAAGGCGCCGATGACCGTGCGCGAGGTGCACGCCGACCTTTCGAAGTCGAAGGACACGGCCTACACCACCGTGCTGAAGATGCTCACGATCATGTCGGAGAAGGGGCTGGTGCATCGCGACGAGAGCGAGCGCAGCCACGCCTATACGCCAGTGCACCCGGAACGCGTGGTGCAGCGCTCGCTGGTCAAGGACCTGATGCGCCGTGCGTTCTCCGGTTCGGCGGCGAGCCTGGTGCAGCGCGCGCTGGATGACGGCGTCGCCAGCGAGCAGGAGCTCGACGAGATCGCGCGGATGATCGCCGAAGCGAAAGCGCGTCGACAGGCGAAGTGATCGACATGGCCGCCAGCACGCAACTTCTGTTCGCCTCGGCGCTGTCGTCGGCGCTGCTGCATTCGCTGTGGATGGATGCGGTGATCGCGGGCATGGCGGCGCTGGTGCTGGCGTCGATGACGCGTGCATCGGCGGCGTTGCGGCATTCGGTGGCGATGGCGTTCCTGGTCGCGATGGTCGCGGTGCCGGCGGCGTTTGCACTCGGCGTCACGACGTCCGCCGATCTCGGGTCAGCCTTACCAGTGCTAGCGCCGGTGCAGACGGTGCGCGCGGCAGCGGGTGTGATCGTGCAGGAGTCCACGCCACTCGCGTCGATGCTCGTCGCGATCTGGTTGCTCGGCGTGCTCGCGGTGCTGGTGTGGCGGCTCGGTGGTTGGCGCTATGTCGAACGGCTTGATCGTTTGCAGTGGGCGCAGTTGCCGGAGCCGTTGCGGACGCGTGTCGAGCAGTTGCGGGTCGCGTTGCGGATCACGCGTGACGTGTCCGTGCGTCTCGCAGATGAGGTGCTGGTGCCGTTCACCGCGCGACTGGTGAAACCGGTGATCTGGCTGCCGTCGGAACTGCTGCGACGCCTGCCGACCGCGCAGATCGAAGCTTTGGTCGCACACGAACTCGCGCACGTCGCACGGCTCGACTGGCTGTGGAACGGCGTGCAGTGCGTGGTCGAAGCGTTGCTGTTCTTCCATCCCGCGGCGTGGTGGCTGGGCCGGCGCATCCGGCTCGAACGCGAACACGCCTGCGACGACCTTGCGGTGGCGGCCTGCGGAGACGCCATCGCTCTCGCCGAAGCGCTCGCGCATCTCGAGCACCACCGGCATCCCACGCTCCGCTTCGCGCTTGCAGCAACGGGAGGTTCCCTCATGCAACGCATCACACGTTTGATCGCTCCAACATCCGCGCCTGCGCGGCGCGGCGCTCGCATCGCCGGCCTGGTGCTTCTCGTCGCCGGTGCGCTCACGGCCTGGCAGGTCGGCGCCGGCCCGAAGGGCGTCAACATCCACATCGAGTCCAGCGGCAAGAACGGCAACGTGCCGGACGTCAGCGTCATCACCGACAACAACGGCACGACCACGCGCGAATACCGCGGCCAGCGCAATCTCGACGGCAGCCTCGTCGAGTCGTACACCGAAAACGGCGTCGCCAAGCCGATCACGCCTGCCACGCGTCAGTGGCTCGCGGACGTGTCGCGAATCGCTCCGCCGCCTGCACCACCCGCACCGCCGCCGCCCCCCGCGCCGCTTGCAGTGCCCGCGCCGCCCCCGCCGCCTCCGCCGCCGGTCTACGACCCGAAGGCTCATGCCACCGCGGCGGCACCTGTCGCGCCGGCAGCCCCCGCATCGCCCGTGGCGTTGCCCGCACCTGTTGCACCTGCGACGCCGAACGCAGTGCCGGCCCGGATGCGTGCACCGAAGGGGGCGCCTGCTGCGCATGCTGTCCCGGCGACCGCTCCCACTGCCGCGATCCCGCCGCCGCCCGCACCGCCGGCGCCGCCCGCGATCACCGACAGCGCCGAGTTCAAGGCGTTGCTGCAGAAGGTTAGTGCCGATCGCGGCGTGCAGTCCGCACTCGGCACGCCGGTCAGCGTCAGCGGTCGCGAACTGCACGGCGAAATGAACGTCGACGACAGCCGCGGCCACGCCGACATGCGCATGACGTTGCGTGGTCCCAAGGGCGAGTCGATGGTGCACGTGGTCGCACGACGCGAACGCGGCACGTGGGCGACCGAGACGGTGAATCTCGAAGGCCCTCCGCGCTGAGTTTTTTTGCCGGTAAGTACTAATTGATTAGTAGCCAAGCGGCGCGCGCCGCCACCCACAAGGAGAGTTGCCCGATGCACCGACCGACCCTTTTCTTCGCGACGCTGCTCGCGCTCGCGCCCCTCGCCCACGCCGCGCACGCGCCGGACGAAGCGCCGATCAGCGCGACCGACCGGCATGACGTGATCGAAACGCTCGCGACGCAACTGCAGAAGCGTTACGTCTTCCCCGACGCCGGCGCCAAGCTCGCGTCCACGATCCGCAGTCGCGAGGGCAGCGGGATCTATTCGAATGACGCGACGATCGCCACGTTCGGAAAGCACCTCGCGAACGACATGCGCACGCTCGGCGACGACGGACACTTCAACATCCATTACGACCCGGACTTCCATCCGCCGAGCGCCGAAACGCCGCCGTTTCCGGATGCCGCCGAAGTGGCGCGTGGTCGCGAAGAAATGGCCGAACGCGGCTTCGGCATCGAAAGCATTTCGCGCCTGCCCGGCAACATCGGCTACATCGAAGTACGCGGCTTCGGCCCGACCGAACTCGTCGCCGACGCGATGTCCGCCGCGATGACGCTGCTGCAGGGCACCGACGCGCTGATTGTCGATCTGCGCCGCAACCACGGCGGCGAGCCGAACACCGTCGCCCACCTGATGAGTCACTTTTTTCCGGTCGGCGACCAGCGCCATCTCAACGACATCTACAGCCGCGCCAGTGACAGCACCCAACAGTTCTGGACCAATCCCAACGTGCAGCCGCGCTACGCCAAGCCCGTTTACGTGCTGACATCAGCCGGCACGTTCTCCGGGGGCGAAGAGTTCGCGTACGACATGCAGACGCAGAAGCGCGCGACGCTTGTCGGCGAAACCACCGGCGGCGGCTCCAACCCGGGCGATCTCTACCCCCTCGGCCACGGCTTCGCAGCGTTCATCCCGCATAGCCGATCGATCAATCCGGTGACGCATACGAACTGGGAGCATGTCGGTGTCAAACCGGACATCGCGGTGCCTGCGGCAGATGCGCGGCAGACAGCGCACGTCGCCGTCCTCGAAGCCCTCGTCGCATCCGCCACCGATCCGGAACGGAAAGCGGAACTAGCCGGCGTGCTGGAGAAAGTGCGGAAGGGCGTCGTCGACGCACCGGTCTATACGCTTAGGCCCTGAGGCGGCGGCAGGAGCGACGCGCCGCCCCTCATCGGAGCGGCGGCGCACGGCGCGGGCAAATCTTCCTGCCCGAGGCCCGGTTGGGTATAAGTTCGCACTTACACCCCGACAGCTCCAAGCGCCCATGACGACCTTGCAGACTGTCCCGGTCTCCGTCGCACTGAGCACCTATAACGGTGGGCGCTATCTACGCGAGCAGATCGACTCTGTGCTCGCTCAGCGGGACGTGGAGTTGGAGCTTGTAGCCGTGGACGATGGCTCGAGCGATGAAACGCAAGCGATTCTGGCCGACTACGCTGCGCGCGACGTGCGCGTGTCGTGGTCGGCGAATGACACCAATTTGGGCCCTGCGAAAAGCTTCGAGCGAGCGCTGTCTCTGTGTCGCGGCACCTTCCTCGCGCCGTGCGATCAGGACGACTTCTGGGAGCCGACCAAGCTTCGTCGTCTCCTCGACTCGATCGGCGATGCTGACCTCGTCTATTGCGATTCGCTATACATCGACTGTGAAGGCGCCGACCTCGGGCGACGTGTCTCCGATGACACCGACATGCTCGACGGCACGCAGCCGGTGAAATTCCTGTTCGCCAATTCGGTGTCAGGTCACGCAACGCTGATCCGACGCGGCCTGCTGGAGCGCGCGCGACCGTTTCCGGATGACACCTATCATGACTGGTGGCTCGCGCTATGCGCCGCAGGGGGCAATGGCGTGCGGTACGTGCCTGAGCCGCTCGTGCGATTTCGCCGGCACTGCGACGCGTTCTCGGCCATGGGACGCGAACATGCGCCGACAAGTCGGCGTCGCGAGAGTGTCGACTGGTTGCAGACACGTCGCGCATTAGCTGCGGCGTACTCGACGCGTGGACTGCGCGATGCAGGCACCGCAGCGCGATTGCATGCCGACATCGAGCGTGCACTTGATGACGGGACGCTGCGACCTTTGCTCGCAACCCTGTGGTCCCAGCGGGACGCCGCACCCCACTGGTCCGGTGCGACAGGCTTTGACGCCCTGCGGTTGTGGACGCGATTCGCAAAAAAGGTGCGCCGGACCCACGCTGCCTGATCAGCCGCGGCCGAAGATGCTCCGCGGCAGCAGTAGCTTGAGCGCGCGCTCCGCACTTTTCCGGCGCAGGCCCGGATGACGAAGACCGGACCAGAGTGGACCGAGCCACTCCCGGCGTGGACGATCGAGAACCGCTTCGCGCATGTCGGCTTCCAGCGCGTACATGTCAGCGAGCTGCTGCCCCGCCATCCGGCGCGCTACCGGGAGATCCGGTCTCGCCGCGATACACCGACGCTGATCTGCCGCAATCTCCCGATACATCGCAAGAACACGCCGCTGCCTGCGCTCGAACGCGGCGTAGTCGGTGCCGCTGCGGTCGAAGACCCAGTCGCCCAGGTTGCTGTCATGCCGCCTGTAGGCAACGAGCGCCTGGGGCAGGCAGTGGCACTCGCCAGCCAGAACGGCGCGCAGGGTGAGCATGTTGTCTTCGACCTTGCCCTCCAGCGGCGGAAACTCGGTCAGGAGTGTCCGCCGGATCGCCATCGATGCGCCAAGCACCGCGGCGAGCTTGCCGCGCCGCAACAGCCAGCGCTGGTCGATCATCTCCGGAGTTCCGCGCGTTCCCGCTTTCAGAAGCGCGCCCGTTGCATCGACATCATCGACATGCGAACCGACGATCTGCGCATCCGGAAACGCAACGAAGCGATCGAGCAGCTTCTCTACGCGCTGTGGATAGCTGGCATCGTCCCCGGCGAAACAGACGAGCACGTCGCCCGTTGCAAGTTGCGCAAGCTCAGTTAGATGCGCGCACAGGCCAATGTTGACGGGCGTACTACGAATGGTGATCCGATGAGGCCCGTCGTAGCCTGCAGCAATCTCGCGGGCGACATCGAGCGTGCGGTCGCCGCCCGAGTCGTCGGACACGATGATCTCGCACGGCACCGTCTGCGCGAGCGCCGAGCGAAGTGCGTCGGCGATCGTCCCTTCGTTGCGATACGCAATGACGAGAATGGTTGCCGTGGGCCGCGCCGCGCCCATCCGATCAGCCCCGCTTCGCGCCCTGCGCCGCCCTTATCTGCGCGTCCACCGCCGCGATCGCCGTCATGTTGACGATGCGTCGTGGCGTGGATGCGGGTGTGAGGATGTGCGCGGGTTTGTCGAGGCCCATCAGGATCGGGCCGATGGCGACGCCGTCGGTCATCACGCGCACCATGTTGTAGACGATGTTGGCGGCGTCGAGGTTCGGCATGACGAACAGGTTGGCGCGGCCGCGCAGGCGCGAGTTCGGGAACATGCGGAAGCGCAGTTCCTCGTCCCAGGCGGTGTCGGCCTGCATCTCGCCTTCGATCTCGAGCTTGGGCGCGCGGTCGAGCAGGATCTCGCGCACCTTCGCCATCTTGTGCGCCGACGCGTTGTCGTGGCTGCCGAAGTTACTGTGCGACAGCAGCGCGACCTTCGGCTCGATGCCGAACAGTTTCAGGCGGTATGTCGCCTGCAGCGTGGCTTCGGCGATCTGCTCGGCGCAGGGATCGAGCTGCACGTGCGTGTCGAGGAAGAACCAGGTGCCGAGGTTGTTGATGACCGCCGTCATCGCCGCGGTGCCGGTGACGCCGCGGTCGAAGTTGAACACGCTGCGCAGGTAACCGAGCTTCTTGTGGAAGCGGCCGACCACGCCGCAGATCATCGCGTCGGCTTCGCCGCGCTCGACCATCAGCGCGGAGATCAGCGTGGGGCGCGAGCGCAGCAGGTTCTTGGCGGCCGCCGGGGTGACGCCACGACGCTCGGTGAGCGCGTGGTACTGCTGCCAGTAGCTGTCGAAGCGCGGGTCGGAATTGATGTTGGTGAGTTCGAAGTCGACGCCCGGGCGCATGCGCAGGCCGAGGCGCTCGATGCGGGTCTGGATGACGTCGGGGCGACCGATCAGGATCGGTTTCGCGAGCTCTTCGTCGATCACCGTCTGCACGGCGCGCAGCACGTTTTCTTCTTCGCCCTCGGCATAGACGACGCGCTTGAGATCGCTGCGCGCGCGGTCGTACACCGGCTTCATGATCAGCCCGGTGCGGTAGATGAACTGCCCGAGCTTTTCCTCGTAGGCGCGCATGTCGGTGATCGGGCGCTTGGCCATGCCCGAATCCATCGCGGCCTGCGCGACCGCCGGGGCGAGCATCACCAGCAGGCGCGGGTCGAACGGACGCGGAATCAGGTACTCGGCGCCGAACTTCGGCACGTCGCCGCCGTACGCGCTGCCGAGGTCCGACGACTCCATGCGCGCGAGCTTCGCGATGGCGCGCACGCAGGCGAGCTTCATCGCCTCGTTGATCTCCGTCGCGCCGACATCGAGCGCGCCGCGGAAGATGTACGGGAAGCACAGCGCGTTGTTGACCTGGTTCGGATAGTCCGAGCGACCGGTCGCGATGATGCAATCCGGGCGAACCGCCTTCGCGTCTTCCGGAAGGATCTCCGGATACGGATTGGCGAGCGCGAGGATGACCGGCTTGTCGGCCATCGTCGCGACCATCTCCGGCTTGAGCACGCCACCCGCCGACAGGCCGAGGAACAGGTCGGCGCCAACCATGATGTCGGCCAGCGTGCGCTTGTCGGTGTCGCGCGCGTAACGCTGCTTGTCCGGGTCCATGTGCTCGCGACCGGTGTACAGCACGCCGTCGCGATCGACTGCGAGGATGTTCTCCGGCTTCATGCCGAGCGCGACCAGCATGTCGAGGCAGGCGATGCCGGCCGCGCCGGCGCCCGACGTCGCGAGCTTCACGTCGCCGATCTTCTTGCCGACGACCTCAAGCGCGTTGAGCACCGCGGCGCCGACGATGATCGCGGTGCCGTGCTGGTCGTCGTGGAAGACGGGGATGTTCATCCGCTCGCGCAACTTGCGCTCGACGATGAAGCATTCCGGCGCCTTGATGTCCTCGAGGTTGATGCCGCCGAAGGTGGGCTCGAGCGAGGCGATGATGTCGACGAGTTTGTCGGGATCGCGCTCGTCGACCTCGATGTCGAAGACGTCGATGCCGGCGAACTTCTGGAACAGAACGCCCTTGCCTTCCATCACCGGCTTGCCGGCCAGCGGGCCGATGTCGCCGAGGCCGAGCACCGCGGTGCCGTTGGAGATGACCGCGACCAGGTTGCCGCGCGCGGTGAGCTCGGAAGCGGCATTCGGGTCGGCAACGATCGCCTCGCAGGCGTAGGCGACGCCGGGCGAGTAGGCCAGCGCGAGGTCGCGCTGGGTGACGAGCGGCTTGGTCGGCGACACCTTGATCTTCCCGGGTGGGTCGATCCGGTGGTACTCGAGGGCGGCCTGCTTCAGATCGTCGCTGCTGCTCTGGGTCATCGGGTCGCGAGGCGGGGCGGGCTCTCGATTCTACCCGGCGGGATCGGTCGGTTCGGACGCACGCGCACGGTGGGGGGCGCCCGGCGTCAGAAATCGAGCATGAAGCCGCCTTCGTCGGCGATGCTGTCGAGCCGGATGCGGTTGGCGAACAGCGAAAACGCGAGCATCCCGGCGAGCCCGTTGATGCGCGTCAGCCACGGCGGCTGCCAGTGCGGCGGCAGCAGCGCGCCGGACTCGAACAGCGGCTCGAAGCGCTGCACGTCGGCCAGCGTCATCTTGCCGGCGAACAGGTAGCGGCACAGCGGCAGCTTGCGGTTGCGCAGCGCCCAGCGGAAGAACGTATGCACGCCGACCAGGCCGCGCACGTAGACGGTGTCCTTGGTGAACGCGTAGCCGCCGGTGGTCGGCACGCCGCGGAAGATGCGCTGCGCCGACGAGAAGCTCTCCTGCTCTGTCTGGCCGGACTCCAGGAAGAAGCGGAACACCTCGATGAAGTCGGCGCCGTCGAGCGCGCGTGCGACCGCTTCGATGCGCAGCGAAATGCGCTTCATGCGGCCGATGTCGATGCTGCCGGTGATCTGCTCGGCGAACGTCGCAAGGCCTTCCTGCGTGGCGGTGGTGCGCGGCGACGACAGCGACAGGCTCGACAGCACCGGCTGCTCGCGGCCGTTGAGCGCGGTGATCGAGTGCACGAAGGCTTCGTGGTTGAGCAGCTGGTCGCGGTCGTACAGGCTGAAGTTCGCGCTGGCGCGCAGGCGGATGCGCGTGGCGCCGGCGGCGGCCTTGGCGATGAGGTCGGGATCGAGTTCGACGTCGATGACGCGGCGGTTGAAGTAGTCGTCGAGATCGTTCTGCAATTGCAGGCGCAGCGCGGTCGCCGAGATGTGGACGCTTTCCGACGGCGACAGCAGGCCGCTGTCGAGCTCGTCGGCGATCGAGATGAAATGCTGCGCGGCCTCGCGCGCGGTCGGCCCGTTTCCGGGCAGGGCCTCGTTCGGCGTGCCGTACAACTCCTTCGAATGCGCGAGCACGGTAGGCGTGCCGAGCGACTCGCACATCAGCGCGGCGATCTTCCAGCTGCGCGCAGAGTCGATCAGGTACTGGCCGAGCGGATGCTGCGGGTCGGCTTCGCGCACGAGCGCTTCGAGTTCGGCGCGCGCGGCGCTGAAATCGATCTTCGGATACGCGATCACCGGCGGCTTCGCAGTGCCGGCCGCGTAAGCGGCGAGGAACGCGGCTTCCTCGCCGGCGGGCCAGCTCACCAGCGCGAGCACGCGGATGTCGCGGGCGACGCGCACCATGCGCGCGTCGAGCGCGGCGTGATGCACGATGTCCGGTGTCAGCGAAGCGGGCGTCGCCACTAGCGCTTCCCGTACTTGTCGTCGGGACGCCGGCCGCCCGGCTTGCTTCCCGGTTTCGACTCGGCCTTCTGCTGGCGGCGCGTGGCGAGTCGCGTCGCCGCGCCTGCGACCTCGCCGGACAGCTTCATGAAGTTCGCTAGACGCAATGGATCGAGCGTCTTCGCTTGTACCGCGGCGCGCACCGCGCACCCCGGTTCCTTCTCGTGCTTGCAGTCGCGGAAGCGGCATTCGGCGGCGAGCGCTTCCACGTCGGCGAACGTGTCGGTGACGTCCTCCTCGCCGGTCGGCTTGAGTTCGCGCATGCCGGGTGTGTCGATCAGGCAACCGCCCTGCGGCAGCGGAATCAGCGCGCGATGCGTGGTGGTATGGCGGCCACGCGAGTCGTTGCCGCGCACCTCGCCGGTCTTCATCTTCTCGATGCCGAGCAGCGTGTTGGTGAGCGTCGACTTGCCCGCGCCCGAACTGCCGACGAGCACCGCGGTGCGGCCCGCACCCAGCCACGGATCGAGTTGCGCGACGCTCGCGGCGTCCTTCGAATTCACCGCGACGACGGCGAGCGATTCACCGACCGCGGCGCGCAGGATCGCCGCCGCCGCGTCCGCGTCGGCCAGATCGATCTTGGTCAGCACCACCACCGGCTCGACGCCGCCGCCCTGCACCAGCAGCAGGTAGCGCTCGATGCGGCGCGGGTTGAAGTCGCCGTCGAGCCCGCAGACCACGAAAGCAACGTCGATGTTCGCGGCGATCAGCTGCTGGCGGTAATGCTCGCCGGCCGCGCCGCGCTTGATCGCCGACCAGCGCGGCAGCAGCGCCACCGCCTTGGCCTGGCGACGGTCGCCCTCGATCAGCAGCCAGTCGCCGACGCCGGGGCGGTCGGTGGGATCCGTGCGGCCGTCGCGATAACCGGCGGGGCGCAGCCAGTCGCCCAGCGATTCGACGTTGAAGCCGTCGCCCGGCGCGTCTGCGACCACATACCCGGTGCGGTGCTGCTCGACCACGCGGACCGGTCGCGCACCGGGGTGCGCCGCGAGGGCGTCGCGCCAGGCGGCCGGGCCATCTCCGGCCTCGCCCATCGGCCAGCCGATCGCTTGAAGGGCGCCGGGGTCGGGCGTGGGGGAAGCCGGCGTTTGCGTCATGCGCCGATTCTAGCCAGACCGGGCGCCAGCGCCGGGCGGGCTGGGCCGGTTTTCCGGTAGGCTGGCCGCCATTTTCCGCGTCCCACCGCCGCTTCCATGTCCCACGCCCTCAAGACCCGCGAACGCCTGTCCGAAGTCCGCTACGAAATCCGCGGGGAGCTGGCCCGGCGAGCGCGCGAGCTGGAAGCCCAGGGGCGCAAGCTGATCAAGCTCAACATCGGCAACCCGGGCGCGTTCGGGTTCCGCGCGCCGGAACACCTGCAGCGCGCGATCGCCGACCGCATCCACGAAACCGACCCGTACACCCACCAGCAGGGCCTGCCGGGTGCGCGCGAGTCGCTGGCCGACTTCCACCGCCGCCGCGGCACGCCCAACGCCTCGCCTGAGCGCGTGTTCATCGGCAACGGCGTCAGCGAGCTGATCGACCTGTCGCTGCGCGCGCTGCTGAACCCGGGCGACGAAGTGCTGGTGCCGTCGCCGGACTACCCGCTGTGGACGGCCGCGACCATCCTCAACGACGGCCGTGCGGTGCACTACCCGTGCGCGGCCGAAAACGGTTTCCTGCCCGACCCCGACGTCATCGAAGCGCTGGTCACCCCGCGCACGCGCGCGATCGTCGTGATCAATCCGAACAACCCGACCGGCGCCGTGTATCCGCGCGAGCTGCTCGAGCGCATCGTCGCGATCGCCGCGAAGCATCGCCTGCTGCTGATGTCCGACGAGATCTACGACGAAATCCTTTACGACGGCGCGACCTTCCAGCCGCTCGCCCCGCTCGCCGGCGACGTGCCGTGCCTGTCGTTCGGCGGCCTGTCGAAGGTGCATCGCGCCTGTGGCTGGCGCGTGGGCTGGGCGGTGCTGAGCGGCGACCCGCTCGCGGTCGGCGACTTCCACCACGCGATGGACCTGCTCGGCGCGTTGCGCCTGTGCGCCAACGTGCCGGGCCAGTTCGCGATCGACGCCGCGCTGTCGGGCGCGTCGACCATCCACGCGCTCACCGCGCCAGGCGGCCGCCTGTTCGAAGCACGACGCGCCGTCGTCGAAACCATCGCCGCGAGCCGCCACCTGCGCATGAGCACGCCGGCCGGCGCGCTGTACGGCTTTCCGCAAGTCGTCGGCGACGCCGCGGTCGGCTTCGACGACCAGGCCTTCGCGCTCGAGATGCTGGAAACCGAAGGCGTGCTGATCGTCCCCGGCACCAGCTTCAACATGCGCGACCGCGACCATTTCCGCGTCACCCTGCTGCCCGAACCCGAACAGCTGCGCGAAGTGTTCTCGCGCGTCGACCGCGTGCTCGAGCGACGCGCGCAGTCCGCCAGCGCGAGCCGCGTACAGGTCGCCTGACGTGCGCTTCCTCGCGCTCGGCGACAGTTACACCTGCGGCGAAGGCGTCGACGCGAACGACCGCTGGCCGGTGCAGCTCGCGCGCGTGCTGCGCGATCGTGGCGTCGACATCGACGACCCGCACGTGATCGCCACCACCGGCTGGACCAGCGACGAACTCGGGACCGGCATCGTCCTGGCGCAACCGCTCGGCACGTTCGACTTCGTGACGATCGGCATCGGCGTCAACGACCAGTACCGCGGCCGCAGCGTCGGCGACTACCGCGAGGAACTCGGCCCGCTGCTCGACACCGCGACGACGCTCGCCGCCGGCCGCGTCGACCGCATGCTGATGCTGTCGATTCCCGACTGGGGCGCCACGCGCTTTGCGCGCAACGAAGGCCGGGACAGCGTGGCCGTCGCGCGCGAAATCGACCAGTTCAACCACGTCGCGCGCGCGATGTGCGCCGCGCGCGGCATCGCGTTCGTCGACATCACGCCGATCAGTCGCGATGGCGGCGATCACGACGACATGCTCGTCGCCGACGGACTGCATCCATCCGGCGCGATGTATGCGCGCTGGGTCGAGGCGGCGTTGCCCGCCGCGCATCGCCTTCTCGGCGACGACGCGTGAGCGCCGTGGTGGTCGGTCGCCCGCTCGACGGCGCGCGCGCACGCACCATCGCGCGCGCCTTCCTGCCCGAACGTTCGTTCGGCAATCGCTGGCACTACTACTACACGCGCACCAAGCTCGGCAGCGACCCGCTGTACCCGGCCGTCGCCAACGCATTGCGCGACACGCGCGCACCGCTGCTCGACCTTGGTTGCGGCATCGGCCTGCTCGCGCACACGCTGCGCGAAGCCGGCGTCGACCTTCCGTATCGCGGCGTGGATATCGATGCCGCCAAGATCGAACGTGCGCGCCGCGTCGCGGCGCGCAGCAGCCTGCGCGACGTGACATTCGACGCGGTCGACCTCGCGCACGTCATGCCGGAGCATTCGGGCAGCGTCGCGCTGCTCGACGTCCTGCAATACATCGATACCGCGGCGCAGGTTCGCGTGCTCGACGCGGTCACGTCGATGCTGGCGCCGGGCGCACGGCTGTTCATTCGCAGCGGGTTGGAAACGCCGGGTTGGCGTGCGCGCACCAGCAAGGCATTCGACACGTTCGCGGCGGTCGCGGGCTGGATGTATTCCGCGCCGCATCGCTATCCCGAAGAAGCGCTCCTGCGCGGCCGCCTCGATGCCGCCGGCCTGCGCTACGACATCACGCCACTCAACGGCAATACGCCGTTCAACAACTGGCAGATCGTCGCCTGGCGCGAGTAGGCGCGTAACCGGTCAGTCGGCGACGGTCGACTCGGCGGCGGGCAGGCTCGGGCCACGCGTCGACAGCGCCGGCACCGGCAGCACGCAGCGATAACCGAGCTCGTCGAACCTGCGCAGCATCAACGCGAGCGTCTCGACGTTGCGCCCATGCGACGCGCCCTCGTGCGCCAGCACGATCACGCCGGGCTTGAGCAGGCGCTCGACGCGACCTACGACCCGCTGCGGATCCGATACCGCGCCGTCGAAACCACGCGCCGTCCATGCGACGCGTGCCAGGCCCAGCCTCTGCAGCGGCGCGAACACGAACGGGTTGGCCATGCCGACCACGGCGCGGAACCATACCGGCGGCGAACCCACGAGTTCGGTGAGCGTGGCCTGCGCGCGCTCGATCTCGCGACGCATGGCACGCGGGCCGAGCGCCCAGAAGCGCGCAGTCGGATGCGAATCGCTGTGGTTGCCGACGCCGTGACCGCGCCGGACGATTTCACGCACGAGTTCAGGTCGCTGCCGCGCACGCTCGCCGACCAGGAAGAACGTCGCGCGGGCGCCATGCGCGTCGAGAAGGTCGAGTACGGCGGGCGTCTCGTCGGACGGGCCGTCGTCGATAGTCAGCCACAGCACGCGCTCGTCGGTCTCCAGCCGCGTCAGCGCCGGTCCGAACAGCCGCGAATCCGGCCGAAGCGTGCCCCACACCAGCGCCAGATGCGAGGCGATCAGCAGCGGCAACGCGACATGCCAGCCACGCTGCAGGCCGTAGTGCCACCACAGCCCGATGGCGACGACGTGCGCCAGCAGCAGGGCGATCCACCACACGTGCGGGTGACGCGGAACGCGATGCATTGCCACGGGCGGAACAGTCATGGCCGCATCATGCCACGCCGGCCTGCACGCGCCGCGCCGTAGAATGACGATTCGATTTCCCGAAGGTTAACGTCATGTCACTCGACCCCGCCCTGCGCGCCCGCATCGACACGCTGCTGCAGTCCAACCGCGTCGTCCTCTTCATGAAAGGCGCTCCGCGTGCGCCGCAATGCGGGTTCTCGGCGAAGGCTGTCGGCGTGCTCGGCGGGCTCGGCATCGATTACGCGCACGTGAACGTGCTGGCCGATGCGGAGATCCGCGAGGGCATCAAGGCGTATGGCGACTGGCCGACGATTCCGCAGCTGTACGTCGACGGCGAGCTGGTCGGTGGCAGCGACATCGTGGTGCAGATGGCGAACTCGGGTGAGCTGCACGCACTGCTCGGCGTCCAGGCGCCGGACCGCACGCCGCCGTCGATCGAGATCACGCCGGCCGCCGCCGAGATGCTGCGCAGCGCGATCGCCGATGCCGGCCCGGGCTATGCGTTGCAGGTGGCGGTCGACGCCGACCATCGCGCGCAGCTGCAGCTCGGGCCGATCGATCCGCAGGCGATCGCGGCCGAGGTCGATGGCATCCGCGCGCAGTTCGACCTGGCCAGCGCGCCGCGGGCGAACGGCCTGCGCATCGACTGGGTCGACGACGAACGCGGTCGCGGACTGGTGGTGGAGAACCCGAACGCGAAGACGGTGAAGTCGATCAGCGCGGCCGACGCGGCGCGCATGCTCGGCGACGGCGCGCTGACACTGGTCGACGTGCGGCCGCCGGAAGAACGCGCGGTCGCGTCGGTGCGCGTGCCGTTCTCTGTGCTCGACGGCGACGCGACCGCGGAGGTCGAAGCGTTGCCGAAAGACACGCCGCTCGCATTCCTGTGCCACCACGGGCGTCGCAGCGCGGCCGCGGCCGAGCATTTCCGCCGACTGGGCTTTACCAACGTGCACAACGTCGAGGGCGGCATCGACGCGTGGTCGCAGCAGGTCGACACGGCAGTGCCGCGCTACTGATCGACACGCAACCGACGCATGCGAAAACGGCCGCGAACGCGGCCGTTTTTCTTTGTCGCGTCAGCCGGAAAATCCGCCGCTGTCGAGGAACGTCTTCTCCTCCGGCGTCGTCACGCGTCCGAGCGCGGCGTTGCGATGCGGAAAGCGGCCGAAGCGTTCGATGACATCGAGATGCAGCTTCGCCCAGTGATCGGCGTCGGGCGCGGAAAGGCGTTCGCGATGCAGCGCGAGCGCGCGGCGCTGGTCATCGAGCGATTCGGAATGCTCGAACGGCAGATAGAAGAAGCTGCGCAGCAGTTCCTCGGTCGCGAGGTCGAAGCCGGCGTCGATCGCCTGCATCGCGATCGACTTCGCCAACGGATCGGTCGCATATGCATGCGCGTGGCCGCGGAACGCGTTGCGCGGAATCTGGTCGAGCAGCAGAACCAGTGCGAGTGCGCCGACCGCATCCGCGCCCCACGCATCAAGCTCGCGACGTGCGGCAGCGAAGTGCAGGTCGAGCAGGCCGCGGCAACGTGCATCGAACGTGTCGTCACGCGTGAACCACTTCGACGGGCCAGCGTCGCGCCAGAACGCGACGACATCGGCGGCGGTGGTGATCGCGTCATTCACCGAGTTGCGTCTCCAGTTCGGCGATCCATGCGGCGGTGAGGCTTTCCAGCGTCACCGCCTGGATCAGCGCGCGGATCGGGCCGCGAGCATACGACTGCGCGATGAACAGCGCGTGCCGGTCGCGGAACTGCAGCCACGCGGCGTGCGTGCGGTCGAACGCGGTCTGCCCTTCGCCATCGAGTTGTTCGCGCAGGCGCGCGACGACGCGATGCAGCCTGGCATCGGCGAACAGCAAGCGCTCGCGCGCCTGCGCGGTGAACTCGTCGTCGCGCAGCACGTCGATCGCACCGCGCTCGATCACTTCCTCGGCGCGCGCGAGATAGCCGTCGGCGATCTCCACCGCACTCTGCGCCTTGCCGACGAGCCCCGCCTCGAACCGCTGCAGGTCACCGAGGCTGGTCTTCGAGCCTTCTAGCCCCTGCTTGAGCGTCAGCAGCTTCTGGCTGCGCTCGATCGCCTCGGTGGTGCGCCGGCGTTCCACGCGGCGCTGGATGAAATAGAAGGCCCACGTCAGCGCCGCGCCGAGGACCACCAGGAAGGCCTGCTCCATGTCCCGCTCCTGTCTGGTGTGACAGTCTGCGTGCACGACATCTCAGGGGTCGCGACGTCGCAGACCGCCTGTCGGGCCCGCTTATTCGTCGAAACGAAGGTGCTTGACCGACTTGCCGTGTCGCCGGATGAGACGCAATGCCTCGACGCCGACCTGGATGTGGTTGTCGACGAAATCGGCGGTGACGCGCGCATCGGATTCGGCGGTCTTGACGCCTTCCGGAGTCATCGGTGCATCGGACACGAGCAGCAACGCGCCGCACGGGATGCGGTTGGCGAAGCCGGCGGCGAAGATCGTTGCGGTCTCCATGTCGATCGCTTCGCAGCGCAGCTTGCGCAGGTAGTCCTTGAACGCTTCGTCGTGCTCCCAGACGCGGCGGTTGGTGGTGTAGACGGTGCCGGTCCAGTAGTCGTGGCCGAGGTCGCGGATCATGGTCGACACCGCGCGCTGCAGGGCGAACGCGGGCAGTGCGGGCACTTCGGGCGGCATGTAGTCGTTGGACGTGCCTTCGCCGCGGATGGCGGCGATCGGCAGCACGAGGTCACCCAGCTGGCTGCGGCGCTTGAGGCCGCCGCACTTGCCGAGGAACAGCACCGCCTTGGGCGAAATCGCCGACAGCAGGTCCATCAGCGTGGCCGCGTTCGGACTGCCCATGCCGAAGTTGATCATGGTGATGCCGTCGGCGGTGGCGCTGGGCATCGGCTTGTCGAGGCCGACGATGGGCGCGCCCATCAGGCGGGCGAAGGTCTGCAGGTAGCCGCCGAAGTTGGTCAGCAGCACGTGCCTGCCGAAATCCTCGAGCGCCACGCCGGTGTAGCGCGGCAGCCAGTTGGCGACGATCTGGTCTTTGTCTTTCATCGATTCCGTCCTTTTTCTTTTGAATGGTCGCACGACGTGGCGGGTGGACGCGCCCGGGGACACGCTCCCGAGATACGTCGCCGGATTGCGGGAACCTGCATGTGCGTCCGCCCGGGCATGACCAAGGGCACGGTGACGATCGGTGGCGGGCGGCTACGGTCGTCGGCTGTCCTGCCCGCGGAACCACCATGCTCAGGTTGCTCAGCTCATTCGTCTGCACGGTCGCACTGGCCGTCCCGCTCGCCGCGGGCGCCGCCAGCGCGCCCTCGCGCTTCGTGCAGGACCCGTATCCCAGCACGTACACGCGGCTCCCGTCGTATCCGGTGCTGATCCGCAACGCGACCGTGCTCACCGGCACCGGCGAACGCCTCGACGGCGCCGACGTGCTGATGCGCGACGGCGCGATCGTCAGCGTCGGCCGCGGCCTCGAGGCGCCGGCCGACGCCACCGTCGTCGATGGCACCGGCAAGTGGGTGACGCCCGGCATCATCGACGTGCATTCGCACCTCGGCGTCTACGCCAGTCCGTCGGTGAGCGCGCAGAGCGATGGCAACGAGGCGACCAGCCCGACCACGCCGAACGTCTGGGCCGAGCACTCCATCTGGCCGCAGGACCCAGGCTTCCTCACCGCGCTCGCGGGCGGCATCACCTCGCTGCAGATCCTGCCGGGTTCGGCCAACCTGATCGGCGGCCGCGGCGTGACGCTCAAGAACGTGCCGTCGACGACCTACCAGGGCATGAAATTCCCGGGCGCACCGTGGGGCCTGAAGATGGCCTGCGGCGAGAACCCGAAGCGCGTGTACGGCAAGAAGGGCGGCCCGTCGACGCGCATGGGCAATGTCGCGGGCTACCGCGCGGCGTTCATCGACGCCACCGAATACCTGAAGAAGAACCGTCCGCAGCCGGCGAAGAAGGAACACTGGTGGTCGGCCGACCCCAAGCCCGATAGCGAGAACGCCACCGGCGGCAAGCGCGACCTGAAGATGGATACGTTGGCCGGCGCGATCAACGGCGACATCCGCGTGCACATCCACTGCTATCGCGCTGACGAAATGGCGACGATGCTCGACCTCGCCAAGGAATTCGGCTTCAAGATCGCCGCATTCCACCACGCGGTAGAGGCCTACAAGCTGTCCGACCGCCTCGCCGCCGAAGGCGTCTGCGGCGCGATGTGGGCCGACTGGTGGGGCTTCAAGATGGAGGCCTACGACGGCATCCAGGAAAACATCGCGCTGGTGGATCGGGCGAAGAACGGTTGCGCGATCGTGCACTCCGATTCGGAGGAAGGCATCCAGCGCTTGAACCAGGAAGCAGCGAAGGTGATCGCGCACGCGAAACTCGCCGGCATCGACATCGCGCCCGAACACGCGATCCTGTGGATCACGCAGAACCCGGCGAAGGCGCTCGGCATCCTCGACAAGACCGGCACGCTGGAGGCCGGGAAGATGGCGGACGTGGTCGTGTGGAACGGCACGCCGTTCAGCAGCTACGCGCAGGCCGAACAGGTCTACGTCGACGGCGCACGCGTCTACGACCGCAAGGATCGTTCGCGCCAGCCGGTGTCGGATTTCATGCTCGGCCAGGGCGCCGCGCCGACCGGAGGTGTGCGATGAACCGCCGCGTTTCCATCCTCGCCGGCGCGCTGCTGTTCGCGCTCGCAGGCTCCGCATCCGCGCAGGAACTGCTGATCCGCAACGCGACCGTGCACACCGCCACCGCGCGCGGCACGCTGCGCAGCGCCGACGTGCTGGTGCATGGCGGCCGCATCGTCGCGGTCGGCGCGGACCTCGCCGCGCCGGCGAACACCCCCACCGTCGACGCCAACGGCGCCCCCGTGACGCCCGCGCTGTTCGGTGGCCTCACGCATCTCGGTGTCGAGGAAGTCTCGGGCGAGGACTCGACCGTCGACGCCGGTCTCGGCATGGGACAGGACGGTCGCGCGATCAACGTGCGCCCCGAGTTCGACGTCACCCTCGCCTTCAATCCGGATGCGACCGCGGTGCCGGTCAACCGCATCGAAGGCATCGGCGAAACCATGCTGATGCCGGGCCTCGGCGAAGGCGGCTCGATCATCCTGGGCCAGGGCGGCATGGTGCGGCTCGACGGCTCGCCCGATCCGATCGGCCCGCGTGTGCTGTTCGTCGCGCTGGGCGACCAGGTGAGCGAGGAATCGGGCCATTCGCGCGCCGGCCAGTGGATGCTGCTTGAGCAATGGCTCGACGAAGCGCGCGGTCGCATCCCGGCCACGACGAACGCCGCCAGCCTGACGCCCGCCGGGCGCGCCGTGCTGGCGAAGTTCGCGCGCGGCGAAGGCCTGGTGATGTTCCAGGTCGACCGCGCGGCCGACATCCACCAGCTGCTGAAGTTCGCGCAGCGCCAGCATCTGCGCGTCGGCATCGTCGGCGGCGTCGAGGCGTGGCGCGTCGCGCGCGAAATCGCCGCGGCCAAGGTGCCCGTGTTCGTCGATCCGCTGGCCGACCTGCCGGCGAACTTCGACGAGATCGGCGCGCGCATGGACAACGCGGCGATCCTGCGCCAGGCCGGCGTCACCGTCGGCATCGTGCAGGGCGGCGAGAACCCGACGCACAACGCGCGCAACACGCGCCAGTTGGCGGGCAACGCGGTCGCCAACGGCCTGTCGTGGGAGGACGGCCTCGCCGCGCTCACCCGCGTGCCGGCCGAGGTGTTCGGCATCCGCGACAGCGGCCAGATCGCGGTCGGCCAGCGTGCCGACCTGGTGCTCTGGACCGGCGATCCGCTCGACGTCGCCAACGTCGCGAAGCAGGTGTGGCTGGACGGCCGCGCGATCACCATGCGCAGCCGCCAGACCGACCTGCGCGATCGCTACCTCGCGCCGCAGGGCCCCCTGCCGCGCGCCTACTCGGTGCCCGACCAGGCGCATTGACGCCCGATCGACCCGCGGCATCGCCGGTGACCCCGGCGGTGCCGCCTGCGACGGCCGACACGTGGTGATTGTGCGCTGCGTCACTTCGCGTACGCTCCGCGACGGTCCGGCGCCGGGGAGCGCCGCCCTGCCCCGGAACCTCGCATGCCCGTCTTCTCCACCATCAACCCCTGGCCCGTGCTCGTCGCGGCAGCCTCCGCATTCGCGCTCGGCGGCTTCTGGTATGGCCCCCTGTTCCTGAAGGCGTGGTCGCGCGCCGCGGGGATTGATTCGAACGCATCGCCGAAACATCCCGCGCGCGTGTTCGGCACCGCATTCGTGCTGAGCCTGGTGTCGGCGACCGCGATGGCGCTCGCACTGCCCGCGGGTGTCGGGGCGCTGCGCGGTGCCGGCATCGGCGCAGTGATCGGGCTGTTGTTCGTCGCCACCAGCTTCGGCATCAACTACACGTTCGCCAATCGCCCGCTCACACTGTGGCTGATCGACGGCGGCTACCACATCGTGCAGTTCCTGCTGTACGGCGCGATCCTAGGGGCATGGCACTGATCGCCGCCGCGCTCGTCGCGGCCTTCGCGCTGCAGCCGGTCGGTACCTTCCACGACGGCGAATCCGCCGCCCGCGACGGCGAGGCCTGGCTCGCCCTGCAGGTGACGCGGCCGCGCAGCGCGCTCGTCGCGACCACCGCACGCGTGCGCCGCGTGCACGACGAAGTAGCGGATGCGGCCGGCGACGCCACCGCGCACGAGGTCTCGACCCGCGTCGCTGATGCCAGCTTCCTGCTGCGCGGCCCGCGGCTGTACGCCGGGCCGGTGGCCACCGCATGGACCGGCGTCGCGCCGCTCCCGCTGTCCATCACGCCGCTGGCATTGAAACTGCGCGGCGCGACATATCGCCTGCGGCTCGACTGCACGGCGCGCGGCGACGCCTGCAACGTCGTACTCGATGGCGGCGCGCACGCGCAGGTACTGCTGCGACTTCCGGCCGGCCGCTACAACGACGGCAGCCTGATGCTGGGCGACGACGCGGCGCCCGCGTTGCTGTTCGCGGGTGATCTCGACCACGACGGCCACCTCGACCTGATCCTCGACAGCACCGATCACTACAACGTCAGCCAGCCGACGCTGTACCTGTCATCGGGCACGGATGCCGGTGCGCTGGTGCGGCAGGTCGCGCTGCACCGCAGCACGGGTTGCTGAACGACACACAGCGCGGCGCGATCAAGATTCCAGCGCCGCCGCCGATAATCCTCTCTGCCAAAAAACAATCAGAAGCCAAAGGGGCCTGACCCATGCGCATCGGACTCGTCGTCGACTCGGCCTGCGATCTTCCGCTCGACTACTTCTCGCAGCACGACATCACGTTGCTGCCGATCACCGTCAAGATCGGCAACGCCGTGCTGGCCGACCAGCGCAACGAACAGGCGACGCTCGAGTTCCTCGACGCGCAGTCGGTCGAACTGATCGCACAGGCGGAAACGCAGCCGTTCACCGTGCAGCAGGTGCAGGACCTGTTCCTGAAGAAGCTGGTGGTCGAGTACGACTACGTCTTCTGCATGACGATCACCAAGACGCGCAGCCCGATCTTCGACAACACGTCGCAGGCGAGCTTCGCGATCCTCAACGAATACAAGGGACCGCGCAGCGCCGCCGGCATCACGACGCCATTCTCGCTGCGCGTGATCGATACCCAGAGCGTGTTCTCCGGCCAGGCGGTCGCGGCGGTGGAAGCCGTGCGCCTGCGCGACTCGCAGGAAGGCGCGCCGAAGATGCGCGCGCGCATCGAGCAGGTCGCGCTCGCCACGCAGGCCTACATGGTCCCGCGCGACCTCAACTACCTGCGCGCCCGCACGCGCCATCGCGGCGACCGCAGCGTCAGCTTCCTCAGCGCGACGCTGGGCAGCGCGCTCGACATCAAGCCGATCCTGCACTGCAACCGCGGCGAAACCGGCCCGGTCGCGAAGGTCAAAGGCTTCGAGACCGCCGCCGAAAAGCTCTTCACCTTCGCCGCGCGCCGCGTGCGCGACGGCAAGCTGCTCACGCCCACCGTGGCGATCAGCTACGGCGGCCCGCTCGAGGAAATGCATCGCCTGCCGGGCTACAACGAGCTGGTCGAAACCTGCCGCACGCATCGCGTCGAGATGTTCGAAAGCCTCATGAGCCTGACCGGCATGGTCAACGTCGGCCGCGGCTCGCTGACACTGGCGTTCGCATCCGACGCACCCGCCTGGGAATGATGGCGACGCGCGTCACGCGCACCTGACTTCCGGCCCGGTCCGCGCCACCGCCGCTCCGGTACCGTCGAAGGGTTATCACGCCCTTCGACGCCATGACCCCGAATCGTTCGCTGCTTTCCGTCGCACTCGCCGGCGCGCTTTCGCTCGCCATCGCCCCCGCGTTCGCGCAGGCCGCCAAAGCCGGCGATGCGCCGCCGCCCGCGCCGCCGGATGCGCAACTCGAGCAGGACGCGCTCAATCCTGCCGGCGTGCCGAAGGCGCAGGACCCCGGCCAGGCCCAACGCGGCCGCGGCAAGGCCGACGCGGCGGACGAGAAGAAGTGGGACGTCAACGCGCCGCACGGCCCGACCAAGACGATCCGCTTCAGCACCGACGAAGGCACGTGGCTCGACGTCGACGTGTCGCCGGACGGTCGCCAGCTCGCGTTCTCGATGATGGGCGACCTGTATCTGCTGCCGATCAGCGGCGGCAAGGCGACGCGCATCAGCAGCGGCCCCGCGTGGGACGTGCAGCCGCGTTTCTCGCCGGATGGCACGCAGGTCGCGTTCACTAGCGATCGCGGCGGCGGCAACAATCTCTGGCGCATGCGCCTTGACGGCAGCAATGCGGTGCAGGTGACGAAGGAAGATTTCCGCCTGCTCAACAACGCGGCATGGACGCCCGACGGCCAGTTCCTGATCGGTCGCAAGCATTTCACCGGCGAGCGTTCGCTCGGCGCGGGCGAGCTGTGGATGTACCACGTCGCCGGCGGCGGCACCGGCCTGCAGCTGACCAAGCAGAAGAACGACCAGCAGGATCTCGGCGAACCTGCGGTGTCGCCGGATGGCCGCTACGTCTATTTCTCCGAGGACGTCAGCCCCGGTCCGACGTTCCAGTACAACAAGGATCCGCACGGCGTCATCTACGCGATCAAGCGCCTCGACCGGAAGACCGGCAAGGTGGAGACCGTCATCGACACGCCGGGCGGCGCGGTCCGTCCGCAGCCCTCGCCCGACGGCAAGTCGCTCGCGTTCGTGAAGCGCGTGCGCGAGAAGTCCGTGCTGCACGTGATGGATCTCGAGAGCGGCGAAGTGCGCCCCGTGTGGGACGGCCTGTCGCACGACCAGCAGGAAGCGTGGGCGATCTTCGGCCCGTACACCGACTTCAACTGGACGCCGGATTCGAAGAACGTCGTGATCTGGGCGCAGGGCAAGTTGTGGCGCGTCGACATGGCGAGCGGCAAACCAACCAACATTCCGTTCACCGCGGACATCGAGCAGACCGTCGCCGAACCACTGCGCTTCACGCACGACATCGAGACCGGCACCTTCACACCGAAGATGATCCGCGACGTCGCCACCAGTGCCGACGGCAAGACGCTGATCTTCAACGCCGTCGGCCAGCTGTGGCTCAAGACGCTGCCGAACGGCACGCCGGAGCGGTTGACGAACAACAGCGGCGTCTACGAATACCAGCCGAGCTTCAGCGCGAATGGCAGCAAGCTGCTTTACACGACGTGGTCGGACGAAGGCCTGTCGGCGATCTGGCTGCGCGATGCGAACGGCGGCGGCGCAGGCCGCAAGCTCACCAGCGAAAAGGGCTACTACTACGGCGCGCGCTTCTCGCCCGACAGCCGTCGCATCGTCTACGCCAAGAGCGGCGGCAGCGGCATGACCGGCTCGGCGTGGACGCGCGACCAGGGCATCTACGTGATGAATGCCGACGGCAGCGGCGCGCACCGCATCGCCGACGAAGGCGACACCCCGCAGTTCAGCGCCGATGGCACGCGCGTCTACTACTTCACCGGCGGCGGGCTGAAGAAGAAGCTGATGTCGGTCGGCCTCAACAGCGAAGAACCGCGCGAAGTGTTCTCGCTGAAGTATCCCGACACGGTAACCATCAGCCCCGACGGCAAGTGGGTCGCGTTCACCGAACTGTTCAACGCCTACGTGACGCCGCTGGTGGAAACCGGCCAGTCGGTCGAACTGTCGAAGGACAGCAAGGCCGTGCCGGTGACGCAGGTCACCGCGGACGTCGGCAGCTACCTGCACTGGGCCGCGGACTCGAAATCGCTGCACTGGATGGTCGGTGACCGCTACTTCTCGCGTGACCTGCGCGAAACATTCGCGTTCGTGCCGGGTGCGCCGAAGGAGATTCCGAAGCCGAGCAACGATGGCGGCGTCGCGGTCGGCCTCACGCAGACGGTGTACGCACCGGACGGCACGGTCGCGTTCACGCACGCACGCGTGGTCACCATGCGCGATGCCGAGCACACGCAGGAGGTGATCGACGACGGCACGGTGGTCGTGCAGGGCGATCACATTGTTTCGGTCGGCCCTGCGTCGCAGGTCGGCGTTCCGGGCAGCGCGCGCGTGATCGATGCCCACGGCAAGACCATCGTGCCGGGCTACATCGACGTGCATGCGCACTCGGCGAACTTCGGTTCGGGCGTGGTGCCGCAGCAGAACTGGGCGTACTACACCAACTTGGCGTTCGGCATCACCACGATGCACGACCCGTCGGCGAGCACCGAGTACGTCTTCTCGCAGTCCGAACTGTTGAAGGCCGGAAAGATGGTCGGCCCGCGCCTGTATTCGACCGGCACGATCCTCTATGGCGCGGACGGCGACTTCAAGGCGGTGATCAATTCGCTGGATGATGCGCGCAGCCACCTGCGTCGCATGAAGGCGGTCGGCGCGTTCTCGGTCAAGAGCTACAACCAGCCGCGTCGCGAGCAGCACCAGCAGATCAACCAGGCCGCGCGCGAGCTCGGCATGCTGGTCGTGGAGGAAGGCGGCTCCACGTTCAACCACAACATGCCGATGATGCTGGACGGCGTCACCGGCATCGAGCACAACATCCCGGTCGCGCCGCTGTACAAGGACGTACTGGGCGTCTGGTCGCAGACCGACGTGCGCAACACGCCGACGCTGGTCGTCACCTATGGCGGCCTGTCGGGCGAGTACTGGTGGTACGCGCACGACAACGTGTGGGAGGACAAGAAGCTCGCGCGCTTCTTCCCGCGTGAGACGCTGGATGCACGCAGCATCCGTCGCGAGATCGCGCCCGACTGGGACTACTGGCACGTCGAGATCGCGAAGTCGGCGAAGAAGATGCGCGACGCCGGCATCCACATCCAGGTCGGCGGGCACGGCCAGTTGCAGGGCCTGTCGGCGAACTGGGAAACGTGGATGCTCGCGCAGGCGATGGGCAACTTCGACGCGCTGCGCGCCGCCACCATCGACGGCGCGGACTACCTGGGCCTTTCGAAGCAGACCGGGTCGCTGGAAGTCGGCAAGAAGGCCGACCTCGTCGTGCTCAACAGCAACCCGCTCGACAACATCCGCAGCACGATTGATACGCGCTACGTGATGGTCGACGGCCGGCTGTTCGACGTCGATGCGGACATGAAGGAGATCGGCGGCCGCGGCACGCCCGCGCCGGTGTTCTTCTGGCAGCGCGGCCACGACGGCCGCAGCTTCGGGCAGGAGGCCACCGCCGGCGCCGACCGCGACTGATCGCCGGTCGCGCAGCACGGACGACGGCCCGCTTCGGCGGGCCGTCGTCGTTCAGGCCGCATGCCGCGTTTTCACAAAGCGACCGTGGCATCCTGAATACTCTGAACGCGACACGCCCAGGAGCTGTTCCATGTCGACGCGCTATTACATCCGCCTGCCCGACGGCGCCGCCGCCCGTGGCGACGATTCCGCGACCTCGTTCACCGCGCACGGCGCGGACGGTTTCGCCGAGCAACTCGAACAGGCGATGCGCACCACGCAGGTATTCGACCGCTGGCGCGACGGGCAAGGCGATCCGGAAGACGTCGATCCCGCGCTGGGCGCGACCGATCCGTCCGCCACCGCGACCGGCGAACAGCGCGACCTGCACATCGACCTCGTGCTGACCACGCGCCTGCCCGGCGACGTCGTCCGCCATCGCCTTCGCCTGCTCGCCGGTACGCACTGGCAGCTGCGCGACGTCACCGCCGCCTGATCGCGGCCGTGCGGCGTCCGGTGCTGCTCTCGTGGAGCGGCGGCAAGGACGCCGCGTGGACACTGCTCGCATTGCAACAGCGCGATGACGTCGACGTCGTCGCGCTGCTCACCACGGTCAACAGCGGTTACGACCGCATCGCGATGCACGGCATCCGTCGCGACGTGCTGCATGCACAGGCGCGCGCGACCCGCCTCCCGCTGATCGAAGCGACCATCGAGCCGCAGTGCGACAACGCGCGCTACGAAGCGGCGATCGCCGATGCGCTCGGGCGCGCCAGGGCGCGTTGGCCGACGCTCGACACCATCGCGTTCGGCGATCTGTTTCTCGACGACGTGCGCAGCTGGCGCGAAGCGTCGTGCGCGGCGCTCGGCTGGCGTATCGAAACGCCGCTGTTCGGCGAAGACACCGCGCGGCTCGCGCGCGAGATGATCGCCGGCGGGCTTCGCGCGCACCTGTGCTGCGTCGACACCCAGCAACTCGACGCCACGTTCTCCGGCCGCGCGTTCGATGACACGTTGCTCGCCGCCCTACCCGGCGATTGCGACCCCTGCGGCGAGAACGGCGAATTCCACACGCTAGTCGTCGGCGGCCCGATGTTCGACGCCGCGATCGACGTGCGCCCGGGTCACCAGGTGCTGCGCGACGACCGCTTCTACTACACCGACTTCGCGCTGGCCGAAGCCGCGTCATAACGGTTACGCCTCGAGTTTCCAGCCCACCGTCGCGCCTGCGCGGAACGGCACCAGTTCGTGGCCACCGGCCTGCACCGTGTCGGCCACCGCGACGTCCTCGCGCACCAGCGTGATGCGATCCGCATTGCGCGGCAGGCCGTAGAAATCCGCCCCGTGGAAGCTCGCAAAGGCTTCGAGTTTGTCGAGCGCGCCGGCGGCGTCGAACACTTCCGCATACAGCTCGATCGCCGCGTGCGAGGTGTAGATGCCTGCGCAACCGCAGCCCGATTCCTTAGCATGCTTGGGATGCGGCGCGCTGTCGGTGCCGAGGAAGAACTTCCGCGAGCCGGAGATCGCCGCCTTCACCAGCGCCTGGCGATGCAGCTCGCGCTTGAGTACGGGCAGGCAGTAGTGATGCGGGCGCAGGCCGCCGGCGAAGATCGCATTGCGGTTGAGCAGAAGATGGTGGACGGTGATCGTCGCGCCGACGTTGGCGGGCGCGGCGGTCACGAAGTCCGCGGCCGCGCTCGTGGTGATGTGTTCGAGCACGATCTTGAGCTGCGGGAAATCGCGCACCAGCGGCGCCAGCACGCGGTCGATGAATACCGCCTCGCGATCGAACACGTCGACGTCGGGATCGGTCACTTCGCCGTGCACGAGCAGCGGCATGCCGATGCGCTGCATCGCTTCGAGCGTCGCCGCGCAACGACGCAGGTCGCTGACACCGTGGCTCGAGTTCGTTGTCGCATGCGCGGGGTAGAGCTTTACGCCGTGCACGAAGCCGCTGGCCTTGGCGCGCTCGATCTCGTCGGGCGTGGTGCCTTCGGTGAGGTAGAGCGTCATCAGCGGTTCGAACGTCGCGCCACCGGGCAGCGCGGCAAGGATGCGGCCGCGGTATGCCGACGCATCGTCCGTTGTCACCACCGGCGGCACGAGGTTCGGCATGACGATCGCCCGGCCGAATCGGCGCGCGGTGTCGGGCAGCACGTCGCGCAGCATGGCGCCGTCGCGCAGGTGCACGTGCCAGTCGTCGGGACGGGTGATGGTGAGGCGGTTCGTCATGCGTGCAAGTCTGACGCATCGGGCGCGCCGTCGCCCAGACCGGCCGCACGGCGCAGCCGGTCGTGCAGCGCCTCGCCGATGCCATCGCGCAGCGGCGGTACGACGGCGACCACGATGTCGAGTGCGAGCGCATCGGCGTCGCGCAGCCGCTGGTAGAGCTCGCGCGCCTGCGCGTCGGGATCGGCGGGAAGGCCGAGCCAGTCGATGCCGGCCTCCATCGGTGCGGTGGTGGACAGCAGACCGACGCGCGCGCCGCCGGACTGGAAGCAGCGCGCCAGGCTCACTGCTTCGGCGTCGCTGGCGAGCAGCACCTTGGCGCGCGGCGCGTAGTGCGACGGCTTGCGGCCGGGCGCGGGCGTCGAGCCCTCGCCCGCTGCGCGCACCGGCGTGCCGAGCACGCGTTCGAGCATCGCGACGGTCACCGCGCCGGGGCGCAGCAATACCGGCACGTCACCGGAGAGATCGACGATGGTCGATTCGACGCCAACGTCGCAGGCGCCACCGTCGAGCACCAGATCGACGCGATCGCCGAGTTCCTCGCGCACGTGCGCAGCGCGCGTGGGACTGACGCGACCGTAGCGATTCGCCGACGGCGCGGCGAGCCCGCCGTCGAACGCACGCAGCAATGCGAGCGCCACCGGATGCCGCGGCACGCGCAGCGCGACGGTGTCGAGGCCGCCGGTCACCGCATCCGGCACGCCGGCCGCGCGCGGCAGCACCATCGCGAGCGGGCCGGGCCAGAACGCCGCGGCGAGTTTCGTTGCGGATTCCGGCACGCGCGACGCCCACTGCGACAGCGCCTGCGCGGATGCGATGTGCACGATCAGCGGATGATCCGAAGGTCGTCCCTTCGCGGCGAATATCTTCGATACCGCTTCGGCATCGCGCGCATTGGCGCCGAGCCCGTAGACGGTTTCGGTCGGGAACGCGACCAGTCCGCCCGCGCGCAGCAGCGAAACCGCACGCTCGATATCGGCGTCGCGCATGGTGGTATTCATCGCGCTGCGCGCAGGTGATCGACCAGCGGCGCGAGTGCATCGGCTTCGCGTGACCACGCGTCACGACCGGCATCGTCGCCGTGCGGCAGTTCGATCACGGGAATGGCGAGTCGATGTCGCAGGTCTGCGGCGTTGTCCATCGCCGCATCGACGTCGGCGGTGGTGCGGTTGAGCACGATCGCCGCGAGGTGGAGCCCCCGACATTGCACGGCTTCGATGCTGAGCAGCACGTGGTTGATCGCACCGAGCCGGTCGGATGCGACCAGCAACACCGGCAGGCCGAGTGCACTCGCGAGATCCGCGTTGAGCGCACCGTCCGCGATCGGCGAGTAGAAGCCGCCCGCGCCTTCGACCAGAACGAAACCGTCGTCGCGAACACCGCGCTTCGCCGCTTCCACCAGGCGTTCAAGCGGCAGTGGAACGCCTTCGAGCGCCGCGGCCCGCTCCGGCGAGAGCGCGGCGCGCAGCGTCAACGCACAGACCATGTCAATCGCTTCGTGTGCGCCCGCCGCGTCACGCAGCGCCTGCGCATCGGCCGGCCCGATACGCGCGTCGACGCCGGATTCGACCGGCTTGCGCGCGTGCACGCGAACGCCGGCGCGGGTCAGCGCATGCGCGAGCGCGGTGGCGACGCGGGTCTTGCCCACGCCGGTGTCGGTACCGGTGACGAAAAGGCCGTGCATGCACGCATTGTCCGCGCGGACGACGCGAAGGTCGACCGCGCGGGCGGAACACGGAGTGCGCGGATCAGAACGTGCCGGTGATCGCCAGCGACAGGATCGGACCGATGCGGCGGTCGCGCACTTCGTGGAAATCCAGCGGGCCGGTGCGACGGCCGTCGTAGACGTAGCGGTCGCGATAGCTGCCGGCGCCCAGCACGTTGCTCAGCGTGCCGCGTACGGTCAGGCCGAAGAAGTCCTTGCGTTCGAGGAACAGCGAGCCCCACACCGGGCCTTCCCAGGTGTGATCGATCTCGGTCAGGCGCACGTTGCGTGAATCGAGCTCGTGGTTGACGTCGAAACCCCACGCCCACGACGTGCCGGGCACGTCGTCGCGCAGTGACACGTCCCAGAAATGGATCAGGCTCCAGCTGGTCCGACGCTGTTCGCCGGTCAGCGGATCCTTGACGTCGCTCTGCTGCACCCACCAGCGCGTGTCGACCTTCGCGCCGTGCCAGCCGACGTGGTCGAGCTTCCACGTGCCCTTCCACTCGAAACCGTACTCGTGCGCGCTGTCGATGTTGCCGGGGCTTTCGCCGTCGGCACCGATCGGAATGGTGTCGATGTAATCGTCGATGCGGTGATCGTAGAGACGCAGCGTCGTGGTGCCCCAGTCGGCGAACTTGCGCGTCGTCTCGACTTCGAGCTCCCAGCTCTGCTGCGGGACCAGGTCGGGGTTGCCCGCGTTCTGCACGCCGTCGTTGAGGTTCACCGAGGCGAGGAAGTCGTAGAAGTTGAGCTGGCCGACCTTGCGCTGCAGCTTCACGTTGACGTCGAGCACGTCGCTCGCCTTCCACGCCAGCGACATCGAGCCCTTGGGGCGGATGAAGGTGCGCGTCAGTCCGCCGGCGCCGGCCTGCTGCAGCTTCGAATACTCACCGCCGGCCGACATCTGGAACTTCACCGCATCGCCGAACGGATGACCCCAGCTGCCGATCACTTCGTAACGGTCTTCCTTCACCGTCGCGTTGGCGCCCGGCAGCGGCACCCCGATGAACGCGCCGGTCGCGTCGAGCACGGCGATGCTCGACGCGCTGTCGAGGGAGTTGAACGCGCCTTCGGCGGAGATGCGCCAGTCGTTCTTGCCGGTGGTCCACTTGTATTCGGCGCGCGCGATCTTCTCGGATTCCTCGCTGTCGCGCGCGAAGCGGCTGCCGTCGTCCGGTCGCGAACCGTCGACGTAATGCGTGACGACGGTCTGGTCGTACGGCTGGTGCTGGAAGCGATCGAGACCGATCAATTTGAGCTTGCCGATACCGAGGCCGAACTCGTAGTCGCCGCCGATCTCGTACGAATGCCCGCCTTCGTTCTCGCGCACGGCGCGCGTGCGATCCGGCAGGCCCGGGCCGCTGCGCGTGCCGTCCTCGCGGTAGTGGTAGAACTCCTTCGACACCGACGCGTTGAGGTTGGCGATGTCGCCGTCGGCCGCGGTGTAGGTCAGGCGCGTGCTCAGCGTCGGGTTGTCGGATTCGCCGGTCCAGGCGTCGTCGCGCACGTCGCGCACGCTGCCGTCGGCGTTGTAGATCACCGTTCCGCCACCTGCGCCGCTGTGGTTGCCGTTGTTGCTCAGGCCGACGTTGTACTGCAGCCCGCCCTTCGAGCCGCTCACCGACACGTCGCCGCGCGTGATCTGCGGGCGCGTGTAGTACTTGCGGATGTCGGGCTTCCACGACCACTGACCGCTCATGCCGCCGGCCTTGGTGACCACGTTCGCCACGAGGCCGTTCAGGCCGGGAATCGCGAGCTTCGCGCCGTCGACGATCTCGATGCGCACGACGTTCGCCGCCGGCACGCGCGTGAGTTCGGTGAGCACGTCGTTGGACTTGCCCGAGATGCGCTGGCCATTGATCACGACATTGCCCGTCGCCTCGCCCAGGCCGCGCTCCTGCTCGGCCTCGCGGATCACGAAGCCCGGCACCTGCTTGAGCATGTCGAGCGCGTTGTGCGGGTTGTAACGCGCGAAGTCCGCGGGCAGGTAGGTATTCACCGCGGGCGCGGCGGACGCGGGCGGCGCGGATTCCTGCGCGTGCAGCGTCGCAGCGGCGAGCAGCAGCGCGACGCAGAGCGCCTCGCGGGTCGGACGATGAGTCATGGACAAGCCTTGTGTGAGCGGACGTCGCGACGGAGGCGTCGTCGACATGGCTTATCGATGCGGCGCGTGGGCCGAAGGTTTAAACGCCGTTTATCGGTTGGCGTTTTCGCTGCGCAGCCAGCGACGTCGCAGGAACCATGCGACGGTCATCACACCGAGGAACACGGCATAGCCCGCCGTCGTCGCGAGCACCTGTCGCCAGATGTTGCCCGCGGTGCCCGTTGGTACGGCGTAGCCATGCGCCCAGCGGATCATCAGCACGAACGCGACGAGTGCGATGGCGATCGATGCGAGATCGAACAGACGGCGCGCCGCGTTGCGCGGCTGCCGCGGATAGAACCAGTACAAACCGATCAGGATGGCGAACCACGGGAGGAACAGGATCAGCGCGAGCATCTGCTGCATGGACAGGCTCACGCAGCGGCCTCCGCCATCTGCGCAAGGGCGGCGTCCACTTCGGCGCGCGTCGCGCCGTCGGCGAGCAATGCCTCGTCATCCAGCTTCGCGGCCTGCTTGAGCGCTGCGACGCGTTGGCCGGCATCGCGCGGCGCGTCGAAGCCCGCGCTCTGCAGCAGCACGCGATCGCCACGCACGAGCTTGAAGTAGAACTTGCCGTCGCTCTCGCGGTATTGCTTGAACATCGCAGGCGCGGGCTTGTCGTCGTCCCTCGACGCGGCGACCGCCACCCTGGACAGATCGCGCAGGCCGACCGCATCGCGCAGGCTGGCGAGCAGCGGCGTCGCGTAGCGCGCGCGCAGCCGCGATGCGCCATCGCGCAACACCGCTTCGATGTCCTGCGGCTTGGCGATCAGCGCTTCGTACTTCTCGCGCATCGGCGAGATCTCCGCGTCGATACGCTCGAACAGCGCCTGTTTGGCGTCGCCCCACGCAATGCCGGATTCGAACGCGCGACGCATCTCCGCCGCCTGCTGCGGCGTCGAGAACGCCTGGTAGAGCTGGAACACGTTCGACGTGTCGGGATCCTTCGGCTCACCCGGTGCGCGCGAATCGGTGAGGATCGAATAGATGAGCTTCTTCAGCTGCTCGCGCGGCGCGAACAGCGGGATGACGTTGTCGTAGCTCTTGCTCATCTTGCGGCCGTCGAGGCCGGGCAGCGTTGCGACGTGCTCCTCGATCGCCGCTTCGGGCAGCGTGAAGTGCTCGCCGAACAGATGGTTGAAGCGCTGGCCGAAATCGCGCGCCATCTCGATGTGCTGGATCTGGTCGCGCCCGACCGGCACCTTGTCCGCGTTGAAGATCAGGATGTCCGCGGCCATCAGCACCGGGTACATGAAGAGGCCGGCGGTGATGCCGGCATCGTCGTCCTCGCCGGCTTCGCGGTTCTTGTCGACCGCCGCCTTGTAGGCATGCGCGCGGTTGAGGATGCCCTTGCCGGCGACGCAGGTGAGCAGCCACGTGAGTTCCGGGATCTCGGGGATGTCGCTCTGGCGGTAGAACCAGACGGTCGACGGATCGAGCCCGCAGGCCAGCCAGCTGGCGGCGATTTCGAGCGTCGAGCGCTGCACGCGCGCCGGGTCCTGCACCTTGATCAGCGCGTGGTAGTCGGCGAGGAAATAGAAGCTTTCGACGGACGGGTAGCGGCTGGCCTCGAGCGCCGGCCGGATCGCGCCGGCGTAGTTGCCGAGGTGCGGCGTGCCCGAGGTGGTGATGCCGGTAAGGACGCGGGTGCGGGTCATCGTGGTGCGCGAAACCGTGTGGCCGGCGAGTTTACCGCGCGGCGCCGGGCGGCCCGGGCCGGTGCGCGATGAACGCGGGCGGGGGTCGCAACCCTGTCGGGCGGCGTCGCGCGTTGACGATTGCATCCCACCGCCGAGCACCGCCATGTCCCGCCCATCCCGTGCCGCCGTCCTCGCGCTCGCCGCCCTGTTCGCCACCGGCGTCGCCCACGCCCGCAGCTGGAACGCCGATCGCGTCGACATGTCCATCGTCGACCGCACCGCGTACGGCGCGCTACCTGAATACGGCTGGCGGGGTCAGGCGTGGGTGGCGGGCGCGCCCGGGCACCGCTACGCCGTGCGGCTCGCCAACCACAGCGGCGCGCGCGTGCTGGTGGTGCTCAGCGTGGACGGCGTCAACGCGGTGACCGGGCAGACAGCGAGTGCGGGCCAGGCGGGTTACGTGCTCGAGCCGTATGCGACCACCGAGATCACCGGCTGGCGCAAGTCGTTGAACGACGTCGCGCAGTTCTATTTCGCCGACCTGCAGGACAGCTATGCCGCGCGCACCGGGCGTCCGCGCAACGTGGGCGTAATCGGGATCGCGGTGTTCGACGAAGCGCGGCCGCCGCCTCCGCCTCCGCCGGTGTACCTGCCGGAGCGCCGCGAGGCCGACGCCGCCGGTGCGCAGCCACGTGCCAACGCGGCGCCGCAGGAGGCGCAGTCGATCGGCACCGGGCATGGCGACAGGGAGTATTCGCCCGTCTCGCGCACTGGATTCGTGCGCGCCAGCCGTACGCCCGTGCAGGTGAGCGAGATCCGCTACGACGACCGGTATGCGCTCGTGCAACGCGGCGTCATTCCGTACGGCAGCCGCGACCCGCGCGCGCCGCGCGCGTTTCCGGGCAGCGGTTTCGTGCCCGACCCGCCGCCGGGCTGGTGATTCGACGCAGCACGTCGCGACACAACGAAAAAGGGCCGGATTGCTCCGGCCCTTTGGTCATTCGCGACGCGCGCAGATCAGCAATGCGCGTCCTTGCAGTCCTGTGCCTTGTCTTCGACCTTCTCGCCAACCTTCTGAACATCCTTGCCGGCGCCCGCCATCGTGTTGCAGGCGGTGAGGGTGCTCATCGAAAACATTGCGAGGAGCAGCAGGGCAGTCAGACGCTTCATGGTGTCATCTCCTGGAGAGCCGCAAATGCGGCATGGAATATCCGTGGGGCGAATGACACAGGGAGGCGTGTGAAACAAATGTCGACTGCTGCTGCGACAGGCGGTTCGTCGTCATGGTGCATTCATGCGTGCGACGCGGACAACGCGATCACGCGTCAATCACGTAGCAGCGTCGACTTGCCGAACAGGCTTTCGATCAGGTCGACCGCGAGGATCGCCGTGCGGTTGTGGTCATCGATCAGCGGATTGAGTTCCATGATGTCGAGCGAGCCCAGTCGACCGGTGTCGCAGATCATCTCCATGACGAGCGACGCTTCGCGATACGTGGGGCCGCCGAGCACCGTGGTGCCGACGCCCGGCGCGATCGACGGGTCGAGGAAGTCGACATCGAAACTCACGTGCAGGTGGGTGTCGTCGTCAAGGCCGTCGAGCGCTTCCTCCATCGCCGCGCGCATGCCGACCTCGTCGATGTAGCGCATGTCGTAGACGTCGATGCCGTGCTGGCGGATCAGGCGACGCTCGCCTTCGTCGACCGAACGGATGCCGATCTGGCGGATGTCCTCCGCGCGGATCGCCGGCGCGCTGCCACCCAGGTGCGTCAGCGGCGTCGGGCCGAGCCCGCACAGGCACGCGACCGGCATGCCGTGGATGTTGCCGGACGGGGTGACGTCGCTGGTGTTGAAGTCGGCGTGCGCATCCAGCCACACCACGCGCAGCTTCTTGCCCTGCTCGCGGCACCAGCGTGCGACGCCGGTGATCGAGCCGAGGCCGAGGCAGTGGTCGCCGCCGAGCAGGATCGGCATGCGGCCGGCCTGCAGCTCGCCGTACATCGCGTCCATGACGAGGCGATTCCATTCGGTGACTTCGGCGATGTGGCGATAGCCGTCGACGGCATCGAGCCACGGGTTGCGCGGGCCGTCGATGTTGCCGCGGTCGACGACGTCGACGCCGCGTGCGACGAGTGCTTCGCCGAGGCCGGCGATGCGCAGGGCGTCCGGCCCGAGGCGCGCGCCGCGATGGCCAGCGCCGACGTCGGTCGGCGCACCGATCAGGGTGACGGGGAGATAGGAACGGGACATGCGGATCTCCGCGCCCGGGCGCCGCGACACCCGTCCCAGCAGGCCCGGCCGGTGGCCGCATTGTATCGGCGACCCCGGCGCGCGTTGTTGCTCAGCGCGGTTCGTCGTCCGGCAGCCCGCGATCGTCGCTGCGGACGTCAGCGGACGACGGCGTGCTGCGCGCGGCCTGTCGCACGGCTTCGCGCTCGCTCGCCGCCGCGAGATCGTCGTCGTCGCGGCCTTCGATGGCCTGCCGATCGTCGATGGAGGTTGTGATGCGGTCCGCGCCGCGCGCGGTCGGGTCGCCGTCGTTCTGGCGGCCGACGCCGCTCGCCGGCGCGCCGCCGGAAATGTCATCTGCCATGGTCGTACTCCTCGTTACCGGGATGGTTCGAGGTTGGCGCGATCCGGGTGAGGCGACGGCGAAAGCGGCGCGGCGGGCTCCTCGCGCAGGCGGCGCTCCATGTCCGCCGCCGGTATCGGCCGTCCGAGCAGGAAGCCCTGCATCTCGTGGCAACCCAGCGCGAGCAGCGCGTCGGCCTGCTCGTTGGTCTCCACGCCCTCGCCCACCACGCGGTAGTCGAGCGCGCGCGCCATGCCGAGGATCGCTTCGACGACCGCTTTCTGCCCCGGCTCGCCCGGCAGGCCCTGCACGAACGAGCGGTCGATCTTGATCGCATCGAAGCGGTGCTGGGTGAGGTAGCCCAGACTCGAATAGCCCGTGCCGAAATCGTCGACCGACACGCGCACGCCCAACTTGCGGATGCCCTGGATCAGCTGCGACGCGCGCTCGCTGTGGTCGAGCATCTGGCTCTCGGTGAGCTCGACTTCCAGCAGCCACGGCGCGAGGCCGCTATCGCTCAGTGCGCGCGCGATGCCGCCGACGATGCGTTCTGGATCGAAGCGCGCAAGCGATAGGTTCACCGCGATCGGCAGCGACGGCAGGCCTGCGTCGATCCATGCGCGGTTCTGCCGGCAGGCCTCGCGCAGCACCCACTCGTCGATCGACACGATCAGCCCGGTTTCCTCCGCCACCGGGATGAAATCGCCCGGCGGCACGACGTGGCCGTCGCGATGCCGCCAGCGCACCAGCGCCTCCATGCCCGACACCGATCGACCCGGCATGCGGATCTTCGGCTGGTAGACGAGGAACAGCTGGTCGTCGCTCACCGCCGTGCGCAATTCGCTTTCAAGGCGCAGGCGCTGGTCGGCGCGTTCGCTCATCACCGCGGTGAAGTAGCTGTAGCGCGCGCGGCCGGTCTGCTTGGCGTGGTACAGCGCGGTGTCGGCCTGCTTGGTGAGCGTGCGGATGTCCTGGCCGTCTTCCGGGAACAGCGCGATGCCGACACTGGCCGACACGTGCAGCGCGCGGCCATCGATCTCCAGCGGCGCCTCGATCGACGCGATGAGCTTCTCCGCCACGCGCGCGGCGTCGCTCGGATCGGACAGGCGCGTGAGAAGCAGCACGAACTCGTCGCCACCCTGCCGGCTCACCGTGTCCTCGGCGTCGACCACCGCGGCCAGGCGGCGCGCGACTTCCTGCAGCACGCGATCGCCCACCTGGTGGCCGAGCGAATCGTTGATCGTCTTGAAGAAGTCGAGGTCGACGAACAGCACCGCGCCGTGCGCGCCGTGGCCGATCTGGTGGATCGCCTGCGACAGGCGATCCTGCAGCAGCACGCGGTTCGGAAGGCCGGTGAGGTAGTCGTGCTGCGCGAGGTGCGACATGCGCTCGGCCATCGCGCGCACTTCGCTGACATCGCGCAGTACGGTCACGCCACCGACGACGCGCCCGTCCGCACCACTGATCGGTGAATGCGCGTACTCGACGTGCAGTTCCTGGCCATCGTGGCAATGCAGCAGCGCGGCGCCCTCGCGCGATTCCGGGCGGCCGTCGGCGTGGTGCAGCCGCACCACGTCCTGCAACTGGCGGCCGATCGCGTCGTCGCGCGTCAGTCCGGTCATCGCCTCGGCGATCGGGTTGAGCGAGGTGACCACGCGCGCGGTGTCGTAGGTCACCACGGCGTCGCCGATCGAATTCAGCGTGACCTGCGCGCGCTCGCGTTCTTCCTGCAGTGCGCGTTCGGTGCGGCGTCGCGCGGAGACGTCGCGGATCGCGGCGACGAACTGAAGCTCGTCGCCCGAGCGCAATTCGCTGAGCACCACTTCGACCGGGAAATGCATGCCGCCAAGATGGATCGCCTGCAGCTCGAGCACGTCGCCCTGCGTGCGCGCGGCGCGCGCTTCCAGATGCGCGCGGATCGCCTCGCAGTCGATTCGATCGAAGCCCTCGACGAACTCCGCCACGCGATGATCGAGCAGTTCCGCACGCGGGCGCCCGAACATGAGTTCGGCCTGGTGGTTCACCAGCAGGATCAGCCGTGTTTCCGGGTGGAACAGCACCATCGCGTCCGGCGCGGATTCAAGCAGCAGGCGGAAGCGGCGCTCCGCCTCGTAACGCCACGTCACGTCGTGCGCCATCAGCACGAAGCCGCCGGAATGCGCGAGCGGTTCGTAGAACACGTCGAGGCGCTGGCCGGCCAGGTCGAACTCGAAGCGCTGGGGTTCGCCAGCCAGCGCGCGATCCATGTACGGGCGCACGCGCTGCGCGGCGTCTTCGCCCAGCGCTTCGGCCGGCGTGCGCCCGATGAGCGACGACGGCGCCTTGCCGAGCCACATCGAGTACTTGTGGTTGGCGAAGCGATAGCTGAGGTCGGGACCCAACTCGGCGACGTACGCCGGCAGGTTGTCGGCGATCACCTGCAGCCGTTCGGCGGTTTGCGCGGCACGCGTGCGCTCGCGGTCGCGGTCGGCGGTCAGCACGGCGACGAACAGCGGCCCGATCGCGCTGACGCAGGCCTGGAACCAGGCGAACTGCAGTGCGGGATCGTTCGCATCGTCCTGCGCCGCGAGCACGCCGTGCTGCTGCAACGAGGTCACGGTCACCACCGTGATGATCACCGCGACGTTGCAGATCGACGTGGCGAGCACACCGCGCGTGGCGACGACGAGCAACGGCAGCGCGATGATCGCGTACGGGTGCCGCAGCTGCGCGACCGCGACGAACGACACCGCCACCGAGGCGACCACGCACGCGGCAAGTTCCGCACCGCGTCGACCTCGTAGCAGTTCGCGGCCCTCCGCGCGCGAATACGACCATGCGAACGGCAGCACCACGAACATGCCGAACGCGTCGGCGAAGAACCAGCGCAGGAACAGGTCGCCCCAGCCTCTGCTGGGGCCGGGAGCCGATGCGCCGATGAGCGCGCCCACGGCGGGCGCGAGCGCGACGGCAATCGTCAATCCGGTGAGCACGCGGACGCCGTCGGGCGCCGCGTCGAGCCCCAGCCGCATGCGCCGGAATACGGCGAGCACGATCGCGACCTCGACCGCGTTGGCGACGCCCGCGGCGAGGACGGCCTGCGCGTACTGCCACGGATAGCCGGCCGACAGCAGCGTGCCGATGAAGGTGATCGCGACGAGCGGCGCCACGCGTGCCTGCGGCCTGCGAACGGCGTAGCCGACGACGAGCGCATTGGCGATCCACAGCGATGCGGTGCCGCCGGTGACACGGCCGAGTGCAAGGGCCAGCATCGCGGCGAACGCGAACATCGCCGACCCGACGACGACGTGCGGCAGCATCGTGCCCACGTCGATCGAACCCTTGCGCGTTCCGGGCCGTGCGGACACCGGTGTCCTCCCCGCGACGCCCCCCGGCCGCGATGGAGGTCACACTACAACACCGCGGCGGCTTCGTACGTCGGGTGGAACCCCACCGGCGAATGGCGCGGGCGGGGATGGTGCCGGCTGTCGGAATCGAACCGACGACCTACTGATTACAAATCAGTTGCTCTACCAACTGAGCTAAGCCGGCGCGGCGATAGTGTAGCGCCCGTCGCGGACGACCCCGGCGCAGTCGATGGGCGCGCCCTCCAGGCCGAGCGTCGCCGAATGGGCGGCGAAGGCAGGGGTCGCGGCGACGTCGAGCCATCGCACGACCCGCGCGCCGACGGGCTCGGCGCGCGCGGGGAAGCCCGCCTTGGCCAGTGCATCGACGCGCTCGCGGGCCGACGTTTCGTTGCGGTAACGCCCGAGCGCGATCGCGTTGGCGTCGGTGCCGCCGTCGGGCATGACCAGGTAGTCGCGGAAACCGGCGGCGCCGATGCGCGCAGCGGTCGCGGTGGCGGTCGCGCGGTCCGGTTGCGGCAGCACGACCCGCCACGCGCGCGGCGTACCGGCCAGCTGCTCGGCGGTCGCGGTCCACGCGACCTGGGCGACGATCGCGCGACGCGCGGCGTCGAACGCGGTCGCATTCGAGAACGGCCCGTACCGGTAGCAGCGCAGCGACGTCGCCACGCGCGGCGGCACGGTCGACGCGGCGATCGACGCGGTCGGCTCACCGACCAGCCGCAACGTCGGCACATCGGCCGGCAGCATCGGCGTCGACCTCGTCGGCGCAGGCGCGTGCAGCGCCCACCACGCGGCGACACCCGCGTTGAGCACCAGCAACAGCACGAGCAGCGCACGCATCAGCATGGGTCGATTCTAGCGAGCGCGGTTTGCCGGGCGTGGCGCCGCGACGTGACGTCGCTCACGTCGTGGCCCAGCGTGCGAGGCCGTCGAGCACCAGCGACTCGGCGAAGCGCGCACCGTGCAGCCGTTCGTGCAGCGGCCGTGCGCCGCCGCCGTGCAGCAGAAGCGTCGGTTCGACGCCGAGGGTCGTGCGCGCGCTGTCGCGTGCGTCGCGAACCAGCGCGAGCGCGGCGCCCAGGCAGCCGGAGGCGAGCGCATCGGTGGTGTCGTCGGCCCAGTCGACCCAGTCGCCGCCGGCAACGGGCAGTTGCGATGCGCGCTGGTGCAAGGCGTCGCGCATCAGCTCCGGCGAGGGCGCGATGCGGCCGCCGCGATGCAGGCCATCGGCGTCGACGAGGTCGATGGTGAGCGCGGTGCCGACGCCGCAGACCAGCACCGCGCCTTGCGCGTGTCGAGCCGCACCGAGCATGGCGAGGAAACGGTCGACGCCGAGCCGCGCGGGCACCGCGTATGCGATTCGAAGACCGGCGAACCGCGCCTGCGTGCGCGCGAGTTCGATTCGCGTGCAGCGCGTCACCAGTGCGTCGAGCAGTTCCACTCGCAAGTCCTCGCCGGCGACGCTCGCGACGTAGGCGACGTCGAAACGCGCCGGCAGTACCGCGTCGAGCGCGTCCGCAATGCCGCCACTGACGTGCGGCACCGCCTGCACCCCACCGACACGTCCGTCGATGAGCGGCGCGCACTTGAGCCGCGTATTGCCCAAGTCGAACAGCCAGGTGCTCATGCCGCGACCCTCAGGCTGACTTCGCCGGCGTGCACGTCGCGCTCGCCGTCCGCGGTGCGCACGCGCAGGGCGCCGTCGTCAGCCAGGCCGAGCACGCGCGCGGGCTCGGTGCGATCGGGCAGGTGCAGCAGGACGTCGCGATGTCGCAGCACGTCGAACTCCACCCAGCGCGCGGCGAACGGTGCGAAGCCGTCGCGGTCGAACGCGTCGAGCGCCGGCAGCAGGTGCGCGAGGAGCGTCGCCGCGAGCGCGTTGCGCGATGGCGCCTCGCCCAGCGTCGCGACGTCTATCCACGGCTGGTCGATCGCACTCGCCGCGGTGTCCGACAAGCGCACGTTGAGGCCGATGCCGATCACCGCGAGCGCCGGGCCGGCATGTTCGCCGCCGCCTTCGACCAGCAGGCCGCCGAGCTTGCGAAGCACGCCGTCGCGCTCGACGACGACATCGTTCGGCCACTTCAGGCCGACGTCGTGGAAACCCGCGGCGCGCAGTGCGGACGCCGTTGCGATGCCGGCGACGAGGCTGAGCCCGCCGAGGCGTGCGAGGCCGCCGTCGAACGCGCGCGACACCGACAGCAGCAGGCTCGCGCCCAGCGGCGACTGCCAGGCGCGTCCGCGACGCCCGCGTCCGCCGGTCTGGCGCTCGGCGAACAGCACGCGCGCACCGCGCTGCGGCGCCGGCTCGCGCAGCAGCGCGGTGTTGGTCGAATCGATGGTCCACGCGATATCGAGGGCGGCGAGCCCGCTGGTCGCGTCGGCCGGCAGCGCGGCGCGGATGGCGTCGACGTCGAGCAGGTCCAGCGGCATCGCCAGGCGATACCCCTTGCCAGCGGCGGCCTCGACCGGCACGCCGGCCTCGCGCAGCGCTTCGATCCGCTTCCACACGGCGGCACGCGTGGTGCCGGCCGTCCGGGCCAGCGCGTCGCCGGATACCGGGCCATCCGCGAGCGCCCGGAGCAGCGCGCGGTCGTCCATCGGGCGGGCCGGGCGGTCGGGAGGCGCGGAGGTCATCGGGCCATTATGACGGCCGTGAACCGGCGCCGACGCCCGGTCCGGTCGGCCGCGGGGATTCGCGTTATCCTCACGGGGTTCCGGGACACGCCCGGATCCGGGGGTCGCCATGCGCCGTATCTGCCTGTGCCTGCTGATGCTTCTCGCCTGCGCCGATGTCGCGGCGCGCGAAGTGCGCCTGGCGAGCCCGGACAGCGGCGCCTGCCCGGACACCGTGTCGGCGGCGAAAGCCGAGGTCCGCAAGCCTGCCGCCCCGATCCGCGACGCGGCGCCCGCGCGCGAAAGCCACGTGCGCCCCAGCGTGCACGGTGACGTCGGCAACGCGCCGCGCCTGCGCTGGCACAGCTTCCTGCCGGGCATGTTCCGCTGACGCGTGATCGGCTGGCTGCGTCGCCTCGCGCGACCCGATCGACCCGACACACCGCTTCCAACTGAGCTCGACGCGCACGTCGTCGCGCATCTGCCGTGGGCGGCTGCGCTGGACGCGCCGCGCCGCGAGCGCCTGTCCTGCCTGGCCGCGTGGTTCCTGCGCAATCGCGCGATCACGCCGGTGGGCGATCTCGAACTCGATGACCGCGATCGCGCGTTGCTGGCCGCCGTGTGCTGCCTGCCGGTGCTGGAACTCGGCGTCGCCGCGTTGCGCGGCTGGTCGCAGCTGATCGTCTATCCCGACGCGTTCCGCGTGAATCGCAGCCACGTCGACGCCGCCGGCGTACTGCACGAGGGCGAGGACGACCTGATCGGCGAGGCTTGGGAAGCCGGCCCGCTGATCCTGTCCTGGGCCGACGTGCAGGCCGATTGCGCGTCGCCGAACGAGGGCTTCTGCGTGGCGGTGCACGAGATCGCGCACAAACTCGACCTGCTCGACGGCGAACTCGACGGCACGCCGCCGTTGCCGTCCGACTGGCATGCGCGGTGGAGCGCCGATTTCCAGGCCGCGTTCGACGATCTCACTGCGCGGCTCGATGGCGGTCGCCGCGCACCGATCGACGACTACGCGGCCGAAGCGCCGGACGAATTCTTCGCCGTCGTCAGCGAATACCACTTCAGCGCGCCAGACGTCCTGCGTCGCGTGTATCCGAAAGTCGCCGAGCATCTCGCGCGCTTCTACGGGCCGTCGCCGTTCGCGCGTTGAGGCCTATTCGAGCAGTCGCGCCCAGCCTTCCAGGCCTTCGATGCGCGACAGCACCAGCTTGACGCAGACCAGCAGCGGCACCGCGAGCAGCAGGCCGATCATGCTCCACACCCAGCCGAACACCATCAGCGCGAGGATCAGGATCAGCGGCGACAGGCGCATGCTGCGGCCAAGCACGATCGGCGTGATCAGCTGGCCTTCGAGCGTGTGCACGAGCAGGTAGATGCCGGCGGGCGCGAGCGCCATCCAGTCCTTGTAGCGCAGGAAGCCCATGACCAGCAGCGTGAGGATGCCGATCAACGGGCCGACGTAGGGCGCGAAGTTGAGCAGCATCGCCATCGTGCCCCACAGCAGTGCTTCCTGCGTCGGCACGCCGATCAGGTTGAGCGCGAGCGCGATCACCGCGCCGACGACCATGTTGATCACGCTGATGGTGAGCACGTAACGCGAGATCTCGCGTTCGATCGAGGTGAGGATCTCGACCGTCAGCTTCTGCTGCTGGCGTGTCGGCACGAGTGCGAGCGCGTGTCGCTGCAGGTTCTCGCCGTACACCATGAAGAAGAACGTGAGCAGCACGACGGCGAGCAGCGAGCTCACCAGCTTCGGCGTGCCCATCAGCCAGCGGTACGGGTCGCCGCTGCTTTCGGTGCGCACCACCTGCACGTTGCGGCTCTCGCCATTCGCGCCCGCCGTGGCCGCGTTCGCGAGGCGCTGCGCGGCCTGGTTGGCCTCGTGCACCGGCTTGATCATTTCGCGCAGCTTGGGCGCGAGTTGCCGGATGCCGCTCGGCGCGTCGTGCACCCATTCGGTCGCCGGTTGCACGAGCTGTTCGACCAGCAGCACCGCGGCGGTGAAGCCCAGCGTGATCACCAGCAGCGCACTGAGAAAACGCGGCACGTAGATGCGCTTGAGCACGCGGATGATCGGGTTGCCGACCAGCGCGAAGAACATCGCGAGCAGCACCGGCAGGATCAGCCCCTGCGCCGCCCACAGGGTGAATCCGGTGGCGAGCACGGCAAGCGTCACCACCGCGAACGACGCGCGCGGCCGCGCGTGCACCGCCTGCGTGGCGTCGTCGTCGGGCGGCGCGATGGGGTCGCCCGGCGGGACGATGGTGTGCTGCGGGGTCGTGCTAGTCATTCGTCAGATATCCAGCGGTGCGGTGTCGGGTACTACGGCCTGCACCGTGTCGGCGACCTCGCCGACATCGTCGGCCACGTTGTCGACGTGGCTGGCGGCGTGTTGTGCGGTCGCGCTGGCGAACAGGCCGGACAGCGCGGTGATCATCTGCATGATGGAACTGCCCTTGGCGACGCTCCTGGCGGGCTCGACGCGCCCGATCACGAAACCCGAGACCAGGCCCGCGATGACGATGCGCCCGGGCGTCCATCCGGTTTTCCACGACGCCTTGAGCTGGCGCCAGTCGGCGGCGACCTGCCGCTCCTTCGCTTCGAGCGCGAGCTCGGCCTGCCCGACCTTCTCGATGAGCTGCTTGAATGACGTCGCCATGTGCTCGTCTCAGGGCGGCGTGACGGGCACGCCGCTCTTGTCTTTCACCGGTTTGCCCGACGCGTTCTCGACGTCCCCGCTTTCGATGTCCGCTGCGGTGTCGGCCGAACCCGGAGTCGGCGTGAAGTCGGCGAGCTCGCCGAACCCGAGCCGAGCGAGCTGGCGTCGCGACGCCTGCAGGCGCGTGTGCTCGAAGTAGCGGATCGACATCCACGCGGCGAGCGCGCACAGCACGACGCTGACGATCGCGCAGATGAGCAGCGCGACGGTCCACGACAAACCGACCCGCCCCACCAGAACCGAAATCACGCTCGCCATCAGCAGCAGCCAGGCGCTCGCACCGAACGCGATGGCCAGGCCGGTGAACGCCAGCGTGCGCCCGAGCGCGCTGCGCGCGAGCGAGATGTCGGCGGCGACGAGGCTGCGGAACGCCTTCGATGCATCGTTCGCCGCGGACAGGCTCGAACGCCCCGCGGCGACGACCTGCCGCAGCGATTCCTCGAGATCGGGCGGCGGCGCATCGCCATGCGAAACGCCCGGGTCCGTCGGACCCGGGCGCTCCGTATCGTTCGCGCTCCCCGCGCCGGTCACGGGTCGACTCAGCGGTCGCTGCCGCCGCCGCGCGCCAGCTTCGCGATCAGCCAGCCCGCCGCGAAGGCGACGCCGAAGCTCGCCAGCGGACGCTCGCGGATGAGCTCGGCCGCGCTGTCGACGAGATCACGGCCCTTGTCCATCAACTGGTCCATCTGCTCGCGCGCGGCGCCACCGGCGACTTCGGCCGCGGCGATGCCGGCCAGCGCGGAGTCGGCGAGGTCCGCCTTGAGGTTGGCCTTGCCGACGCGCAGTTCCTCGCCAGCCGCGACCGCGGCGTTCTTCAGCGCATCGCCGGTGTCGACCGCCGCCTGCTTCAGGCTGCTGCCGGCCTCGCCGATGTTGGAGCGGAAGGTGCCGGTGGTCGCCACTTCGCTCGACGAACCGTTGTTGTTGGTGGCCATGAACGCTCTCCTGATGTTCCGTGGAAATTCGGCGGCTCACCGCATGGGCAGCACGCCCTGCTGATTGCCGCGCATCACTCGCAGCGCCAACTCTGACGGCCGCTGTGTGAAGCTGGCGCGGAAGGCCGGCAGGTCATCGAACGCGCCGGTCGACGATGCGAGCACCACGTCGCCGGACTGGAGACCGTTCTGCGCCGCCCGCGAGCCGCGTGCGACGGACTCCACCAGCACGCCGGACACGCCCGCGCTGCGCAGGCTTGCGGGCAATTCGGTGAACGACGCGCCGGCCAGGCGCGGGTCGACGTCAGCGCCGGCCAGCGCGCGCGGCTGTTCCTGCAGCCCCACCTGCACCTGCACCGGCTTGCCGCCGCGCAGCACCTGCAGCGTGGTGCGGCTGCCGAGGCTCTGCAGGCCCTCGAAGTTGCGCAGCGCATCGCGACCGGTGATGCGCTGGCCGTTCGCCGAGGTGATGACATCGCCCGCGCGCAGGCCCGCCTGCGCCGCCGCGGATCCCGCGAACACGCGCGTGACCACCGCGCCGCCGTCGGCGTTGATGCCGAGGCCGCGTGCGATCGCGTCGGTGAGGTCCTGCGCTTCTAGCCCGAACGTGCCGCGACGGATCACCTTGTTGGTCAGCAACTGCTCGGCGATGTTGTGCGCAAGGTTGGCCGGGATCGCGAAGCCTAGGCCGATGTTGCCGGCGATCGCGCCGCGCGGATTGAAGCTCGCGGTGTTGATGCCGACGAGTTCGCCGTTGAGATTGACCAGCGCGCCGCCGGAATTGCCCGGATTGATCGACGCATCGGTCTGGATGAAGTTCTGGTAGCCGAGCCCCGGCAGGCCGCTGCGGCCCACCGCCGACACGATGCCGCTGGTCACCGTCTGGCCGATGCCGAACGGGTTGCCGACGGCCACCACGAAGTCGCCGACGCGCAGCTGGTCGGAGTTGGCGAAGTTGATCGCCTGCAGCTTGTCGGCCTTGATCCGCATCACGGCGATGTCGGTGTCGGGATCGCTGCCGAGGAATTCGGCCGGCAGCGTGCGCCCGTCGGCGAGCGTGATCGACACCTGGTCCGCGCCTTCGATGACGTGGTGGTTGGTGAGGATCAGCCCGCGCGCGGCGTCGACGATCACGCCCGAACCCAGCGATTCGCTGATGCGCTCCTGGGTGAGGCCCGGAAACATCTGCGCGAACACCGGGTCGTTGAACGGGCTGACGCGCACGCGCTGCTTGGAATGCACGCTGACCACCGCCGGGGTGACGCGCGCGAGCATCGGCGCGAGCGAGGGCATCGGCGTCGAGCCGACTGCGGTCGGCAGCGCCGCGGTGGCCGGCAGCGCGATCGCGGTCGCGGGCGCGGCCTGCGCGTCGTGGTCGATCGCCTCGCGGCAGGCGGTGGCGACGAATCCGCCGAACGCGGCGGCGATGGAGAGCGTGAGCAACGTGGTGCGGGGGGAAGCCATCGCGGTCCTCGGCAGGCTGAATAGCGGTCGCGTGATCGATGTCGCGGCATCGCGTCGTCGATTCAAGTCCATCACCGACCGCCGCCGCTTGGTGCAGTTCCCGGCACCGCTCGTCGGGCCGCCGCGGCGCAGCATCGAAACACGGCGAAAAGTCGGTACGTGACGGTCGTCAAGACGTTGACGTCCGGCGGGGGGTGCGCGTAGTTTCACGTCTTCGCGTGACCACTAAGTCTTGTGGTTCACGATGGCTCGACGGGGAACAGGTTGAGGTATCAGGCTTCGGGGCGGGAGGCTCCGGACCGCGCATCCCGACGCCCTTTCGAGTGGTTTCACGGCCGCTTCGACGGACTGTCGCCCCGTGAAACACACCCTATTACGACCGCCGCCACGACGTCGGTCGACCCCAAACATTCGGCCGTCTCGCGCGGCCTTGATCGGAGATGACGCAGGAATGAGCACGGTGCGCCTGGAGGTAGTCGGCATGGGCAAGACCCCGAACGCGGATGGGGAAATTTCACTTCAGCCCGCGTCGCTGGACATCTGGGACAAGAAGTACCGGCTCAAGACCAAGACCGGCGCGCCGGTCGACGCGGACATCGACGGCACCTACCAGCGCGTCGCCAAGGCGCTCGCCGAGGCCGAGCCCACGGCCGACAAGCAGAAGTACTGGAACGAGCGTTTCCTGTGGGCGCTGCGCCGCGGCGCGATCCCCGCCGGCCGCATCACCTCGAACGCCGGTGCGCTCGAGCACAAGCCGGCCACGTCGACGATCAACTGCACCGTCAGCGGCACCATCGAGGACTCGATGGACGGCATCCTCGAGAAGGTCCACGAAGCGGGCCTGACGCTGAAGGCCGGCTGCGGCATCGGCTACGAGTTCTCGACCCTGCGTCCGCGCGGCGCGTTCGTCGCCGGCGCCGGCGCTTACACGTCCGGCCCGATGTCCTTCATGGATATCTACGACAAGATGTGTTTCACCGTGTCGTCGGCGGGCGGTCGCCGCGGCGCGCAGATGGGCACGTTCGACGTCTCGCATCCCGACGTCAAAGACTTCATCCGCGCCAAGCGCGAAGACGGCCGCCTGCGCCAGTTCAACCTCTCGCTGCTGATCACCGACGGCTTCATGGACGCGGTCAAGACCGACGCCGACTGGCCGCTGGTGTTCCCGGTGCACGTCAAGGAACAGAACGACCTCGACCTGACCAATGAAGAGCAGGTCGTCTGGCGCGAATGGCCGACGCACCGCAACTACGTGTCGCGCGAGGACGGCCTGGTCGCCTGCCGCATCTACGGCCACATCCGTGCGCGGCACCTGTGGGACATGATCATGGTCTCGACGTACGACTACGCCGAGCCGGGTTTCATCCTGATCGACCGCGTCAACGAGATGAACAACAACTGGTGGTGCGAAACCATTCGCGCCACCAACCCCTGCGGCGAGCAGCCGCTGCCGCCGTACGGCGCCTGCCTGCTGGGCTCGGTGAACCTCACCAAGTTCGTGCGCAATGCGTTCACCGACCAGGCCACGTTCGACTGGGACGAGTACCGCGAAGTCGTGCGCGTGTTCACCCGCATGCTCGACAACGTGGTCGAAGTGAACGGCCTGCCGTTGCAGCAGCAGCGCGACGAGATCATGCGCAAGCGCCGCCACGGCATGGGCTTCCTCGGCCTCGGCAGCACGGTGACCATGCTGCGCATGAAGTACGGCTCGAAGGAGTCCTGCGAGTTCACCGAGCAGATCGCGCGCGAGATGGCCGTCGCCGGCTGGGAAATGGGCCTCGAGCTCGCCAGGGAGAAGGGCCCCGCCCCGATCATGGACGAGACGTTCGCCGTCACCGCCGAGATGCTGCGCAAGCGCCCGGAAATGGCGAAGGACGGCTGGACGATCGGCCAGGAAATCACCGGCAAGGTGCTGCACGCGAAGTATTCGCGCTACATGCAGCGCGTGGCCGAGGTCGCGCCGGAGCTGGTCGAGGCGCTGGCCGAGACCGGTTCGCGCTTCACCCACCACAGCTCGATCGCGCCAACCGGCACCATCTCGCTGTCGCTGGCGAACAACGCGTCCAACGGCATCGAGCCGTCGTTCGCGCACCACTACAGCCGCAACGTGATCCGCGAAGGCAAGAAGTCGAAGGAAAAGGTCGACGTCTATTCGTTCGAGCTGCTCGCCTACCGCGAGCTGGTCAACGACAAGGCGATGCCGTTCTCGGAAGAGCCCGGTGCCGCCCTGCCCGACTACTTCATCTCGGCCGACGACATCACGCCCAAGGCGCACGTCGACGTGCAGGCCGCCGCGCAGAAGTGGGTGGACAGCTCGATCTCCAAGACCGCGAACGTCCCGACGGATTACCCGTACGAGGATTTCAAGGACATCTACCGCTACGCCCACGAGCAGGGCCTGAAGGGCTGCACCACGTTCCGCTTCAACCCGGCCGCCTTCCAGGGCGTGCTGGTCAAGGAGAAGGACTTGGAGAACACCACCTACCGTTTCGAGCTGGAAGACGGTTCGGTGGTGGAAGTCCGCGGCAACGAGGAGATCGAATACGACGGCGAGAAGCACACCGCCGCCAACCTCTTCGATGCGCTGAAGGAAGGCTATTACGGCAAGTTCTGACCGGTACCCGCGACGCGCCGGGCCACGTATCCGGCGCGCGCGTGGCGCGTGCGTTCCGATTCGAGTCGACGGAACGCATCGGTCCCGATAAAAAAACCCCCGATGCAATGCGTGTAGTTTTCACACCATGTTGTGTGCAGCGACGTTATAGGTCGCCGCGATAACGCTTCACCGTTATCCCGATTCCGCATAACAAAGCCCCGAGGAGGGCAGTCCCATGAGCAATGGAAATGGAGTGACGACCACGCTGTCGAACGCGGCGAGCACCGTCGCCGAGACCGCAAGCACCATCGGCAGCGCGATCGCCGACACCGCCAGCACCGCCGTCGACAAGGTCAGCGAAACCGCCACCACCGCCAAGCGCGCGGTCGGCCGCGCGGTCAAGAACGCGAAGAAGAGCCTCGCCCGCACTTCTGCCGCTGCTCGCAAGGAAGCCCGCGCCGCCACCAAGAAGACCGGTGCGCGCAAGTCGGCTGCCAAGAAGGCGACCAAGAAGGCCGGTGCTCGCAAGTCCACCGCGAAGAAGGCCACCGCCAAGAAGACGACGGCCCGCAAGGCCGCCACCAAGAAGACCGGCGCACGCAAGTCCGCCAAGCGCGTCGCCGCCGGCAAGAAGGCCGCCACCACCCGCAAGGTGCGTGCGGTCAAGAAGGCGGTGACCAAGGCGACCAAGAAGGCCGTCAAGCGCGCAGGCGCCGCGGTCAAGAAGGTCGCGTCCACCGCACGTCGCTCCACCGCCGCGAAGAAGGGCGCAGCGAAGAAGGCCACCGCTCGCAAGAGCGCGGCCAAGAAGGGCACGGCGCGCAAGGTCGCCAAGAAGGCCACGGGCAAGACCGCCGCCAAGAAGGGCGGCGCGCGCAAGGCCACGGCCAAGAAGGCGGGCGCGCGCAAGACGGCAGCCAAGAAGGCAGGCGCTCGCAAGACCGCCGCCAAGAAGGGCGCACGCAAGACGGCCGCGCGCGGCCGCTGATCCACGCAGCACCCGGTGCCGGCGGTCCGCCGCCGGCACCTTCGCTTCCACGACACGCCGCCACGGCGACGCGTCCATCAATCAACAACAGAAAGCAGCAACGGGGACCGGGCCGATGGCCGTCAAGATCGAGAAGAAAATCAAGGGCTACACCGTGATCAGCGCCGAAGACCGCGCGCGCGACGCCCAGGCCAGCAGCCCCGCCCCGGCGGAACCCAAGACCGCCGACGTCATCCAGATGCACGAGCGCCTCGAGCGCCCCGAAGTGCTGATCGGTTCGACCTACAAGATCAAGACGCCGCTGGTCGAGCACGCCATGTACGTGACGATCAACGACATCGTGCTCAACGCCGGCACCGAGCACGAGCAGCGCCGCCCGTTCGAGGTCTTCATCAATTCGAAGTCGATGGACCACTTCCAGTGGATCGTCGGCCTCACCCGCATCATGTCCGCCGTGTTCCGCAAGGGCGGCGACGTCACCTTCCTGGTCGACGAAATGAAGGCCGTGTTCGACCCGCGCGGCGGCTACTTCAAGGCCGGCGGCGTGTACATGCCGAGCCTGGTCGCCGAGATCGGCGCGGTGGTGGAAGACCACCTGAAGTCGATCGGCATGATCGTCGACCACGACCTCTCCGACGCCCAGCTCGCCCTCATCGCCGAAAAGCGCGCCGCCTACGAACGCGCCAGCCAGCCCGCCGCGAACGAGAGCGTGTCGGTCACCGGCGACGGCACCAGCTTCCCGCCGAGCGCGACCATGTGCCACAAGTGCAACACTAAGGCGCTGGTGCTGATGGATGGATGTGCAACGTGTCTGAACTGCGGATACAGCAAGTGCGGCTAATCCCGAGCAGCTAAGTAACTTTCACTTACTGCTAGGAAAAGGAAATGGCCGCTCTTATTGCGCTACCGCCGCAACGTCGCATTCAGATCGCGCATCAGGCGCGCTTCGTCCAGATGTCGATGTGGAACGATCGACAGAAGCTTTGGCGTCGCAATGTTCCCGCCCATCCCATGGATGTCTTGGACCCGGGTGTGGCCCTGCTGTCGAAGGGCTACGAGATTGAATCCACTGACACACCTGGCGTCGACTGGGACGAGGGAAGGCAAGTGGAGATTGCCGGCACGCTAGATCCCGAACAGAAGGTCGTGACGATCTCCACGAAGCTATCGCGTGAAGCCCAACTCTTCACTGCAGCGCATGAACTCGGACACGTAGTACTACACGCGCCAAAAGGCATCGTTCACCGCGACCGCGCCTCGAACGGGCCCACCACCCGTCGAAGCCAGAAAGAACTGGAAGCCGATTACTTCGCGTCCGTGTTTCTCATGCCCGAAAGGCAGGTACGCCAGCGCTTCGAAGAAAATTTCCTGACCCAACGGTTCGTCCTCACTGAAGAGACGGCCTTCGCTCTCTATTGCACGTCCATCACGCGAGTCATTAACTCGATGAAGTGCACACGGGGGATTTCGCTGGCACTGGCGCAGGCGATCACATATGGCGGTCGCCACGTTCAATCGATGTCGTCGATGTTTCAGGTCTCTCCGACGGCGATGGCGATCCGCATGGAGGAGCTCGATCTGATCGGCACGTGAGTAGAGTCGCCTACACACGCTCGATTGAGGCCAAGCACGTTTCGGATGTGCTTGGCCTTAATTTTTTGACCGTTAGGACCGTCGGATAAGAAGACATGAAACGCCCAGTACGAGCGCTCATCAGCTATTCCCACAAGGACGAAAATCACCGGCTGGCGCTGGTGAATGCACTCGCAACTGCCACGCGTGCCAACGAAATCGAGATTTGGTCGGACCATCGAATCGCGCCTGGTAAGCACATCGACGACGCCATCCTCGCGCAACTTAAAGACGCAGACGTCGTATTGCTTCTGGTGTCCCACGACTTCATTGCCTCGGACTACTGCTACAAAACAGAACTACAAACGGCACTTGAGCGGCATGACAACGGTCGCTGCGTTGTTATACCAATCGTGGTTCGCCCAACCGACCTTGAAGGCGTACCTTTCGAGCGCATCAAGCGCCTTCCGTACGATGGCCGCCCGATCACAAGTTGGATTAACGAAGACGAAGGGTGGCTGAGCGTCGCCCGGGGCGTTCGAGAGGCAATACGTGACCTGCCTGGCGTGGAAGCACCTTCGATTTCTCGGCCGAAGAAGCTCACAGAACGTCTAGCGGCGAACTTCGACACGCTTCAAACCCGCTACGTCAATCAGGTACGCCCGAATATCGGATTCGGTCTCGCCGAGCTCGACGAAATGACTGACGGGATCTGGCGGGGCGAAGTTGCCCTCGTTGCCTCAAGACCTGAACACGGCCATATCGATCTAGGTTGCGCGGCGACTATCCACACCGCGCTAACCGGCAAGGAGAAAGTACTAGTTCTCAGCCAGCACATGGCCGCCAACCAATATACGAATCGCTTGCTGTGTGCTGTTGGCCTGATATCTCGCCCACGTCTGTTAAGGGGGGGAGCTGGAGGATGAAGACTGGTCGCGCGTAGTAGGAGCCATCCGGGCGCTGAGGGAAGCTGACATCACAGTGGACGACACACCGATAAGGTCCCTAGCAGATCTACAAAGGACGTTGGAAGCGGCAACCAACGACGCGTATGACTTCGTGCTTGTAGATGGCCTCGAGTACCTAACGACCGGACAACAAAATCAAGAGCGTGGCGTGCTCCTGTGCTTGTGCGATTTCGCTAGGCAAGCGAGCAAGGCTGTACTTTGCACTCTGACATTAGGGCCTGAAGCAGAACGTCGAGCCGATAAGCGCCCTCTATTTCGCGACTTGAGGGAATGGCAGGGCGCTGAAACGTTTTGTGCGAAAGTGGTCTTCTGCTATCGCGACGAGCTCTACTACGGACCGAATAGCGTCGACCATGGACTTGTTGAGACCATCGTTGCCAAGAGCATCGACGGCTTCTCGGGAACGGCGAAGTTTCGATTCCTGGAAGAGAAAGGTGCTCTCTACAGTCCGACGTCACTTGGCCCCGATCCAACCAGATCGCCGGATTAACAAGGAATAGCGGGCCAGGTTCACTTCTCAGCTGTCGCGAACAGAAACGGGATCAGGTTCCATTTCGAAACTCGCACACTGACGTGCTTACACAAGACCCGAAGGGCGGCCGACAGGACGTCGGCCGTCGCCACCCGAGGCAGGATGCCGAGTGTGGCGATCGCGAGGAGCCCGCACGTCGCGAGCTGTAGATTCGTCGGGGAAGGTGCTTTCTTTTGGTTATCTTTTCTTTGCACCAGCAAAGAAAAGTAACTCGGGCGCGCCAGCGCACGAAACGCTCCTAAGCGCCGATCTCCGACGCACATTCGCGCGCAACGACTCACCGCGTCGAACGGAATTTCCCTTCTGCCACAAGTCGGGCACTCGTCGAACCGCTACCCCAACCCACCCTTCGAAGCCCGCTCAATCCGGCAAATCCCCTTCGACGAATGCGGATTCATCGACCGCATGGCGCCCCGCGGCATACGTCCGCGCCCTGCCCGCACTTCCCGCCAATCGTGCTCGCCAGGATCCAGCGCAAGCGTCGGATCCTTCTTGCGACCGTCCAGCTCGGCGACGACATCCTCCGCCCGCAGCACCAGCCAGCGCTGCGCAAACCCCAACGCGCGCGGGAGCAGTGAAAAGCATCGCCGCATGTACACGCGACGATGCTTGCCGGTCAGTACTTCATACGACCCGTAATACGTGGCGCCCACCACCGCGACGCTGACCCATGTCGGCGCATCGCCATGCAGCAGATGGATCTGCGCGCCGTAATCGGACCATGCCCAGCGGAAGCCGGGTGGAAGCGGTGTGGCGGGAAGGTCGGCGCGTGTCATTGGCGGCAGCATCGCGACACGATCCGCTGCGAACGTCTCACCGGGTGAGGACGTCGCCAATGCGCGGCCCAAGGCCGGAGCGAAACGCGGTCAGCGAGGATGGGAGCAGCGTCCCGTTCCGCAGTCATTCGGGAGTGCGCGCTCCCACGGGGAGTTCCGGCCAGAGGTCTACCCGACTCACCGTGTCGTCTGTGGCGTCACCACCAGCCGCTCCACCGGATACCCCATCGCCCGCGCGCGCTCGACCAGCCGTTCACGCACCCCGGCATCGAGCACGCGATCGCGCGCGAGGATCCACAGGTAGTCGCGGCCCGGCGAGCCGACCATCGCCCAGCGGTAGTCGTCGTCGAGCGCAACGACCCAGTAGTCACCCCATACGAACGGCAGGAACGACAGCGCGGCGGGCGCGAAGCGCACTTCGAGTTGCGACGTGCTGTCGCCGACGCGTCGTGCAATGCCTTGCGCCTGCTTGCGCGCGCCGTCGGCCGTGGTGCAGCGGTTGAGCACGTCGATGCGGCCGTCGGCGCGCGGCGTGTAGGTGGCCGTCGTGTCGCGCGCGCAGTCGCGCTGGAAGAACATCGGCAGGTGCGCTTGCTCGTACCACGTGCCTGCATAGCGCTGCAGATCGACGCTGGCCACCGGACGATTGAGTTCCGCGGCCGCTGCAGGCGTGGCGATGAGCATGACGGCGAGGAAACAGACGGCGATACGGCGCATGGCGGGCTCGCAGGAGTCGGAATCGGAAAAGACTGCCTCCGCGGACGTGAACAGCCCGGCGAGGAAAAGCCGTGTTCAATATTTCCAGCAGAACGAACCTGAGGGCGTTTCCTGCTGACCGCTACACTTCGGTGCGATCCCATCGACCGACAGGACTCCCCATGCCCTACACCACCACCGCCTCCGGCCTGCAGTACGAAGACACCGTCGTCGGCACGGGCCCGGAAGCCAGGCCCGGTCGTAACGTGGTCGTGCACTACACCGGCTGGCTGTTCGAGAACGGCCAGCAGGGCGAGAAGTTCGACTCGAGCAAAGACCATGGCGAGCCCTTCATCTTTCCGCTGGGCGGCGGCATGGTCATCAAGGGCTGGGACGAAGGCGTACAGGGCATGCGCGAAGGCGGCGTCCGCACGCTGATCATCCCGCCCGGCCTGGGCTACGGCGCGCGCGGCGCCGGCGGCGTGATTCCGCCGAACGCGACGCTGAAATTCGAGGTCGAGTTGCTCGGCGCCTGACGCGCGGTACAGCAGATCGCGTCGCGCTGATCCTGCACCGCGACTACGGGAAAGTAATCAGGTTCCATTTCCCGATCTTCGTAGCTGCAACGGCCGCGTAACGACACCAGACCCGAACGGCGGCCGACAGGACTTCGGCCGTCGCACCCCAGGTGAGCGCGCACTGGTCGCAAGTGGCTCGCGCGCGTCCGAACGCGCGCCGCGCTGCGGCGGGCTAAGCAGGAGACCGAGTGTTGCGCTCGCGACACGCCGTCTGCGCGAGCTGTAGATCCGTAGGGAAACGTGCGTTGTTCTTGGTTGCCTATTCTTTGCACCAGCAAGGAAAAGTGACTCAGGCACGCCAGCGCACGAAACGCCCTTGCCTAACCCCGGGCCCGTTCACGCCGCGACCGCCGCGCGCGGACGCGCCCCGAACGCACAACCCATCACGACTAGCCGGCGTCGTTCGCCGCGCTGTCGGCCGCGCGCGCCGCATCCTCGATCGACTTCCGAAGGATCAGCCGGTAATTCGCGAGCGTGCCCTGGAATCCGTCGCGCATCGGATGTTCCTCGGGCAACGCGCCCAGCGTTTCGAGCGTCGCCTGTTCCAGCGATTCGATCACCGCCAGCAGCGCCTGCGGCTGTGAACTGAACGGCAACATCACGCCCACGACAGCTTTCAACGCGGCCATCTCGCCATAGAGCCGGTACAGGGGTTCAGCGGACGCGTCGGTCATCGGGATATTCCATGCGGGTCTCCAGTCTAGCCCGCGAACGAAACCCACCCGCCGCGCACGGTGCATGCGCACGACCTGACGCGAACCCGACCCGAAAGAGCGGTCCGGCTCGGTTTTCGATCTTCGCTCCGATGTCGCTCGGCTAGTGCACACGCAAGACCCCACACAATCTCCGCCGTCACCAATGAAAAAAGCCGACCGAACGGCCGGCCCTTCTCCATTGGATCGAACCCGACCGCCTACTTCGCGAACTCCGGAAACACCGGCAGCTTCGCGATGTCGCGCGGATCGTGCTGGATGATCACCGTGGCCTTCAGATTCCCCGCGATCTTCCTGAATCGATCCAGCGACGCCAGCGAATCCGCGCGGTTGCTGTTCCACGTCGGTACGCCATCGCTCGCATAGTTCTCGCGGAAGTGGGTGACATCGCCTGTCAGCAGCACGTTGCCCTTCTGCGCGAGCTTCACCAGCAGCCCGTGGTGGCCCGGCGTGTGCCCCGGCAGGTCGAGCATCAGCACCGAGCCGTCGCCGAACACGTCGTAGCGATCGCCGGCGACCGGCACCACCTTCGCGCCACCGCTCAACCACGGCGTGAAGCGTGCACGCCGCGCGGCGTGCGACTTCGCGTCAACGCCCGCGGGCGGCGCGTCGGCGCTGATGACGGCCCAGTCGCCCTGCCCGATCAGCAGCGTCGCCTTCGGGAACGACGCGGCCTGACCGGTGTGGTCGTTGTGGTAGTGGCTGATGCCGACGAAGTCGACCGCGTCGGGTTTGACGCCGATGCGCGCGAGCTGGTCGACGAGCGACACCTTCGGCGCGTCCGGCGCGCCGTCCATCGCGTTGCCGGTGTCCCAGACCAGGTAGCGGTCGCCGTGGCGGATCACGTAACAGCTGTAGGTCAGCGGCAGCTTGAGCGACTCGTGCTCGAACGTGTCGGAGAACGAGGCCACGCTGACCGGCTCGGGTTCGCTGCCGCAGTCGAGCCGCGCGAGTGCGACGTCGGCGGCCTGTGCGGACGCGGCGACGCTGCATAGCGCGAGGGTGGCGAGCCAGGCGGGAATGCGCGATCGGGACTGGGACATGCGGCCTCCGGCGGGAATGGATGGGGATGCGACGGCGAGCCGTGCACGACGCGGCATGGTGGCGCGTCGGTCGGCGACGCTGCAATCGCGGGCCGACGGCTGGCGATGCGCCGTGGGCGTGGACAAACCGGGTCCGGTTCGATTTGCTACAGGACGAACGCCGACGCGGTGATCTAGACAGATCGCCGGCCGCAGCCCTGCCAATCGAGGCCCGAACCATGAAGGTGTCCCACGTCGTATTCGTGGCTGCAGCAGCGATGCTTCAAGCGACCACGCTAAAGGCGCAGCAGGCGCCGCCCGAGTGCGCGGGCGCGGGGCGCGTCGTGTTTTCCGCGACCCTGGACATCTCGGTGATGGCGCATGTCTGCAGCCAGGTTGCACCGGAGACCGGCGCTTCGTTCGATCGCGTGCTGGCCCGCTACCGCGACGACAATCCGTCGTGCTTCGCAGCCACGCGACAAATGCCCCAGCTGAAGGAGCAGACGAACGCTCCATCGATCGCGAAACTGGTCGCCGACTTCCGAAGCGGCACGATGGCATCGGCTCAGCGGGAGGCGCTTGTGCAGTCGTGTCGCACGATCGAGGCATCGGACAGGAAGACACGCGCATCGGACGACGCCTACAGGGAGCTCGTGCAGAAGACCCGCGCGGCCGAGGCGACTCCAGCGAAGTAGTTCGGGCAACGCCGTGGTTCCGTCGGAGAAGACGCCCTTCTCCTGACCGTCGTTTCCTGCAACACGCAGGCATGACGGCTGCGGCACAGCGACGCATCGCGCTCAATCCGCGCGGATGCGATACGCCTCCGCCAGCGAAATCCTCCCGTTCCGCGCCATCCGCACGGCGGCCTGGGTGATGGGAATCATGCCGCCGGCCAGCGCCGCCGCGTGGATGCGGTCGGCCTCGACGCCCGGCGCGATCAGCTCACGGATCGCTGGCGTGATCCGCATCAGCTCGTACACGGCGCACCGCCGGAAAACGCCGGTGTGGTGGCATCGATCGCAGCCGCGACCGATGGTGAATTCTTCGTCGTCGCCGACACCGAGCGCGGCGCGGAAGTAAGGCGCCGGGTTCTCCTTGATGCGGCAGTGGTCGCAGGTCAGGCGCACCAATCGTTGCGCCATCACGCCGGTCAGCGCGGCGCGCAGAAGAAAGGCCTCCACGCCGAGCTCGAGCAGCCGCGTCACCGTCGTTGCGGCGGTATTGGTGTGCAGCGTGCTCAGCACGAGATGGCCGGTGAGCGAGCTTTCCACCGCCATGCGCGCGGTTTCGCGGTCGCGGATCTCACCGACCATGATCACGTCGGGGTCGTGGCGCAGGAAGCCACGCAATGCATTGGCGAAGCTGACGTCGATCTTGGTGTTCACCTCCATCTGGCGGATGCCGGTGAGCGTGTACTCGACGGGGTCCTCGACCGTGAGGATGTTGATCGGCTTGCGGCGCAACTCCTGCAACACCGCGTACAGCGTCGTGGACTTGCCGCAACCGGTGGGCCCGGTGGCCAGGAACAGGCCGTGCGAGCGGCTCATCAACTCGTCGAGGACGGCGCGGTCGTCAGGTGGCAGCTCGATCTGGTCGATGGTCTTGAGGCTTTCCTCGGTGTCGAGCAGGCGCACCACTACGCTTTCGCCCAGCACGGTGGGAATGATCGAGATGCGCAGGTCGACCGAATGCGTGTCGTCGAGCTGGTAGGTGCCGCGGCCGTCCTGCGGACGGCGGTGCTCGGCGATGTCCATGTCGGCGAACACCTTGACGCGGTTGAGCACCAGCGCGGCGACGTCGCGCAGGATGTTGCGCTGGTGGACCATGTTGCCGTCGATGCGGAAGAGCACTTCATAGCTCTTCGGGCCGGGCGAGATGTGGATGTCCGAAGCGCGCAGGCGCACGGCCGACGCCACCAGCGAGCGCATCGCCTGGATCATCGTCCACTTCGCGGCGAGTTCGTCTTCCTGTTCGACGCGCTGCGCTTCGCGCTGGCCGAGCTTGATGCCCATCTGCAACGCGATCAGCTGGTCTTCGTCGTGGTCGTCGTGCGGCCCGATGTTTCCCAGCCGTGCCTGCGTGGTCGACACCAGCGCTACGACGGGCTGGTTGGTCACGAAGCCGAGCGTCGACACCATCGATTCGTCGGTGCCGGGATCGACCGCCACCGCGAGGTAGCCGTGTGCGCTGAGGATCGGCGTGGCATGCAGGCGGCGCGCGGCGGTGTCCGGGAAGATCTTCTTGACGTCGGGATGCTGCGGGACGCGCATCAGGTCGATCAGCGGCAGCCCGAGTTTGGTCGCGTGCTCCCACGCGGCCTCGCCATTGCCGGCGGCGCGCTCGATCCAGGCCGATCGCGTCATCAACAGCGCGTCGAGCACCGGCCGTGTCCTGCTGGCCGCGCAGGCGGCGAGGTAGGCGTCGAGCTGGTCGGCGTCGCAGACGACCGGCACGAGCGCATCGCTGGGGTGGAGGCTGGACATGGCGTCCTTCCGGGCAGCAGGACAGCAGACCGCGGGCGGTCGTCCGGTCGATGATCGGCCGCGGACGTTTCGCACGGGTGATGACGCGGCAACAAAGGGCAGGCGGGGTTTCGTTACTGATCGGCGTGGGCGTCGCTGTCGTGATGCGCACAGCCCGAGCGGGTCGAGCCGGGACCGAGGTAAGCGATCTGTCCGTTCTTGCGATGGATCGAACCCCTGCCCTCCCCGCGCCATCGCCCACATCCAGCTCGCTGGTCTTGCCACGCGGAAGACACGGGCGAGAACGGCACGCCACAATGCAACCCAGCCGTCGACACCGACGCGCGCACAACAGGAACAGGGGACCCCGAATGACGAATCACGCGCAAGGCCACACGCCGACACATCCAGCCGCATCCATCGCCGCCGGGTACGACGCCTCGATCGTGGTGCGCCGATGGCTTGGCGCCTGGATCGATTTCATCGTGCTGGTGTCGTTCCTGCTCATCCCCGACTACGTGCTCGGCAATGCGCGGTACCAGGCGACGATCGTCGTGTGGCTCGGCCTGCTGGTGGCCTACTTCCCGGCGATGGAAGCGGTATTCGGCAAGACGGTCGGCAAGTTCCTGACATTCACGCGCGTCGTCAACGCGGAAGGCGGTCGCCCCTCGCTGGGCCAGGCCGTCGTGCGCACACTGTTCCGTCTGATCGAGGTCAACCCGGTGCTCGCCGGCGGCATACCGGCCGGCATCGCGGTCATCGCGTCGCGACACAAGCAGCGCCTGGGCGACATGGTCGCCGGCACCTACGTGCTGTTCGACCGCGACCTGCGCGGACGGGCGCCGGCGGCAACCACCGACGTCGCCCGCGCCGAGCCGCCACCGCTTCCCGGCGTTTCCTGACGCGCTGGAACGGCTGCGACGCAGGCGGTCGCCGCAGCATGATGAGGTCGACCGCGGTGATCACCACGCAGCAACCCTCACGTCGTGGACCGCAGACTCGCCTGCAAGACGGACGATCCACGCACACGCTGAGGAGCACGCCATGCTGTCGACCCGGGAAGTGAGCTGCCCGTATTGCGGTGAACCCATCGACCTCGTGCTCGACAGCAGCGGCGGCTCGCAGCGCTACATCGAGGACTGCCAGGTCTGCTGCCGGCCGATCACGGTGCTCCTCGAGGTGCACGGCGACGACGACGTGGACGTGCACGTGCAGTCCGAGTCGGACGCCTAGGCGCAGGCGCGCCAGCACGCAGAAGACTCGACGCGTGGCGCTCCAGGCGTGCACGCACCGAAGCCGGACCCGTCGGACGCGCCACCACCCGAGCACAGCCGCGACGCCATCCTCCACCCCCACCCGCACCGCCCTCGCCGAGACCGCCATGAGCCAGCTGAAAAAGAGCGCCTACCGCGACCTGCTGAAGCCGATGCAACTGGAACTCATCGCGCTCTCGCAGTCGCTGCTGCATAGCGGTGGTCGCGTCCTGGTGCTGATGGAAGGGCGCGACAGTGCGGGCAAGGGCGGTGCGATCAAGGCGATCGCCGAGCATCTCAACCCGCGCCAGTGTCGCGTCGTCGCGCTGCCCAAGCCGACCGATCGCGAAGCCGCGCAGTGGTATTTCGAGCGCCATGTGGCGCACCTTCCGGCGGCGGGCGAGATCGTGCTGATGGATCGCAGCTGGTACAACCGCGCCGGCGTGGAGCGGGTGATGGGTTACTGCACCGATGCGCAGTACGACGCCTTCCTTCGACAGGCGCCGCTGTTCGAACGCCTGCTCGTCGACGACGGCATCCACCTGTTCAAGTACTGGCTGTGTGTCGACCAGAAGGAACAGGAACAACGTTTCGAGGAACGCTGCAACGATCCGCTCAAGGGCTGGAAGCTGTCGCCTATCGACCTGCAGGCGCGCACGCATTACCAGGCCTACACCGACGCGCGCGACGCCATGCTGCTCGCCACGCACACCAAGCAGGCGCCGTGGACGCTGGTCGATTTCAACGACCAGAAACGCGGCCGCCTGACGCTGATCCGCGACCTGCTCGACCGCATGCCGGGCGCGCGATACAGCGAAGCGGTGCTCGCACTGCCGCCGCTTACCGGCAAACCCGCGCGCGAGACCTACGGCGTGGTGCAGCCGATTCCATCGTTCCCGTTACCGCACTGAGGCGCCCGCCGGCGGTCGCGGCGGGTGACCAGCGGCGGCCAACGTGCGATCGCCGCGCGACGAGTCCCTTATGCTGCGCGGGTATTTCAGCCCTGCGCGGTGCATTCCCATGATCAACAACGACGTCCTGCGCAGCGTGCGCTACATGCTCGACCTCAGCGACGCCCACGTCGCCAACCTCGTCCAGATGGCGGACCCGGGCGTGGTGCTGGAGAAAGCCGACGTGCAGGCCTACCTGCGCAAGGAGGATGAGCCGGGCTTCGCCGACTTCGACGACCGCCTGCTCGGGCTGTTCCTCGATGGCCTGGTCATCCACTGCCGCGGCCCGCGCGAGGACGCCGTGCCGCGTGCGCCGGAAAAGCGCGTCAACAACAACGCGGTGCTGAAGAAACTGCGCGTGGCGTTCGAGCTCAAGGACGTCGACATGCACGAGGTGTTCGCTGCCGCCGGGCATCCCATCTCGAAACCCGAGCTGTCCGCGCTGTTCCGCCAGCCCGGCCACAAGAACTTCCGCCTGTGTGGCGACCAGCTGTTGCGCTACTTCCTGCGCGGGCTGACGCTGCGGGTGCGCGGCGGCTGACGACAGCCAACCGTCGCGTTTAGTCGAAAACAACGCGGCACGATGCCGGCTTCGCACATCCGGTGCTGCCGCGTACGCACAGCGGCGGATCGGAAATGTGCCATCCACGTCGGCGACGGCGAACATGCGACGGGACGTCGACGCGCGGCGTCGATGTCCGCCAGCGCGCCCTGCATCACCGAAGCGCGTCGATCACCGCTTGCGTGAAGTCGGGAATGTCGTCGGGCTTGCGACTGGTGATGACATGCCCGTCGCGCACCACGGCTTCGTCCTTCCATGTTGCGCCGGCGTTCTGCAGGTCGGTGCGCACGGATGGCCATGAGGTGACGTTGCGCCCCTTGGCCGCGCCGGCTTCGACGAGCAGCCACGGACCGTGACAGATCGCGGCGAGCGTCTTGCCGGCGCGATCGAACGCGCGCACGAACTCGACCGCGGCCTCCTGCGTGCGCAACTGGTCCGGGTTGATGACGCCGCCCGGCAGCACGAGCGCGTCGTAGTCGTCGGCGCGCGCCTGCGACAGCTCGACGTCCACCGGCACGTTGTCGCCCCACTCCTTCTTCGACCAGCCGCGGATCGCGCCGGCCTTCGGTGACACTACGTCGACGTGGAATCCCGCCTCCTTCAGCAACGCGCGCGGCTTCATCAGTTCGGACTGCTCGAAGCCGTCGGTGGCAAGGATGGCGATGCGTTTGCTCGGTGTGGCCATGGGCGCGCTCCGTGTGGGACGAACGCGACCGTAGGCGGCGCGTGGTGGCGTCGTCGTGAATCGAAGCAGCGGTAGTGGATGTCGCGATACACGCGACAGCGACGCACATCGAGAGGCACTGCATCGATTCGCCCGCTGCACGCGCCGGTGTAGGGCACCCGCGATCGACGCGTGCGCGTGGCGCACAACCAATCAGCGACGCGGCGCTGCGCCCGGGCGACGGGCGACAGGCGATGCTCCGGTCGCGCAATGGCGATCAGTCGATCGGCACGTCGCCAGAATCACCCGTCGCGGCGGCGAGCCGCGGCCGTCCGTCCAGTGCATCGGCCAGCGCGCCGCGATCCAGCGCGTTTTCCCAGCGCGCGACGACCACCGTCGCGACCGCATTGCCGATGAAGTTGGTCAGCGAGCGGCATTCGCTCATGAAGCGGTCGACGCCGAGGATCAGCGCCATGCCCGCCACCGGCACTTCCGGCACCACCGCGAGCGTGGCCGCCAGCGTGATGAAGCCTGCACCGGTCACGCCGGCGGCGCCCTTGGAGCTGAGCATCGCGACCAGCAGCAGCGCGATCTGGTGGCCGAGCGTGAGCGGCGTGTCGGTGGCCTGCGCGATGAACAGCGCGGCGAGCGTCATGTAGATGTTGGTGCCGTCGAGATTGAACGAATAGCCGGTCGGCACCACCAGCCCGACCACCGACTTCGCGCAGCCGGCCTGCTGCATCTTTTCCATCAGCGACGGCAGCGCCGACTCCGACGACGACGTGCCGAGCACCAGCAGCAGTTCGGCCTTGAGATAGCGGATCAGCTTGAACACCGAAAAACCGCACAGTCGCGCGACGATGCCGAGCACCACCAGCACGAACAGCAGCGACGTCAGGTAGAACGTACCGACCAGCCAGGCCAGTTTCGCGAGCACACCGAGCCCGTACTTGCCGATGGTGAACGCCATCGCGCCGAACGCGCCGATCGGCGCCAGCCGCATCAGCATGTGCACGACGCGGAACACGGGCGCCAGCAGCGCATCCAGCAAGGTGATGACCGGCTGGGCGCGGGCACGGGTCAGCGTCAATGCGATGCCGAACAGCACGGCGACGAACAGCACCTGCAGGATGTTGTCGCCGACCAGCGGGCTGACCAGCGTGGTCGGAACGATCTCGAGCAGGAAGCCGGTGAGGGTGAGTTCGTGCGAACGCGCGACGTAGTCGTTGACCGTGGATGGATCCAGCGTGTCGAGGCCGACGTGCAGGCCCGCGCCTGGCTGCACCACGTTCGCGACGACCAGCCCGATCACCAGCGCGAGCGTCGAGAAGAACAGGAAGTACGCCATCGCCTTGGCGAACACGCGGCCGACGCCACGCAGGTGCTGCATGCCGGTGATGCCGGTGACGATGGTGAGGAAGATCACCGGCGCGATGATCATCTTGACCAGCTTGATGAAGGCATCGCCCAGCGGCTTCATCGACGCGCCGAGGCCGGGATCGAAATGCCCGAGCAGCACGCCGGCGACGATCGCAGCGAGCACCTGGAAATACAGGTGGCGATAGAACGGCGGCGGCGCGGTCGGAATGGTCGCGGCGACGGTGGTGTTCGCGAGCGGATCGATCACGCGTGGTCTCCGGGGACGGCATCGGTGGGGTGCGTCGCATGCGCTACGCAACGCGCGGCCTGGCACGCCACGGAGCATAGGCGACGCCGGGGCGGCGGCGTCGGGATATGGCGATGACCGCCGGCGTCGTGGCGCGGTTCGCACTCGTGCACCCGGCCGCGAAGGTCCGTCGCCACGCCGGCATCTGGCAGCCCGGTGGCGCAGGTGGTCTCATACGCTGCCCTGCACGCAGGGGACAGCGGCGTTCGATGGGCGGGGGCTCGTCGCACGCGTCATTCGATTGCAAGGGGAACTCTCGATGCGTTTCAACACAATGTCCGCCGGCCCGAGCCGGTCGGGCGCGGGCCTGGTCAAGTGGGTGGTGATCGCGCTCGTCGCGCTCGTCGTGCTGTTCGTCTTCCTGCCGTTCGCAGTGGTGCCGAACGGGCACCGCGGCGTCCGCCTCACGTTCGGCAGCGCGTCGAACGAGGTATTGGCCGAAGGCCTGCACTGGCGTACGCCCCTGGTACAGACCGTCTACAAGATGCCGGTGCTGATCGAGCGGTCGGAGACCGAGAGCGAGGCCGCATCGCGCGACCTGCAGCGCGTGCGCACGCAGGTGGTGCTGAACTACCACGTCGACCCGACGCAGGTGGTGCGCGTCTACCGCACCATCGGCGAATTCGAAAATATCGAGCCGCGCATCATCGACCCGACCGTGCAGGAGGCGATGAAGGCGGTGACCGCGCTGTTCACGGCCGAAGAGCTGGTGACCAAGCGTCCCGAAGTGTCCGACCGCATCCGGCTATCGGTCAGCAACCGGCTCACGCGGCACGGCGTCATCGTCGACGAATTCGCCATCACCAACTTCAAGTTCAGCGAGTCGTTCGACACCGCGATCGAAGCGAAGACGGTGGCCGAGCAGCAGAAGCTCAAGGCCGAGCGCGACCTTGCCCGCATCCAGGTCGAGGCCGAGCAGCGCGTCGCCGAAGCGCGCGGCCTCGCCGAGTCGCAGAAGCTGAACGCTGAGGCGCAGGCAGTCGCCCTGCAGGCGCAGCGCACGGCGGTGACGCCCGAACTCATCGAGCTGCGTCGCGTCGAAGCGCAGCTGGAGGCCATCAAACGCTGGGACGGCCACCTGCCGACGGTAAGCGGTGGCGCGACGCCGCTGCTCAACCTCGATGCCGAGACGCTGCAGCGTGGCCGCGTCGGCCAGTAACGGCGGCCGTACGACGCCGGCGTGGTGCGCGGTGGGGCCGGACTGCCGGCCCACGCTGCCGTGCATGCCGGCGCCGTGCCATGCTCTGCGCGACCCGCAGCCGTCCTGCGGACGTGGAGTGCGCCATGAGTAAGGGAATGGACCGCAAGAAGGAAACCAAGAAGAAGCCCGCGAAGACGCCGCAGGAAAAGCGCGCGGCGAAGAACGAGAAGAAGGCGGGCAAGCCGTTCACGCCGACCTGAGTCGAACCGGCGGCGTCGGCGCGGTCGACCGGCGCATCGCAGCGACGGGCACGGCCCACGGTGCGACACGACAACGAGGCATCCCGGGTGTGGCCGGCGGCCAACCCGGGCGACGCGGCAGGGGGCCGTCGCCATGAAAAGTCTGATCCGACTCGCCGTGCTGGGTTTCGCCGCGCTGCCCGCGTTCGCGATGGCCGGCGAGCGCTGGTACTGGGCGACCGCGCAATGCAGCGACGCCGCCGACGAGAACGTCTACATGTTCGCCGCCGTGGTCAGCATCCAGACCGACGAGGACGCCGGCGGCGACGAGCCGCAGGAAAGCAGGGATTCGGCGCGCTTCGGCTTCGGCAACTACGCCGAGCAGAACTACGCGGAAGAGTCCTGCGGCACCGCCGAGATCAGCGCGCAGAACATGAGCGTTTCCGGCAGCTTCGACAGCCGCGACGAAGCGGCCTCGGCGCTCGACGACTACGTCGCGGACGAAGAAGCCAAGGGCCACGCGTGGCTGAAGATCGTGCGCGTCGAGGATTTCGCGCGCGAGTAGCGCTGCCGCGGATTTCCGGCGGCGATTTCGGCCGCGCGCACACGGCACGCCGCGCCCGTGGGGCATGACGGGGCGTGTTGGTAGCGGCCTGAGCTGATCCGGATGCGACGCCGGCACGCTGCACGTGCCGATCGTCCCGGTGACCACCCGCGCGTGCCGGGTCGCGCGCGGCGCGGCATCCTTTGCCGCATGCCTCGCTCATGGTCAGCCCGAACCCATGCCGGCCTCGCGCTGGCCGTCGTCGCCTTCGCCTATGCCGCCTCGTTCGCCGTGCTCATGCGCATGCCCGACGCGAGCGTGGCCGAGCCGTTGTTCCTGCTCGCCGCATTGGCCGTCGTGTTTCCGCTGCTGGCGTGGGGATTGACGCTTCGGCTGCGCCCCGCATCGCTGCAACCGGCGGCGCGCGCAACGCCGGTGCTGGCCTACCTCGCGACGTTCGCAGTGTTCGTGCTGGGCTGGGGCTTTTCGGCACTCAATGCGGCGGTACCGACTGAGCCCGCGCAGACGACGGCGCAACTCGCGCTGAAACTCGTGACGATGGTGCTGCTGCCAGCGGCAGTCTTCCTGCACGGCGACCGCATGCGCGTGCGGCTGTCGTCGACGCGCCTGGCGGTGGCGTTCGGTGTTCTCTCTCTCGCCTATCTCGCGTTCCAGGCGACGTTCGGCCGCGGCCTGCACACGCTGGCGGAGCTCGCACCCCCGACGTCGACACTGCTGTGGGCCGTGCCGGCATGTCTGGCGTGGCAGGTGATCGAAGCCGGGCTGTGCGAGGAAGTGCTGTTCCGTCGCGTGCTGCAGCAGCGCCTGGAGGATGCGACACGCTCGCCCGTCGCCGCGGTGGCATGGGCGTCGTTGCTGTTCGGCCTCGCGCACGCACCCGGGCTGTGGATGCGCGGCGGCCATTTGATGGAAGGCGTCGCGCATGCCACGCCCGCGTGGGCGATCGCCTATTCGGTGGTGATGGTCGCGCCCGCGGGTGTCGCGTTCGGCGTGCTGTGGACGCGCACGCGCTCGCTGTGGCTGGTGGTGCCGCTGCACGGCATGGTCGACCTGCTGCCGCAGCTCGCGCCATTCATTCGCGCGTGGACGGGTCTGCAGTGAGTGATGCACGGGCGTGCATTGCTGTCGATGCGCTCCCGCGGCGGCGACACGGGTGACGGCATCCGCCACCCGCGCGCCGCGCCCGGTCAGTACGCGTCCTTGCCACCCGAGAGTTCGATTTCCATGTCGTCGGCTTTCGTCGCGGCCATGTCCATCGCGTCTTCCAGTTCGGCGGCGTTGACGCTGTCCGGAAGCTTGATGACGTAGACGAGCGTCTTGCCGTTGAGCTCCCAGCTGCCGAGCTTGCTACGGCGGCTGTCGGTCATCAGCTTCAGCGCGGCGGCGCCGTCAATGTTGTCGTCGTCGATGTTACCGGCCGGTGCGAACACTTCGCGCACGGTGAACGCATCGGTCGTCTCGGTCGAACCGCTGACGAACACCAGCTGCGTCCGTCCTTCCTTGCTGTAGTTGTAGACGACGCGATAGTCGCCATCGCCGTCCTTCTGGAAGCGGACACCGCGCTCGGTCAGGCGCTTTTCGATCGAGGCGTCGGCATGGGCGAGCGGAGCGACGGCGAGCAGGCAGCAGGACAGCGCGGCAAGCGTGATTGGACGCATGGTGTTCCCCTTGGAATGAGATGGCGTTGGAAACGGCCGCGGCCCTCCCCAGGACCGGCCCGCAGCTCGCCTACAGCTTAAGCGGCGCGCGGGTCCGGAGCGGACGTGGTCATCAACGCCCGATGGTGCGGATCGGGGTCGCGTGTCCGCATCGCCGCGACGACGGCCGTATCCATGCGGGATGACCGTGCGTTGCCACAGTCGTCTCCACTCCGCCTCGAAGCCCCGCGGTCCACGCTGCCGCGACGCGCATCCGGGACATAGACGCATGGCAGCCCAGACATTGCATCGCGGACGGCTCATCGATCACGTCCATCTGGTTGTTCGCGACCTGGCCGCGAGTCGCCGCTTCTACGACGCCGTGCTTTCGACGCTCGGCATTCCGCTCGGCGGGGCGACGGACGACCACTTCTGGTACGACGAACTGTTCGTCTCCTCGGCAGACAGCCCGGCCGCGCAGGGCAAGCTCACCGGCCGGCACCACCTCGCATTCCAGGCACGCGATCGCGCGGCGGTCGATGCATTCCATCGCACCGGGCTCGCCGCGGGCGGCACCCGACAACGGCGCGCCCGGAGAGCGCCCCTACCATCCCGGCTACTACGCGGCATTCCTGCTGGACCCCGATGGCAACAACATCGAAGCGGTATTCCACGGGCCTGCCGAGCGCAGCGCGGAATCGGTGGTGCTGTCGTTCAAGGCGCCGTAGGCGCGCGGGTGGTGCGAGGTGTCAGCGCTGCGACGACGTGTCGTAGGCGCGGAATTCGTTCGACTGCCGGGACGCGCAGCCGTCCGTTGCGCGCTCTGCCCGGCTATGGCGGCGAATGACGCCTTGTCGACACCGTCGTAGTGCCGATTGATCGCGTCGCCCGCCTCCATCGCTACACAGCAACGCTCGACCATGCCGAGCGGAACGCCTTTGCAGGCCGACGTGTACATCGGTGAATCCTGCTCATGCTCGACGCAAGCACAGCGCGCATAGCCGAAGATGACAACGATCGATGGACTGCGGCTACGTGCTGCAGGCACGCGTCCATCACGATGTGGTCGAACGACCGCAGCCAACGCGCCGCGCATGCGGCGCGCGGCGCGCCAGCTCACCGCATGTCGATGGTGTTGACGATCGGCTTGAAACCGCCCCAGAACAGGCGCTTGCCGTCGAACGGCATCGGCTGCGCGCCGGGCTGCATGTCGGGATCGGCCATGAGCTTTTCCCATCCACTGTCGCGCGTCGCCTTGTCGGGCCACACGATGAACGAGAACACCACGTTCTCGCCGTCTTCCGCTTTCACCGCGCGAAAGAAGTCCGTCGTGTGACCGTGCTCGAGGCCGTCACCGAGCGCCTCGACCGTACCGATCGCGCCCAGCGCCTTCGCCTTGGTCGCGAAGACGTCGGCCATCGTCGTGTACTCGGTGAGCTTCTCTTCGCGCAGCGGCAGCACCATGCCGTCGATGTACATGTCGCACTCCTTCGGTTGGGGGAAGGCAAGGTTGCCGCCCATCGCAGTCCACGCGCGACCGCCCGTCTGCACACACCGGCGAGCGGCGCGTTCCCGCTGGCGCCGACGCGCGTGATCGGCCTGCTACGCTGCGCCGGTTCCTCCGGAGCCCCAGATGCGGCGCACTGCGATCGTCGTTGCCGGTACCGTCATCTTCGGCGTTCTCGCCGTGGTGCCCTCGTCGGCGATGCGACCCGATCCGGTGGCCGTCCTGCTGTTCCGCCTCGCCAACGCGCGGCTACTGGAGCGCGAACGCACCGGCGTGCATGCGCGCGTCGCACTGCAGCACGACGACGGCACGACGACCGGCGGCTACGACGACTACCTCAATGCGTCGCCGATCCGGCTCCGCGAAGTGCGCAGCGACTATCGGGCGGTCGCGGTAGTGGACAGGGTCTGCGTTGACCAACCGGTCGGTCCGTATTGCGCCGACGACACCATCGAGCTCGGCCTGCGCCCCTTCGACGACGGCCAGGTGGTCGCTGCGCACCGCCTGATCGGCATCTGCAACGGCGAGCTGTGCCGGCGCGTACGCATCGAGTTGAGCGACATGGTGGTATTCGCCGCTGGTCCGGGAATGTCGCCGCCGGAAAATGCCGGGCAACCGGCGACGACCCGCGTGCTGGACGTGACGATCCGCGCCGACGGTCTTCCGGTCGTGTTCGAGGAGTCGAGAATCGGCGACGACGGAGACGGGCCGCGCGTGGCGACGTTCCGTTTCGACTACGCGACGCCGATCGCACCGATCGAATTGCCCGCCGACACGAGCCATTTCGCGCAGCTCTGATCGTGCGATGACCCCGCGCTGCCCAAGCCCCTCTCGCTCCCGGAGTACCACCCGATGAATCTCGCAGCGCTGCTCCCCATGCTCCTCGTCGTGCTCGCCGGCGCGCTGATCGCGCTGCAGGCGCCGACCAACGTGATGCTGGCGCGTGCGGGCGGGTCGCCGTTGCTAGCGGCGCTGATTTCGTTCGCGGTCGGCACCACCGCGTTGTTCGTCGCCTGGCTCGCGAGTGGCAATCGACCCGGGCTGGCGTCGTTCGCGCCGCTGCCCTGGTACGCGTGGATCGGCGGGGTGTACGGCGCGACCTATGTCGCCATCGCGGCGTATGCGGCGCCGCGCATCGGCCTGGCATCGCTGATCACGCTCGGCATCGCGGGACAGATCGCGATGGCGTTGTGGCTGGACCACCACGGCGCGTTCGGGCTCACGCGCGCACCCGTCAGCGCGGTTCGCGTCATGGGCGCACTGCTGGTCGTTGCCGGTGTCGCGCTGGTGCGCAAGGGCTGAGGCGGACGCCGGCGGCGGCGCCAAACCCGCGCCGCGCAAGGCTTCTCAGCCGGTGAGATGCGCGCGTCGAGACTGGATGCATGGCCGCCATCCGATCGACCCGCCCACCCCAGGACTTCGTGTCCATCACCGCGCCGAACTGGGCGCTTCTGTGCGAACTGCTCGGCCAGAGCCCGAAGCAGTTGACGCTGCGCGTCGACGACCGCTGCATCGGCTGGCGCGCGCCGCAGATGTGGTACGTCGATCCCGACAGCTATCGCGCGGTGATGCAGCGCTGGCCGGACGGCTACTGGCCGGGTTGAGCGCGCGCAGGCCGCGCGTCGAACCCACGGCGCGGGCCGACGCGGTTTGCGTGCAGAATCGCGACTCGTCCCGCCTGAAGGCGACGCATGTCGTTCCGAGCGCTCCGGTTCGTCCAGCTCGTCCTCGTCCTCGTCGCCGCCGCGTGGTTCGTGTGGTGGCGTCCGGTCGAGCCACGGACGGGGCCGACGCCGGTGGCGCTCGACGACGGCTGGGCGCTCTCGACACCCGCCGCCGAAGGCTTCGACGGCACGGCGCTGACCACCGCGATCGAACGCGTGCTCGATGGCCCGTACAACGTGCACTCGGTGCTGGTCGAACGCCACGGGCGCATCGTCGCCGAGTACTACCAGGGTGGCCGGGACCGTTCGGTCTATGCGCTGGTGTCGATCCGACGCAGCTTCGGTCCGTCCACGCTGCACGACGTGCGCTCGATCGGAAAGAGCGTGACGTCGCTGCTCTACGGCATCGCCCTCGCCGACGGTAAGGTGCCGCCGCCCGACGCGTATCTGTCGACGGTGTATCCGCAACTGCAGGACGTCGCCGCGGAGAACGCGAGCCGCGTCCGTGTTCGCGACCTGCTCGACATGAGCAGTGGCCTGGACTGGACGGAAGGCGCGCCCGGCATCAACGACGAGTTGCGGCTGTTCTCGCGTCGCGACCTGCCGCTGTACGTGCTCAAGCGCCCGATGGCCACCGCGCCCGGGACCGCCTTCAACTACAACGGCGGCGGCACCGCGCTGCTGGCCGACATGATCGCGAGCGGTACCGGCGACGACATCGAGCGATACGCCGCGCGACGCCTGTTCGTGCCGCTCGGCATTCGCCACTGGGACTGGGTCAAGGATCTGCACGGTCGCCCGATGGCGTTCAACGGCCTGCGCCTGCGCCCGCGCGACCTGCTGAAGATCGGCCGCCTCGCGCAGGACCACGGCCGGTGGCACGGCGCGCAGATCGTGCCGGCGGCGTGGATGGACGACTCGTGGTCACGCGGCCGCACCACCGGTGTCTCCGATTTCACCTATCGCGCGCAGTGGTGGGCCGGCACCGCCGACTGGCACGGGCGCAGGCTCGCCTGGCACGCGGGCTTCGGCAACGGCGGGCAGCGCGTGTTCGTGGTTCCGGAGCTCGACATCGTGATGGTCACGACCGCCGGCGCCTACGACGAGGACCAGACCGCGATCGCGGTGAATCGACTGGTGCGCGCCGTGGTGGCGTCTGTGCCGGAAGCGGCGTCGAAGCGCGCGGATCGGCAGCGCCGGTGACTCAGGCGATGCGGACGTCGGGCGCGCGTGATTCGTCATGCACGTCGGGTTGCTCCGCTCCGCAGCTTCGCCATCCCTTATCGTCGACGCCGAGCCAGACGGTCGCGCGACGCACGTCTGCTACGTCAAGGGGATCCACGATGCGCATGCTTCCCGCCCTGCTGTTGATCGCCATCGCCACGCCCGCATGGGCCGACACCACGCTGTGCACGTTCTCGAGCGCCGACCACGACATCGAATTCGCCGGCGACGCGCGCGTGTCCATGGTCTATGTGCAGATGCCGAATGGCCCACGATCGCTGCCGTCACGCGCGTACCGGCTCGTCGAGTTCGACGAGCGCGCATCGCGCATCCGCTTCGAGTTCCGCAATCCGGGCGACGCCACGCTGCCGCCTTCGTTCACGCTTGAAGGCGCCGGCAGCGACGCATGGATTGCGAGCGCCGGAGAACGCGAACGCGGCGAGTTGCGTTGCGGTCCCTGACCTCCAAGTGGTGACCGGCGACGCGCTGATGTCGCATGCATCTTGTCATCGCGTCGACAACCGCGTTGTTATCCCGGCGGCGGCGCAACCCCGAGCGCCGCACAAGGAGACCGACATGCCGCGTGGTGACAAGTCGTCGTATTCCAGCAAGCAGAAACGCCAGGCCGAACACATCGAAGACAGCGAGCGCGCTCGCGGCCGTTCCGAAGGCGCCGCTGAACGTATCGCCTGGGCCACGGTGAACAAGCAGGACGGCGGTGCGAAGAAATCCGGCGGTCGCAAGTCGACGAAGAAGGCCGCGAAGAAGACGGCCCGCAAGTCGACCGCAAAGAAGGCCGGCGCCCGCAAGAGCACGGCCAGGACGAGCACTGTCAAAGAGAGCACGGCCCGCAAGAGCGCCGCGAAGAAGAGCGGCGCCCGCAAGAGCGCGGCCAAGAAGAGCTCGACGCGCAAGAGCGCAACGAAGAAGTCGGCCGCACGCAAGTCGACCTCGACCGCACGCAAGGCGGCGGCCCGCAAGGGCGGACGCGCGTCGGCCGCGAAAAAGACCGCGCGCAAGTCCGCCGCTAAAAAGAGCGCACGCAAGAGCACGGCCAAGAAGGCCGGCGCCCGCAAGTCGACGGCGCGCAAGCGCTCGAGCCGGAGCTGATGCATCGGGCCGGGTGGCAACGCTGCCCGGCCCATTTCGACACTTGGCGTCGACGCGAACGGCCCGGTCGATGGCGGACCGGCCGGCGGAAAACCAGCCGAAGGTCAGCTAGCATTCGGCGAAACCCACCCCGCCAGGCCCTCCATGTCCGCCAAGACTCCCGCCGTGTTCGCGTTGTTCGCGCTGGCCCTTGCAGGCCCCGTGGCCGCACGTGAGCCGTCGCCGCTGACGCGGTGCTGGAAGAGCACGTTTACCCGGCAACTGAGCGGCCCGGTGCGCGAGCAGCCGCGATTGACGTCGAGCCATCGTGACTTCATTGCGCTGCACGACGGCAACTTCCGCTGGGAAGGCGCGCCGGTCGAAGCCGCCGCCGACCTCAGCTACGTCTATTGCTTCCGTCAATTCGATGACGACGGTGGCGTGCTGTTCGCGAACGGACGACCCATCGCAATGACGCGCAAAGCCGGCGGACAGACGGTCGAGAGCGGCGCGGAGTCGACCACGCTTCGCGATGGCGACACGATGGAGACGCTCTACACGCGGATGTCGGGCGCGAACGGCGCGAGCACGGCGATCGAGGTGCTTCACGACGGCCAGGACAACACCACGCGGCTCACGCTGCTGAGCACGAAGGGTCGGGACGCGAACCTGGTCGTGCTTACCGCGCCGGCCGTCACCACCGAGGTTCCCGCGGACGGCGGATGAGCCGTGCGCGTGGCGATGCCGCCGCGCGCCGAATTCCACCGCCCGGCACGCGCATCTTCACCGCGGCGGCGCGATGATGGCCGCCCGCCTCCGCCGGCCACCGCGATGCATTCCGAATTCGATCCCGACGACAACTTCGCGCACGCCTTCGAATCGCATGCCGACCTCGACGACGAGGCCGCGCTCGAGGCAGTGATCTGGCAGCTGTTGCTGCTCATCAATCCCGACGACGTCGATGGCGCGCAGGCGCAGTTCGCCGCGTGGCGGGAAACCACCGGTGGCACCGACGACGTCGATGCGGGCGTCGAGGCGCTACGCGATGCGATCGACTGGAAGTCGGGGTTCCACGTCGGCGATGACGACACACGCGGGCTGGTCGAAAGCCTGGACGAGCTAGCATCGCGCTTCGACCTGCAGATCGACTGGGGCGTCGAAGACCCGACCGATGACGAGTTCCTCGACGGCACCGACGTGCCCGAGCTGCTCGACATCGCGTTCGACCGGCTGCGCGAGCATCACTACACGCTGTGGGTGCGCGACGCCGGCCCGGACGTGCAGGCGGGCTGGATGACGCACAGCCGCGACGACGAGGGAATGCGCGAGATCGCGGCGGCGCTGGGCATGAACGTGCGTCCGGCCGGCGCGTAGCCGGTCAGGCGCGACGCGCGATCGCGTCGCTGGATGATGGTGGATCGGTTGTCCCCGATGCGCGCGGATGCGCATCGCGGACGGATCGCCTGCGAGCCGGGCGTGCCCGGCCGCGCGATGGTCGACTAGCGCGCGCCTTCCGGCGGCGGTGTGGTGTCGGTCGTGCCGGTGCGCGTTTCGCCGCGCGCCTCGCGCTTGCGCGCGTCCTTCTCGTCTTTCTGCTTCTTCTTCGCGAGCTCGCGCTGGCGCTTTTCGAATGCGTAGTTGGGCTTCGGCAAGTGGATTGCTCCTGTGGGGAAGTTGGAGAGTACGCCGGATCAGGCCTGTGGCTGAACCGGCGGGGCGCCGTCCTTGTGCTTGCGCGTCGGCGTGTTGCCGAGCACTTCGACCTGTCCACCGGCGGCCTGGAACGCCGCGAGGTGTTCGTTGATGTGCTCACTGGTGATCTGGCGCGACAGGTCGACGCGGCGCGCGTACGGCACGGCGGTGACGAGGGGGCGAATGGGGGGTTTACCGGTCATGTGGGTTCTCCGACAAGCATGGATTCGATGAGGCGCGAGCCGTGCACCGCGTAGTCCTCGCGCACCGCATCGCAGTACGGGCCGCCCATCGCGAAGCGGCGGCAGACTTCCGGGCGCGCGTCGTAGATCGAGCAGCACATGCGCGCGCTGTCGACGGCGACGCACCAGCCCTCGGCGTCGCGCGCCATCACGGTGAGCCCGCCGTCCATGACGGTGGTGAGGTGTTCGGCGATGCCGTCCTCGGGTTGGACGACGACCGTGAGCCGGCAGCACACGGCGTCGCAGCGGCCGCAATCGGCGGTGGCGACGACGGGTAGCGCGCTCACGTGACGAGGCCTCGCGCGGGCGCCGGCGGACCGGCGGCAACGCGCGGGCCGCGGAGGCCGGACGTACGGGCATCGGAAACGAAAAGGGAAATACGGGACATGCTGCTGCTCCCGAAGGGGCGTCCGCGGCAAGCGGTTGCGCGTGGAGGGAGAGCGAGACGGGCGGCCGAGCGGCCGTGCGCAGCGCGCGAATGATGCAAAGACCCGGCCCATCCTACGCTCATTCCCCGGGCCCGGCCGGCCGCGGCGACCGCCGGGAGGGCGCGGTTCATGGCGGGGCGCGACGGCCGCATCGCCCGCCGCGACTTCGTCTCCGCTTCACATCCGGGCCATCGCCGACGCATCCGGGCGATGCACGCTGGTTCCATCGCGCGGCCTCGCGCCGCCGCCATCCCAGGCAAAGGAGACCCCCACATGGCCACGACGAATCCGACTACGCCACGCAATCGACTGCGCCCGCTGATCTGGGGCGTCGCCACTGCGCTGCTGCTGGTGCCCGCGATCGCGATGCGCTTCACCCGCGACGTCGACTGGACCGCACTCGATTTCGCGGTGATGGGCGTGCTGCTTTACGGGACCTGTGGCGTGTACGAGGTCGCGACGCGCATGTCGCCGGACCGGTGGTATCGCGCAGGTGCGGGCGTTGCGGCGATGACCGGCTTCCTGCTGGTGTGGGTCGACCTCGCCGTGGGCATCATCGACAGCGAACGCGACGTCGCGAACCTGGTGTTCGCCGGCGTGCTGATGGTCGGCGCGATCGGCGCGGCGATCGCCCGATTCCGCGCACGCGGCATGGCCGTCGCCCTGCTCGCCACCGCGGCCGCGCAGATGGCCGCGGCGATGTACGCGATGGTCGCCGGGCACGACGGCAAGGGTGTCTACGCAGCCGGCATGTTCGTGCCGATGTGGCTCGCATCGGCCTGGTTGTTCCATCGCGCCGCGCGCGGTGCGCGCCCGGAATCGCCGGTGCGCGCGTAATCGGCGCGATCAGTGCTCGAGCGAGGCCTGGATGTCCTCGAGCGCGATGCCCCGCGTCTCGATGCCGCTCAGCAGCAGCATCACCATCGATACCGCCATCGGAATCGCGATCAGCAGTGCGGACATCGCGAAATTCTGGAAAAAGCCATACACGCCCAGGCCCGCACCGAGGATGCCGCCCAGCTTGGAGCTGGCGGCAACGGCGCCCGAGCCGGTGCCGCGCAGATGCACGGGATAGATCTCCGCGGCGTACGGAATCAGCATCGCGATGACGCCACTCACGCTCACCAGCAGCGCGACGACCACCGCGATCACCGTCGCCTGCGAGCGCAGGCCGAGCAGGCCGATCGCGCCCAGCGCGAGCAGCGCGAGCACCGTGAGCCCGATGAACAGCACGAGCGCGCGGTAGCTGCTCCAGCGGTGGTACAGCCACACGACAACGGCGATGCCGGGCAACGCATAGATCGCCGACTTCGCCAGCAATGCGCTGGTGGCCTTGGCGTCGACACCGAGCGCGGTGAGGTTCACCGGCAGCCACAGCAGCACGCCGAAGTTCACCAGCCCCCAGGCGATGCCACAGACCATCAATCCGGCGCTGATGCGCGCATGGCGGCCGCGCATCAGCATGCGCATGCCCGAGGCCGCGTGTTGTTCGTCGATGACCGGCGGTCCGGGATGCGCGGCGTCCTCCACCTCGATGCCGTCCGGCACGCGCCCGGTGAATTTCTGCAGCACCGCGCGTGCGACGTGTTCCAGGCCCATGGTCGACAGGAAGCGCGGCGACTCCGGGATGAAGCGGTTGAGGATGATGATGACCGCGCCGGTTGGCAGGCCGAGCAGCCACAGCACGCGCCAGCTGAACATCGGTTCCAGCGTTGCCGCCGCACCGGCCGCGAGCAGGTAGCCGGCGGACGTGCCGATGCCACCGAGTGCGACCAGCAACCAGCCGCGATGCGCAGCCGGGATCGTCTCCGCCATCAGCGTGAAGGTGATCGGCAGCAGGCCGCCGGCCGATGCGCCCATCAGGAAGCACATCGCCAGGTTCCAGCCGAACGACGGCATCGCGCCGCAGATCGCGGTGCCGATGAACATCAGCGCCGACAGCAGGATCGCCGCGCGACGCCCGGAAACGTCCGCGATGCGTCCCCACACCACCGAACCCACGGTGGTGCCGGTCAATGCGCACAGTGCGAGCAGGCTCGCGGTCGGCTTGGCGATCTGGTACTCGGCGCTCATGCCGGGCACGACGAAGCCGAGCGTAGCCGGCTTCATCACGTCGATGGCCAGCGTCACCGTCAGCACCAGCACGAGCTTCCAGTGCTCGATGTTCAGCGGCACGCCGTCGGCGATGTGGAACTGCAACGGCGCGGACGACGCACCGCCGGCGATGCGCATGCGCGCCATGCGCGGCATCAGCCCGTAGCAGGAGAACGCGAGGCCCAGCGGGATCGCGAGCATCCCCAGCACCATGCCGCTGGTCATCGGCATGCCTACCATCTGCCAGTGCGTGTACTTACCCATCATGAACATCGGCACGTGCGCGAACACACCGGCGGTAATCAGCGCGCAGCCGAGCCAGAACGCCCAGGCATGGTGGAAGGAAATGCCGCTGGCTTTCATGTCGCCCCCTGATCGAAGCCGCGAGTGTAGTGCGCGGGCACGCGGGGGCGGCGGGTGGACGTGGTGGCGGGACGTCGGGTCCGTCCCATGCAGGCTTTCGCCGCAAGCTGCGGTCGAGAGTCGGGCGGTCGCCGTCGATGTGCAGCGCGGCCGCATCGACGACGCGCGGCGCGGGCTGGCGTGCAAGCACCGCTGCCCCGTCGTGCAAGGCCGACAGACGGCATTTGCCTGCGGCCAACCGAGCGGGACGATGAAACTCCCCCGACGAGGACGTCGACCATGCAACCGATCCCTCGCTTTTCCGTCGCCGGTCGCCCGCTGGTGCTCGCGCTGTCGGCGATGGTCGCGTCGTCGCCACTGATCGCGCAGGCGGTGACGCCGCTCGACACCTTCAGCGCGCGCTTGAGCGGCTACGTCACCCAATTCGACACGCAGGTGCGCGCCGACGGCTCGACGCAGCGCGGCAACGATGTCGACCTCGACCGCGATCTCGACCTCGGCCAGGGCAACGCGATCGCCTACGTCGGCTTCAGCTGGCGCCCGCTCGACAACCACGAGTTCGGCATCGCCTATTACCAGGACGACACCAGTGCGTCGCGGCAACTCAGCCGCACCATCGACTTCGACGGCAACACCTACCAGGCCAACGCGACGGTGCACGCCGAGAGCGCGATCGACGCGTACCAGGCGTACTACACGTGGTGGGCGGTCAACAATCCGAACTGGGCGATCGGCCCGCAACTGGGACTGACCTGGTACCGCATCGACCTGTCGATCGAACTGGAACGCGACGCCAACGGCGCGCCGGTGACCAACAACGCGCGCGGCGAAGTGTCGGCCGACCTTCCGGTACCGACGCTCGGCGGTTCATGGCGCTGGGTGCCGGGCGGCGATTCGGACTGGCGTTTCGGCGCCGACGGCGGCTGGTTCTCGCTCAACTCCAGCGGCCTCGATGGCGATGTGTACTTCGCGCGCGTCGGGGTCGAATGGTTCCCGTGGGAACGCTGGGGCTTCTCCGCCGACTACACGTCTCGCCGCGTCAAGATCGACGCCGACAAGGACAGCTTTACCGGCAACCTCAACTTCCGCGACAGCGGCGTGCGCATCGGCGCGGTGTATCGCTTCTAGTCGTCGACGCGCGCGTCATACGCGAGTGCGTGCGCTGCCTGCGGGAGCGCATGTGCGCGCGAATCAATCACGCTGCAGCGCCAGCGCGTCGTCGACATCCGCGACGCGGAACGCCTTCTGCCGCGTGAGCCAGTCGACCGCTTCCTCGCGGCAGCAGAACACCTGCGCATTCAAACCGAGCCGATTGGCGACGATCATGCCGATGCGGTCCTCGTCGAGGAAATCCGCCAGCGCGACGAATGCGAGCGACAGCCCCGGCACGGCGATCTGCGCCCATTCGCGCACGGTGTCCATGCGTTCGATCACGCCGGGATTGCCGAGACCCGTCGCCGCGCGCACGTCGATCACCACGCGACGATGGCCGGCGTGCTGCACGTCGATCAATGCGGCGCGCACGGCGCGACGCGTGGCCGCCACCGTGCCGCTGCCGTGCACCGCCAATACGGCGATGCCGTCGTCCCGGGTGGAAATTTCGAGCGGGGCCGCGTCCATGGCGGCATCTTACGTGCGGTCGGCCGGCGTCGTGGCGCAGGCCGACGTGCGGCGTCAGGGCCTGCAGCGCGCCTCGACGACCCGCAGCTGGGCGTCTGCGACCGTCGCCGGGCGGCCGTCGCTGTCGAACAGGTCGTAGGCGTTCGGCCGGCAGAACTCGCTGGCGCGCTCGAAGCATTTCAGGTCGACGCCACCGGGCGCGCAGACCACGGCGATGCTGCGGACTTTCGGTGCGGCGGCGGACGTCGGCATGGACGACGGCGCCGTGCTCGCGCAGGCCGTGATCGCCAACGCGAGCACGACGGGCAACAGACGATTCGGTGACATGGCGGTCTCCCGCGGATGCGCGTGGGCCGACAGTACGCCACGCGACGCGATGTCAATGTCCTGACCGCCGCGCGGCGTCGTTGCGCGACGGTCGCCTTCGTTGCCGCAGCGACCTCGACCGCGACACCCGCCGCGACGCGACGTCAGCGCCGTCGCCGCGTCGACAGGCCGATCAGCCGCGACACCACCACGGTGACGTAGCCGATGCCCGCCATCTGCTCGAACATCACCAGCACGCGCGCCTGCGGGCCGAGCGGCACGATGTCGCCGTTGCCGACGCTCGACAGCGTGGACACGCTGAGGAACAGCAGCTCCAGCCATGTGCGCGCACGTTCCGGTTCCATCGCACCGGTGAAGCTCTGCGGATACCACGCCTGGCAGACGACGTAGCTGTAGGCGAACGCCCACGCGAGCAGGGTGAACGTCGCACCCGACGCGAACAGTTCGTCGGTGGTGACCTCGTGGTCGCGCAGCATGTAGCCGATCAGGCTGGTCGCGGCGTAGAAGTACAGCGCGGACTCGATCAGCGACGACCAGACCACCAGCCCGGGCCGGTCGAACACGATGGCTGCGATCGACAGCAGCATCGCCGGAATTGCCAGCGCCCACGCCACCGAGTTCGCCGACGGGCTCCGCCGCACCACCCACACCGCGAGCGGCACCACGGCCAGCGTCGCCGCGCTGAACAGTGCGCGCCCGGCCTCCGATTCGGTGCCGCCGAGCGGCGCGTACAGCACCAGGCTGAGCAGTTGCACGCCCAGCAGGTAGGCGGAGGGATGACGCCGCGGGTGCAGGAACGACGGGACGGCGAACGCGCGCATGACGGACTCCGGCAGTCGCCGCATCTAAGCACGGCGGCATTGGCGAACGCGTGCAGCGCGTCGCCAACGGCCGGTATGCTTCCGCGTCGCGCGATCCGGGAGGGCGCACACCGCATGCGGACCATGTCGCAGCGCACCGAATTCGTGCTCGTCGTGCTGGCCGCGTTCGCGTTGCCGGTGCTGTCGAGCCTGACGTCGCTGTTCGCGCCGTCCACGCAACCGATGATCACCGAGGACGGCCTGCGCGGGCTCGTCGTGTACGAAGCCATCGTGCTCGTCGCGCTGCTGGCACTGTTGCGCGTGCGCGGCTGGCAGCGCGGCCACCTCGGCGTGGTCTGGAGCGGCTGGGACCTGCCGGCGGCGGTGCTGCTGACCGTCGTCACCGCGTTCGCCTGCAATGCGGTGGACATCGCGATGCGCGTCCTTGTGCAGGTGCCGCCGATGCCGCCCGATGCGATCGTCGCGCACGGCATTCCGCTGGCGATGGTCGCGCTGGTGTCGATGGTGAATCCGCTGTTCGAGGAACTGGTCCTCTGCGGCTACGTGGTCGGCGTGCTGAAGCCACTGCGCGGCGCGGCGTTCGCGATCAACGTCAGCACCGCGCTGCGCCTGTCGTACCACCTCTACCAGGGCGCGCCGGCGGTGATGATCATTCCGGTCGGCCTGCTGTTCGCGGGCTGGTACGCGCGTACCGGGCGGCTGTGGCCGGTGGTGCTGGCGCACGCCGCGTTCGACGCGATGGCGCTCGCGCAGTAACGCGTCAGCCGAGCGCGCGCAGCGCGTCGAGCAGGGGCTCGATCGGCCCGGTCTTGGACAGCACGCGGCAGCCGATGTCCTCGGCGAGGTTGTCGAGGTCGACCTGGTCGCCGACCGCGGTCATCACCAGGATCGGGATGGTGGAGTGGATGGTGCTGCGGATCGTCTTGAGGAACCGCAGGCCGTCCATCACCGGCATGACCAGGTCGAGCACGATCGCGTCGGGCCGCAGGCCGGCGCGCAGCAGGCTCAGCGAGACCTGCCCGTTCTCGGCGCGGCTGACGCTGAAGCCCTCGAGCTCGAGCAGCCCGGCGAGGCCGTCGCGGGTGGTGGCGTCGTCTTCGACGATCAGGACGTGCGTCATCTCGCGGGCCGGGGAAGGGATAACGGCATTAACGGCCGCGTGCGGCGGCACTTGAGGCCGGGTCCATGGCCAGCGCGGGCCGCCGGGGCTCAGCATGCGCGGCGACGCGGGTACTGCGCCCTGCAACGCGCCGGTGCTTGGAGGGACGGTACAGCGGCGTCGTGCATGTGGGCGGCTCGTCGGGCTGCCGGCATCGGACCGCACACCGCATCAAGCGCGCATCAAGACGCGACGACGGGCGCCATCGCCGCGACCGGTGCAGCGTCCACATGCACGCCGTTGCGGCCGGCCTGCTTCGCCGCGTACAGCGCCGCGTCGGCGGCTTCCATCAGGCGTTGCGGCGAGCCGGCGGGCGTGGCGACGACGCAGGCGATGCCGACGCTCGCGGTGAGCACGCCGCCGTCGGTGTCGGCATGGGGGATGCGCAGCGCTTCGATCTCCGCGCGCAGGCGTTCGCCCAGCGCGTCGAGCTCGCCGTCGGCCGGGCGATACCAGACCAGCATGAATTCCTCGCCGCCGTAGCGCGCGGCGAGATCCAGCGGACGTCGCGCCTGCGCGCCGACCACGCCGGCCACCGCCTGCAGCGCGACGTCGCCCTCGGCATGGCCGTAGCGGTCGTTGTAGCGCTTGAAGTGGTCGACATCGACCATCGCGATGGCGATCGACGCACGCTCCCGAACGGCCTGTCGCCACGCGCGCGACACGTGTTCGTCGAGCGCGACGCGGTTGGCGAGGCCGGTCAGGCCGTCGTGCGACGCGCGCTCGTTGAGCAGGCGCTGCACGAGGAAGACCGAGCGCGTGGAATGTTCGAGGAAGTAGGCGCCGGTCGCGCCGACGACGTTCGCCGCGAGCATGAACACCACCTGGTACAGCCGCGCCTGCGGATCGGACTGCCACGCGAGCTCGGCGCCGATCAGCGCAACCAGCGTGGCGACGTTCACCGCGAGCGCGCGCCACCAGCCGAGGCTGGCGAGAAGGTAGATGAACATCGCGACCAGCAGGATGCCTTCATACGGCAGCGGGTGCCCGCGTTGCAGGCCGATCGCGATGAGCACGACGGTGCCGAGCCCCGCCATCGCCGCGGCGACGGTGATCGGCCCCTGCATGCGCGGCTGCCACGCGTCGCGATACGTCGCCACGATCACCCACAGGAACGGCGGCATGATCGCGAACAGGCGAATGGGTGCGGTCCAGCGACTCACGTCGCGCGGAAGCGTCAGCACATCGAGCACCACGAACGCGCCGTACAGCGCGAACGCCAGCCACGCCGACCAGCGCACGCGCGGCAGGTTCACGCGGCTGTGGAAGCGCTGGAACTCGCGTTCGAGCAACGGCTCGAAGCGCAGCTTCGGAAAGCCGCGGTCGAGTGCGTGCTGGTAGGGCGAGGCGGCGGTCGCGGCCGGCGCCGGCGGGGAACTCATGCGGGGATCCGTTGGATCGCCGGGCCCGGCGACTCGGATCGTCTATCGGCGCCACGCGGCGCTTCTTGACGCATCGCCGCGTCGCGCCCTGTCGCGTTCAGCATCGACGCGTCAACAAAAAAGGCCAGCGCGTGGCCGGCCTTTCCAGCGCATCGAGGCCGCTTACGGCTGCGGTTCGACGCCCATGTACGCGCCGGCCATGCGCATCGACGCCCACGTGCTCTTCGGGTCGCGCGCGATCGCCTGGCGGAAGTAGTTCTCGGCGGTGGCGCGATCGCCGTTGAGCAGGTAGTACGCGCCGATTTCCGACAGCTCCTTCTCGTCGAAGTCGCCCATCGCGAGGAACTGGTCGAACATCGGCTTGGCCTTGGCCCAGTCGTGCGCCTCGGCGTACACGCGCGCGATGCGGTAGACGTCGCCGGCGTCGTGCTTGCCCGCCAGGACCTGGTCGAAGATCGCCTGCGCATCGCTCTTCCTGCCGCCGAGGTACAGCACGCGGCCGACGCCGATGCGCTCCCAGCTGCCGCCTTCGGTCTGCACCATCGCAGCGTCGAGCAGCGCCTTAGCGGCGGCCTGCGGCGCCTGGCCTTCGTACATGGCCGTGTCGGTCTTGGTGATGGCGCCCTTCGCCTGCGCGGCGCCTGCAACGAGCAGCAGCGCAGCGGTCGCGGCCGCGAATCCGGTCTTCATTGATTCATCCCCTGGGTTGGGCCGCCACGCGGCCATTGCACCGGCTCCCCGGCCGGCGCGGGGATGCTAGCAGCGGTGGCGAGCGACGCGCACATGCGACGAAGCCGGGCATGCACCCGGCTTCGTTCGATACGCAGGGCGTCGCGTCGACTCAATGCAGCGACGGCGGATCCGGCAGCATCAGGACCTGTCCCGGATAGATGCGATCCGGGTCGCTGATGCGCTCCCGGTTCGCGTCGAAGATCAGGTGCCAGCGTTCGGCGTCGCCGTAGACATGCTTGGCGATCTTCGACAGCGAATCGCCCTGTTGCACGGTGTACGTGCGCTGCGTCGCGGTCGGCGTGGGTGCGACGGCGGCGGGAGATGTCGCCGGCGTCTGCGCCGGCTGCGCGTTCGATGCCTGCAGCGCGGGCGCAGGCGGCACGACGCGGGGCGTGATCTGTTGTGGCTCGTTCGTCGCAGCCGTCGGAGGGGTTGTGGTCACCGAGGGCGACGTAGCTTTCGGCGCGTCGTCGCGGTGGAAGATCCGCGAGAACACCCGCGAGATCGGATTGGAATGACTTTCGTTGCCGGTCGTGCTCATTGCGCCGCCTCCGTCATGGACGTCCCGACCCTCGCACCCTGCGCGTTACGCACGCATCGCGACGGTGTCGTCTGCGCACCGCACCGTTCATCGAGTGCATGCACGCGCCGATCGTCGAATGAGATCGGCGCGCGCATCGCCGTCAATGCATGTTGCGATTGAAGCCGGCGCCCTGCCCGTGCATCGCCGTCGACTGGCCTTCGGTCTTCGCGCCTTCCGACTGGTCGGCGTTGTTGCCCTTCGGCGCGAGCTGCGCGTCGTCCTGTGTCTGCGTGTCGATCTCGCCCTGGTTGGCGGCGCGGATCATGTTCGGGTTCTCGGACGCGGGCTTCTTCGACGTGGTCATGGCCTCTCCTCGATTCGGCCGCGGATGCGACCGGCATGACAGCCTGTCGCCGCATGCGTGAGGACGCCGCCGATGAACAGGCGCGAAGCTGGCCGCGCGCTGACCGTCGCGCGAAACCTGCGGGACGACAACCGGTTCACGCCATGCAGCCGAGCATCGGCCGCCCCGATTCCGCGATGGTGCGATGGCGTCTTCCGGCCACAGGGTCGTCATCGCCGCGTTGCTGGGCAACGTCGCGGTGGCGGTCACCAAGTTCGTCGCCGCTGCCGTGACCGGCAGTTCGGCGATGCTCAGCGAAGGCGTGCATTCGCTGGTCGATTGCGCCAACGAAGTGCTGATGCTGTACGGCATGCGCCGCGCGAACCGCGCGCCGGATGAAGCGCATCCGTTCGGCCACGGCCGCGAGTTGTACTTCTGGGCCTTCATCGTGGCGCTGCTGGTGTTCGCACTCGGCGCGGGCGTCTCGTTCTACGAAGGCGTGCGCCATCTGCGGCATCCGGCGCCGATGGTGCGGCCGCTCGTGAACTACGCGGTGCTCGCCGCGTCGATGCTGTTCGAAAGCTATTCGTGGGTGGTCGCGATCCGCCAGTTCCGCCGCGACAAGGGCGCGCTCGGCTGGTTCCAGGCGTTCCGCCAGAGCAAGGATCCAACCACGTTCACCGTGCTGTTCGAAGACACCGCCGCGCTCGCGGGCCTGGTCGTCGCCCTGGCCGGCATCGCGCTCGCGCAGGCGACCGGCGACCCACGCTTCGATGGCGCCGCGTCGATCGTGATCGGCCTGATCCTCGCCGTCACCGCGGCCCTGCTTGCGCGCGAGACCAAGGCGCTGCTGGTGGGCGAGAGCGCGGGGCGTGCGGTGCGCGAGGACATCCTGCGCATCGCATCGCTAGACCCCGACGTACGCTGCGCGAACGGCGTGATCACCCAGCAGTTCGGCCCGGACACCGTGGTCGCCGCGCTCAGCGCGGACTTCCACGACCACCTCGACACCCCACGCATCGAACAGTGCATCCGCCGCATCGAATCGGGCGTGCAGGCCGCGCATCCGGAGGTGGTGATGCTGTTCGTCAAGCCGCAGACCGCCGAAACGTGGCGCCACCGCCTGTCGCGGTTGCGCAGCGGCCATCCGACGACCGCCAGCGGCATCGACACGCCCGTCGACGCCTCGCACGGCTAGGCTGCGTCCATCCGCCACGGAGCCAGCACATGCCCACCACCACCGGATGGCTCGTCTGGGCCCTGCTCTCGGCCACGTTCGCCGCGCTCACCGCGATCTTCGCGAAGATCGGCCTGCACGGCGTCGACTCGGATTTCGCGACGCTGCTGCGCACGTTCGTCATCGTTGCGGTGCTCGCGATGTTCGTCGCGTTCACCGGCAAGTGGAGCGACCCGCGTGCGCTGCCCCCGCGCACGCTGCTGTTCCTCGCGCTGTCCGCGCTGGCGACGGGCGCGTCGTGGGTCTGCTACTTCCGCGCGTTGCAGCTCGGCCACGCATCGCAGGTGGCGCCGGTCGACAAGCTGAGCGTGGTGCTGGTCGCGATCTTCGCGACGGTCGCGCTGGGCGAGCGACCGTCGCTGCGCGAATGGCTGGCGATCGCGATGATCGCCGGCGGCGCGGTGCTGATGGCGTGGGCGCCGCGCAGCAGCTAGGCAGGCAGCACGCGATCGATGACGACGCCGACATCGATGCGCGCATCGTCGAGCGTGCCGAACGCGAGGCGATGGGTCTCGGCGATGCGCGTCGCCACGAACGCCGACGCGACCGGCGACGCCGCGCGCAGCAGCACGCCGGCCTGCAGCACCAATGCGAGCGACTCGACCAGCCGGCGCGCCTGCGATTCGGCTGGCAGGCCGCGTTCGAGTGATCGCCGCAGCGCGTCGATCGCGGCGTCGTAGGCGTCATCGATGCCGCGCGCCGCATCGAGTTCGGCGAACAGCGCATCGCGCGCGGCCGGCTCGCGCGACAGTGCGCGCAGCACGTCGAGGCACTGGATGTTGCCGCTGCCTTCCCAGATCGAATTGAGCGGCGCCTGGCGGTACAGGCGCGGCAGGATCGACTCCTCGACGTAGCCGGCGCCGCCCAGGCACTCCTGCGCCTCGTTCACCGCAACCGGCGCGCGCTTGCACAGCCAGAACTTGCCGATCGCCGTGGCGATGCGGGCGAACGCGGCTTCGCTGGCGTCGTGCGGCGCGCCATCGACCGCACGTGCGACGCGCATCGACAGCGCCACCGCCGCTTCGACTTCCAGCGCAAGGTCGGCCAGCACGTTGCGCATCAACGGTTGCTCGAGCAGCCGCGCACCGAACGCGATGCGGTGTCGCGCGTGATGCATCGCCTGCGCGAGTGCCATGCGCATCTCCGCCGACGCACCGAGCATGCAGTCGAGACGCGTCAGCATCACCATCTCGAGGATGGTCGTCACGCCGCGACCTTCCACACCCACGCGCCACGCCTGCGCCCCGGTGAATTCGACTTCCGACGACGCATTGCTCCAGTCGCCGAGCTTGTCCTTCAGACGCATCAACCGGAACGCGTTCTTCGCGCCGTCGTCGAGCAGGCGCGGCATCAGGAAACAGCTGAGTCCGCCCGGCGCCTGCGCGAGCACGAGGAAACCGTCGGACATCGGCGCGGAGAAGAACCACTTGTGCCCCACCAGCGCATAGCGGCCATCGGCCTGCGGCGTGGCGACCGTCGCGTTGCTGCGCACGTCGCTGCCGCCCTGCTTCTCCGTCATGCCCATGCCCAGGGTGACGCCGCGCTTCTCGGCGATCGGCACCTCGCGCCGGTCATAGTGCGGCGCGGCGGCCTTGTCGGCCCAGTCGCGCAGCTCCGTCTCGCGACGTAGTACGGGCACCGCTGCGTGCGTCATCGTCAGCGGACAGCTGGTGCCGGCGTCGGCCTGGTGGTGCAGGTAGCTCAACGCGGCACGCGCGACATGCGCGCCGGGACGCGCGGCGTGCCACGACAGCCCGGCGACGCCGTGACCGATCGCCGCGTCCATCAGCGCGTGGTAGGCGGGATGGAATTCGACGCGATCGATTCGCACGCCGCGCGCGTCATGGGTGCGCAGGCGCGGCCGATCGCGGTTGGCGTCGAATCCAAGCGCGTACAGCGCGTCGCCGGCGAGCGCGCCGTACGTGGCGACGTTGGTCTCGAATGCGGCACCGCCTTCGCGGTGCATCGCATCGCGCAATGCGACATCGTCGCGCCACAGGTCGCGTGGCGCGAACTCCGGCGGCTGGTTGGCGACCTCGTGCGTTTCGAAAGCGGGCGTCGACATCACGGAGCACCGGCGGGACGATCGGCCGATGCTAGTCGCTCCGCAGGCGTACGTGCGGGGTCAGCGGATCACGCAGGCCGCGGTGAGCAGGGTCGTCGCCATCAACAGCACGAGCCGCTGGAAGCGGGTGCGCATGCGCCCGAGCTGGCGTCGGGTCAGGTGTCGCGAGGGGCTGCCGTCGGGGCGGCGGGCGGCGATGTAGCGAGGACTCATGGCACTAGTAGATCGCACTAGCGTCGCTTGGACATGAAGGCCGGTCGCGGTTCCCGACGGGGCCTCGACGCATGTCGATGCCGTCGATGCGCGGACCGCGCGTGCCGGGCGGCCGAATGGACGCGCGCGCCATGCGTCTGCGGGCCATCCCGCCGCTTGCATGACTGACGACCTAGTGGCGCATTTCGATGCAACTTTTGGTGTCCCGCGCGCATCGGAATAGGAGTGCCGCCCCGGCACGCATCCGTTCCATCGCCATGTCCGCCTTCATGCTTATCGGCACCGTGCTGACGATCGCTCTGGTGCTCGCCCTGTCCTTCCTCACCGCCGATGCGTTGCATCGCGAACACCTCGACGACGACGCGCGCATGCGCCGCCGCGCGCGTGTGTTCCGCCTGCCGACCGTCATCAGCCGCACCTACGTCGGCATCGAACGCCGTCGCACCCCGCGCCCGGCACCCGCGCTGCGTCGCGCCGCCTGATCCATCGCTTGCGCCTCCGGGACGCGGCGCGCGAGCATCGCGACGTCGCTTTTCCGGAGTGCGCCATGGCCATCCGCATCGTCCGCCTGGGTTCGCCGCGCCTGCCCAACGAAGGCACGCGGCTTGGCACCGTGCGACGCCCGCCACGTGGGGTGCGCAAGGACGAGTTCGCATCGCGCGACTTCTACGACGTCTGGCTGCCAACGCTCGCGCCGCAGGCCGACACCGTCGCGCTCGCCTTCGCCGCGACCACGCCGCGCGACTGGGCGGCGTTCGCCCGGCGCTACCGCAGCGAGATGTCGAAAGGCGAGGCGCGCCACGTGCTCGATACGCTGGCCGCGTTGTCGCACGGCGCGGATTTTTCGGTGGTTTGCTACTGCGAGGACGAGTCCCGCTGTCATCGTTCGTTGCTGCGCGAGCTGTTGATCGAACGCGGCGCCGCGGTGATCTGACGAACGTCGTCGCGTCGCCTTGCGGGGCTGGCATCATCGGCGCTTCCTCAAGGCCGGGACGCCGCATGCCGCACGCGATGAGCACCACCGAAGTCTTCCTGATCGCGATGGCGATCATCTTCGCGGTTCCCTACCTGCTATGGCGGCTCGGCCGCACCGACTACTTCGCGCCACTGGTGGTGGTGCAGATCGTCACCGGCATCCTGCTCGGCCCCGGCATTCTCGGTAAGGCCTACCCGGAGTACTACAGCTTCGTATTCACCGCCGACGTCGTGAAGTCGCTGAGCGGCCTGGCGTGGTGGGCGGTGATGCTGTTCGTGATGATCGCCGGCATCGAGCTCGACCTGCGCAAGGCATGGGCGAAGCGACGCGAGAGTTCGATCACCGCCGGCCTCGCGCTCAGCGTGCCGATGCTGTTCGGCTCGGCGGTCGCGATCGGCATGCTCGCGTTTCCGGGCTGGATCGGCGAGAAGGGCCAGTCGTGGCAGTTCGTCGTCGGCATCGGCATGGCCTGCGCGGTCACCGCGTTGCCGATCCTGATCCTGCTGATGGAGAAGCTCGAAATCCTTCGATCGCCGATGGGCCAGCGCATCCTGCGCTACGCCAGCCTCGACGACGTGGCGATCTGGGGCGTGCTCGCCGTCGTGCTGATGGACTGGGAGCGCATCGGCCGCCAAGTCGCGTTCCTCGTCGCGTTCGCCGTGGCCGTCGTTCTGTATCGGCGACTGATGCCGAAGCTGCCGGCGCGCGACCGCTGGTTCGTCGCGTTGATCTGGCTCGCGCTATGCGCGTTCGGCGCCGACTGGTCGGGCCTGCACTTCATGGTCGGCGCGTTCCTCGCCGGCGTGGTGATGGACGCCGACTGGTTCGACCAGAGGGAAATGGACCAGCTGCGCCACCACGTGCTGATGGTGATGATGCCGGTGTTCTTCCTAAGCACCGGCCTGAAGACCGCGTGGTCGCTCGGCGGTTCGACGGTGTTCCTCGCCGCCGGTGCACTGCTCGTCGCGTCGGTGACCGGCAAGCTGGCCGGCGTGCACCTCGCCGGGCGCGTGCTCGGCTGGAAGCGCGGCGAAGCGTCGATGATCGGCTGGCTGCTGCAGACCAAGGCGCTGATCATGATCATCTTCGTCAACGTGCTGCTCGACAAACAGCTGATCACGCCGGCGACGTTCACCGCGCTGCTGCTGATGGCGATCGGCAGCACGATGCTGACGGTGCCGGTGGTGGCGCCGAAGCTCCGCCGGCTGGCCGAAGCACCGGAAACGAGCGGCGAGCTGGCCGCCGCGACCTGAGGCATATCGAAAGAACCGCGCGCGGTTGAAATCCGCGCGCGGGCCTGCGATACGGACGCATCGTCTTTCGAGCGTCCGCCCATGGGCTACGTGCGTTGCGTCCGCGGCATCGCGTCCGGCGTCGAATATTCCGCCGACGTGCCGATGAACCTCGATCCGGTGGATGGCCGGCCGGTCGAGATGGTGCTCGACCTCGAACGCCTCGCCGCCGAGCAACCGCACGCCGCGTGGTATCGCCCGCAGCGTCGCGACATGTGGCGCTTCGGCGCGCTGATGGCGCTGGACGCGAACGACCCGGCCGATGCCGCGCACCTGGTGCCGCTCGGCGAAGGCGCGACGCCGCTGCTCGACTATTCGTCGCATCCCGTCGCCTCGAAAGCCGGCCTGCAGCTGCAGCTCAAGGACGAGGGCAAGGCGCATGCGGGTTTCGGTGCGAACCCCACGCAGAGCTTCAAGGACCGCGGCATGGCGATGGTCACCGCGCAGGCGCGACGACTCGGGCTGTCGAAACTCGCGGTGCCCACGCAGGGCAATGCCGGTGACTCGCTGGTGCGTTATGCGCTTGCCGGCGGGTTGTCGGTGGTGGTGGCGATGCCGGACGACACGCCGATGCCGATCCTCGGCAGCGTCGCCGCGGCCGCGCGTCGCTGGCCCGGTCGCGTCACGCTCGAACTGGTCGGGCCGACCATTCGCGAAGCCGGCGCGTTCCTCCGCGATCACTACATTCCGCGCGGCTGGTTTTCAGTGGCGACCTTCCAGGAACCGGGCTGGCGAATCGAAGGCAAGAAGTCGCTGGGGCTCGAGCTCGCGGAGCCTCCGCCCGGCGAAACGCGTTGGTCGTTGCCCGATGCGGTGATCTACCCCACTGGCGGCGGCACCGGCGTGCTCGGCATGTGGAAGGCATGGGACGAACTCGAAGCGCTCGGGCTCATCGACTCGCGGCGCCCACGCATGCTGTGCGTACAGAGCGCCGCTACCGCGCCGCTGGTGCGCGCATTCGATTCCGGCGCCGACGACACCACCGCCGTCGACGCCGGCCACACGCTGGCGACCGGCCTCAACGTGCCGGGCGGCGTCGGCCACTTCCGCGTGCTTCAGATCATCCGTGCGAGCCGCGGCGCCGCAGTGGCGGTCGACGAGGACGACATCGCGAACGAGTTGTCGACGACATGGCGACGCACGCACGACTGGATCAGCCCGGAAGGCGCGGCCTGCCTCGCCGCACTGCCGCAGCTGCTCGATCGCGGCTTGCTGCGGGCGGGCGATCGCGTGGTCGCGGTCAACACCGGCTCCAGCGAGAAATACCTGCCGGCGCTGCGACACCTGCTGTAGCCGAGGACGCCGTCGCCGGACGACGCGCGCGCGCGACGGTCGCGCACACGCGCCGGCCGCTCATTTCAGCTCGCCGATGCGCTCTTCCAGCTTGCGCTTCCACTCGGCGTCGCGCTCGTTGCCGGCGAGGACCGTCAGCGCGGCGATCTGCGCGGTGTCGAGCGCATCGTCGGCATCGATCGCGACATCCGGCTTCACGCCGACGCCTTCCCAGTCGCCGTGCGTGATCGGATTGATCGGCCGACCGGTGGGCACGAACATCATGAAGTGGTCGGTCAGGCGTTGCGGCGCGCCCGCATGCGCGCCGCCGCCGGTGGTCTCGCCGATCAGCACCGCGCGATGGTTGTTCTTCATCGCGTAGGCGAGGTCCTCGCAACCGGAGAACGTATCGCTGCTGGTGAGCAGGTAGACGTCGCGACGCTGCCCATAGCGCGGGCCGGGCACCGTCGCCGGGGTCCAGCGCGCTTCAAGGCGGTTCTCGTCGCGCCAGTACACGTCGTTGAGATGCGTCGGCTTGTCATACAGGTAGCCGGCGAACGCCATCACGGTCTCCGGATCACCGCCGCCGCATTTGCGCAGGTCGATGATCAGGGCGTCGGTCTGCGCAAGGAACGCCATGGCGGCGGCGATCCGCGGTGCGGCGCCGGCGGGGCGACCGAACTGGTGCACGTCGAGGTAGCCGAGATTGCCCTTGAGCCGTTCGACGCCGGAGAAACCGAAGTTCAGTCGTCGCTGCCGTGCAAGTTCATCGCCGTCGGGCGCCTGGCTGGCGTCGGGCTTCGCCGACATGTCCGGCACGGCATCGGCCGAGTAGCGCACTTCGATGTGCGCGTCATGGCTGGCGTCGCGCATGGCCTTGGTCAATGCGTCGGCGAAGTCGTTCGCGCTGTCGACGCCGCTGAAGTCGCCGCGTTTCTCGCGCGCCCGCAGGTCCGCGACCATCACCTTCGCCGTGCCTGGAAACACATAGGCGCGTTGCAGCTGCGCGACCACCGCCGAGATCACCTGCCCGCGCGATGCCGCATCGATGGTCGCATCCGGCGCCGCCGCGCACGCCGCCTGCGACAACCCCATCGCGATGACGCATGCGCGCGCCACCGTCGTCATGCCCGTCCTGCGCTTGCTCGTGTGCATGTCCTGCTCCGTGTCCGTCGTTGATCGACACGCGCAGGGTCTTCCGCGATTGTGGAGGAACGATGGAGCCGGTCAGAACTCGACGCGGTAGCCGGCGCCGTAGACGGACTGGATCACGTCGTCGCCACCCTGCGCGACCAGTTTCCGACGCAGGTTCTTGATGTGGCTGTCGACGGCGCGCTCGGTGACATCGAAGTTGTCGCGTCCAACCGCGTCCAGCAGCTGCGCGCGATTGAAGACCACGCCCGGCCGGCGCGCCATCGCCGCGAACAGTGCGAATTCGGTTGGCGTCAGGTCGATCGCGCGTCCGTGCATGCGTGCACTGCGCGTCGCCGTGTCGACGACGATCGCGGGTGCCACTTCCGCGCTACCGCGATAACGCCGCAGCTGCGCATTGACGCGCGCCACCAGTTCGCGCGGGCTGTACGGTTTACAGACGTAGTCGTCAGCGCCGGTCTCCAGCCCGATCACGCGGTCGATCTCCTCGACCTTGGCCGTGGTGATGATGATCGGCACGTCGGACGCACGACGGATCTCGCGGCACAACGTCAGGCCATCGACCCCGGGCAGCATCAGGTCCAGCACGATCACGTCGGGCCGCAGCTGCGGCGTCTGCGCGAGCACGCTGGCGCCGTCGCTGATGACGACCGCTTCGTGTCCGGCCGCACGCACGTAGTCGGCGACGATCCCCGCCAGCTCGGGCTCGTCCTCGACGATCAGCACGGTTGCACTCATGCGATGTCCACCGGAAGCGCGATGGTGACGCGCAGGCCGCCGAGCGGCGAGGCGTCGAAGGTCAATCGTCCGCCATGCGCCTCGACGATCTGACGGCTGAGCGCGAGGCCGAGGCCGCTGCCGCCGTGTTCGCGGCTGCGCGATGCGTCGACGCGGAAGAAGCGTTCGCCGAGGCGATCGCGCGCGTCGTCGGCAACGCCGGGCGCGCTGTCGTCGATATGCACGGACAGAGTGGAAGCGTCGACTTCACCCGACAGCACGACGCGACCGCCCGTCGCGGCGTAGCGCGCGCAGTTCTCGAGGACGTTGCGCAGCACCTGCGCGAGTCGCACGGGGTCGCCGGTTGCGACGCGGCGGGCGGATAGCGCGATCAACTCCGGGTGCAGCTGACGGCTGCGCAGCCGGTCCTCGAAACGCGCCCATTCGGCGGCCAGCACCTGCCATGGGTCGATGCGCTGCAGGTCGAGCTGCAGGGTGCCGACATCGCCGCGCGCGAGCTGGTTGAGATCGTTCACCAGCGTGCCCAGGGCAGCGACCTGCGCGGCCATCGCGGTGAGGCCTTCGGCGGTGACGGGCCGTACGCCATCCTGCATCGCCTCGACCTGCGCCTGCAGCACCGCAAGCGGCGTGCGCAGTTCGTGCGATGTGTCGGCGATCCATCGCCGGCGCGACGCTTGCGCCGCGTCGAGTTGCGCGCCGAGTTCGTTGAACGATCGCGCGAGTTCGCCGAACTCGTCGCGACGACGCGCGTCGATGCGTGTGTCGAATTCACCGTCACCGAGCCGCCGTGCACCATCAACGAGTGCGCGCAATGGTTTGCGGAAGCTCGCCGCGACCACCGCGGATGCGAGCGCCGCGAGTGCGAACGCCAAGGCGGCGAGCCCCGCGAGGCTGGGCTGTTTGCGCATCAGGAACGCGACCGTCAACGCGTCGTCGGCGTTTCGCGGCAGCGCGACGGACAGGTAGCCGGCGACGCCGCCGTGCGCGGGAATCGTCAAGCGGCGGCGATCGATCGATGCGATGGCGACGAGCGCGGGCGCGGGCTCGGTGCCGGCGAGGCGGCGACCGTTGGCATCGATGAGCGCGATGCGTTCGGCGAGGGTCGATGCTTCGTCGCCGGGCGCGTAGGCGGAAATACCCGCCGACCGCGCAACGTTGGACCGGAGCCACGCAGTGCGCGCATCGGCGTCTGCCGGCAGGAAACGCCAATCGCCATGCGCCTCGAACTGCTGCGACAGTGAAGCGGCCAGGGCATCCACGCGCTGCGACTCCCGCTGCGGCATCGGCGACGGCGCGTCGGCCAGGCTCCATCGCACCAGACCGAGCGCGAGCAGGCCGACGAGCGTCATCGACAGCAGTCCCATCAGGAACAGGCGAACACTGATGGGAACGATCACGGCTGACGTCTCCAGTCGAAACAAACCGTGACGATGCATACGCCGCCGTCGCGGGCCGAGCGGCGTGGGTAACGATGATGGGTACTACGGTGTCGGAGTATTCGCGACCGCCGGGAGAACACGCAAGGACGCTGCACGCCGGCGAGGCGGCGGAGCCGTGAATCAGCCCGGCCCGCCCTCGCGGAGTTCCTTGGCGTTCCACAGCTCGAACCGGCGCTGGCCGCGCGCGGTGTCGATGATGAATTCGATGATGCCGTCGGGTATGTGCACGAACACGCCATCAACGCGCGACGTCGCGAGTTTGATCGCCTTGAAGAAGGCGCGGTCGGCGAGCGGGTCGATGTGGGACACGGCCAGCACGCGGATCGCGTGGACGTGCTCGTCGATCGCCGCGTCGAATGCGGTGGCGTCCAGGCGTTGCGCGCTCAGCCGCGCGATCGCATCGGCATGGTCGACGATGGCCTCGGCGACATCGGTGTAGGCGCTCATCGGCGGGCGTCGTGCGGCGGGGCGCGCAGTGTACGCACGCGCGGCGACGGCATCGACGCCGTCGCCGCGATGTCATGCGAGTCGATGTGCGTCAGTCGCAGACGCGCACGACTTCCTTGACCGTCTTTTCCTGCTGGTGGCGCTGGATCTTGTGGCCGGCGACGCCGCCGGCGACGGCGCCGCCCACGGTCGCGAGATCCTTGCCGGTGCCGCCACCGATCTGGTGGCCGACGAGGCCACCCAGCGCGGCGCCCAGCACCGTGCCGGTAACGCGATGCGGATCCTGCACGGGCTTCTTGTGATAGACGACGCGGTCGTGGCACGCCGCCTGCGCGGCGGGTGCGGCGACGGTCGCGGAAAGAAGGACGGCAACGGCGAGCGAACGGATGGCGTGCATGGCGGACTCGATTCGGAAAGACGCTGCGAATCTAGGCAATGGGACCCGGCTGGAAACTGACTCGCGTGGATTCGAGTCAGGTCGCGCTAACGATCGCGACGGGTATGCATGCGCGTCGTGCACGCGGCGTCGGTGATTGCGCAGCGGCGCACGCCGCTGGACGAGCGCACGTCACTCGTCGTCGAAAAGGCTCGCCACTTCGCGTGACGACCGCGGCCTCACCGCACGCGCATATTCGACACCGTCGCGCATCAGCACGAAGGTCGGCCACAGCTTCACGCGGAACGATCGCCCCAGCCGGCGGCCGCGCCCGTCCTCGATGCGCAGGTGGACGACGTCGTCGCGGCTCGCCAGCGCGTGTTCGACCAGCGGCTCGGCGGCGATGCAGTGCGGGCACCACGGTGCGCCGAATTCCAGCAGCACGTTGCCGCGCATAGCGTCCACCGCTGCGCGATCGGGCTCTTGTGCGACGTAGGCCTGGCTCGCTGCCACGCGTCAGTGGTGGCCGTGACGGGAAGTGGGACCGCGCGAACCGACGCGTTCGAACCCGGCGGCAGTGTCCGCCGCGTGGGCGTGCTGCCCGCTCGCGGGCGAGGCCTCGTGGCCGCGATGACCGAGGTCGCCCACGCCGTCCATGCGGCTGGCCTGCCGGGTCGCATGCTGTTCGGCGGGATCGGTGTGCACAGCCCGCTTTCAGCCGCGGCCGCTATCGCTGCCGTCGCGACGGTCGTCGCGGCCCGCATCGCGGGTAGCCGACTCGTGCGGCTGTGCCGACTTGCGCTGGGTCGGGCCGTCCTTGCCGGCGCGCAGCGCGTGCGTACGACCGCCCAGGTCGTCGGGGCCGGGCGGCGGGTTGCTGCGGCCGGCGGCGTCGCGATGCTTGTCGTGGGTGTTCTTGCCCATGGCGTCCTCCATCGTATGTCCACGATGCTGGCCGCTCGTGCGTTAGATAGAGGCCACGGGCCAGTGAGGCCCGGATAACGCCGCCGGTCGGAAACCTGCGCCAGATGCACGCCACCGGCACGGCCGGGCGGTAGGTTGCGCCTTTAATGAGACCGTCGTCACATTCCGCGGCAACATTGCCAAGGCTGGCGCTCGCGATGGCGCTGCTGGTGTCTGCGCGGGCGAACGCCGCGCCAGCGGCAGTTGGTCAGGCGACGACGGCTGCTTCCGCGACGATTCGCTGGCAGGCGCGCGGCGAGGGGCTCGGCGCGCAGGCGGCGTGGCTCGCGCCCTCCGGCGATGCGGGCGTGATCATGCAATGCGACCGCGGCGATCCCCGGGTGCTGCTGCGCATCGACGCGTCGATCCTTCCCGACGAATTGCAGCAGGTCACGCTGATCGCCGACGGCATCGGCATGGAATACCCGCTGGAGCGGACGACGGCCGGGGGTTACCGGTCCAAGATCGCCCTCGACGCGCCCATCCTCGACCGCATGCTGCTGGCGAGGTCATTCACCCTGTACGGCGGTGGCCGTGCGGTGCGCACCGGCGTTCCCGGCGACGCGCTGGCCCGCGTGGTGCGGACATGCCGCGAGCTTCACTGGCCGCGCGACGCCAGGATCGATCCCAGCGACGCCGGCTTGGCGAAGAAGTAGCCCTGGCCGAGCTCGCAGCCGAGCGACAGCAGTGCGTGTCGCTGCGCCTCGGTCTCGATGCCTTCGGCGACCACCTCGAGCCGTTGTGCGCGCGACAACGCGAGGATCGCGCGCACCACCGCGGTGCTGCCGCCCTCTTCCTCGATCTGCAGGTCGCTGATGAACGAGCGATCGATCTTGACCGTGTGCAGCTTGAACCGGTGCAGGTAGCTCAGCGACGAATAGCCCGTGCCGAAGTCGTCGAGCGCGATCAGCACGCCGCTCTCGCGCAGGCGGTTGAACACCAGGCCGATCTGCTCGGGATTCTCGAGCAGCGCGCCCTCGGTAACCTCGATGCGCACCTGCGACGGCGACACGCCCTTGGCGGCGACCAGTTGCAGGAAACGTTCGTCGAGTTCCTGCGAACGGAAGTGGCGCGGCGAGAAGTTGAGGTTGACGTACTGCCCCGGCTTGAGCAGCCCCGGAATGCAGTCGAGCGTGCGCTCGAACATCTGCCAGTCGATCGCCTCCATGCTGCCGCTCGCATCGGCGACATGCAGGAATGCGCCCGGCGCAAGCACGCCCCGGTCCGGATGGTTCCAGCGGATCAGCGCCTCGTAACCGACCACCGCGCCATCCATGAGTCGGACGATCGGCTGGAAGTAGGGCTCGAATTCCTGGCGCGTGATCGCGCGCCGCAGGTCGCTTTCCACTTCGAGCAGTTGCAGTGCCTGCTCGTGCAGCTGTTCGTCGAACACCTCGATGCGATGGCGGCCGCCGGCCTTGGCGCGGTACATCGCGATGTCGGCGTCGCGCAGCAGGTCTTCCGGTGACGTGTAGTGCGGGCTGCTCAGGGTGATGCCGACGCTGACGCCGGAGAACAGTTCCTTGCCTTCGACGCGCACCGGCTCCTTCAGCGCATCGATCACGCGCTGGCCCATGCGCATCGCCGATTCGGGCGAATCAACTTCCATCAAGATCGCGAACTCGTCGCCGCCCAGGCGCGCCACCATGTCGCGGCCGCCGCGCACGCACTTGCTGAAGCGGCGCGCGACTTCCTTGAGCAACGCATCGCCGACCAGATGGCCGACCGAGTCGTTGATGACCTTGAAGCGGTCGAGATCCATGAACAGCACGGCGAAGCGGTAGTGCGGGTCGCGTTCGCGATGGGCGAGCGCGCGTACCAGCTGGTCGCGCAGGTAGGCGCGGTTGGGCAGGCCGGTCAGCGAGTCGTGCAGCACTTCGTGCTTGAGGCGCTGCTCGATCTGCTCGCGCACCTCGATCTGTTCGGACAGCTCGAACGTCCGCTCCGCAACGCGCTTTTCGAGATCCGAATACGCGTTCTTGAGTTCGGCCGCCGCGCGCTGGCGCTCGAGGCCATTCGCAATCTGGTAGCTGATGAAGGTGAGCAGTTCGCGGTCGCGCGTGGAATAACCGACGCCCGGGGTATAGCTCTGCACCGCGAGCAGGCCCATGACGGTGTCGCCCAGCACCAGTGGGACGCCGAGCCATGCGACCGACTCCTTGCCGATCATGCTGAGCTCGCCGCGACGCTGCAGGTCGCGGATATGTTCGATCGTATCCGGGTCCGTCATGTCGAGAAGCAGCGGCTTGCCGTAGCGCATCGCGTACTCGGATACGCCGCGGCCGAGCGGGCGGCTTTCCGCCTTGTTGCCGTACTGGTCGACGAAATAGGGGAAATGCAGGGTGTTGCCGTCGTCGGAGAGCTGCGCAATGTAGAAGTTCCGCGCGTCGAGGAACTCACCAACGATGCGGTGTACCGCCGCGTGGAACTCGTCGAGATTGGTCGCGGTGTGCGACAGCTCGGCGATGCGGTACAGCGTCTCCTGGATGCGGACACTGCGCTGGCGTTCCTGCACCTCCAACGTGAGCGCCTGCGTGCGCTCTTCGACGCGCCGCTCGAGTTCTTCCTGCTGCAGCTTGCGGTCGAGCGCGGTCAGGATGTGGCTGCCGACATACGCCAGCAGCGCCTGGTCGGCCGGGGTGTAGCGCGGGCGCTCGATGTAGCTCTGCACCACCAGCACGCCGCGCACGCTGTTGCCGACGAGGATCGGAACGCCGAGCCAGTCGTAGGCGTCCATGCCGATGTCGCGCATCGGGCCCGAGATCTGCTTGCGCATCGCAGCCATCGAACCCATCAGCGGATGCTTGTCGCGGATCACGTACCAGGTCAGGCCGCGCTCGAGCACGTCCATCGAGATGAACTCGTTGGGCGGACGCGTGATCGTGTCTTCGGTGTCGACGAGGTAGATGAAGCGGATCGCGTCCTTCTGTTCGTCGTACAGCGCGATGTAGAAGTTCTCGGCGTACATGAAGCGGCCGACGATGGCATGCAGCTCGCGCAGCATGTCCTCGAGGTCCATTTCCGAGCTCGCCATGTCGGCGATCTGGAACAGCGCCGACTGCAGCTGCTCGGAGCGTTCCAGCGCACGCATCGATTCGGTGAGGCGGTTCTTCTCGAACACCGCGCGCGCAACCGGTGCGAGCAGCTCGCACTGCTCGCGCACCTGCGCGCGCATGTGCGCCTGGCCATCGAGGACGACACCGATCGCGTCGCCGCTGGCCTGCACTTCGATGCACGCGGCCACGCGGCCGCGCGACGGGTCCACCGCCCAGTCGTTGCTGGAACGCGCCGAACGCGCCAGGTCGAGGTCACCGTCCACGAGCGTCGCGGTCGCCGACGCATGCAGTTCGCTGCCGGCGGTGCGCCAGACCACCGCAACCCGCTCGTAGCCTTCGCCGAGCAGGTAGGCCTCGACGCGCTCGGCGAAGTCCGTGATGTCGGCAGCGTCGAGCAGGCCGCCGAGCGAGCGCCCGATGCGCTGACGCTCCGCTGCCGGTGCCCGTTCGCTCCTCATCGCGTTCAATGCCGTTCCCATCGAGTCCATCTCCGACCGCCATCTCGGCCACGCCAATGGGAGGGCAGTCCTCCCTACCGTCATAACGGCCCGGCGCGCGCTTTGCTTGAACGGCGGGTCGTGACGGGTGTCAGGCTTTCGAGACAAACGGACTGCAAGGAACGTACCACCGCCACTGTGCATCGACCGCGTAACGGATGCCGATGCGGCGGCCGCTTACGGGGCGTTCGGGTGGTGGTGTGCCGTCGTCCACAATTCTCAGCCCGCCGACGCCGGTGACGAGGTTCGCGCCGTCCTGCGCGCCGGTGATGCCGAACGCGGCGCAGAGCCGCGCGGGGCCGCGGCAGAGATCGAGGTCGCGCTTCGCGCCCGGTCGCGCCGCGCGCATCAGCGGCAGGCCCTCGAGTGGCTCGAGTGCGCGCAATAACACCGCCACGCCGTCGCCGACCTCGCCGCAGACCGGGTTGCAACACCAGTGCATGCCGTAGGTGAAATAGACATAGAGATGCCCGGGTGGGCCGAACATCGTCGCGGTGCGCGGCGTCGGCCCGCGATAGCTGTGCGCGGCCGGGTCTTCGGCGCCGCAATAGGCTTCGGTTTCGACGATCCGACCGCGGCGGCCGTCATCGCGCACCAGCACCTTGTTGAGCAGTTCGACCGCGACGACGCGCGGATCGCGCCGATAGAACGCGCGCGGCAGCGTACGACCGCGACGTCGGGGCGACGACGCATTCACCGCGCCACGCCGACCATCGTCGGCCCTTCGTTTCCAGACGTGCGCATGCCCGACCGCGTCCGTTTCACCGGTTGCCTGCCGAGCCTGATCATCTCCGTCGTGCTGACCATCCTGGTCAACCTCGCACTGCGCGCCTGCAGCGGCTGATCAGCGCAGTGTGCTGGTCGACTGCTCGAACGGCAGCAGCGTCGCTCCGGTGGCTTCGATGGCAGGACGCGCGAGGTTGTGGGTCGCCAGGTCGCTGTCGGTCACCAGCAGGATGCGGCCGGCGGCGATCTCGTCATGGAATTTCTGGCGCACCGGATCCGGCAGGCCCGAGCCGAACAGCGCCGACGAGAAACCGCCGATGCCGGCGCCGGCCAACGCGGCGATGCCCGCGCCCGCCAGCGTGATGCCGACCGGCGGAAACACCATCGCGGCCAGCCCGAGCAGCAGGCCCGTCGCGCCGCCCGCGACCATGCCCTTGATCGCGCCGGGGATGGCGTCGCTGTCGGCTTCCTTGTGGTCGTTCGATATCGCGTCGAGCTCGATGTCCGAGCGCGCGACCAGCATCAGGCATTCCTCGCCGATGCCGGCGCCGCGCGCGGCATTCATCGCCGCGCGGGTCATGTCGAGGTCGGTGGTGCTGTAGACGTGCCGGGTCTTCATCGCGACTCCTCGTATGCACGCGTTGCGGACGTGCCGGATCGCGGCAGCGTGGCGCGCGGCCGGTACACGAGGCGTGAGGGCTGTCTGCGATAATCCGCGCATGGCACTGAAGATGATCGGCTTCGACGGCGACGACACGCTGTGGCGAAGCGAAGACTATTTCGCGCAGGCGCAGGCGACGTTCGAATCGATCGTCGCGCCGTATGTCGAACTGCGTGGCGACGCGCTGCACGAACGCCTGTACGCGGTGGAGAAACGCAACATCGCGGTATTCGGTTACGGCGTGAAAGGCATGGCCCTGTCGATGATCGAGACCGCCATCGAGATCACCGACGCACGCATCGCCGCGTCGGACATCCACCGGATCGTGCAGCTGGCGCAGTCGATGCTTCGGCATCCGGTCGAGCTGCTGCCCGGCATCCGCGACGCAGTCGAACGCGTCGCCGCGCGCTGGCCGGTGGTGCTAATCACCAAGGGCGACCTGTTCCATCAGGAAGCGAAGGTGCGCGACTCCGGCCTTGCCGACCTGTTCCACCGCATCGAGATCGTCAGCGAGAAGGACGTCGGCACCTACGCGCGTTTGCTGCAGGAGTTCGGCATCGACGCGCGCGACTTCGTGATGGTGGGCAATGCGATGCGGTCGGACATCGCGCCCGTGGTCGAACTCGGCGGACATGGCGTGCACGTTCCGTATCACCTCACCTGGGTGCACGAACGCGAAGCGCCGATCGCCGACGCGTCGCGCGTGCGCACGCTCGACGATGCGAGCGGGCTGTTCGACGTTCTCGACGAGATCGAACGCGGGATGACCGCAAAGCGAACGTGAGCTGAGCCGATCACGGCTGCGGGCCGAAATTAAATAGGGATTCACTTCGCACGGTGCATGGTCGACCCATGTCCCGCACGGTGCGGGGCGAATGGAGGTTTCCATGGCTCTTACCCGCTGGGTCGCACCTGCCGTCCTCGCCGCGACGCTCGGCGTCGCATCGCTCGCGCCCGCCCCGGCCAAGGCGCAGTCGATGGATCAACTCACGCAGATGATCGTCAACATCGCGGACGTTGCGTTCCGCGGTGGCCAGCCGTACTACAGCGGCGGCAACTATGGCCCGCAGGATCGGCTGATCGTGCGCCAGGATGCCTACGGACGTCCGGTCTACTACCGCGTCGTCGACAACGGCTACAACGGTTACAACACCGGCTACAACAGCACTGGCTACAACAACGCGTACTACAACGGCACGTCGTACCGCACCGCCCCGCCCTACGGCCGCGCGACGGGCTACTACCGCCAGACGCAACAGGCGCAGCGCGTGAAGTGCAACAAGAACGGCAAGTGCAAGGCCGAGTACTACGACCCGCGCTACGACCAGCACGGCTATTACGGTCGCTAACCTCAGCAACTCGTTCGCGTCGAAGCCACGGCCGCCCGGCCGTGGCTTTTTCGCGTGGCGCTGGCGGGACGCCGCTACCGCGCGCATGATCGGCGCCGCACGAGCCGAGCGACGCCCATGACCCGCCTTCGCATTGCCGCCCTGTTGATCGCCTGCGTCGCCATTCCTGGCACTGCGTTCGGCCAGGCTGCAGCCGCGCCCGCGCGCCATACCGGCGACGCGTGGGTCGATGCGCGCCTCGCCGACATCGACGCCTACGCCGCCACCTATCGCGATGCGTTCGTCGACGAGATGACGCGCTACCACCGCGCGCCGCGCGAACTCGTGCAGGAGCTGCTGGCGCGTCCGGGCTGGACACCCGGCGACGTCTATTACGCGTGTAGCCTCGCTCAGCAGGCCGGCCAGCCCTGTCGCAGCGTCGCCGATCGTCGGGCGAAGGACCCGGCGCCCGCGTGGGACACGGTGTCGGGCGACGTCGGCGTCGTACCGGGCTCGCCCGGGTTCCACGCGCTCAAGCGCGACATCGTCGCCACCTACGACCGCTGGGCGCGCCCGATCCGCGTCGACGCCGAACTCGCGCCCGATTTCCCACGACGGCCCGTTGAAGCGCCCTCCGCCGGCAAGTCGGGGCCGGGCGTGAAATCCGCGGCGGACGTGCCGGCGTCGCACAGGCGATAGACGCCGGATAGTCGGGGCGCACGCTGGGCTGACGCCTACACGGCCGGATGAGACCGCTCTGCTAATCTTCACCGGGCCATCACCTGGCTCGCGCTGAAGCGCGGCCGAGCCCCGCACGGATGCGAGGGCCCTTGGAACGGGTCGTGCAGGACAAGGGGACCTGCTCATCCGGACCGCGGACCGTCCATGAATCTTCTGGCGTACGGCGCCGAGCTGCCCGAATCGCAGCCGACACCGGCAGTGCGCGAGCGCTATCCGCTGCTACCGGGCCCGCGAGGGCCGCGGAGCCGTGCGCCCTATATCCCGGTCCCCGCCAAGTACACGCTCTCCCTGCTGTTCGCGATCATCTGGACCGCGCTCAGCGTCTGGCTGTCGGTGCCCTGGGTCAATGGCCTCGCCGGCATCGTCGGCGCGCCCGCCGCGATCGGCGCGATCACGTTCATCGCCTACGTCCCCGGTTTCATGCAGGCCTTCCTGCTGGCGACGATCTCGCTGGACCGCCGGCCCGCGCTTCGCGACGCGTCCCGCTATCCGCCACTGACGATCCTGATCGCCTGCTACAACGAAGCGGAGAACATCGCCGACACGCTGCGCAGCATCGGCGCGCAGGACTATCCGGGCGCGCTCGAAATACTCGTCATCGACGACGGGTCGACGGACGAGACCGTCGCGATCGCGAAAGCCACCGCAGCGCAGCCCGACCTCCTGCCCGAACGTTTCGACGTCCACGTCGTCCTTGCCGAACGCAACGAGGGCAAGGCGGCCGCTCTCAATCGCGGGCTCGCAATCGCGCGGCACGAACTCGTCGTCACCATCGACGGCGATTCCTATCTCTACGGCGGCGCGCTGCGGCACATCGTCGAACGCTACCTCGGGGACCCCGCCGGCACGCGTGCGGTGGCCGGTGCGGTGCTGGTGCGCAACTCGCGCGATACGTGGATCGCCCGCGCGCAGGAGTGGGATTACTTCCACGGCATCGCCGCGGTAAAGCGCATGCAGAGCATGTACCACGGCACGCTGGTCGCGCAGGGCGCGTTCTCCCTTTACGAACGCGAAGCGCTGCGCGAGATCGATGGTTGGCCCGAAAGTGTCGGCGAGGACATCGTGCTGTCGTGGGCGATGCTCAAGCGCGGCTGGCGCATCGGTTATTGCGAGGACGCGGTGCTGTTCACCCGCGTACCGGAAAAGCTGCGCGTGTTCGCGCGGCAACGCCAACGCTGGTCACGCGGCATGCTCGAAGCGTTCAAGGCGCATCCGTCGATGCTGTTCAAGGCGCGGATGACCACGCTCTTCATCTGGTGGAACGCATTCTTCCTGCCGCTCGACCTCGTCTACTCGCTGATCTTCATTCCAGGCGTGTTCGCGGCGATCTTCCTGCACTGGTACTACATCGCCGGCCCGATGACGCTGGCGGTGCTTCCGCTCGCGCTGGTCTGGAACGCGATCATCTTCCGCGTCCAGCGGCGCATGTTCCGTCGACAGGAACTTCGCGTCCGCCGCAACATCTTCGGCTTCCTCTTCTACATGCTGATCTATTCGATGCTGCTGCAACCGGTATGCGTGCTCGGCTACATCAAGGAAGTCTTCGGCGTGCACAAGCGATGGGGAACCAAGTGATGCGCGCCGCATGCGCGCTGCTCGCGCTCGTTGCCGCCGCGGCTTTCGCGCAGGACGCGGATCCGCGGCCCGCCGCCGGCGTCGACCTGTTCCTGTCGAACGACGCCGACAACACCGAAGTCACGCGTATCGGCGTCACCGCGGACTGGGCGTTCGTCGATGCGCAGCACTACCGCGGCATCGAACTCGAACGCGCGCGCATCTCGCCGCTCGGCGGCCCGGCGCACCAGTTCGACCGCGCGTTCCTGCGCTTCGCCGGAACGTCGACAACCTGGGAGTGGAGCGGACGCGTCGGCACCGACGGCGACCGATTGCTGGGCTCGACGAGCTTCGTGCGCCCGGGCCGCCATCGCAGCGAGTTCTTCGTCGAACGCGATGTGCTCGAGACGCGCAACGGCGTGGCGACGGGCCAGACGGTGACCTTCGCCGGCGCCGCGATCGACCTCCCGGTCGGCGAGGGTGACCACCATCAGGTCACCCTGCTCGGCGGCGTGCAGGATTTCGACGACGGCAACCTGCGTACGCACCTGCGCGCGAACTACGTGCAGACGCTGTCGGAGCGGATCGGGCTGTCGGGCCAGCTGCGCCTGCGTGCGTTCCACGACAGCTCGCCGCATGCGGGCGACTACTTCGCGCCGGGCGACTACATCGAACTAATTCCGGCGCTGCAGCTGCGCCACCGCCTGAGCGGCGGCTGGGTGGGCAGCCTGGTCGCCGGCTGGGGCCGCCAGCGCCAGACCGGCGCCGACTGGCGACCGTCGCGGCTCTCACAGGCGACCCTGACCAGCCCGATCCGGCCCGGCCGCAGCTACCTGCGCGCGACGTTTTCGTACAGCGATACCCCGGGCGTCGCGGGCACCGGCTATGGCTACCGGCAGGGCACGCTGCAGTGGGTACGGCCGTTCTGATGATCGGTTTCGCGAGACCGAACGGGACGCAAGGCCGCACGTCGAGCGCGCGCCGGGACGTCCGAGCCGGCGGATGACCCGACCCGGCGTCGTTACCGCAACCTCACGGTGTCCGAACGCAGAAAAGCCGGCCACGCAGGGCGTGGTCGGCTTTCGTTCTGCATCAACGCGCGCCGGCGAACCGGCGTCGCGGATCAGTACATGCGCTGGCGCTTGGTCACGTCGCGCGACGAACGGCGCGCCTGACGCTTAACGGCCGCAGCGGCCTTGCGCTTGCGCTCCTGCGTCGGCTTCTCGTAGAACTCGCGCTTGCGGGTCTCGGCGAGCACGCCAGCCTTCTCGCAGGTGCGCTTGAAACGGCGCAGGGCAAACTCGAAAGGCTCGTTTTCGCGGACTTTGACGCTCGGCATAGGAATCTCGGTGATTAGGACCGCCAGCTCACGAGGCTGGCGAGCCGCCTATGATATCGGCCTGCCCCGCGGCGCCGCAAGCCGCCGCTCTCACTTTTTCGTCATGCCGCCCGCCGCAGGCCACGGCAGGACCGCCGAAACGAGGCCAAGTCCTTGAAAGTACTCGGAATCGAGACCAGCTGCGACGAGACCGGTATCGCCGTCTACGACACCGCCGACGGCCTGCTCGCCCACGCGGTCTACAGCCAGATCGCGCTGCACGCGCAGTATGGCGGCGTCGTGCCCGAACTCGCCAGCCGCGACCACGTTCGCAAGACGCTGCCGCTGATCCGGCAGACGCTGGCCGAGGCCGGCATCGCCACCACCGACCTGGACGGCATCGCCTACACCGCGGGCCCGGGGCTGGTCGGCGCGCTGCTGGTGGGTGCTGGCGTGGCGCGCGCGCTGGCGTGGTCGCTCGACGTGCCGGCCGTCGCCGTCCACCACATGGAAGGCCACCTGCTGGCGCCGCTGATGGACGACGCCGACCAGCGCACTGCGCTGCACGCGGGCCTCGCGCCCGAACCGTTTGTCGCGCTGCTGGTGTCGGGCGGTCACACGCAGCTGGTCGGCGTCGATGCGGTCGGCCGCTACCGCCTGCTCGGCGAGACGCTGGACGACGCCGCCGGCGAGGCCTTCGACAAGACCGCCAAGCTCATGGGCCTGCCCTATCCCGGCGGCCCGCAGTTGGCGGCGATCGCGGAAAACGGCCGGCCCGGCGCGTTCAAGTTCTCCCGGCCGATGACCGACCGCCCCGGCCTCGACTTCAGTTTCAGCGGCCTGAAGACGCAGGTGCTGCTCGCCTGGCGCGACTCCGACCAGAGCGACGCCACCCGCGCCGACATCGCCCGTGCGTTCGAGGACGCCGTGGTCGACACGCTCGCCATCAAATGCGCACTCGCGCTCGATGAAACCGGCTTCCGGCGGCTCGTCGTGTCGGGCGGCGTGGGCGCCAATCGCCGCCTGCGCGCGAAGCTGCAGGAACTCGCGGCCAAGCGCGACGCCGTGGTCGGCTTCCCACCGCCGGTGCTGTGCACCGACAACGGCGCGATGATCGCGTTCGCCGGCGCGCTGCGCCTGCAGGCCGGCCAGCACGCGGACCTCGGCGTGCACGTGACGCCGCGCTGGGACATGTCGACGCTGCCGGCGGTCGAGATCGCGCCGGCATGAGTGCACATCGCGCGGCGCCTCCGTAGCATCGCCGCACCGCATCCGGACGCCGCCATGGACCACGTCTTCATCGAAGGCCTCGAGATCGAGGCGCTGATCGGCATCTACGACTGGGAACGCCGCGTGCGCCAGCCGCTGGTGTTCGACCTCGAAATGGCCTTCGACAACCGCATCCCGGCCGCGAGCGACGACATCGCGCACACGCTGAACTACAAGGACGTGAGCACGCGGATCCGCGATTACGTGGCCGCGTCGGGTTTCGGCCTTGTGGAAACGCTGGCCGAGCGCATCGCGGAAATCGTGCTGGCCGAATTCCCCGTGCAGCACCTTCGGCTGAAGCTCAGCAAGCCCGGCGCGGTGCGCGGCGCGCGCGCGGTCGGGGTGATGATCGAACGCTCGCGCGCAGCATGAGCGGACGCGCCTACCTGAGCCTCGGCAGCAACGTCGAGCCCGAGCGCCATATGCGCGCCGCGATCGCCGCTCTGCATGCGCGCTTCGACAATCTCGTGGTGTCGCCGGTGTACCGCACGCCGGCGGTGGGTTTCGACGGCCCCGCCTTCCTCAACGCCGCGGCGATCATCGACAGCGACCTCGAACCGCAGGCGCTGAACGACTGGCTGCACGCGCTCGAGGACGCGCACGGCCGCGATCGCAGCGGCCCGCGTTTTTCCAACCGCACGCTCGACATCGACATCGTGCTGTTCGACGACCGCGTGCTCGACGGCGCCGGCAACCTGCGCATTCCCCGTTCCGAGCTGAAGCATGCGTTCGTATTGCGTCCGCTCGCGGACATCGCGCCGGATGCGGTCGTGCCGGGCACCGGACGCACGCTGGCCGCGTTGTGGGCGGAACATGCCGAGCATGGCTTGGCCGGCGACGTCGTCAGTCTGGTTTGAGAACGAAGCCATCGTCGTCGCGCGGCGGCAGCGCCGCGAGTTCGGTTTCGATCCATGCCCTCGCCTCGTCCAGCGCACCGAACACGTCGAAGTTGAAACCCAGCCGGCGGCCGATGATGAAGCCGATGCGGCCGGGATCGACGAGCTGCGGCGGCATCACCAGCGCCATCACGAAGCCCTGCACCTTCTCGGCCGCGGCCGCCCATTCGAAGACGCTGTCGATGCGCAGCGCGAGCGAAGGGCGCTCGACGCCGTGCCACTCATGGAAGTCGACCAGCACGCCACGCTTGCCCGCGGCACAGGCGTCGTCGATGGCCGCCGTGGTGGCGGCGCGCGCCGCGTGCAACGGAAGGTCGCTGCCGGGGCGGACGTAGAGATAGGCGCTGGTGTCGCGATCGTTCGGCATGGCGGTAGGCATCGACGTGCCACCCGACTTACGCACGCCCGCCGCCGTGCCCGGGTGAAGTCAGCCCACGATCGTCCGCCCGCCGTCCACGGCCACGACCTGCCCCGTGCAATAGCGCGCGTCGAACAGTAGCCAGCGCACCGCGTCGGCGATGTCCTCCGGCGTGCCGGTGCGTGCGAGCGGGGTGCGCGCGAGCATCGCGTCGCGCGCGGCGGTGTCGCCGTCGTTTTCCGGCCACAGGATCGCGCCCGGCGCGACCGCGTTGACGCGCACGTCCGGGCCGAGCTCGAGCGCGAGCGACTTCGTCGCCATCACCAGCGCGGCTTTCGCCATGCAATACACCGCGTGCCGCGGCAGCGGCCGGTCGGCATAGATGTCGACGATGTTGACGATGGCGCCCCGCGTCGCACTCAGGTGCGGCGCGGCGGCCTGAGCGAGGAAGAACGGCGCGCGCGCGTTCGACGCGAACAGCTCATCCCACTGCGCCGGCGTGACGTCGCCGAGCGGCGTCTGCCGGAACGTCGATGCATTGTTGACGAGCCCGTCGAGACGACCGAAGCGTCCGACCGTGTGCGCAATGAGTTCGGGAAGACGATCGAACTCGCCGAGGTCGGCCTGCAGCGGCAACGTCGATCCCGGTCGTGCGCGCTCGAGTTCGTCGCGCAATGCCAGCGCCTCGCCAGCCGAAGCGCGGTAGTGCAGCGCGATGTCGCATCCCGCGGCGTGCAGCCCGCGCGCGATCGCCGCGCCGATCCGCCGCGCCGCGCCCGTGACCAGCACTACCGGGCGTGCATCGCCTGTCGCCATCGCCTGCATCGACGCTCCTTACCGCAGCCGTCCCGTATCCTGCGCGAGTCTCCCACGTCCCGTGTCCCGATGCCGATCGATCCTGCTGCGCGCGCCGCGTCCGAGCTGCCGACACCCGACGAGGCCGCGCAGGCGCACAGCCGGAAACTGGCCGCGCATATCGACGCCGAGATCGCCGCGGCCGGCGGCGCGATTCCGTTCTCGCGCTTCATGGAACTCGCGTTGTATGCGCCCGGGCTCGGCTACTACAGCGCGGGCGCGACGAAGTTCGGCGAAGCCGGCGACTTCGTCACCGCGCCGGAACTCGGTCCCGTGTTCGCCGCCTGCGTTGCCGATGCCGTCGCGCCGGTGTTGCAGCAACTGGGCCCGAGCGCATTGATGCTGGAACTCGGCGGCGGTACCGGCGCGTTCGCGCAGGTCGCGCTGATGCGGTTGCTCGAACTTGACGCATTGCCGGCGCGCTACCTGATCCTCGAACCGTCCGCGCAGTTGCGCGAACGCCAGCGCGCGCGGCTGTTCGAGCGCCTGCATCCCATGCTGTTCGAACTGGTCGAATGGATAGACGGCCCCGTTCCACACGACTGGAACGGCGTGCTGTTCGCCAACGAGGTCATCGACGCGCTGCCGACGCCGCGTTTCGGCGTGCGCGGCAGCGAGGTGATGGAGCACTACGTCGCCAGCGACGGCGAGCGCTTCGTGACGCAATGGCGTCCCGGTGATTCGATGCTGCTGCAGTCGGTCCGTCATATCGAGCGTCGACTCGGGCGATCGTTGCCCGACGGCTACGTCTCCGAAGTGCTGCCGCAACTGCCGTACTGGATCCAGGCGGTGGCGGGCGGGATGCAGCGCGGCGCGATGCTGTTCGTCGACTACGGCTATGCGCGCGGCGAGTACTACGCCGACGAGCGCCGCGACGGCACGTTGCGCGCCTTCTATCGCCACCGCATGCACGACGACGTATTCGCATGGCCGGGCCTGCAGGACCTCACCGCGTCGGTGGATTTCACCGCGCTGGCCGAAGCCGGCGTGTCGGCGGGCTTCGACTTCGCCGGTTACTGCTCGCAGGCGAGTTTCCTGCTCGGCAACGGGCTGGCCGGCGTGCTGTCGCGCATCGAGCACATCGACGACGAGTCCGAACGCCTGCGCCGCACCAACGAGGTCAAGCACCTGACGCTGCCGAGCGAAATGGGCGAGCGTTTCCAGGCGATGGGGTTCTCGAAGGACGTCGAGTTCGGCGCGGCATTCCTGGTGGGCGACCTGAGCCATCGCCTGTGACGTCGCGTCCGGCGTGGGCGATGCCCGTGTGGATCGCGATGTTCGTCGCGATCACGGTCGGTTCGCTGCTGCCCGCGCACGACCTGCCGCCGCCCGCGTTCGACGGCATGGACAAGCTGGAACACGCGCTTGGCTACGCACTGCTCGCCGCATACGGCACGCGGCTGTATCCGGCGCGATGGCTGCGCGTGCTCGTCGGCGTGATCGCGTTCGGCATTGCGATCGAGATCGCGCAGGGCGTGTTCACCACGACCCGTTCGGCCGACCCGCTCGACGCGATCGCCGATGCGTTCGGCGCAGCGATCGCGCAGGCGGCGTGGCGCTGGCGGCGACGGGGCGCTGAACCGTCGCCGTAGCGGCTGCAGATCGTGTGATTCGCGCGAAAATCGCGTGATAACCTCGCGACGATGACGACGATTCGCCGCCCGATCCTTCGCTCGCTCACCTGTGCACTCGTGCTTGCCGCTGCCTCGTGCGCGGTGCAGCCGCCGAAAGCACCGGGCACGCTGCCGCCTCCAGCCGCAACACCCGCGCCGGCGCCGCTGCCGCCGCGCGTGCCGTTCGAAGTCGCGCGCGCGAAGTTCGTGCAGGACACCGCGCAGCAGTACGGCATCGATCCTGCGTACATCCAGTCGGTGCTCGCCAACGCGCGGGTCCGCGATTCGATCGTCGCGGCGATGTCGCGGCCGGCCGAGGCGAAGCCGTGGCGCGACTACCGCCCGATCTTCCTGACCGATGCGCGGATCAACGGCGGCCGCCAGTTCCTCGCGGACAACCGCGCGGACCTCGCCAGCGCCGAGGCGCGCTTCGGCGTGCCCGCGGAGATCATCACCGCGATCATCGGCGTCGAAACCAGCTACGGCGCGAACAAGGGCAGCTATCCGGTCGTCGATGCGCTCTACACGCTGGCGTTCTCGTATCCGCGCAGCGGCGACCCGGCCAAGGCGGCGCGCGAGGAGCAGCGCGAGCAGTTCTTCCGCGGCGAACTCGGCCAGCTGTTCGCGCTAGGCAAGGAAACCGGTTTCGACATCACCCAGCTCAAGGGCAGTTACGCCGGTGCGATGGGCTGGGGCCAGTTCATGCCGTCGAGCTATCGCGAATTCGCGGTGGATGCCGATGGCGACGGCCGTCGCGACCTGTTCGACAGCCGGGCCGACGTATTCGCGTCGATCGCCAACTACTTCGTGAAGAAGGGCGGGTGGACGCGTGGCGGCCCGGTCGCGGTGCGCGCGACGCACGATCCGGCGATGCCGGCGTTCGAGCCCGATGCGCTCGATCCGATCTACACGCTCGCCGACCTGCAGGCGCGCGGCTACCGTCCGCTTGGGCCCGTACCAGCGAATGCGACTGCGATGCCGCTGCGTTTCGACGGCGCCGATGGCGTCGAATACTGGCTCGGCTTCCGCAATTTCTACGCGATCACCCGCTATAACATCTCGAAGCATTACGCGATGGCGGTGTACCAGCTGGCCGAGTCGATCGCCGGCCGCGACATACCGCCGCTTCCTGCCGCCGCATCGGGAACTGCTCCGGCCCCATGAAGAACATCGTCGTCGTGCTGGTCTGCGCGGGCCTGGTCGCCTGCGCGAGTGCTCCGCGCCCATCGTCATCGCCGGCGCCGAGCGTGTCGGTCGTGCAGGCGCCGCCGACTGCGGCAGGACATGACTGCAGCTGGTACCGCCCCGCCGAGGAAGACGTCAGCAAACGTGGCGATTACGTCGCTGGCGGGTTGTACCGGCCCGACGAGAACGATCGCGTTCCCAACGCCATTCCCGACATCGACTGCATTCCCGAGCCGCAGGTCGTCGCGCTGCCGCGCTCCAAGCTCGGCAACAAGCCGGTGTATTCGGTGCTCGACAAGCAGTACCGCGTGCTCGACGACACCCGCGGCTTCGTCGAGGAAGGCCTCGCGTCGTACTACGGCGAGAAGTTCCATGGTCGACGCACCTCGAACTGGGAGGTGTACGACATGTACGCCTTCAGCGCCGCGCACAAGACGCTGCCGATTCCGAGCTTCGCGCGCGTCACCAACCTGGCCAACGGCCATTCGGTGGTGGTGCGCGTCAACGATCGCGGCCCGTTCCACGAAGGCCGCGTGATGGACCTCAGCCTCGCCGCCGCGGTGAAGCTCGGCATCTATCCGGCCGGCACCGGCCGCGTGCGCGTCGAAGCGCTGCAGCCGGGCGACACCGCCACCGGCACGACCTTCGCGTCGACCACGCCCGCCGCGACCGCGCCGTCCAGGCCCGCGCCCACACCCACCGCCCTCGACGTCGCCACGCGCGATTACCGCTATGCGATGCGCGCCGCCGACGGCACCGCACAGACGCAGGGTTTCGAGGACTGGATGGCGCAGCGCGGCGTGCACGTCGCCACCGGCAAGCCGGCGGCGATCGCGCCGTCGACGACGCAGGTCGCGTCGGCGGATCGCACCGTGATCGCGCCACCGGCCGCTGCGCCGGTGCTCGTGCCGCCGCCGGTGTCGGTAACGCCGCTGCCGCCGCCAGCCGGGAGCAGCGCCCCAGTCGCCAGCGCGCCGGTCGCCAGCGCGTCCGACGACGCGGTGGTCCTGCAGGTCGCCAGCTTCTCCGCGCGCGACAACGCCGATCGCGCGCTCGCCACCCTGCGCAGCGCCGGCATCGCCGACGCCCGCCTGTTCGACGCCGTCGCCAAGGGCCAGCCGATCTGGCGCCTGCGCATCGGTCCGCTGCCCGCCGCTTCCGAGGCGGAACTCGCCGCGCGCGTCCGCGGTCTAGGCTTCGCCACGCCACAACGCGTCCACGACTGATTCGCCGCGCGGGTTTCGCCCGCGGCGTCGACGCGTCCAGAATGTCCGTCCGCATCCGTTCGATCGCCGCCCGCCGGCCCGGAGTCCCGTCACGATGAAGTCCCCCGTCCGCCTTGCCGGCCTGCTCGCCGCCGGTTTCTCCCTGACGCTCGGCCTGGCCGTTGCCCAGACCGGCCCGGTGCCGAACAACCAACCGCCGCCGGCCATCGACGAGCTGCCCGTCCCGCCGCCGCCGGCGGTGCAGGCCAAGGCGTGGATCCTCATCGACTACGCCAGCGGCAACGTGCTCGCGGGCGAGAACTACGACACGCAGGTCGAACCGGCGAGCATCACCAAGGTGATGACGAGCTACGTCGTCGCCGCCGAACTCAAGGCCGGCAAGGTCAAGCGCGACGATCAGGTCATGATGACCGAGAACGCGTGGCGCAAAGGCGGCGCGGGCACCGAAGGCTCGTACTCGGGCTTCGAGGTCAACAAGACCGCGCCGCTGATCGAGATGGAAAAGGGCATGGTCGTGCAGTCGGGCAACGACGCCGCCATCGCGCTGGCCGAGCACATCGCCGGCAGCGAGGACGCCTTCGCTTCGCTGATGAACGCCTATGCCACGCGCATCGGCCTCAAGCACACGCACTGGATGAATCCCGACGGCTTGCCCGCCGAAGGCCATTACACGACGGCGCATGACCTCGCGCTGCTGGGCCGCGCGTTGATCCACGACTACCCCGAGTCGTACGCGCTCAACAAGATCAAGGAATACACGGTCGGCCCGATCACGCAGAACAATCGCAACCGCCTGCTGTGGCGCGATCCGTCGGTCGACGGCATCAAGACCGGCCACACGGGCACCGCGGGTTTCTGCCTGATGGCGTCCGCGCAGCGCGGCGACCAGCGCCTGGTGTCGGTGGTGATGGGCGAGCCGTCCGACGACCAGCGCATCAACGATTCGCAGGCGCTGCTCAACTGGGGCTTCCGCTTCTTCGAGACGCACAAGCTCTACGACGCCGGCAAGCAGGTCGCGGTGCAGAAGGTGTGGAAGGGCCAGCAGAACGAAGTGCGACTCGGCCTCGCCGAACCGATGCTGGTGACGCTGCCGCGCGGTCGCTACCAGCAGCTCAAGCCGGTGATGGACGTGCCGAAGCAGCTCGTCGGCCCGATCGCCAAGGGTCAGAAGATCGGCATGGTGCGGGTGATGCTCGGCAACAAGGTGCTCGCGCAGCGTCCGCTGATCGCGCTCGATGCGGTGGAGGAAGCCGGCTTCTTCAAGCGCCTCTGGCACGAGCTGCTGATGTGGTGGAACTCGTAAGCACCACGCATGGTGTTGACTGAAAAAGCCGGCCTCGTGCCGGCTTTTTCGTCTTAGCGATTCTTTAGCGCGACGAACCGATCGGCGGTGTCTTTACTGCCGCTATGCTTGCGGCCGGCGCGCCGCGCCGACGACCCAACTGCCAGGAAGCACACCGCAATGACCGTACGGACCGCCACCCTCCTCGCCCTCGCTTTCGTTGCCCTGCCGGCCGCCGCGGCCAGCGTCAACGAAGTCCGCCAGCAGCAGACCGCGCAGATCCCGACGTGCGCGCGTCCGCTCGGCACGATCTCGGTGCTCGAGCCGGAAGATGCGGTCAACTGGTGGACCGGCCAGCAGCTCGAAGCACCGAGCAAGCTCATCAAGCTGTTCGTCGCCAAGTCGCACTGCTTCACGCTGGTCGATCGCGGCGCGGGCATGAACGCGGCGATGCACGAGCGCGAACTGGCCGCCAGCGGCGAGCTGCGCAACCGCTCCAACATCGGCAAGGGCCAGGTCAAGGCCGCCGACTACGTGATGGTTCCGGACCTGGTCAACGCCAACAACAACGCCAGCGGCGCGAATGTCGGCGGCCTGCTGGGCGGCCTGATCGGCGGCCGGGCGGGCGCGGCCATCGGCGGCCTGAACTTCAAGAGCAAGACCGCCAACGTCGTGCTGACCGTGACCGACGTGCGTTCGTCCGAACAGGTCGCGATGGCCGAGGGCAACGCCAAGAAGACAGACCTCGGCTGGTCCGGAAGCGGCGTCCTGTTCGGCAGCTCGGGGCTCGGCGGCCTGGGCGCCGGCGGCTACGCGAATACCGAAGTCGGCCAGGTCATCACCCTCGCCTACCTGCAGGCCTATACCGACGTGATCGCCCAGCTCGGCGGGCTGCCGGCCAACGCCAGCGCCGCCAACGCGACGCAGGCCGTCACCGTCGCCAAGCCCGCGCGCCTCTTCAGCGACGCGGCCGGCAAGGGCAAGGTCGTGCGTGCGCTCGACGTCGGCATGATGCTGTACCCGACCGGCCAGAAGCAGGGCGCGATGTGGGAGGTCGAAGACGAGTTCGGCAACAAGGGCTGGGTCTCGTCGATGCTGCTGCAGATGTCGAAGTAAACCCGTCACGATGCGCGGAAAGCCGGCGGCCGCCGGCTTTCCCGGTTCTGCGACGCTGGTCCGGCCGCTGTAACAAAAGGGCACAGGACAACGCGTGCCGTTTGCGGCAATGTCGAAGTGCGTCGCCTGCATGAACCGACGCCATATCCCTGACCTTCGACAGGCTCCATTGCGAGCCGTCAGTGGCACCGTATCCATTTCCCGCCAGGATTTTCCGTATGAAGACGATGTTGCTCGCGTTGATGCTCGTGACTGGCGCCGCCCAGGCCCAGATGGCTGACACGACGTCGACGAGCGCCACGCAGGCCGCGGCGTCCGACACGACGCAGCCGGCTGCGGCACCGAAGGTCGCCGACGACAGCGACAAGAAGATCTGCAAGCTCGAACGCGAACTTGGAAGCAATCGCGCCAAGCGCGTCTGCCATACGCGCGCCGAGCTCGACGCGTCTTCGGCGGCATCGCGCGACGCGCTGTCGGCCGCCCAGCGCGGTCACTGAGTCAGCCGGTAGGGGTTCGCTTGCGATCGACGCGGCGGCCCCCATAGTGGGCGGATGGACATCCATTCCGACAACCCCACGCACGGGTACCAGTTCCCGGGTGAATTCGAACTCTCCGCGATGGGCCCGGCCGAGGCCGGGCTCGAAGTCACGTTGCCTCGCCTGCTGTCCGACGCGGGCGTCGACGTGCTGCACGAGGACGTGACCTGGAAGCCGTCGTCGAGCGGCAAATACGTTTCCGTGCGCATCCGCTTCCGCGCGAACAACCGCGAAGAGCATGAGCGTGCGCACGAGGTGCTGCGTGGGCATCCGGAAGTGAAGTGGACGCTGTAACCGCCGCCTGCGACTTGGGCGAGACGTCGCCGCCGGCCGGGGATCTGCCGCCCGCGCGCGTGCGCGACCTGGGTCGCCAGCCCTACGAACCGGTCTGGCGCGCGATGCAGGCGTTCACCGACCGCCGCGACGACGCCACGCCCGACGAACTCTGGCTTGTCGAACACGAGCCCGTGTTCACCCTCGGCCAGGCCGGCAAGCCCGAACACGTGCTGATGGCGGGTGACATCCCGGTCATCCATGTCGATCGCGGCGGACAGGTCACCTACCACGGCCCCGGCCAGATCGTGCTGTATCCGCTGCTCGACCTGCGCCGGCTCAAGGTCGGCGTGAAGGACTACGTCTGCAAGGTCGAGCAGGCGATGATCGACACCCTGGCCGACTGGAACATCCACGCTGAACGCCGCGACGGCGCGCCCGGTGTCTACGTCAACGACGCCAAGATCGGCGCGCTCGGCATCCGCGTGCGCCGGGGCTGCACGTTCCATGGCCTCGCGTTCAACATCGCGATGGACCTCGAACCGTTCCGCCGCATCAACCCCTGCGGCTACGCTGGCCTGCAGGTGACCAGCGTCGCCGACCTGGGCGGGCCGGGGCTCGACGTGATCAAGCCGCAACTGATCGGGCACATCGCCCGGCAGTTCGGACTGTCGACCGTCGGCGCCTCCGCGCCCGAACTGGCGCCCGTCGCGGCCTGATACCGACCGGCGTTCTCCTGACGCCGCCCCACCGTTTCCCGCACGTTTTGGCGTTGACCGCCCCGGCGCGGGACAATGCAGGCCCGGCCGTCGCCGGATCGCTTCCTCCACGGCCGATGCCATGACCGAGCCCGCTCCCCGCACCATTCCCCTCGCCGTCGTCGAAGGCGCGCCTGCGCCGCTGGTCGAGGGCGCGAAGCAGCTCGGCGGCGACAAGATCGGCCGCAGCCCGGTGAAGTTCGAGGACGCCCCGGTGCTGCGCAAGCCGTCGTGGATCCGCGTGCGCATCCCGTCGGGCAACGCCGTCGCCAATCTCAAGGCCAAGTTGCGCGAGAACCGCCTCGTCACCGTCTGCGAGGAAGCCAGCTGCCCCAACATCCACGAGTGCTTCAGCCACGGCACCGCGACCTTCATGATCCTGGGCGAGGTCTGCACGCGACGCTGCAGCTTCTGCGACGTCGCCCACGGTCGTCCGAAGCCGCCGGATCCGGCCGAGCCGCTGCACCTCGCCACGACGGTCGCCGACATGGGCCTGCGCTATGTGGTCGTCACCAGCGTCGATCGTGACGACCTGCGCGACGGCGGCGCGCAGCATTTCGCCGACTGTATCGCCGGGATCCGCGCGCATTCGCCTCGCACCAAGATCGAAGTGCTGACGCCGGATTTCCGCGGCAAGGGCCGCATGGATCGCGCACTCGAGATCCTCGCGACCAGCCCGCCGGACGTGTTCAACCACAACATCGAGACGGTGCCGGACCTGTATCCGAACGTGCGCCCCGGCGCCGACTACCAGTGGTCGCTGACGCTGCTGCAGCGCTTCAAGGCGCAGCATCCGGATATCGCCACCAAGTCGGGCGTCATGCTCGGCCTCGGCGAGACGATGGAGCAGGTCGAGAACACCCTGCGCGACCTGCGCGCGCACGACGTCGACATGATCACCATCGGCCAGTACCTGCAGCCGACGCCGCACCACCATCCGGTGATGCGTTACTGGACGCCCGACGAGTTCAAGCAGCTCGAAGAGTTCGGTTACGCGCTGGGTTTCTCGCACGTCGCGTCGGGCCCGCTGGTGCGCTCGTCGTATCACGCGGACCGGTCCGCGGCCGAAGCCGGCGTCGTCGAGACCGCCTGAGCGACTCGATCGCGACACGCACTGTCGCGTGATCTCCACGCCGCATTGCCGTGCGTGCGGCGCATAGTCGGCGAACGTTTTCGTTAAGGCACGGCCGCTGGGTGACGACGCCCGCAGTCCGGCCTGAACGTACGGCGACGAATGCGGAATACGGGTTGCGCCCGGCCGCGCATCGCGTTCATATGCGGAAGACGCCTCGTGCAACTTTCGGCACTGGGCTGCGGTCTCAACCGTGTCCACCGTGGTATCCCGGCGATCCGCCGGACCTGTTCGGCGTCCCCACGCCCGGATCCGATGAAGCTCAAAACTCCCCTGCTCGCCCTTCTCCTCACCGCGCCGCTCGCGCTGCTCGCGCGTCCGGACAGCGGATCGACCACCATTCCGAACGCGCCGACGCCGGACCAGGCGACCGCGGCGAAGCTCGTGTACGGGCTGCTGTCGGACAGTCGCTACGCATATCGACCGCGTGCGCTCGACGATTCGTTGTCGGCCGACATCTACAAGCGCTATCTCGAAGCGCTGGACCCGAACAAGCAGTTCTTCACCGCACAGGACATCGCCAAGTTCGACGTCTACAAGACGCAGCTCGACGATGCGATCAAGGGCGGCGACCTCAGCCCGGCGTACGCGATCTTCGCGTCGTATCGCCAGCACGCCACCGCGCGTGCGCAGTACGCGCGCAGCCTGTTGAAGCAGAACATCTTCGACTTCAGCGGCAAGGACGACTTCCAGTACGACCGCAAGGACGTGCCGTGGGCGGCCGACAACGCCGCGCTCGACACGCTGTGGAAGGAGTCGGTGCGCAACGACTGGCTGCGCCTGAAGCTCGCCGGCAAGCAGCCCGACGAGATCCGCAAGACGCTGGACAAGCGCTATGCCAATCTCGCGCAGAACATCGGCGAGTTGAAGGGCGAGGACGTGTTCCAGTCCTTCCTCAACAGCTACGCCAACGCGGTCGATCCGCATACGGATTACTTCACCCCGCGCAGCGCCGACAACTTCAACCTGACGATGTCGAACACGCTGGAAGGCATCGGCGCGGTCCTGCAGAAGCAGGATGACGTCGTCGCGATCCGCGAGATCGTCGCCGGCGGCCCGGCGTCGAAGACCGGCAAGGTCAAGCCGGGCGATCGCGTCATGGCGGTCGGCCAGGGCACCAGCGGCGCGATGGAAGACGTGGTCGGCTGGCGCATCGACGATGTCGTCGCCAAGATCCGCGGCACCAAGGGTACGAACGTGCGCCTCGACATCGTGCCGGCCGAAGCGCCGCTCGATTCCAAGCCCGTGCGCGTCAACATCGTGCGCGACCGCGTGCGCCTCGAGGACCAGGCGGCGAAGGCCGAAACCATCGACGTGCCGGCCACGAACGGCAAGCCTGCCCAGAAGATCGGCGTCATCAAGCTGCCGGCGTTCTACCAGGACTTCGACGCGCGCCGCCGCGGCGACAAGGACTTCGCGTCCGCCACGCGCGACGTCGCCAAGCTTTTGCAGACGCTGCAGGGCCAGCACGTCGACGGCGTGGTGCTCGACCTGCGCAACAACGGCGGCGGGTCACTGGACGAAGCCATCGAACTCACCGGTCTCTTCATCGATCAGGGCCCGGTGGTGCAGGTGCGCGAATCCGGCGGCCGCGTGACGGTCAATGGCGACGACGACAAGCAGATTTCTTGGGAAGGCCCGCTCGCGGTGCTGATCAACCGCGGTTCGGCATCGGCGTCCGAGATCTTCGCCGGCGCGATCCAGGATTACGGCCGCGGCCTCATCATCGGCGAGACCACGTTCGGCAAGGGCACCGTGCAGACGCTGCTCGACCTCGACCGCTGGCCCGCGAACGAGCAGGCGCGCTTCGGCCAGGTCAAGCTCACCGTGCAGCAGTTCTTCCGCGTGAGCGGAAGCTCGACGCAGCACAAGGGCGTGGTGCCCGACATCGCGTTCCCGGCGTCGGTCGATGCCAGCGAGTTCGGCGAGAGCACCTACGACAATGCATTGCCGTGGGCGCGCATCGCCGCGGTGCCGCACACCGCGTACGGCGACTTCCGCCCGATCCTGCCCACGCTGCTGCAGCACCACGAGCAGCGCATCGCCGCCGATCGCGAGTTCCAGTGGTGGAGCCAGGACGTCGAGCAGTTCCGCAAGGAACGCGCGGAGAAGACGGTGTCGCTCAATGAGGCCGACCGCCGCGCCGAGCGCGACCAGGAAGAAGCCAAGCGCAAGACGCGCCAGGCCGAGCGCGCGAAGATGGGCCTCGCGCTCGATCCGCTTGCGGATGACGACGACGACGGCCTGCAGGCGAACGAGCGCGACATCGCCAAGGATGCGCAGCGCGACAAGCTCGCCGAGAAGCGTCCGGACCCGCTGTTGCGCGAAGCCGCTTCGATCCTGGGCGACGCCGTCAGCGTGCTGAACACCGATCGCCAGCTGTCGGCGAAGGTGTTGCCGACGGCGCGCAGCCCGGGCCACTGGGCCGACTGACCGCATCGCACATCGCAACAAACGGATAGCGGGCGCCTCCGGGCGCCCGTTATCGTTTCCGGCATGGATACAGCGAACGAAAAACTCGACCGCGCACGCGACCTGCTCGACGCCGGCGAGCCGACGCTGCAGCAGCTGGCCGATGCGGTCGGCTGGAGTCCCGCGCACTTGCAGCGCCGCTTCACCGCGCGCTTCGGCCTGAGCCCGGCCGACTACCTCGCCCAGCGCAAGCTCGGCCGCCTCAAACAGGCGTTGCGTGGCGGTGCCGACGTCACCACCGCGCTGTACGACGCCGGCTACGGCTCACCCTCACGCGTGTACGAAGCGGGCGCAGCGCGCCTGGGCATGGCGCCGTCGCGCTATCGCCGTGGCGGTGCGGGCGAGTCGGTGCGCTGGAGCCTGATCGACACCGCGCTCGGCCGTGCGCTGGTCGCGGCGACGGAACGCGGCATCTGCTCGATCGAACTCGGCGATGACGACACGGCGCTCGAGGCGAAGCTCCGTCGCGAGTTTCCGCAGGCGACGCTGGAGCGCGTCGACGACGGTCGCGACGACTATCTCGCGCCGCGACTGCAGGCGGTGGCGAATGCGTTGGCAGGATTGAAAGCCGATGTCGAACTCGACCTGATCGGCACCGCGTTCCAGAAGCGCGTATGGGACGCGCTGATGCGCATCCCGAAGGGCGAGACGCGCAGTTACGCGGAACTGGCGGAATCGCTCGGTGCGCCGCGCGGTGCGCGCGCAGTGGCGCGTGCCTGCGCGGGCAACCGGCTGGCGATCGTGGTGCCCTGCCATCGCGTCGTGCGCGGCGATGGCTCGCTCGGTGGATATCGCTGGGGTCTGCCGCTCAAGCAGCGCGTGCTTGAACGCGAGCGCGCGTAGTCGGCCCTTACTGCCGCTCGACGACTAAGCGTCGGTGCGGCGACCACCGTTGCCGTGCCGACGATCGCCGTCAACCGGCGGCGGCTCGTTCGACAACGAATCGTCATCGCGCACGTGGTCGCCACCGTTCGCGAGCAATTCGCGGCACTTGTGCAGCGCCCGCTCCGCTTCGACCAGCAGTTCGCGCGCCGACTCGACGTCGTCATGCAGCAGCGTCCGACCGACGCTTGCTGCCACGCTCGCCGTGCTCACCAGGTTGCGCAGGTCGTGCAACCAGCGGGTGTGGGACGGCGTTTCGTCGAACGGTGGGATCGCCTGAAACATCATCAGCAGCTGTGCTCCGCACGGCGAAGGCCGGGCTTTTCACGGGACGTTGACGCCACCTTATCGGGTGACCCGCCTGCCGCTCAATGGACGCTTGCCGCGTAAAGCCGCTTAGAAAACTGAGCCGGCGGTGGATGCGGCATCGACGTGCGTTGCGTTCAAGACCGCGTCGCGGCGTCCCGCACCGGCGGTTTCGATGCACCTTGGGCCACTATCCAGCGCGACGTGCAGCGCCTCTAATCGACGACGAGCGCGTCGCGTCGCACGCGACGCGTGAGCACGCCGATTCCGCGGAGCACACCATCGTGGCCACCGTATCGCCCCTTGCCGACAACGACGCGCGTCTCGACGCGCTGTTCGAATGCGACCGCGCCCTGTGCAGCGTCGGCCGCAAGATCCGCGTGCTCAATGCGATCGGCTGGCCGGCCGCCATGGAGGCGCAGTTCCTCGACGGCTGGCGCGCGGGCAAGCCGCAACTACCGCAGCCGCCGACCGTTCCCGTGCAACTCGACAGCGAACTCGATGCGCTCGACGCGATCATGCATCGGCTCGACCGCGGCCATCCGGTCGGCAACTGGTTGTTCAAAACCGCATGGAGTTATCGCGTCGCCGCGCGGATGCTCGAACAGATCGGGCACCCCGGGTTCACGCGCTGCTCGGTGCTGCTGTACGGACGGCCGGATATCAAATACCGCAGCCAGCACGCCACCGCGGCGGACGGCGCACGCGAAGTTCTGAGCATCACCGACGACCTGGTCGATCGCGAACTGCTTCCGCCGGTCGAATGTTCGATGACGGCCGACCAGTTCGCGGTGCGCCTGCGCGAACGCATCGGCGCGTTTTTCACCCATGACCGCGTCGACGTCGTGCTCGACCCCGCGCTGTCGTCGAAAGCGACCGCGAGCAGCAGCAAGGTGCGCCTGCGGTCGACCGCGATGTTCTCCGACGCGGACCTCGACCAGCTGCTCGAGCACGAGGCGTTCATCCACACCGCCACGTTGCTCAACGGCAAGCACCAGCCGCATCTCAAATCGTTCGGACTCGGCGCGCCGCGCACGACGCGCACGCAGGAAGGCCTGGCGACGTTCGCGGAATGCGTCACCGGGGCAATGGACATTGTCCGGCTTCGACGCATCGCGTTGCGCGTGATCATGGTGCAGAACGCGCTCGACGGCGCCGACTTCATCGAGGTGTTCAAGGGCTTCCTCGAGGCCGGCCAGAACGAGGTCGAAAGCTATCGCAGTGCGTCGCGAGTATTCCGCGGCGGCGACGTGCGCGGACGCATCTGCTTCACCAAGGACGGCGCATATCTCGAAGGACTGTTCATCACCCACCTGTTCGTGCGCAAGGCGCTGCAGGAAGGCCGTGCGGAATTGCTGCGCATGTTGTTCGTCGGCCGGCTCACCACGGGCGACGTGGTCGCACTGGAACCGTACCTGCAGTCGGGCCTGATCGCCCGGCCGGTGTACGTACCGCCGTGGGCGCGCGAACCGCAGCGCATCCTGTCGATCATGGCGTTCTCCGCCGCGGCGCAGAAGTTCCAGCTCGATGGCGTCGAGCTGCAGCGCTTCACCGACTACGAGGACGAGGTGATCGAGGACGCCGGCAGCGGCTACTGACGCACCGCGCGCAACACGGTGATCCAACCTCCGGCACGGACGATGCATCGTCGCAGGCGATAGGCTGTGCGGATCGGCCGCTCTCGCGGCTCTTCCCGGATCCCACCCGATGCACGCCCCGTCCGCGCGCACCGCGTCGCCCCTAGCTGTTGGCGTCGCCCTCGCCTCGCTCTACGTGTTGTGGGGCTCGACCTACCTCGCCATCCGCTTCGCGCTGAAGGGCTATCCGCCCTTCATGCTCGGCGCCTGCCGCATGTTCATCGCGGGCCTGCTGATGTTCATCGTGCTGCGACTGCGCGGCACGCCCGCGCCGAGCGCGAAGCAGTGGCGAACGCTGGTCGTGCTGTCGATCTTCATGGTGCTGCTGTCGAACGGCTTCGTGAACCTTGCCGAGACGCAGGTGAGTTCCGGGCTGGCCGCGATCGCGGTCGCGTCCATGCCGCTGTTCGCCGGCCTGTTCGCGATGCTGCGCGGACGTCATCCGTCGCGCGTGGAATGGATCGGACTGGTGGTCGGCTTTCTCGGCGTGGTCTGGCTCAACGCCGGCAGCGCACTGCGCGGTTCGACGCTCGGCCTGGTGTGCCTGACCATCGCACCGATCGCATGGGCCTGGGGCTCGATCTGGAGCCGCGACCAGGACCTGCCCGAACCCTTCATGGCAGCGAGCGGGCAGATGATCGCCGGCAGCGGCTGGATGCTGGTCGCCGCGCTGATCCACGGCGAGCGTTTCACTGCGGTGCCGAGCACGTCGTCGACGCTGGCGATGCTCTATCTCGTCGTCGCCGGCAGCATCTTCGGCTTCACCGCCTACATCTGGCTGCTGCACCACGTGCGACCCGCATTGGCGACGAGCTACGCGTACGTGAACCCGCCGCTCGCGGTGGTGTTCGGTGCGCTCATTGGCGGCGAACGGTTCACCGCCGGCGACGTCGGCGCGATGGCGGTGATCCTGGTCGGCGTCGTGATCATCACGTTGTCGAAGGCGCGGGCGTCGAAGCCCGCTGTGCCGGCGGCTGCGGAGAGCGAGCCGCCGGCGTAGGCATCACTGCGCCCGCAGCGCGTCCGTCACTTCCATCCGCGCCGCACGCAGCGCCGGGAACAGGCCGCCGACCAGCCCGATGCCGAGCGCCCACTTCAGGCCCGTCCAGAGCAGGTCGGGCGAGACGCGGAACTGGAAGACGACCTGGCTGAAGTTGTTGCCGAGCGTCGATACCGAGTGGCCGTTGAACATCAGCCACGCGATGAGTGCGCCGATGACGCCGCCTGCGAACGCGAGCAGCATCGTCTCCAGCATCACCGCGGTCACCACCGGCACCGCGCGGAAACCGAGCGCACGCATCGTCGCGATCTCGCGTGCACGGCCGGACACGGCGGCGTACATCGAGTTGAGCGCGCCGAACACGGCACCCAATGCCATGATCACACCGATCACCTTGCCGAGGATGTTGATCAGCTTGGTGAGGTTTTCCGACTGCTTGGCGTAGTAGTCGTGCGTGGTCATGACGTCGAGCTTGAGGCGGGGATCCGCGGCGAGCGCGGCCTTCAGGCGCTTGATGCCGGTCGCACCGTCGAGCTTTGCGGTCACCGACTGGAACGCCTGGCGCTGGTACGCCGGGCCGAGCACGTCGACGTCGGCCCACAGCTCGGACTCGTGCGAATCGCCGGATTCGAACGCGCCGACGACGGTCCACTCCTGCTGCGCGAGCCTGAGCTTGTGGCCGACCTCGAGCCCGCGGAACTCGCGTTGCGCGCCGCGGCCGACGACGATCTCGCGCAGGCCCGGCGTGAACCTGCGGCCATCGACGATCTTCACCTTCGGCCGCACCAGCCATGCCGATGGGCCGACGCCGCGGAACTGCACATTGGAATCGGTGCCATCCGCCATCGACGGCATGTTGACCACTTGCGAAAGCTCCGGCGAAATCAATGCGCGCGCATCGGTACCGCGTTGGATGCCGTCCAGCGACTGGATCAGCGGCACCTGATCACGGGTGATCACAGAATTCGTTTCGGCCTGCGAACCGCCACGCAGGATGATCGCCGTGTCGTTGCCGCCGGTGCTCGCGAGCGTCGCGCGGAAGCCTTCGCCCATCGCGAGCATCGCCACCAGCACGCCGACCACGCCGGCGATGCCGACCACGATCACCGACGATGCACCGAGCCGTTGCGGCAGCCCGGCGATGCCGACCTGCGCGGCCGCGAGCGTGAGGCGCCCGCTGCGGGTGAGGAACAGCCACAACGCGACGAGCACGGCGAGCCCGGCCACCGCGGGCCACGGCAGCATCGTCCACACCACAAGTGCCGCGACGAGTAGCAGGAATACGCCCGCGTTGCCCAGGAAACGCTTCAGGCGGCGGAATCGATTGTTGTTGCGCATGACGATGTCCTCCTCAGCGCCCGGCCAGGGCGTCGACGATGTTGAGGCGCATGGCGCGCAGGGCGGGCAGCAGGCCGGCGAGCACGCCGAACAGCACCATCAGCACGAGGCCGGTCGCCCAACTTTCCGGCGGCAGGCGATCGGGCAGCGCGATGAAACCGCCGCTGCCGCGGCTCACCACCTGCATCGCGAGCGGCGCGAATACGAGGCCGAGCACCGCGCCGATCGCGACCAGGAAGATCGACTCGAAGAGCACCAGCCCGAGCACCGCGCGATCCTGGAACCCGATCGTTTTGAGCACCGCGAGTTCCGGAATGCGTTCGCGGACGGCCTGCGCCATCGTGTTGCCGGTGAGCAGTAGCAGGGTGAAGAACACGGCGCCCATGATCGCCGTGACGATCAACCCGATGTCGCCGATCTGCTTGGCGAACGACTGGTTGAACGCTTCTTCCGTCTGCGTCTTGGTCTCGTGGTCGGAGTTGGCCGACAGCGCGTCGATCGACTTTGCGACACGGTTTGATACGCCCGCGTTGTCGACCTGGATGATGTACCAGCCGACGCGCCCCTTGACGTAGTCGTTGGCCTCGTCGAAGTAGTTCCAGTGGAACAGCAGGATCTGCTCCTGGCCTTTCCGCTTGACGTCTTCGATATGGAAGATGCCGTCGAGCTTGAACTGCCAGTCGTTGCTGCCCTTGGTCGGGAAGATCGTCGCCTGCAGCGGGATCATGTCGCCGACTTTCCAGCCGAACTTCTTGGCCAGCGTTTCGCCGACGATCGCGCCTTGCCGGTCGGACTCCCACGCCTTGCGCTGCGCGGGCGGCATCTGGAACTCCGGATAGAGATCGAGATATTTGTCGCCGACCGAGAAGTTCGGGAAGAAGTTCTTCGGATCCTGGTAGATGCCGCCGAACCACGCTGCGAAGGAGGACTTGCGCACGCCGGGAATCGACGCGATCTGCGGATCCAGCCGGTACGGAAGCATCTGCGTGATCGACAGGCGCGAGGCCACGACCATGCGGTTCGCGCCGGTGACGTCGCCGCCCGAATTGAAGGCGACACGCACTGAATCGAGCATGCCGAACAGGAAGAACGCGACGAACACCGACAGCAGTGTCAGCAGCGTGCGTGTGCGGCTTCGGAACAACGAAGCCCAGATGAGATGCAGGTATTTCATGACCGCCTCTTCGAATCGTCGAAAGGCTCCGCGGGTGCGGAGACGGCGACGCGCATGGCGCGCCGCGACGGGATCAGTGTGCGAAGGCCGGCTGGTCGACCAGCACGCCCTTGTCGAGATGCACGGTGCGCTGCGCGTGGTCGGCCGCCTTCGGATCGTGCGTCACCATCACGATCGTCTTGCCGTGGTCGCGATTGAGCGTCTGCAGCAGGCCGAGGATTTCTTCGGCGGACTGGCGATCGAGGTCGCCGGTCGGTTCGTCGCAGATCAGAAGCGTGGGATCGGAGACGATGGCGCGAGCGATCGCAACGCGCTGCTGCTGGCCGCCCGACAGCTCGTTCGGCTTGTGCTTGGCGCGATCGGCCAGGCCGACCAGCTGCAACGCGATCGCCGCGTTGCGCGCGCGCTGCGCGGCGTTGAGCTTGGTGAGAAGCAGCGGCAGCTCGACGTTCTTCTGCGCGGTGAGCGTGGGCATCAGGTTGTAGAACTGGAATACGAAGCCGACGTTGTCGCTGCGCCATTGCGCGAGCTGGCCGGCGCGCAGCGTGTCGATGCGGCGACCGCCGACATCGATCTCGCCACCGGTGGGCGTATCCAGTCCGCCGATAAGGTTGAGCAGCGTCGACTTGCCCGAGCCCGACGGGCCCATGAGCGCGACGAAGTCGCCCTCGGGAATCTCCAGGTCGATGCCGTGGAGGACTTCGACGCGTTCGGCGCCGCGCTGGTAGGTCTTGCGCAGGCCTCGGATGCTGACGAGCGACGACATGGCGATCTCCTGCTTACGAAAACGGTCGGATGGATCAGGCGGCGCTCAGCACGCGGGATGCGCGCTGCTCGCGAAGTGCGATGACGAGGGCGAATGCGAGTTCGATCGCACCGCCGACGAATGCGGCGAGCGACGGCGTCGCGAACATGCGGCCAAGGGCCAGGCCGGCAGCCGCGAGCGCGAGCCCGCACGGCCAGTACAGCGACTCGCCGTAAAGCGTGTCGAAGGTGAGATAGCGGCCGCCGATGACCAGCAGCATCGCCGGGAAGAACCATTCGATGTGCAGGCGCGACGCCGCGTACGCGAGTGGCAGGCTGAAGATCAGCCAGAACGTGCTCGCGCCCGCGAGCCGGCCGAGCGGATTGTCCTTGGCATGCGCGCCCGAACGCCCCGCCACGCGCGACAGCAGCATCGCCGCCGGATGGATGAACATGCCGGCGACCAGCAACGTCCACACCGCGGCGTCCGGCTTGCCGCGCAACGCGACGCACGCCGCTGCGAGCCACGCGATCGCCGATGCGGCCATGCCCGTCGCGCCGCCGTAGTACGCCCGGCGCATGTCGGCCTGGGCCTGTTGCAGATCCAACGTCATGACACTTCTCCCTGTGAGCGTTGCGATGCGTTATTCGGACGCGGTCTCGGCGTCGTCCTTGACGATGCGCACGCGCGCGCCGTCGACGAGCTTGGTGGGCGGGTCGAGCACGACGCGTTCGCCGCCGGAGAGGCCCGACAGCACTTCGCGGTCGTCGCCCAGCGTGCGGCCGACCTTCACGTCGTGCCGCGACACCGTCGCCTTGCCCTCGTCGCCGTCGACAACGAACGCGACCTGCTTGCCGTCGCGGTCGACGATCGCGGCGGCAGGCGCGAGTGCGGCGGGCGCGCGCTTGGCCTGCGCCGGCTGTTCCCGTTCGAGGAAGCTCACGCGCACGCCCATGTCGGGAACGATGCGGCCGTCCTTCTGCTTTAGCGCGATGCGCACCTTCACCGTCGCCTTGCTGCGATCGGCGGTCGGGATGATCGCGATCACTTCGGCGGGGATCTTCCAGTCCGGGTAGGCATTGAGCACCGCCTCGACCGGCATGCCGGGCTGCACGCGACCGATGTAGGCCTCGCCGACGTCGACTTCGACCTCGAGCGAATCCATGTCGACGATGGTGCCGATGCCCGTGCGGGTGAACCCGCCACCCGCCGACAGCGGCGACACGATCTCGCCCGGCTGCGCGGCCTTGGCGATGACGACACCGGCGAACGGCGCGCGCACCACGGTGTTGTCGACGCCGTTCTCGGCGATGCGCAGGTTCGCGGTGGACACCTGCGTGCCGCGTTGCGCGGTCGCGAGTTGGGCGCGCAAGGCATCACGCTGCGCGACGGCCTGGTCGTACTGCGCTTTCGACACGAGCTGCTGGCCCACCAACGTCGACAAGCGTCGCGCATTCGCTTCGGCGTCACGCAACTGCGCCTGCACGCTGGCGATCTGCGAACGCGATGCGGCGACCTGCGCGCCCGCGAGTGAACGCGCGGCATCGGCGTCGATGGGATCGAGCGTCGCCATCACGTAACCCGCCTCGATGTGCTGGCCTTCCTCGATGCGCACCTCGCGCACCTTGCCGGTGATCTTCGACGACACGGTGGCCATGCGACGTGCGACGACGTAACCGGTCGCGTCCAGCACCGACGCGTTCGCGCCACCGGCCCCGATCGCGGTGACATCCGCGACGTGGACGTCGGTCGCGGCGCCACCGCGCATCAGCGCGAACGCGGTGCCGCCCGCGGCGAGCACGGCGACGGCGATCGCGACGCCGATCCAAAGCCCGCGACGATTCGTCGGCGGCGGCGCGGCGTTGCGGTCGATGCGGAGTTCCTTGAGCAGATCAGCAGACGTGTTCATCGCGTTCCATTACGACGGCGGGGTGTGCCCGGATGACCGGCTCTGCGGCCGGTTGGCGATCGGGCGACGACTGGCCGGCAGGGTACGGCGCGCCCCGGCCCGCGTCACCTGACGAGTGTCATGTCGAATTGCTGACAGCCGCGACTGCCGCGCCGTCCGCACGCGGCGCATCGTGGCGCCACCTTCCACCGGAGACGCGTCATGGGATCCACGGTCACGCTCTCGCCGCTCGCCCGACTCGCCGGCGTGCGCAAGCGCTACGGCAACGTCGTCGCCCTCGACGGCCTCGACCTCGAGGTGCGCGGCGGCGAGCTGCTCGCCCTGCTCGGCCCGAACGGGGCCGGCAAGTCCACCTCCATCGCGCTGATGCTCGGCCTGACCGGGGCCGACGACGGCCGCGTGCAGCTGTTCGACCGCGACCCGCACGAGATCGACGCGCGCCGGCAGGTGGGCGTGATGCTGCAGTCGGCCGGGATTCCCGACACGCTCAAGGTGCGCGAACTCATCGAGGTGACGCGCAGCTATTACGCCAACCCGCGCAGCGTCGCCGACTGCGTGGCGCTGGCGGGGCTCGATGGACTTCTCGAGCGTCGCTACGGGCGCCTGTCCGGTGGACAACAGCGCCGCGTGCAGTTCGCGATGGCGATCTGCGGCCGTCCCGGGCTGCTGTTCCTCGACGAGCCGACCACCGGCCTCGACATCGATGCACGCCAGAAGCTGTGGGCCGCGATCCGGGAACTGGTCGCCGACGGCACCGGCGTGGTGCTCACCACGCATTACCTCGAGGAAGCCGAAGCGCTGGCCGATCGCGTGGTCGTGATCAACGGCGGCCGCGTCGTCGCGCAGGGCAGCGTCGCGCAGATCCGGTCGCGCGTGTCGCAGCGCCGCGTGCGCTGCGTGTCGTCGCTGGATGCGCCGACGGTCGCGTCGTGGCCGAACGTGCTGGCGGCGACGCACGACGGCGAACGGCTGGAGATCGTCGCCGACGCGATCGAGGCGGTCGTGTATCGCCTGCTCACCGACGACCCGACGCTGTCCGACCTCGAAGTCACCCGCGCCGGCCTGGCCGACGCCTTCGTCGAAATCACCAAGGAGGCCGCATGAACGCCGTCGCCCTCGTAGCGCGTCCGAACCCGATGCGCGCGTACTGGCTCGAAGCCCGCAACGAATTCCTGCGCCTGCTGCGCTCGCCGTCGTTCGCGGTGCCGACGCTGGTGTTCCCGCCGATGTTCTACGTGCTGTTCGCGGTGCTGCTGAACCACAAGGGCGGTCCGCAGGTGGCCACCTACCTGCTCGCCACGTACGGCGTGTTCGGCGTGATGGCGCCGGGCCTGTTCGGCTTCGGCGTCGCCATCGCGATGGACCGCGAACGCGGCTTCCTCACGCTGAAGCGTGCGCAACCGGTGCCGGCGGGCGCGGTGCTGCTGTCGCGCATGGCGATGGCGATGGTGTTCGCGGTGGTGATCTCGCTGCTGCTGCTGACGATCGGCCTGACCGTCGGCGGCGTGACGCTGACCGCGTCGCAGGCGGTGTCGCTGGTGTTCGTCGACCTGCTGGGCGTGCTGCCGTTCTGCGCGATCGGCCTGTACATCGGCAGCCTGGTGTCCGGCCAGGGCGCGCCGGCGGTGGTCAACCTGACCTACCTGCCGATGGCCTTCCTCGCCGGCCTGTGGATGCCGCTGTCGATGCTGCCCGCCTTCATCGGCAAGGTCGCGCCGTTGTGGCCCGCCTACCACCTGTCGCAGATCGCGCTGGCCACGGTCGGCGCGAAGACCGACGGCACCATCGGCGTGCACGCGCTGGTGCTGGCGATCTACGCGACGGTGTTCTTCGTCGCCGCGCGTCGCCGGTTGGCGCGCGGCTGAGGCGCGGGCCCGGCATCATGTCGGCATCGACGAGGCGGATGGCATGAACACGAAGCGCGACGACGGCGGCAAGTCGGTCCTGCAGGTCACCCAGCCGGGCACGGGCTGGCACTCCTGGCTCAACCTCGTGTGGTCGATGTGGATCTTCCTGGTGCCGTTGACCGAGCCGTCGGGCGCGTTCCCGCATTGGCTGTGGCCGACGCTCGCCAGCTACGCCGCCTTCCTCGGCCTGTTCGTCTACATCCACTACGGCGACTGCCGGCGCATTCTCGTCGTCGCCCTCGCGATCGCCGCACTCGGCTTCGCGCTGACGCCGTGGAACCCGGGTGGACAGGGCTACATCATCTACGCCTGCGCCTACATCGCGTTCGCGTTCCGGCCACGTTCCGCGATCATCGCGATGCTGGTGCTGGTGGCGGCCTACACGGCGTACTGGCTGTCACTGCACCTGCCGTGGGTGTACGTGCTCAACGCGGTGGTGGTCGGCCTCGTCGTCGGCCTGATGAACGTGCATTACATCCGCCGCAAGCAGGCCGATGTCGCGCTCAAGCTCAGCCACGACGAAGTGCGTCGCCTGGCCGCGCTCGCCGAACGCGAACGCATCGGCCGTGACCTGCACGATCTGCTCGGGCATACGTTGTCGCTGGTGGCGCTGAAGTCCGAACTTGCCGGCAAGCTGATCGACCGCGATCCGGCCTCCGCACGGCGCGAGCTCGACGAGGTCAGCCGCGTCGCGCGCGAGGCGTTGACGCAGGTGCGTAGCGCGGTAACCGGCATCCGTGCCGCGGGCCTCGGCGCGGAACTGGCGTCCGCGCGGCTGCTGCTGGAGTCGGATGCGATCGAACTGCAGTACGCGCTCGCACCGGTCACGTTGCCGGCGGAGATCGAAACCGTGCTCGCGCTGACGGTGCGCGAAGCGGTGACCAACATCCAGCGCCACGCACGCGCGCGGCATGCGGAGATCACGCTGTCGTCGACACCGCGCGAGGTGAAGCTCTGCATCGCCGACGACGGCCGTGGCGGGGCGATCACCCCCGGCAACGGGCTTTCGGGCATGCGCGAGCGCGTGGAAGCGCTGGGCGGGAAGCTGCGCATCGAATCGGCGTCGAGCGGCACGCGCCTGGAAGCGTGCGTGCCGCTACCGAAACAGGCGACGTCGCTGTCGGAACCGGACATCGACGCGCGCGCCGCGTGATTGGCGTCTGCTACCGTTCGCGCATGTCGAAACGCATCAGCAACCAATGATCCGCGTGCTGCTCGCCGAGGACCAGGCGATGGTGCGCGGCGCGCTCGCCGCCCTGCTCGCGCTGGAAAGCGACATCGAAGTGGTCGGCGCCGCGCCCGATGGCATCAGCGCATGGCGCGACGTCGAGCGCCTCAAACCCGACGTGCTCGTCACCGACATCGAGATGCCCGGCCTCACCGGGCTCGAGCTCGCGCAGCGCATCCGTCGCCACGAGTTGCCGGTGCGCATCGTCATCGCCACCACGTTCGCGCGTGCGGGTTTCCTGCGGCGCGCACTGGATGCCGGTGTCGGCGGTTACGTCCTGAAGGACGCGCCGGCCGAGCAACTCGCCGAAGCGATCCGCCAGGTGCACCGCGGCGGCCGCGCGATCGACCCGCAACTCGCGGTCGACGCGTGGTCGGACGCCGACCCACTCAATGATCGCGAACGACAAGTACTGCGCCTGGCCGGCGAAGGTCTCACCGCCAACGACATCGCCGCACAGCTGCATCTGTCCGCCGGTACGGTGCGCAACTACCTGTCCGAGGCGATCGGCAAGCTCAACGCCGGTAACCGCGTCGAGGCGTATCGACTGGCGCGGCAGAAGGGCTGGTTATAGGCGACGGCGACACCACGGCGACACCACGGCCCCACGACGCCCCACGGAGCCCATGACGCGATGGAATGAGCACGACGCGCTGGAGCCGATGTCATGACGCGAGTCCAGCCGTGCACCCGCGTCGCGCGCCGGCCGCCAGCACACTCACCGCGACTGCTCAGCGGGACGCGGCGAACCGCTGCAACATCGCGTACACCGCGCGCAGGCCCTGCGCTTCACCGCCGGTGGGACGACCCGGACGATCGGTGTCGTTCCAGGAGTACGTGTCCATGTGCAGCCAAGGCTGCTGCGCCGGCACGAAGCGTTCGAGGTAGAGCGCCGCGGTGACGCTGCCGGCCATGCGCGACGGGCCGCTGTTGGCGAAGTCGGCGACGGTGCTGGTCAGGTAACGCCAGTACGGGCGCCACAGCGGCATACGCCACAGCGGATCGCGCGTCTCGTCACTGGCCTGCAGCAGCGCGGCCGCACGTGCTTCGTCGTTGGCGTAGAGCGCGGGCAGGTCGGGGCCGAGCGCGACGCGCGCAGCACCGGTAAGCGTCGCGAAGTCGATCAGCAGCGCAGGCGCGTCTTCGGCAGCGTGGGTGAGCGCGTCGCCGAGGATCAGGCGGCCTTCCGCATCGGTATTGTCGATCTCGACGTGCACGCCGATGCGCGTCGAGATGATTTCGCCGGGTCGCAATGCATCGGGGCCGATCGCGTTCTCGACCGCGGGCACGAGCAGGGAAATGCGCAGCGGCAGGCGACGCGCCATCACCAGCTCGGCGAGAGCGATCGCATGCGCAGCGCCGCCCATGTCCTTCTTCATGTTGCGCATGCCGTCGCCGGTCTTGATGTTCAGGCCGCCGGTGTCGAAGCACACGCCCTTGCCGACGATCGCGACGTGCGGGTGCGCGTCATGGCCCCAGTCGAGGCGGATCAGGCGCGGTGCGCGATGCGAAGCACGTCCGACGGCATGGATCGCCGGGAAATTCTGTTCAATCAGGTCGTCGCCGCTGACGACCTTGATCTTCGCGCCATGCACCTCGGCGATTTCGCAGACGGTGCGTTCGAGTTCGTCCGGCCCCATGTGCTGGGTCGGCGTGTTGACGAGGTCGCGAACGCGAACGCACGCGGCGAGCACGTCCCGCACATCGTCCGGCAACGCATCGACAACCAGCTGCGCCGGAGCGCGCAGCGGCGCGCGATAGCGGCCGAAGTGATAACTGCCCAGGCCCCAGCCGATGAGTAGCGCATCGCGTTCCGCGGCGTGGAGTTCCGTTGCGAGCGTCCAATCGCTCACCGGCAACATGCGCGGCGCGTGCGCGTAGGCGAACGGGTCCAGCGCGTCGCCGATCGCGACCAGCGCCGACGCCGCACCACCGTTCGCATCGGGCACGACCAGCACGGTGCCCGGCGACGCGTCGAAGCCCTGCGCGTCGGCCCATGCCTGTGCGGCAGGCGCGAGCGCATCGCGCCACTGCGGCGTGCGCACGCGATCGACGAGGTGCAGCGGCCGGGCGGCCGCGGAGGAAGCGACGAAACCGGTGGGGAGGTTCATGCGGCGTGGTGCTCCGTAGCGAGGTGCGCGTCCAGCCAGTCGGCGAGCGCGGCGAGATCGGTGAAATGCAGGTCGGGGCGCATGTCGTCGCGCGGCCAGCGCTCGTCGCGGCGATCGATCCAGCACGTGCGCAGGCCTGCACGCGCAGCGCCGACGACGTCGAGCTCCACGTCATCGCCGACATGCAGCACATGCTGCGGCTCGACGCCGAGGCGTTCGCACGCGGCGAGGAAGATGCCGGCGTCGGGCTTGGCCGCGCCGTGCTCCCGCGCGCCGAGCTGGAAGCGGAACAGCGGCATCAGGCCGATGCGCGCCAGGCACGCATTGCCGTTGCTCACCGATGCGAGCGGTACATGGGCGGCCAGCCGTTCGAGCGCGTCGACGGTGTCCGGATAGTGTTCGACCTCGCAGCGCGCCGCAAAGTAGGCTTCGAAGGCATCGTGCGCGCGTGCGGCGTCTTCGCCGGCTTCGACGAACATCCGCTCGAGCATCCACTGGCGCTGCGCGGTCATGTCGTGCGCCATGTGTGGCCGCTCCGCGTCGATCTGCAGGCGCAGCCGCTGGCGCACGTCGAGCGGCCAGCGCGCGAATACCTGCGGCGCGTGCGCGGCGAGCCACGCATCCAGCGCCGCTTCGGCGCGGTCGATCGCGGGCGCGATCGGCCACAGCGTGTCGTCGAGGTCGAGGGTGATGGCGCGGATGCGGAACGTCATCCGCCGATTCTAGCGGGCCGGCGCCGACGATCCCGTCAGAGACCGGGCGGCAGTCGCACTTCGAAGCGCGCGCCGCCGAGTTCCTGCGATTGGCCGACCTCGAGTTCGCCGCGATACGCGCGCACCAGGTCCTGCACGATGGCGAGGCCGATGCCGTGGCCCTGCACCCGTTCGTCGCCGCGCACGCCGCGCTGCAGTACCAGCGCGACCTTGTCCGGCGGAATGCCGGGGCCGTCGTCGTCAACCGCGATCAACACGCCGGGCCGCCGGTTCTGTTCGCAGGCGACGGGGCCGATAGTCAACAGCACGCGCGATTTCGCCCACTTGAACGCGTTCTCGAGCAGGTTGCCGAGCAGCTCCTGCAGGTCGCCCGGCTCGCCGTAGAACTGCAGGCCTTCGCCCAGTTCGAATTCGCACAGCACGCCCTTCGACGCGTACACCTTCTCGAGGCTGGTGACGATCTGTTCGGCATGCGGCTCGATCGGGATCGGCGCGGCGAACAGCGCGTGGCCGCGGCTGGCCGCACGCGCCAGCTGGTACGACACGATGTCGGTCATGCGCTGCACCTGCGCACGCACTTCGACACGCATGGACTCGATGTCCGACTGCTGGTCTTCCAGTCGCGAATGCAGCACGGCGAGCGGCGTCTTCAGCGAATGCGCGAGGTCGGCGAGCGTATTGCGCTGGCGATCGAGGTTCTCGCGCTCGCTCTCGATGAAGGCGTTGATCGAATCGGTCAGCGGTTCGAGTTCGCGCGGGTGGCGTTCGCTCATGCGCGATGCCTGCCCGCGTTGCACGCGCTTGAGTTCCTCGATGACCCGTCGCATCGGCAACAGGCTCCAGCGCAGGATCACGCCCTGCAGCAGCAGCAGCACGAGTCCGGCACCGCCGAGGTAACGCCACAACGCCGAACGGAACACCTGCACCTGCTCGCTGAGCGCGCTGGTGTCTTCGTAGACGTAGATCGTGTACGGGAATTCCGACGCCTTGTTCTGATCGTCGCTCGACCAGATCAGGCCGAGGCCGAAGCGATAGACCTCGCCGGCGTGCCCGTCGATCTCGCGCATCGGCAGCGGCCCTTCGAATCGACGCGTGCGCTGCGGCAGCAACGGCGCCGGCGGCAGGCCCGGGCCCTGCGCGGATTCCGAATCCCAGTGACCGTTCGGAAACACGACCTCGGCGTACAGGCCACTGCCGGGACGGTCGAAGCGTGCATCGGGCGACGAATCGGGTTCGACGAAGGTGCCGTCGCGTGCGAATTCGCCATCACGCGCGAGCGAAAGCGCATAGCTTTCAAGCCGCTCGCGCAGGTTGTCGCGCGCGGTCTTGAGGAAGGCGCGATCGAGCGCATAACCGGCGAGCGCGAGGAATGCGACGAGGAACAGGCTCGCCGCCAGCAACTGGCGTGTCTGCAGCGAGCGCGGTTGTCCGATCCTCATGCCGGGATCATGCGCGAAGCGCGATCGACGAACCACTGCCGCGCGTTTCGCGTACAGCGCGAATTGCGGAACACGAAGAGGATGTCGATGTGCTCATGAGTCGAGACATGGCGTCGTCGCGATATGCCACGACGCATCGACGCGGCACGACGACGGCCGCGACATGCGCGGCCGCGTCGGTCATCGCAGCTACTCGCCGCTGCGCGGAATCGCGAAGCGGTAACCGCGGCCCCGCACCGTTTCGATCGGCTTGAGCGAGCCGTCGGGGTCGAGCTTCTTGCGCAGTCGGCCGATGAAGACTTCGAGCACGTTGGAGTCGCGGTCGAAATCCTGCTGGTAGATGTGCTCGGTGAGGTCGGCCTTCGACACCAGCTCGCCCGCGTGCATCATCAAGTACTCGAGCACCTTGTACTCGTAGCTCGTCAGGTCGACGTTGCTGCCGTTGACGTTGACGGTCTGCGCAGCGAGGTCGAGGACGACCGGGCCGCATTCGAGCTGCGGCTTGCTCCAGCCCGCGGCGCGGCGCACCAGCGCGTTGATTCGCGCGAGCAGCTCTTCGACGTGGAAGGGCTTGACCAGATAGTCGTCGGCGCCCTGCTTCAGGCCTTCGACCTTGTCCTGCCAGCTGGAGCGGGCGGTCAGGATCAGGACCGGGAATTTCTTGCCCTCCTGGCGGAGCGCGCGGATCAGCTCCATGCCCGACATCTTGGGTAGGCCGAGGTCGATGATGCCGACGTCGAACGGCACTTCGCGGCCCATGTAGAGCCCCTCCTCGCCGTCCTGGGCCGCGTCGACCGCAAAGCCTTCGCGCCGCAGGCGGGCGGCAAGGGTTTCGCGGAGGGGGGCTTCGTCTTCGACCAGCAGGATTCGCATTTCCAAGCTCCTGGACAGGGGAGCCGGTGCGGTCGGGCCGACCGGCTGTTCAGGTAGCTTAGCCGTTGCAGCCGTCGTTGCCGTGTGTACGGTCGCCGCTGTTCAGCGAGCGGCAGTCCGCGGACTCATTCCCGCGGCGGACGGCCCTGCGGGTGCGGATCCTCGGTGATGACGCGGACGCGGCCGGTCTGGTCGAGGACCTTGATGCGGTTGATGTCGCGGCCATCGAAGGGCACGCGCTCGGCACTCAGGATCTCGCCGCCGGTGGCGCGCTCGACCCGGCGAACCGACTCCGCAAGCGAGCGCTCCTCGGGTCGGCTCTCATGCGGCATGCCCATGCGCGGCATGTCCTGCTGCTGCGGCGGCGGTGGCGCACCACGCCCACCGGGCGGGCCCGCAAGGGCGCTACCGGAGGCGAGGACCAACGCAGCGATGAGAATGGAGCGACCGTAGGGCATGACGCGACTCAATCAACGGGATGCGGCACCGTGGTGCGGGGCAAATGATCGAAGCGATGCAGTGAATCACCTCTGAACTTTTCCGTCACGGCGCCGGTGCCGTTCAGTTGCTCAGAAAATCTCGGCGACGCAGCAACGCAATGAACCGCCGCCGGCTTCGATCGCGTCGAGGGGCACACTGTGCACCGAAAAGCCGGCCTCCGCGAGCGAGGCACGCGTCGATGCTCGCAGCGATTCATCGGCAGCGCCGCTCATCCACACGCGCTGCGGATCGAGCGCGATCGCATTGCCGGCGAAGTTCGCGGCTTCGTCAGGCGACAGCTCGATCGCATGCGGCGCATATAGCGACGCGATGCTGCGCGCGTCCTCGATGTCGGCGAAACCCTGCTGCGCATACACGACGGCCCGACCCGCGAGTACCGCGAGCACGACGTTGGTGTGGTACTCGCCCGGCGCCAGATCGAACATGAAGGTCGCGCGCAGCCCGAATGCATCGTGCATGCGTCGCGCGCCTTCTTCGTCGCAGCGCTCCGACAGCCCCGCAAATCCGATGCCACGCGCACGATCGATCACCAGCGCGCCGGTGAGTTCGCACGCATGCGGCTGCGCCGAAAGGTCGATGGGCGCGTAGCCGAGCGTGTCGATGAAAAAGCTGCGGATGTCGGCGCGCCCGGCCTCTCGCTGGCGAACCGCATGGCGCATGCGACCGACGATGAAGCGCGATTCGCCATCCACTCGCGCCGTTGCGAAGACGTTGTTGGGGAACGTCGCATCGGGCGTGGTCGGATCGCCGGGAAATGCGATCACGGGAACCGAAATGGAAAGCGCGGCCTGCAGGCAACGATGCTGGCGCAGCGCAGCGTCGACATCGAACTGCGACGCATCGGCCATGTAACGATTGTCGACTGCCGACTGCTCCGCGCGCGAAAAACCTTCGGGCGTCACGAGGAACGCCGCGCGTGCGGTCGCGTCACCTGCATCCGGCGCGCAGCGTGCGGCAACCTCGAGAAAACGGGCGGGATCGCGCGTGATCACGCCGTTCGCCGCAGGCCATCAGGCCGCGTGCAGGCAAGCGCGGCCTCCACAAGTTCGAGGCCCGCGCCTGGACGATGCGAACCTTCGCTCAGCACCTGCCGGAACGCACGACCGCCGCGCTCGCCAAGGAACAGCCCGAGCAGATGGCGGGTGCTGTGCTTGAGCGCGACGCCGCCCTCGAGCTGGCGCCGCATGTACGGAAAGTAGTCGCGCAAGAGGGCCTCGCGCGCGCGCACGTCGCGACCCGTCAAACGCGCGTCCACCCGGTGCAACACGTAGGGATCGTGATACGCAGCGCGACCCAGCATCACCCCGTCGGCGTGCGCAAGGTGCTCCAGGCTGTCGTCCACGCCCGCGACGCCGCCGTTCACGATGATGCCGAGCTCGGGCCGCAGCGTCTTGAGTCGATACGCCCAGTCATAACGCAACGGTGGAACCTCACGGTTCTCCTTCGGCGAGAGACCTTTCAGCCACGCGTTGCGCGCATGCACGATAAAAGTCTTGCACCCTGCTGCTGCGACGGTGTCGACGAACGCCAGGAACACGTCGAAGTCGTTGTCATCATCGACGCCGAGCCGGCACTTCACGGTGACCGGGACGCCGGGACTACTGCTCGTGCGGACAGCCACGTTCATCGCGCCCACGCAGTCGGCGACGAGCCGCGGTTCGCGCATCAGGCACGCGCCGAACCGACCCGCCTGCACGCGATCGGACGGGCAACCGCAATTGAGGTTGATCTCGTCGAAACCCCAATCGGCGGCGATGCGCGATGCCTGCCCGAGAAGCCCGGGATCACTCCCACCGAGCTGGAGCGCAACCGGGTGCTCGGTCGGGTCCATCGCCAGCAGCTTCGCGCGATCGCCATGGATCACCGCGTTCGCATGCACCATCTCCGTGTACAGCAGCGCCGACGGCGCCAGCACACGGTGGAAGGCCCGACAGTGCGTGTCGGTCCAGTCCATCATGGGGGCGACGGAGAGGGGAGCGACCTGAATTCTCAAAAATTGTCGCCAGTGCTTGGCGGCCGCGGTGCCCGACCACCAGAGCCGCCATTGTAGGCGACTCGGCTATTACGGATGGCACCGGCGCGTTCCATTGGCCTGACGCCGGCACCGCGCGAGCACACCTACTAGCGCCCCGGCCCCAGCGATCAGCCGTCAGTTAGGGCGATACGCGGCCAACGCACAGTCCGAAAAGACCACCTGACAACCTTTTCCCGTTTCCTGACAGAGCCTTATAGCGGTGCGCTCCGCGAGCGTCCTGGACGGCGCCGAAGCTGCCGCCGCGTGCCCCCCCAGGGTAGGCCAGACCAAGGCACCACATTGATTCTTGAACGCGATCATGGTCTTGCAGCTCAGCTGTTCGTCGCCCCGACACTTCCTTAGAGCAGCTTCGGTGGCCTCGGTCTCGGAGTCCATGTGCAGCACAGTCGCTACGTCGGGGGTTTCCGTACCGACAGCGATAGCGCCCCACTGGTCCTTCCAATATCCCGCCGCCCGAGGAGCAGAAGGCGCCGGCCCAGCGTAGTAAGGCGACTCTGGGATGTCGGGAGGGAGACAGGAAGGATTATTGGCCGATGGAATGCCGTTGGGACACTCCTGAGCCGCAGCGATGTTCGCCAGTCCAAAAGCAAGCAGGAAGGTCAGTCGCTTCTGCATATCAAACTCTCGTGTTGGCTGCGCGCGCGCCGGTAGTTGGCGTGTCCATGCCGCCCCTGAAGTTCGGCAGCCCGGATCGCATCGGATCCTCTCCGACAGCCCGGACAATGGGATTGTTGGCTGGGGGTGAGTAGGTGGGTACGTAGTTCGGCGACCCGGGCGTTGCGCCATTCCCCGAATATCCTGGGCGATGCATGAACGCACTCGTGTAGTTGAACTGCCCCAGCGTCCCTTGGAAGAACTGCGCAGCCATCGGTGGCGCGCTAATGATCAACGCCGTGAGAATCAGCCCGAGGCCACCCTGCTGCATCGCCTGGCTGGTCATGCCGTCGGTGAAGTTGGAGCCCATCAATCCTCCGATCAGCGCCGCACCCCAGAGCGAACTCGCGACCCGCACGACCATCTCCAATGCGATGGACACCATTGCGCTGAGCACCGCCATCGAGAACATTGTTCCGAGCCCGTAATAGAGCCAGCGACCGAAAAGCGGCTTGGTTTGGTCGAATAGCAGACACAGGATGAACAAGGGCCCTAGACCGATAAAGAGGGCGAGCGCCACTTCATTCAGCAGCAGCATCGTGCCGCCGACGATGGCTGGTCCACCGGTGCCGAATCCGACCATGTACAGCGCGCGCGTTTTCTGCGCGTCGAGCGTGCTATCGCCCGCAACGTCCAGCACGTCGATGCTCGACAGCGCGACCTGCATCCACGCCAGGTTGCGGTCGATGGCCTCCTCAGGCGAGGACGTCGAACCCGTCACGACGTGATTGATCTCGTCCTTTACGTCTTCTGCCAGGAGTTTGTGCAGGCCGGTGCCAAACATCGCCATCGACGTTGCGATGCTGAGAATCAGCGTCGCCTTCAGCGAATTCATGACCAGAGCCATCATGGAATCGCGCGACTGTCCGGTCACGATCCGGAAGCCCTGAATGAGTATCCAGAGCGTCAGAAGCGTCAGCGCAATCATGCCCACCCAGCTCATGGCGCGCCCCATGAGCTCGATGCCGAACTTCTCGATAGCATCGCGCAGATAGCCGAGGATCAGTCGGAAAAAAACGAAGTCTCCGAGCGAATCCACCCGCGGCATCAGCCAGCCAATTCCCATCTTCTGTCGACTCCGTCTACCCGATAGGGAGATGCCGAAGCATCTCCGCGTGAATCAGTGCACTTTCAGCGCGGTTTCCAGCGTCGCGGTCTTCACCAGAGTACCGATGGGATTGTTTTCCCCCTTCAGCGCCGCGGTGGCGAGCGTCTTCTGCATGTCGTCCAGAGAGGCGATCTGTGTGTCATACATCTGGACCTTGCTCGAGTAGTTCTGGTAGATGGCACTCAGTCGGACGCTCGACGCCATCGCATCATTGGTGCTCGTCTGGACGGCAGCCTGCGTCTCGCCGCCACTGTCCTGTCGTGAGGCCATCTGACTGAGCTCGGTCTGCGTCTCTTCCTTGACGCGCGTAAGGAAATCGATCGTCTCGTTGAACTTCTGGTTCCTGGCGACCTGCCGAAGTTCGCAAATGGTGCGCTGCTGCTGGATCAGGTCGCCCTTCGGGTTCAAGCGGAAGCTGCTCAGCAGACTGCGAAGATCCAACCCGCCATGGCTGCTCTGGCACATCGTGTCGACCATGTAGTCATCCGGCACCTTCTGCAGCGGCTGAGTCCCGCTGAACGAGAGGCTCGACGCCATGCGCTGGAGACGGATGAGCTGCTGGCGGTAGTGATCCATCACCGCTTGGTAGTGGGCGACGTCGGTCGCCATCCCCTGCACTTCCTTGGCGTACTGCGCAATGTCGTTCATCTGCGACATGATGGCTGTCATGATGGCGCTAATGTCCACGACTGGGAGACCCGTCGCCTGCGCGTAGCGCGGACTGCTTGCCGTTGTCGCGAGGACCACGACCAGCACCGCGGACAGGATCTTTTGGCGTAGTTGTTTCATCATCGATTCCTTTCGTTGAAGTGACGTCAGGCGACTTGTGGTTTCCGCTGGGGGACGCGCTCCACGCGCGCCTTTCCCGCCCCCTTGCGGCATTCGTAGAACGTCGACAGCCACTGCTCGGGCGTAAGCCGATCCACGGATACGCCATGACGCTCCGCCTCGTGCGCGAGAACGTCATGCATGACTTCGATGTTGTCCGTCGACGCGGAGATCACCGCGAGGGCGTCGTCCATGCCGCGCAGGTTGAGCTGGCAGACGCTGGCGGCGTGGCCCTGCTTGACCAGGAAGCAGCGCGAGCGTTCGTCCAGATTAACGACCACCTGGTATTCCGACTCGGTCAGCTTCAGCCCATCGATGTAGTCGTCGCGACTGGCGTTCGGGTTCGGCAGCAGCACCATCGTCGCGGTCTGCTCGATGAGCGCGGCAGCGATGTCGCTGGCCAACGCGTCCTCGGGACTCTGCGTGGCGAAGATGCCGAGACCGTTCTGCTTTCGGATGGTCTTCTGCTTGTTCTTCGCGAATTCCTTGAGGCCGCCCTTGCCGTCGAGGATCTTCCAGAACTCGTCCATGACGTAGATCAGCGGCCGGCCGTCGATCAGCGCTTCCAGCCGGTGCAGCAGGTAGTTGATCACCGGCACGCGGACTTCCGGGTTGTCGATGATATCGGTGTAGTCGAAGCCGATGATGTTCGCCTTCTGCAGGTCGATCGTGTCTTCGGCGTTGTCGAACACCCAGCCCAGCGAGTTGCCCGCGGTCCATTTGCGCATGCGTGCAAACAGGCCGTCGTCGCCCATGTTGGGCAGGCTCTTCTGGAAGTTGGTCATGGTGCGCAGGCGCACTGGTGTGTCGAGGATGTTCTCGACGGCGCGGAAGATGTCTTCCTCCTCGCGGGAGGTATAGAGCGTTTTGCCCGCCAGCACCTTCACCAGATCGGCGAGGAACTGCACGTTGGCTTCGCTGCGGTCGCACTGGAACGGGTTGAACCCGGTCGGGCGTCCGTTCTCCAGTGCCAGGTAGTTGCCACCGCAGGCGCGCACGAAGATCTCGGCGCCGCGATCCTTGTCGAAGAAGAAGATGGTGGGCGACGGCTCGAGCTTCTGTACCTGACTGAGCAGGAAGTTGATCAGCGCGGTCTTGCCGGTACCGGATTTGCCGATGACCATCGTGTTGCCGATGGCTTTCTCACCCAGCGAGTTCTCGCCCGGGTGCGTCGCGTGGAAATTGAAGTAGTACGGCTGGCCATTGGTCGTCTGCAACGTGGTGACGCAATCGCCCCACGGATTGTTTTCCTTCTTGCCCGACGCAAAGTTGTGCAGCGGCGACAGGCCGAGGAAGTTCAGCGAACTGACGTTGGCGATTCGCGTGCGGTACTTCCAGTTGCCGGGCAGCTGCGAATAGAACGACGGAACGACAGCGAGATCTTCCTTGGCCGACACGAAGCCCGCGTTCGATAGCTCGGCGCGACCGGTCGCGAGGTTCTGCGACAACTTTTCCTGCAACTCGGCAAACAGCGACATCGTGAAGTGGTATTCGCCAAGCACGAAGTTGCCCGACGCGAGCTGGTCCATGGCCTGGTCCAGCTCGATGATCTGGCTGACAGCCTTGTCACCCGAGGAGATCATCATGCCCTTGGTGCGATCGAGCACCTTGAGCGCGTCCTGTCGGCCCATCGGGCTGAAGGAATGGGTGATGACGTACTCGAAGTCGAGGTACTTCAGCCGGTTCAGGATGCCCGGATAGGTACCGTCGGTGTATTCCTTGATGTTGAGCATCGCGCCGAACTGGTTCGCACCGGTCGGCGTGGTAACCACGAAGTCGCCGGTCTTGCCGGAAAACATGTGGCGACTGACAGGCAGGTAGCTGTGCACAGGGGCGTCGAGCACTGGCACCGGCTCGTCGATGCGGTTGATCAGGTAGCCGTAGAACTCGAGTGTTTCCGAGAACACCACGCCATTCGCGGCCTCGTACATGCCGAGTCGGTATGGCGCGTAGTCCTTCAGCACCGCTTCGAGGTTGCCGGCGAGTTCGAGAAGCTTGGCGACTGCTTCGTCCTGCTGCGCCTGCAGCTGGCTGACGTTCGCCGACTTCTCGACGAACTTTTTGCCGGTCACGACCGGTCGATAGATCATGGTGAGGTACAACTCGTTCGCCATGATCTTCTGCGAGGACAGCGACTCGAAGTACGCGTCCGAGAGTTCCTGGTTGAACTGCTGGCGGAAGTTGCTGCGCTGCTTGATGCGGCGACGGCGACGCACGTCATGCACCCAGAATGCCACGTTGATGAAGTCCGGCGCGCGCAGCGTTTGCAGCATCCGGTTGAACGTGTTGTGCCGGTGCTCGAGCTCCCATTCCTCGCGACCCACGAAGGGCAGGCCTTCGAGATGCCAGGTCATGAGGTAGTCGCCGCCCGTGGTTTTCACCACCGTCGGGGAGACATGGGTCGACAGCGGGATGAAGTCGCTGATCGGGGCGTCGGGCGTGAACGTCGTCATGGGATTCGGTTGACCGGAAAACGCCGGCGACGGGCGGAGCCACGTCGCCGGAGGAATCGCGAGGCGCGAGGCCTCAACGATCCGAAGACTTCCTGAGCGGGTCGCGATACAGGTTCGGCGTGAACACCCACATGCCGTCGTGCACATCCAGGTTGCGGACCTTCATCCGCACCTGCAGGCGCAGGCCGAGCAGGCGGAAGATCATCTCGTCGCGCCGTGCCATCTGCCGCATGATGAAGATCACCACCGGCAGCATCACCAGGAAGAACATGTTGGTGTAGAACGACAGCAGGATCACGCTGCCCGCGCCGATGAAAAACGGCACGTACGGCACGCCCATGAACATGGGCGGCCGCGTGCAGCCGCGGAAGAGAACGTTCTTCTGCATGGTCGCGACGAGCGTCGATCAGGTCCCGCCGATCAGCATCTTCGCGACCTGCGCCGCGGCGCCGATCAGGAAGCCGCCGATCAGGATCGGCGCGACGTCGGCGATGCGCTTGTGTGCGAACGCGATCTGGTAGCCGGCGAACACGACGGCGATGGTCACCACCGAGATCGACGCCAGGTTGAGCAGGCTGTTGAGGTTGGTGAAGAACTTGCTGACGGTGCTGCCGGTTTCGGTGAAATCGCCGCCACCGCCGGTCGCCTGCGCGAGCGCGAGGCCCGGTGCGAACGCCGCGCCGACGAGCGCCGAGGAAACGGTGGACTTCAGGGACTTGATCGACTTCATGGGCTTTCCTTGTCGTTGCGGGACGGTGGCGACCGCCGGGGCGGGTTAGAACACGAATGCGGCGTCACGCGGCGATGCTTCGGGTGCGGGGGGCTGCGGAGCGGGCGCCGACGCGCCGATCTCGCCGGCGACGCGTGGCGGCGCGCCGTCGGGACGAAGCACGACGACGCTGTCGACGGTGTTGTCCGTGGGCGGAGCAGGCGCCGCCGGTGCCGCTGACGCTTCGGTCGCCGGCGCCGGCCGATTGATCGGCGCGAGTGTCTGCGCCGGCTCGATACGCGAGGGCGCATCAGCGGTACTGCGAAGCGGATATGGTGCGGTCGCACGACGCGTCGGAACGCCGTACACGTCGATCGCACCAGCGAAGCGCGGATTCGCCGCGGCACGCATCGACGCGTAGATCTTCTGGACGTAGCCCTGGCGAAATCCCGTCACGAAGTTGCCGGAGTAGTAGCAACTGAAGGACTTGCCCCAGTCGCGGCCGGAACGCTCATGGCATTCGGCGAGGATGCGCGAGCCAGCGCGCAGGTTCGGGCACGTCTGGAAGGCCTGCTCGTAGGACGACAAGCCGTAGCGCGCAAGGTTGTAGCGATTGACCTGCGCGAGCCCGAGCGAAAAATTGAAGCCGCGGCTCTCGAGCATGCGCACGGTAGCGAGCGCTTCCGGCAGGTTCGCGGGCTGGCGCGCGAGACGGCCGCCGACCACGCCGATGGCGTACGGGTTGAAAGAGGATTCGACGTGGACGACGTGGTGCATCACGTCCACGGGGACTGCCAGATCCGGACAGCCCATCAGCTCCATGCCAGGCAACACCGCTAGCCCCCCGTCCATAGCGTGCGGCGCACGATCGGATCGACAGGGCGATTCCATTCGTGTGCTGCGTCCTTGCGCGACCGTGCCGATACGCGGCAACGGCGTCGTGGGCATTGACTCACGCGTTCTCGCGCATTGTCAACGCCGGTTCCTGCAGCGGCATGACCGTTCGTCATGTGCTGGACAGCGCCCGCTGCGGATCGAAATCGATGCCGGTGATGAAGCGCTGGCCGGCGTGCGCCTTGATGTGCACGACGATGTCGATCGTCATCATCAGAAGGCGCTTGATCACCGCGAACTCCAGGCCCGAGCCCTCCGCCGACGCCTTCACCATCAGCGCGAGCTGGTCCCATGTCTGCGCAGTGCTGCCGGCATGGCAACTCGTGATGGAGCCGGGATGGCCGGAAGCGCAGTTGCGGATGAAGTAGAACGACTCGTCGCCGCGCAGCTCCGCGAGGATGATCCGGTCGGGCTTCATGCGCAGGCAGGCTTCCATGCAGCTCTTCGCCGTCACGTTGCTAGTGCTCTGTCCACCCTTGGAATAGAGAAGATGCACGACGTTGGGCTGGCGGATGAACAGTTCGCGCGCGTCTTCGATCGTGACCAGCCGCTCGTCGTCGGAGATGTGGTTGACCAGCGACTTCATGAAGGTGGTCTTGCCGCTGCCGGTCGCGCCGGCGACGACGACGTTCTTGCGGTAGTGCACCGCACGCCGGAAGAACTCGGCGTAGTCGCGACGCGCGCGCAGGTCGAGCAGCTCGCGGTCCTGGTCGCTGACTTCGCCGACCTGCTCGATGATCCGCTCGAAAAAGCCGTCGGCGTGGTACTCCTCGAGCGTCTTGGTGCGATGCGACGGCAGGCGGATCGTGATCGAGACCTTGCCGGCGTCGCAGGCCGGCGGAATCACGAACTGCGCGCGCTGTCCGGTCGGGAACGTCAGCGACACGACAGGATCGGTGTCAGTGATGCGCTGCCCGGTGTTGCTCTCGTTGACCACGGCCGTGCAGAACTGGCGCGCGCGCTCGAAGGTCAACGCCGGGACGTCATGCCGCTCCCAACCGCCGCGCGCTTCGATCCAGATCTCGCCGGGCCGATTGATGCAGATTTCGGTGACGTCGGGCGACGCCATGTGCCCAAGGATGCCGAGCACCTCGTACTGGTACGACAGGAAGTCGTCCGAAACCTGCGCGAGCGGAGCGTCGAGTTCCATCACCATCGGCTCAGTGGCCGACGACCTCCGTGAAGTCGACATCGCGCGCAACGTACACGCTGACCATCGAGCCCTGGTTGATCGTCACCGTCGGCGCGTGCGCCATACCCTCTTCCGCGGCCTGGTTGGCGAGCCGGTCGACGGTGTTGGCAGTGTTGCTCTCGTACGGCGAAGTGACCACGACGCCCTGGCTGACCGTAGAACTGGCGGGGCCGTTCTTCGCCGCGGCGTACTTGAACGCGTCGCTGAGCAGGCTGACCATCAGTGCGGACGTGATGCGCGACGCCCAGTGCGAGTCCAGCTGACCCGGATAGCCGGCGCTGCCGAGAGGATCGACGCCGGGGCTGATCATGCTGACGTCGTAGCCGTTCGGCGTGGTGATGCGGTCCCACACGACTTCGATGCGATTGCCCTTCGGCCGCGCCTTGTAGGTGCCGTAGATCTTCGAGCCGCGATCCAGCAGCAGCGTGCGCCCGTTGATCGAATACACCGGCTCGGTGAGGATGCAGGACGTGAAGCCATCGGCCTCACTGATGATCCGCGTCTCGAGCGTGCATCGCAGCAGCGTGCCGCGCACGAGCAGCGTGTCGGGGTTGCGCAGCGCGCGCGCGGCTGTCGGTTGCTTGGCCGCATCGACCGGAGTCGCTTGGCCGTTCGCCGCACCGCCGCCCTGCTGGCCTAGAGCGGCCTGCGCCATCGCCAGCGTCTGCGCGTACGCGCTTGCTTGCGGATTGCTCGCATCGGCGCCGCTCGCGGCTTCCGCACCCATCCGGCGCTCAAGCAGCGTGGGCGCGCGGGCGACGGCCGCCGCCGGCGCGGCGCCGCCATAGGCGATGGTTTCCTGCCCCGAAGCGGGCAGCGGCGGAAGCGGCGGCGAAAGCGGCTCGGTCTGTGTCGCTTGCACGTCGATCGGCTCGGCCCCCGGTGACGTCTGCGCCTGCTGCTGCGGCAGCGGCGGCGTGGCGTCGCTCAGCGTCGGGATGCTGACCTGTTCGTCGTTCGGTTTCGCCGCGCTATCGGGCTTGGCGCTGCCGCGGAACACGAGCACGGCCATCATCATCAACAGCAGGATGATGCCGCCGAGGAACAGCAGCGCCTTGCGATTGACGCGCTGCTGCTCGGCGGTACGCAGGGTCGGTGCACCGGCGTCGAGATCGGGCGCAGCTTGAGGCGGCGCACCGAAATACGGGTTGGCCTCGGCCGCGACCGCCACCGGGTCCTGTTCGTAAGGATTGCTGATGATCTGGCTCACGAGTGCGGGTTCCTGCGAATGCCGACGACGTCCTTGCCGTGTCGGATCACGAGATAGCGGTAGGTGCCGTGCACGACGATCGTGTTGCCCTGCACCGTGGTGTTGACGATGAACTCGTCACCGTTCTCGGTCTCGCTGCCGAACACCGCCGGGAACGAACCGGTCGGGAACGGCGTGGTGTCGCCGAGCTTGATGTACGTGAATCGCCCGTCGTCGTAGACGCTTGCCGGCACCAGCGCGCGCAACTTGGTGTGCGTGCGGTAGTCGTAGTCGAAGTGATAGTTGCGCGACGGATCGAGTGCGACGTCGAGTTCCGGCGTCTTCGCCGCGGGCGCGTCGCGGAACTTCGCGTCGGTGGGGTAACGGAAACGTACCTTGTACTGCACGCCCGCGTTGCGGGCCTGGTCGAGCGCTTTCCAGTCGGTCGCGACCACGCGCAGCTCGAGGATGTACGAATGCGTTTCGGTGCGGATCAGCAGGTTGGTGTCGACATCGACGTTCTTCGGCTTGACGTAGAAGACGTTGTCGCGACGGCTGATGTCCCAGCCGCTCGAGAAACCACTGCTGTAGTCGACGATGGTCTCGCTCGGCGACAGCTCGATCTCGGTGGTGATGCCGAGGCCAGTGCGCACCGGGTAGATGCTGTTGTCGGCGTAGTCGTATTCCTGGATCGCCTCGGCGCTGGCGCGCATCGGCGATGCACTGGCCGCGACCAGAACGGCAGCAACGAGGATCGCGAACGGACGCGTCATCACGGGTGGGCTCCGGTGGTCGGGCGGGCGGGTGCGCTAGGCGACGCAGCCGTCTCGGCGGGTGCGGACGGTTGCGCGGTCGGGGACCCGGCAGCGGATGCATCGGGATTCGAAGGCGCCGCCGGTGCGGTCGGCTCGCCGATTTCGGGCATCGCGAACGCCGGAATCTCGGGCTCGACCGGCGGTGATTCGGCGTAGTCGTTGTCGACGCGGTAGGTCGTCACCTGGAAACCGAGTGGATTTTCCACGCGGTACTTCTCGTCCATGGCCAGGTTCGCTTTGTAGGTGAACGTGAGCGTGGCGATCTTGCTGTCGAGCGGCGCGGTGCGACCGGTCGACTTGTCGTACAGCGTGCGCTGGAAGCGCACCGTCGCGCCATTGGGCTTGCCGTTGGCGTCGTTGATCAACGTGATGCTGAGGATCTTGACGCGGATCGCCGCCTTGTCGCCGTACGTGTTGTACGGACGCGCCGGGTTGTCCTTGCCGTGCAGCGCGGTATAGCCGGCGGCCACCGACGGCGCGGACATCGTGTAGACAGTGGTCCAGTCACGCAGGCGCATCAACGCGATGTCGTAGGACTCGCGCGCGGTCACGAAGTGCGCGACGTTGCTCTTGTTGACCGCCTCGCTGATCGTGATGTCGTTCTGGCCCCAGTTGCCGTCAAGCTTCGCGACCGTGGCGGTGCCGGTGTAAGCATCCGCCATCACCAGGTAAGGCACTTTTTCCTTCAACGGCAGGAAGTAGAAGTAGCCGCCAGCGAGGATCAGGGAGATCGCGCAGGACGTGCCGGCGACCCACCAGGCACGCCGCTCACTGCGGCGAGCGCGGTCGGCGAGGCTGATCTCGTAGTTCACCGCGCGGCCGATGGCGTGTTCGACGCGCAGGCTGTCGGAAGCGGTACGCGTGCTCATGGCTGGGCTCCGGTTGCGCCGGCGACAGGGGCTGCCGCGGCTGCGGCGCGTCGTACGACGATGCGATCGCCCTCGACATCGATCGCGACCTGCTGCGCCGAGTAGAGCGAGGCCAGCTGCGCGAGCGTGGTACGCAGGTCGTCGCCATGCAGGTCGGCGACGCCGCGGTACAGGGTGAAATCGGAGTCGTGCCGATAGTCGAGCTGCATCTTGCTGTCGCGCGCCCAGCGTTCCAGCAAGCCCTTGAGCGTGCGGTCGACCGGTGCGGCGTAATACACGTAGGCCGGGCGCAGTGGCAGCGCGATCGACTGTTCGTCGTAGTGGTTGACCGGCTTCCAGCGGCCGGTGGCCGCCGGTGGCGGACGGGTGGCGCACGCCGCGAGCGCGGCGGTCGCGACGACGAGAACGATGCAACGGACAGGATGCGAAGACGAAATCACGGCTCACCGGTACGCATGAACGCATCGCCCGTACGCGGTGCGCACGGAGGCGATGACGGGCGAATGGAAACGGCGAGGTGCGCGGGTGCTGCGGCGTCCTGCCGGCTTGAACGAGTCCTTGTCGATGTCCCCTGTACGACTGCTCCATGTCGGGCGCGCGTGGCGCGCCGTTCATCCCTGATCCGGCACGGAGCCGGGCGAAGGCGTTGCGCCTTCTGTGACTACGGTAACGAAACGGCTTCGGCCGCGTCAACACCGCGTGAAGTCATGATGCTGAGCGCCGCCACCGGCGCCTTCGGCAACAACCGCGCGGTATAGCGCTTGTCGGTGTAGTACCGGATCTTGTCGCACAAGACCGGGTGCGGGATGCCCTCGAACATCACGACCTCGCGATCCGGGCCGAGCGCCTTGAGTTCCTGCGGCAGCATCAACGCACGGCGTTCTTCCGATTCGCTGCGCGACACCTCGCGTCCACGGGTGACGTTCTGCCGGCGCACGGTGGTGTAGCCCAGCATCTCGGAATAGTCGTTCGCATCCTGCTGTTCGCGCGGCGCGTAGATGATCTGCAGCGCGTGGTTGGTGACCAGCGTGCGCGCGGTTTCGCGGCCGTAGGTGGCGTCAAGCTGGGCCATGCTCTGGATGATGGGCAGCAGGCGCAGGTTGTAGCCGGCCATGTAGGCGACGGCGCTTGCGATGATCTCGACCTTGCCGATCGAGGTGAACTCGTCCATCAGCAGCAGGCACTGGTGCTTCAACTCGGGATTGTTCTGCGGGAGCTCGCGCGTGTTGAGGTTGATGAGCTGGCTGAAGAACAGGTTGAGGATCAACCGGCTCTCGGCGAGCTTGTTGGGCTGGATGCCGATGTAGACCGTCATGCGCTTGCGGCGCAAGTCGGTGAGCAGGAAATCGTTCGCGCTCGTCGCGGCGTCGAGCACCGGATTGACCCATGCGTTCAACGGTTCCTTGAACGTGCCCAGGATGGACGCGAAGGTTTCGTCGGCCTGCGACAGCAGTGTCGCGAACGCCATGCGCGCGGGTTCGGACAGGAAGCGCTGGCGTGCGAGCGATTGCAGGTAGGCGCGCAGGTTCTCGCCGGTGCCCGACGACAACCGGTAGATCGCGCCCAGCGTCGGCGACGTCGCACCAGGGAAACCGCAGGCGCGTTCGTGGTCGTATTTGTCGAACAGGTACAGCGCGAACGCGAGGAAGGCGTTGCGGCCCTGGCTCACCCAGAACTTCTGTTCGTCGCTGGCGTCGGGGTACAGCATCGCCGCGATCGCCATGACATCCGACACGCGGAACGCGGCATCGTCGGAGACGTAACCGAGTGGATTCCAGCGATGGCTGCGACGATCCTCGGCGAACGGGTTGAACAGGAACACGTCGTGGCCCTGCGACCTGCGCCAGCCGGAAGTCAGGTCGAAGTTCTCCTGCTTGATATCGAGGACGACGACCGAATCCTGGTACTCGAGCAGGTTCGGAATGACGATGCCGACGCCTTTGCCCGAGCGCGTGGGCGCCGCGAGGATCGCGAACTGCTGGCCCGGCAGGCGCAGCAGGCGGCCGTCGTAACGGCCGACGACCAGGCTGGTGGGGCCGTCCTCGAACAGGCGGTGCTTGGCGAGGTCGCCCGCGCGTGCGAAGCGCGCATCGCCGTGCAGCGATTTGGGCGGGCGTCGGGTCACCAGGGCGAGCACGCCGATGTAGGCCAGCAGCGCCGCGCCGAAACCGACCCAGCCCGCGGCGCGGATCTTCGCTGCATACGGCTGCACCTGCGGCATGTCGATGGTGCGCACGTAGTCGAGATAGACGTACCAGTGCGGCAACGTGGTGTGCAGGCCGAGGAACATCGCGGTGACACGGCCGGACAGCCACAACCCCGCAAGCGGCACGAACGCGAACGCGACGAGCGCGACGACGGCGCGGCGGTTCATGCGCGACTCCGGCGCGGGCGCAGCGACGGCACGTCGATCTCGCGCTCCGCGATGCGGCGGTCGACCCAGTCGCAGGCGGCGTCGAGGGTGACCTCTTCGTGCAGCCAGGCGCCTGCGGTGTCGACGACGACATAGAGGCGTTCGGGCTCCCCCGGCGCGTTCACCAGAACGCGATACGGGCCTCGGGCATAGAGCGCGGGACTGGTGTGCATGCGGACCTCCCTTCCGCCGTTCGCGTCCGATCCTGGACGCCGGGTGCCGCTGTGCGGCCGCGTTAGCGTAACAGTCCGCCGCCGGCCCGGCACACGCTCGCGCCCCGTCCACCGTTGCCCGTGCACGCTGCACGCATGTCTTCTTCATCGCCCACGATGCCGGCAAGCCTCGTACAGGCGGCCTGCGACAACGCGACGGTCGCACTGTTCGTGGTCGACGCGAACCGGCACTGCGTCTACATGAATGCGTCCGCGCAGGCGTTGACCGGCTATACGCTGGACGAGATGCGCGGGCGTGGATTGCACGACGTACTGCATCACACGCGACCCGACGGCAGCGCGTATCCGGTGGACGATTGCCCGATCGATCGTGCCGGCCCGTTGAACGCGCAGGCGCACGGCGAAGACGTATTCATCCATAGGGACGGCCGCTTCTATCCGGTCGCGTACACGGCGACGCCCATCCGTGGCGACGGCGGCATCATCGGCACGGTCATCGAGGTGCGCGACGTGGCGCGCGAGCGGCAGCGCGAAGAGGAACATGTCGCGTTCCGCCAGCTGTCCGAGCGCATGCTGGACGAGCTCGATCTCGCCTCGCTGGTGCAAGGCGTCACCGACACCGCGACGCAGCTCACCGGCGCGCAGTTCGGCGCGTTCTTCTACAACGTCACCGACGCGCAGGGCGACAGCTACATGCTGTACGCGTTGTCCGGCGTCGCGGCGGAGGAGTTCTCGAAGTTCCCGCACCCGCGCGCGACGCCGCTCTTCGGGCCGACGTTCCGCGGCGAAGGGACGATCTGCATCGCGGATGTCCGCGACGACCCGCGTTACGGGCAATGGGCGCCGCACCATGGCATGCCGCCGGGGCATCTGCCGGTGTGCAGCTACCTGGCCGTGCCGGTGAAGTCCGACACCGGCGACGTGCTCGGTGGCCTGTTCTTCGGCCATGAGCAGCGCGGCGTGTTCACCGTCGAACACATGCGCACGGTCGAATCGATCGCGGCGCTCGCGTCGGTGGGCATGAGTCGTGTGCGGCTGTTCCGTGCCGCGCAGGACGATGCGCGCGAGATGGAGCGCCTGTATCAGGATGCGGTGCGCGCGGGCCGCATGAAGGACCAGTTCCTCGCGACCATCTCGCACGAATTGCGCACGCCGCTGACGTCGATCCTCGGCTGGAGCGACATGCTCGCGTCGGGCCGGCTGTCGCCGGACATGACCGAGCGCGCGGTCGCGACGATCGATCGCAACGCGCGCGCGCAGGCGCAGATCGTCGAAGACCTGCTCGACATCTCGCGCATCGTCAGCGGCAAGCTGCGGCTCGCGGTGCGCGACGTCGATGCGGTGCAGCCGGTGGAAGCGGCGGTCGACGCGGTGCGCCCCGCAGCGCTCGCGCGCGACGTGCAACTGGACCTGCGCGTCGACGACGTCGGGCGCATGCGTGCCGATCCCGATCGCCTGCAGCAGATCGTCTGGAACCTCGTCGCGAACGCGGTGAAGTTCACCGACCGCGGCGGGCGCGTCGATGTGTGGATCGCCCGCGTCGACGATTTCGTCGAGATCCGCGTACGCGATACCGGGCGCGGCATCGAACCCGAGTTCCTGCCGCACGCGTTCGAACGTTTCAGCCAGGTCGACGCATCGTCCACGCGCCAGCACGGTGGCCTCGGCCTCGGGTTGTCGATCGTGCGCCACCTCGTCGAAATGCATGGCGGCACGGTGCGTGCGAGCAGCGAAGGCGTCGGGCGCGGCACCGAGTTCACCGTCAGCCTGCCGGTGCTGGCGCAAGTCGAGGCGGTCGGCAGCGAACGCGCGACGGCGGCGACCGTGGAGCCGGCGCCCGCCGGCGACGACGCGCTGCACGACTGCCACGTGCTGCTGGTCGAGGACGACGCGGATTCGCGCGCGATGCTCGCGTCGGTGCTCGAAGCGCACGGCGCATCGGTGGACGCCTGCGCATCCGCGCACGACGCGCTGGTCGCGGTGCGCGTGCATCCGCCGTGCCTGGTGATCAGCGACATCGGCATGCCCGGCATGGACGGCTACGACTTCGTGCAGGCGCTGCGCGCGTGGGAACACGCGAGCGGGCTGGACGCGGTGCCCGCGGTCGCGTTGACCGCGTACGCGCGACTGGAAGACCGCACGCGTGCGCTCGACAGCGGCTTCCAGGTGCACGTCGCCAAGCCGGTGCAGCCGTCGGAGCTGGTGGCGGTCGCGCAGACGCTGCGTCGCTGGCGGGCGCCGGCGTCGGCCGGGCAGGCGGTACCCTAGTGCGCCATTTCCACGCCGGACCCCGCCATGAGCCTGAAGCTGCGACTCACTGACGACATGAAGACCGCCATGAAGGGCGGCGACAAGAGCACGCTCGCGGTGATCCGCCTGATCAACGCGGCGATCAAGCAGAAGGAAGTCGACGAGCGCATCGAGCTCGACGACGTCGCGGTGGTCGGCGTGCTCGACAAGATGGTCAAGCAGCGCCGCGACTCGGTGACCCAGTACGCGGCCGCCAATCGCGAGGACCTCGCGCAGGTCGAGCGCGACGAGATCGCGGTGATCGAGCGCTACCTGCCGGCCAAGATGGGCGAGGCCGAGATCAACGCCGCGATCGAATCCGCCATTGCCGAGACCGGCGCCACCGGCGCGGCCGACATGGGCAAGCTGATGGGGGTGCTCAAGCCCCGGCTCGCCGGGCAGGCCGACATGGGGCTCGTCTCCAAGCTGGTGAAGGCCCGCCTGGGCTGAGCCTGCGGGTCGGCGCGACACCGATGTCGACAGCGGGCGGCCGCCACCGGCCACTCGCGGTTCCATGACGGCGGCTGCGGCAGCCTTGTCGCATGCCCCGATCGCCGTCCACGCCCGAGACGTCCCACGCGCATCCGCACGGGACGGCCAAGATCCACGCGAACGTCAGCAAGCCAGCGACCGAAAGCGTCGCCGACCCGGCGGACGCGCCGCCGGTCGCCGCGCAGCTCGACCCGACCGAGAAGGCGTCCATCACCCAGGCCGATGGCGCGCCGCCGCCGGCCGACGTCCGGAAAGTGGTCCGCAAGGCCAGCATCGGCACGCTGCCGATGGCGCTGCTGCGCCGCTTCCTCGACTCCGACGTGATCACCCAGGCCGCGGCGCTGGCGTTCTACGCCGCGCTCGCGATGGCGCCGCTGATGCTCCTGCTGCTGTGGCTCACCGCCTCGAGCCAGACCGCGCAGCAGGCCGTGATCACGCAGGTCGGCATGCTGGTCGGACCGCAGGCGCAGGACGTGGCGCGCACCGTGCTCGCGCAGGCGGCGTCGACGCCCGACACCGGCTCGATCGCGGGCTGGTGGAGCATCGCGCTGCTGTTCGTCGGCGCCAGCGCGGTGTTCGCCCAGCTGCAGGACGCGCTCAACCGCATCTTCCGCACCGACGCCACCGCCCTGCCCGGCCTGTGGAACTGGCTGAAGAAGCGCCTGCTGTCGTTCGGGCTGGTGCTCGCCGTGGTGTTCCTGCTGGTGATCTCGATGACGGTCACCACCCTGCTCGACGTCACCATCGGCCGCTATGCGCAGGGCGAAACGGTCGCGGCGACGCTGGCCGCGCTGCTCATCTACGCTTTCACCTTCGCGCTGATGTACCACTTCCTGCCCGACCGCCGCGTCCGCTGGCGGCTCGCGCTGGCCGGCGGCTCGTTCACCTCCGTGCTGTTCCTCGCCGGCCGTGCCGGCATCGCCTGGTACCTCGCGCACCAGAGCACGGTGTCGGCCTACGGCGCGATGGGCGCGCTGGTGCTGACCATGCTGTGGGTCTACTACGCCGCGATGATCCTGTTCGCCGGCGCGGTGGTGACCGCCACCATCGACGAACGCCTCGGACCACCGCCCGCCAAGGCCTGAAACGCACGGTCCGTATCCGCCCGCGACGGCCGGTGGGGTGCGCGCGTCGACTACACTCCCCGCAGGCGTTCCGCCGCCATTTTTCCGCGCCGGGACCGACATCGAACCGCATGGCCCGCATTCCCGACGCCTTCGTCGACGAGCGCGCCGTGATCCACCTCACGCGCAGGCATGTCGAACGCGCCGCCGCGCGCTGCGATACTCGCTGACGAGCTTTTGAGCCATCCGATGGCCCGCATCCCCGACGCCTTCATCGACGACCTCCTCGCCCGCACCGACATCGTCGAGGTGGTGGGCAGCCGCGTGCCGCTGAAGCGCCAGGGCAAGGAGTTCTCGGCGCGGTGTCCGTTCCACGACGAGCGCTCGCCGAGCTTCACCGTCTCGCCGGTCAAGCAGTTCTATCACTGCTTCGGCTGCGGCGCGCACGGCACCGCGATCAGCTTCGTCATGCAGTACGACCGGCTGGAATTCCTCGACGCGATCGAGGAACTCGCCAAGCGCGTCGGCATGGACGTGCCGAAGGACACGCAACAGCGCGCGGCCGATCCGCAACTGCTGGATCTCTACGCCGTGCTCGAATCGGCGACAACCTTCTATCGCCAGCAACTGAAATCGAATTCGAAAGCGCGCGCCTACTTCGATGCGCGCGGCGTGTCCGACGAGATCCGCGAGAAGTTCCAGCTCGGTTACGCACCCGATGGTTTCGAAGCGCTGAAGAACGCGCTCGGCACCGATCCCAATCGACTCGGTCTGCTCGAACGCGCGGGCATGTTTTCCAAGAACGATTCCGGCCGCGTGTACGACAAGTTCCGCGACCGCGTGATGTTTCCCATCCACGATCGCCGCGGGCGGCCGATCGCCTTCGGTGGCCGCGTCATCGAAAAGGATGCGAGCCCGAAATACCTCAATTCGCCGGAGACGCGGCTGTTCCACAAGGGCCGCGAGCTGTACGGCCTGTGGCAGGTGCGCGGCGCGAACTCGAAGATCGAACGCCTGATCGTCGTCGAGGGCTACATGGACGTCGTCGCGCTGTTCCAGCACGGCGTGACGCAGGCCGTCGCGACGCTCGGCACCGCGACCACGCCGGATCACGCCGAGCTGCTGTTCCGCAACGCACCGGACGTCTACTTCTGTTTCGACGGCGATCGCGCCGGACGCAGCGCCGCGTGGCGTGCGGTGGAATCGGTGCTGCCGCGCATGAAGGATGGCCGGCAGGCGTTCTTCCTGTTCCTGCCCGAAGGCGAAGACCCGGATTCGATCGTGCGCAACGAAGGCCGCGAGGGTTTCGAAGCACGCCTCGTCGATGCGACGCCGCTGTCGCAGTTCCTGTTCGACACGCTGTCGGTCGACGTGAACCTCTCGACGCTGGAAGGCAAGGGTCGACTCGCGGAACGTGCGAAACCGTTGCTCGCGCAGATTCCCGATGGCGCGTTCGCCGACCTGATGCGCCAGCGTCTGACGGAGATCACCGGCGTCGGCGCACGCAGCGCCGGCCCCGAAACCCACGTGCCGACGCAACGCGCGCATGCAACGCCGTCGCGCAACGCGCCGCCGCCGAAGCGCAGCCTGGTGCGCAGCGCGATCCTGTACCTGCTGCACAAGCCGTCGCTGGCGCTGGAGATTCCTGCCGACCCGCCGTTCGCGGCATTGCGCCAGCCCGGCGTGCCGCTGCTGGTCGAACTGGTGCAGCTGGTGCATGCACGGCCCGACATCGGCGCCGCGGCATTGATCGAGCATTTCGCCGAGCGCGAGGAACACGAGCCGCTGCAGAAGCTCATGGTGCAGACACTGCCCGGCATCGACACGACCTGGCGCGACGAGTTTCTCGACAACGTGCGCAACCTCACGCGCGACGCGCTGGACCAGCGACGCGCCGACCTGCAGGCGCGGATGACCGAGGTCGGCTCGAGTGGGATGAGCGACGCCGAGAAGGTCGAGCTGCGCGAACTGCTGACGCAACGCCCGGGCGCGACGTCGGCCTGACGCTCAAGCCGCCGCGGCAACGCGGTCGCGACCCTCGCTCTTCGCGCGATACAGCGCGCCATCCGCGTCCCCCAGCAACGTCGACACCGACGAGCCTTCGACGTACTGCGCGACGCCGGCGGAGAACGTGATGTCGAGCATGCCCCCCTGCGTTTCGAACGCATGCGCCACCGTCGCCGCGCGCATCCGGTCGAGGCACTGCACCGCGCCCTCGAGCGTGGTGTGCGGCAGCACCAGCAGGAATTCCTCACCGCCGTAGCGCCCGAAGGCATCGTCGACGTCCTGCCGCGCGATCAGGTCGAGCTCGCGCGCCTGGCGACGCACGAGGTCGCAGAAGCCGCGCAGGATCTCGTCGCCGACCGCGTGGCCGTGGTGATCGTTGATGCGCTTGAAATGATCGAGGTCGATGATCGCGACGCAGAACGGGAAATGGAAACGCTCGGCGCGCGCGCGTTCCTTTTCCAGCGCCTGCATCAGGTAACGGCGGTTGCGCGCCCCGGTCAGTTCGTCTCGTTCGGAAAGATCCTTCACCCGGGTCAACGCGTCTTCCAGCGCGTTCTTGCGGTCGGCCAGCTTGCTGCGCAGGTGCCCGAAATGGCCGCCGATGAACGAGATCCACAGCGTGATCATGGCGAGCACGACAAGCCGCAGCACCTCCATACGAAACGCGGGCGTGTCGAGCGGACGGTCGTGGTACTCGACCACCATCAGGCCCGCGTACCCACCGACTGCGACCGCGGACAGGCGCAGGAACTGGCGCGTATCGAGCCCGAACATGCCGAAGAAGAACATCGCGACGAACAGCATGAGCATCAGGCTGCGTGCGTCGGCGCGCATGAGGTGGATGATGACCAGCGCAAGCACGAGCGCGACCAGGATCTGCGACACCAGCAGCGTCGGATCGCGGAACCTGCGGCTGTAGCCGCTGCGAATCAGTGCAAAGAACGCCACGTTGAACGCGATGGCGATCGCCAGCAGCGTGAATAGCGCGGGATAGCCGTATTGCATCCAGCCCCAGCGCACGGCGAGCGAGCCCGGCAGCATGAACATCAGGTAGCTCGCGAGGCCCATCAGCTGCCGCTTCAGGCGAACGCGGGTCTTGGGATCGCGCGATAGCAGGCCGGGCAGGATCATGCCGCCACGTTATCCGGCGCCCGGTGGGCGCGCGGTTAGATCAGCGCGAGCCAAGTGTGCGCAACGTCACACTGCTTCCGGCAGGGCCATCGCGGTCGCCGCGCGCCGACGCAGCAAGCGGCGCCGCATGCGCAGCCCGGGCCGCTCGACGACGTAGTGAAGCAGCGCGCCGACTGCCACCGCGCCTGCACCGATCACGGCGAATCGCGCGAGGCCGTGGACGTCCTCCGGCAGCGCGTCGTCGACCACCGCGAACACCGCCTTGTGCGTGAGGTACAGGCTGTACGAGGCCGCGGCGATCCATCCGGCACCCGGCGGCGTCAGTCGCGAGATCCAGCTGCGCGACGACGCGCCGGCCGCGACGAGTAGCGCCATCGCGAACGACACCAGCGGGAAACCGGCGACGCTCGCCAGCAGGCCATCGCGCTCATGCGTGATGAGGACCGCGAGTACCAGGCAGGCGAAGCCGGTCGATGCGATCGCGCCATTGCGGGCCTCGATCGCCGTCCACCACGACGGGCGCCACGTGCGCACCGCGGCGAGCAGCACGCCGAAGAGCAGGCCGTCGAGGCGACACCAGGTCGGGTAGTAGATCCACTCCACCCAGCGTGCGCCGAACGCGGACGGATCGCCCGACGCATCACCCAGCGGCGCGAGGCCGTGCGTCCACACCAACGCCCGCCAGGCGATACCGCCGATCACCAGCGCGAGCGCGATCGCAGCCACGCCGCGCGTGCGTGCACGCCGCGCCAGCAGCAGCGCGAGCGCAGGGAACAGCAGATAGAAGTGTTCCTCGACGCACAGCGACCACGCATGCGAGAACGCGCGGTCGTGCGCATAGTCGACGAGCAGGTTCTGCGTGAAGGTCAGGAACATCCACACCGGCGGAAGGCTCTTGGCCTCGCGGATCGCAGGCGCCGCGACGTACACGCCGAGCACCACGAGGAATGCCGGCAGGATGCGGAACGCGCGTCGCGTATAGAAATCGACGTACGAAAACCGCTCGCCACGCGCGATGCCCGCGAACACCTGCGACGCGATCAGATAGCCGCTGAGCACGAAGAACAGGTCGACACCCATCCACCCCGGCGTCGCCAGCCAGTCCCAGCGCCCCAGTCCGCCGACCACCCACGAGTGGAACAGCATCACCCAGACGATGGCCAGCGCGCGCAGGCCATCGAGTCCCCGAATCCGTTCGTTCACATGCAGTCCTTGCGCGGGAAAATCAGTGCGTGTTCTTGACCACGTCGCCGCCCTTCATCACGAAGGGCACGTTCTGCAGCACGGTGACGTCCTGCGTCGGATCCCCCGGCACGGCGATGAGATCGGCGAAGCGGCCCGCTTCGACGACGCCGACGTCCTTGCTGGCCAGCGCTTCGGACGCATTCAACGTCGCCGCCTGGATCGCCTGCACCGGCGTCATGCCGTAGCGCACCATCACCGCGAACTGCTTGGCGTTGTCGCCATGCGGATACACACCGGCGTCGGTGCCGAAGATCATGTGCACGCCGGCGTTGAACGCCTTGCGGAAGTTCTCGCGCTGGATGTCGCCGATCTCGCGGTCCTTGCGCAGGTTGTCCTCGAGCACGCCGTTCTTCTTGCCTTCGGACTGCGTGTAGTCGGTGTTGTAGATGTCCATCGACAGCCACGAGCCGTGCTGCTTCGCGAGCTTGATGCCTTCGTCGTCGATCAGCGACGCGTGCTCGATGGTGTCGACGCCGGCGCGGATCGCGTCCTTGATGCCCCCCGCGCCATGCGCGTGCGCGGCCACCTTCAGCGACGCCATGTGCGCCTCGTCGACGATCGCCTTCATCTCGTCGAGCGTGAGCTGTTGCGCGCCGGGTTCGTCGCCGTGCGAGAACACGCCGCCGGTTGCGCAGATCTTGATCACCTGCGCGCCGTACTTCTTCAACGTGCGCACCACCTTGCGGCCTTCTTCCGGGCTGTCGACGTTGAACGGACCCTTCTGGTCCATCGACGGCGGAAAGAACGTGGAGTCGCAGTGCCCGCCGGTCGCGCCGACCGCATACGTGGCGGTGACCACGCGCGGGCCGACGAGCTTGTGCTGCTCGATCGCCTGGCGAAGGCCGACGTCGTCCCAGGCATCGCTGCCGACGTTGCGCACGGTGGTGAAGCCGGCCATCAACGTCTTCTGCGCGTTCGGCACCTGCAGCACCGACCAGAAGCGATCGCCGAACTGCAGGCCGGTGTAGCCGCCGTAGGTCGGGTCGTTGTCGAGATGCACATGCATGTCGATCAGGCCGGGCAGCAGCGTCATCCCCGGGAGGTCGACATGTTTGGCATCAGCGGGTGCCGCGTCCCCGGCACGGCCGACCGACACGATGCGTTCGCCCTGTACCACCACCTGCGGATGCTCGATGTAACGCCCGGTGCGCACGTCGAGCAGGCGCTCGGCGGTGACGACGGTGGCCTGCTGCGCCTGCGCGACGAGCGGGAGAAGCGTAGCGATTGCGACGGCGATCAGGCGATGGCGCACGGGAGGACTCGTGTCGAAACGGAGCGCCGAGTATCGCAGCGGATCGCGCGGCGTCACCGTGCCGTCGGGCACGGACGCGATGAGCCGATCAGCTGACCTGCCGGAACACCACTGGCGACACCGGTTCCAGCCACGGCAACAGCCAGTGGTCGACCAGCAGGAACGCGAACAGCGCCATCAGGTAGACGATGGAGTAGTTGAAGACCTTCATCGCGTACAGCTCGTCCGGCGGGTCGAGCAGGCGCCAGGCGTGCATCAGGAACACGACGCCGAGCACCAGCGCGCCGCCGAGGTAGAACAGCCCGCTCATGCCTGCGGCCCACGGCAGCACCGTTACCGCGACCAGCAGCACCGTGTAGATGAGGATCTGCCAACGCGTGTATTCGACGCCGTGCGTGACCGGCAACATCGGCACCAGCGCGCGCGCATAGTCGTCGCGGCGGAAGATCGCGAGCGCCCAGAAGTGTGGCGGCGTCCATACGAAGATGATCAGCACGAGCAGCAGCGCGTGCGCCCAGTCCCATTCGCCGCGCATGCCCGTCACCGCAGCCCAGCCGAGCAGCGGTGGCGCCGCGCCCGCGATGCCGCCGATCACGATGTTCTGCGGCGTGGCGCGCTTGAGGAACACGGTATAGATCACCGCGTAACCGATCAGCGACGCGAATGTCAGCAGCGCCGTCACCGTGTTGACGAACACGACGAGCAACACCATCGACAACGCGGCCAGTGCAAGCGCGAACATCAGCGCGCGCGCATGGGTGATCTGGCCGACGACGATGGGGCGCCACGACGTGCGCGCCATCTTGGCGTCGATGCGCGAGTCGAGCAGCTGGTTGATCGCCGCGGCGGACGACGCGGCAAGCCAGATGCCGAGGAAGCCGAGCACCGACTCGCGCAACGGCGGCAGGCCGGGAACGGCGAGGAACATGCCCACCAGCGCGGTGAACACGATCAGCGCCACCACGCGCGGCTTGGTGAGCGTCCAGTACTGGCGCAGCGTCGCGGTCATCGGCGGCTTCTCGCGTGCATCCGGCTCACACCCTCGGCGCGCGAACACGCGCGAACAACGTCACCAGCGTCGCCAGCAACAGCACCGCGCCGGCGTTGTGCGACACCGCGACATGCAACGGCAAGCCGAACTTGACGTTGGCGATGCCAAGCGCGACCTGCGCGAGCGTGAGCAAGGCCAGCAGCGCCCCCCAGCCGCGCATGCCCGGCGTGCGCAGCAGGCGCAGCGCGAGGCCGAGCAGGTAGACGAACACCACACCCGCCATGATCCGGTGCGCGAGCTGGATCGCGATGCGCGACGCGCCGTCGAGCACGCCACCTTCGTAGTCGACGCCGACGCCGCGCCACAGCACGAACCCCTGGTGGAAGTCCGCGGGCGGCAGCCACTGGCCCACGCACTTCGGGAAATCGTTGCCGCATGCAAGCGCCGCGTAGTTCGAACTCACCCAGCCGCCCAGCGCGATCTGGACGCCGAGCAGCACGAGGCCGATCGCGACCAGACGGCACAGCACGCGCGCCTCGGCGAGCCGGATCGGAAGATCGGTCGCGCGCCACGCCATCCACAGCAATAACGCGAACGTGGTCAGGCCGCCGAGCAGATGCCCCATCACCACGAGCGGTTTCAGCAGCCAGGTGACCGTCCACATCCCGAGCAAGGCCTGGAACACGATCGTCATCAGCGCCAGCGCCGCGACGCGCGACAGGTCGCTGTTGTCCCAGCGGATCGCCGCGGCGAGAAGGATGAGTTCACCGGCGATCGCCAGCGTCGCCGCCACGCCGTACTGCGCGTGCATGTACAGCGGGATCGAGATGCCGACCAGCACGCCCGCGGCGAGCACCTGCGCGATGCCGTGTCGACGACGGCGCGCCGCCAGCAGCGCGAGTACAAACACCAGCCCGCCCAGCGTTGCGGCAAGGTGCCGATGCAGCTGTTCGCGCCAGGCCTTGGTCGGGTCGGCCACGCGGATCGCGTTGGCCGCGTGCTGCGCGACGTCGCTCGCCTGCGTTGGCCACGAAGCGCGGCCATAACACGTCGGCCAGTCGGGGCAACTCAGGCCGGCGTTCGACAGCCGCACAAACGCGCCGAACACGATGACGCACAACGCGAGCGTCGTCGCCAGCCACGCGATGCGATGGAAGTGGCGGTACGTCGGACGAACCGAATCGGATCGCGGGATCGAGCCCATGGATGTCATTGCAGCTTCAGCAGGCGGTTGAGGTCCTCGCGCAGTCCCGCGAGGTCGGCATCGGGCGCGTAGCGCAGCACGACGAAGCCGTTCGGATCGACGACGTATACCGGCAGGCCGCCGGTGGCGTCCACCCGCGGCAGCTTCGCACGCGCGGGGTCGCCGGCGAGCACATGGAGCGTGCTCGGCGCCGGCAGGCCCTGCGGCCACGCACAGCGTGCATCCGCGCACCACCACAGGATGTCGACGCGCGACGCATCCTTGTTCAGCACTTCCCAGACGATCCCGACATCGTGCGCGCGTCGACGGCAGGCGTCACCGCATTCGGCCGGCGCGGGCACGACGATGCGCCACGTGCGGTTGATCGGCGTCCACGCGTAGGCGCGGCCGTCGACATCGTGCAGGCGTGCATCGCGCAGGTCGGTGTAGGGATCGAGCAACTCGCCCTTCTGCTTGGTCGCCGCCGGATGGATGTCGGCGAAGCGCAGCAGGCCGGCGATCGCCATCGAGCCGAAGAACAGCACGAGGATCACCAGCAGCGTGAGGCGATTGCGGCGGCGTTGCGCCTCGGAGGGTGCATCGGCGGTCATCGGCGACTCCGGCGGAACGTGAGGATGAGCGCGGTCGCCAGCACGGCGATCGCAAGCCCGAACCACTGCACGGCATAGCCGCGATGGCGTTCGGGCGGAAGGGTGTTGACGAGCAGCTCGAGGTCGCGCGGATAGCCGATCGGCAGCGCGGGGTCGAGACGCAACACGCGCGGCGCGAGCGCGGGGAGGCGCAGTTCTTTGGCGACGACCGCGGGTTCAAGGCGCAGCACCAGCCAGGCATCGCCCTGCTTCGCCATCGGGGCCCCGATGCGCAGGCCGGCGGATGGCGGCGGTACGAGCAGGCCACGGACCGTCTGCGTGCCGGGTGGCAGCGCGACCTTCGGCAGCGCGCGATCGCCGCCAAGCGCAAGCCAGCCGAGGTCGACGAGCAGCGGCGTGCCGGCGTCGGGCTGGAACGCGGCATAGGCGTGCACACCGACGCGGCCGTCGCGCTGCTGGTTGTCGAGCATCAACGGCGCGATGTCGAGGAAGCGCCCGGTGCCTTCGGCCCATGCGTATGAGGTGGCGCGCGCGGCGTCGCTCGCGGCCGACAACGGTTGCGCGCGGCGATCGGCGAGCACGCGCGACACGTCGGCGAGCAGCCGTTCCTTCTCGACCGCACGCTGGCCCTGCCAGATGCCCAGCCGCGCGAACCCGGCCGCGGTGAGCAGCGCGAGCGTCCAGCCGAGCAGCAGCGTTCCGCGCCGGCTCACGACAGTCCGATGCCCGGGCGCGATAATGCGCGGCGACGCATCGTCGCCCCAACCCCGCAGGAGTCGCGCGTGAGCCATTCGCTGAAAACGCTGATCGTCATTGCGTTCCTGATCGCGATCATCTGGAACCTCGGCGCGGGCCTGTACTACATGCTGGTCGACAAGGGCGGCAGCAAGCGCACGGTCAATGCGCTGACCCGTCGCATCGTGCTGTCGGTGGTGCTGTTCCTCGGCGTCGCGTTCGCCGCGTGGATGGGCTGGATCGACCTCCACGGCGTCGGCTCTAACCCGCCCCGCTGACCGCGCAACACACGGCCCAGACGCAACGGGCCGGCGAGTGCCGGCCCGTCGTCGCTTCCTGCGTCGCGGTGCTTAGAGCACGTAGACGAACAGGAACAGGCCCAGCCACACCACGTCGACGAAGTGCCAGTACCAGGCCACCGCTTCGAACGCGAAGTGGTTGTCGCGATCGAAGTGGCCCTTGGCGCAGCGCAGCCAGATGATCGCCAGCATGATCGTGCCGAGCGTCACGTGCAGGCCGTGGAAACCGGTCAGCATGAAGAACGTCGAGCCGTAGATGCCCGAACCCAGCGTCAGGTTCAGTTCCTTGTAGGCCTCGGCGTACTCGGTGGCCTGGAAGTAGAGGAACGTGCAGCCCAGCAGCACGGTCAGTCCGAGCCACACCAGCAGGCCCTTGCGATGGCCGGCCTTGAGGGCGTGGTGCGCGGCGGTCACGGTGCTGCCCGACGTCAGCAGGATCAGCGTGTTCACCAGCGGCAGGCCCCACGCCGGGATCGTGCGGAACTCGCCACCGATCGCGCCCGGGCCGTTGTTCGGCCAGCCGGCGCTGAAGTTCTGCCACAGCAGCGCATGCGTTGCCGCGCCGTCGCCTTCGCCGCCCCACCACGGCACCGAATACTGTCGGGTGTAGAACAGCGCGCCGAAGAACGCGGCGAAGAACATCACTTCCGAGAAAATGAACCACACCATGCCCATGCGGAACGACACGTCCACCTGGCGGTTGTAGCTGCCGGCGATCGATTCACGGATGACGTCGCCGAACCACATGAAGAGCACGGCCAGCACCATCAACACGCCGACGAAGAACACCGGGCGCCCCCAGGAGACTTCGTTGAGCCAGCTGGCGAAGCCGATCATCGTGACGAACAGCGCGATCGAGCCGAGGAACGGCCAGCGGCTGCTGTGCGGCACGAAATACACGTTGCGATCGGTGGGATGGGCGTGGGCCATGTCGGCGTTCCGTAGGTCGTGATTCAAGGTTCCGCCGTCACGGTGCCGCACCGACACCGGCGGGCGTCGGCCCGAGGCGTGCGGTCAGCGTATCGTTGCGGAAGAAGGTATAGGACAACGTGAGCGTCGAGATATCCGGCGGCAATGCCGGATCGACGATGAAGCGCACCGGCATCTCGCGCGACTCGCCGGCGGCGAGCGTCTGCGCGGTGAAGCAGAAGCATTCGGTCTTGACGAAATACTTCGACGCACGCGACGGCGCCACCGACGGCGCGGCGCTGCCGACGATCGCGCGACGCGCATCGTTCCTGGCGAAGTAGGTGGTTTCGTACGGCTTGCCGACCTGCACGCGCATCGACATGCGATCGGGATGGAACTGCCAGTCGAGCTTGGAGTTGACGTTGCCGTCGAACTCGACCGTCACCCAACGCGAACCCACCGCGCCCGCGCCGCCTTCGCGCTGCGGCCCCTGCGCAAGCTTGATGCCGAACACCTTCTCGCAGGCGATGCGATAGAGCGGCACCAGGCTGAAGGTGAAGCCGAAGGCCAGCAGCGACACCGCCACCAGCTTGCCCCAGCCCGCGTTGCGCGCGTCGGTGCTCATCGGGTCAATGCGGTGAATGCGATGAAGCCGATGAACACCGCGACCGCGAACAGCCCGAACCACAGCGCCGTACGACGCGCCCGCTGGGTGCGGACGTCGTCGGGTGTACGCGGAGCGTTCGGGACGGTCATGCGGTCGACGGGATCAGTGCGTGATGTCGCCGTGGGCGAGGTCGCCGTCGCGGATCACCGGCGGCACGGTGAAGGTGTGGTGCGGCGCCGGGCTCGGCACGGTCCACTCCAGGCCCTTCGCGCCTTCCCACACGCGCGCCGTCGCCGGCTCGCCGTACTTCTTCGAATGCCACAGCACGAACAGCATGATGAACGGCGTGAGGAACATGCCGAACGCGCCGATCGAGCTGACCATGTTCCAGTCGGCGAACACGACGTTGTAGTCGGGGATGCGGCGCGGCATGCCGGCGAGGCCCAGGAAGTGCTGCGGGAAGAACAGCAGGTTCACGAACACGATCGACCACCAGAAGTGGAAGCCCGCGAGCGCCTGGCTGTACATCTTGCCGGTCCACTTCGGCCACCAGTAGTAGGTCGCCGCGATGATCGAGAACAGCGCGCCGGTCACCAGCACGTAGTGGAAGTGCGCGACCACGAAGTAGGTGTCGTGGTACTGGAAGTCCGCCGGCACGATCGCGAGCATCAGCCCCGAGAAGCCGCCGATGGTGAACAGGATGACGAACGCGAGCGCCCACTTCATCGGCGCTTCGAAGCTCAGCGAGCCGCGCCACATCGTGGTGACCCAGTTGAACACCTTCACGCCGGTCGGGATCGCGATGAGCATCGTCGCGAACATGAAGTAGATCTCGCCACCGAGCGGCATGCCGACGGTGAACATGTGGTGCGCCCACACGATGAACGAGAGGAACGCGATCGACGCGGTCGCGTACACCATGGCCTGGTAGCCGAACAGCGGCTTGCGGCTGAAGGTCGGGATGATCTCCGACACGACGCCGAACGCCGGCAGGATCATGATGTAGACCTCGGGGTGACCGAAGAACCAGAAGATGTGCTGGAACATCACCGGGTCACCGCCACCGGCCACGTTGAAGAAGCTGGTGTGGAAGTACTTGTCGGTGAGCAGCATCGTCACCGCGCCGGCGAGCACCGGCATCACGGCGATCAGCAGGAATGCGGTGATCAGCCACGTCCAGCAGAAGATCGGCATCTTCAGCAGGTCGATGCCCGGCGCGCGCATGTTGAGGATGGTCGCGATGATGTTGATCGCGCCCATGATCGAGCTGATGCCCATCAGGTGGATCGCGAAGATCGCGAACGCCACGTTGTAGCCGCCCTGCAGCGACAGCGGCGGATACAGCGTCCAGCCGCCGGCGGGCGCGCCGCCGGGCAGGAAGAACGTCATCAGCAGCAGCGAGAACGCGAACGGCAGGATCCAGAAGGACCAGTTGTTCATGCGCGGCAGCGCCATGTCCGGCGCGCCGACCTGCAGCGGGATCATCCAGTTGCCGAGGCCGACGAAGGCCGGCATCACCCCGCCGAAGATCATCACCAGCGCGTGCATGGTGGTGAACGAGTTGAACAGCATGGGATCGAAGTACTGCAGGCCCGGCTTCATCAGCTCGGCGCGGATCAGCACCGACAGGCCCGCGCCGACGATGAACATCAGGAACGAGAACACCAGGTAGAGCGTGCCGATGTCCTTGTGGTTCGTCGAGAAGAACCAGCGCTCGATGAAGCCCTGCTGGTGGCCGTGCTCGTCGGTGTGATGGTCGGCGGCGGGATGCGTGACAGCCATGGGACTACCTCTGCGGAATCGGTGCGATCAGCCGGCGACCGGGGCGGTCGTGGCGTCGGTGTTCGGGGCGGCGGCGGTGGCCGGCTGCGAGTCGGCGGCGGGCTGCGCCTCGGCCGGCGCCGCGGGCGCCGGAGCAGCAGGCGCGGCGGCCGGCTGCGGCTGGTGCGCCGCGACCCACTGCTGGAACTCGGCCTTGGGCACGGCGCGCACGACGATCGGCATGAAGCCGTGGTCCTTGCCGCAGAGCTCGGCGCACTGGCCGCGGTAGACGCCCGGCTGGTCGACCTTCGCCCAGGCTTCGTTGATCTCGCCCGGGATGGCGTCCTGCTTCCAGCCCAGCGACGGCACCCACCACGCGTGGATCACGTCATCGGCGGTCACCACGAAGCGGATCTTGGTGCCGACCGGCACGACCAGTTCGTTGTCGACCTCGAGCAGGTAGTTCGGGTTGCTCGCAAGCGTCGGCACCTTGCCGCTCTGGCGCAGTGCGTCGCTCTCGCGCTTGAGGCGGCTGGTCATCGACACGCCCTGGCCGAGGTAGTCGTACTTCCACATCCACTGGTAGCCGGTGACCTTGATGGTCATCTCGGACTGGCGGACGTCGTACATGTTGATCAGCTTGTGCGTGGCCGGGAACGCCATCGCCACGAGGATCACGATCGGGATGACCGTCCAGAGGATCTCGAGCTTGGTGCTGTGGGTGAAGTCGACGTCCGCCACCGCACCCTTGGACTTGCGGAAACGGAACATCGCCACGGCCATCGCGCCGAACACGAGGATGCCGATCGCCACGCAGATCCACAGCGCGAGCATGTGCGCGTCGTACGCGTTGCGCGAGATCTGGGTGACGCCGTAGCGCATGTTCAGCTGCCACGGGTGGGGTCCGGACGGGTCCGGCTGGGCCTCCTGCGCAAAGGCGAGGACCGGCAGGGCGAGGGCGATCAGGCCCGCAGCCCCCTGCTTGATACGACCGGCTTTCATCAGATCGAGCCCCAGATCAGCAAATTGGCGTGAATTCGGATTTTTCCGCCGGCTGCCGTCCTGCGTCGCGCGCCGCGCGATCGACGGAAGGAAGGGGAAGCCGCTGACGGACCGGGAGGGCCGCCGACTGGCCGGAGCCAGAGGGTTACGGAAACCGCGAAATGTTAGCCCCGCACGGGGGGCCCGGCAAGCAAAAACGGTCGCGAAAGCCGCATCCGCGGGGCGTTCAGCGCGACCGCCGCGGGCGTGATCGCTAGACTACGCGGCTTCCGTCGCAGTTGTTGGGACCCGATGTCGACTCCTTCCCCCGCCGCGCCCGGCACCCCACCGGTGCACGTCCTGATCGCGCCGGAGCTGCCCGTCCCGCCGCCCGGCCCGCGCGCCGCCATCACCGCCGGCTGGGTGCGCGACGAGGCCGCCCACGTGCGCCGCCTGCTCGAGCAGGCGCGCCTGCCCGAGGCCGACCGCGCCGCCGTGAAGGCCACCGCCGCCGACCTGGTCACCCGGGTCCGGCGCCGCGCCCACGACCAGGGCGCGATCGAAGCCTTCATGCGCCAGTACGACCTCGGCAGCGAGGAAGGCGTGCTGCTGATGTGCGTGGCCGAGGCGCTGCTGCGCATCCCGGACGCTGAGACCGCCGACAAGCTGATCCGCGACAAGCTCGGCGACGCCGACTGGAAGCGCCACATGGGCCAGTCGCCGTCGGTGCTGGTCAACGCATCGACTTGGGGCCTGATGCTGACCGGCCACCTCGTCGACCTCGCCGACGAGACCAAGCGCGACGTGCACGGCGCCTTCAAGCGCCTGGTCGGCCGCGTCGGCGAACCGGTGATCCGCCTCGCAGTGCGCCAGGCGATGCGCATCATGGGCCACCAGTTCGTGATGGGCCGGACCATCGACGAAGCACTCGCGCGTTCGCGCAAGGGCGACAACGCGGCCTACCGCTATTCGTTCGACATGCTCGGCGAAGCCGCGCTTACGCAGGCCGACGCCGATCGTTACCTCGACGCCTACCGCATGGCGATCCATGCCATCGGCAAGCATTCGGCGGGCGAAGGCACTGTCGATCCGTCCAACGCCACCGCGGTATTCGGCGCGCCGTCGATCTCGGTGAAGCTGTCGGCGCTGCATCCGCGTTACGAGCAGGCCAAGCGTGCGCGTGTGCATGCCGAACTGACGCCGCGTGTGCTCGAACTCGCGCAACTCGCGAAGTCGTACGCGATCGGCTTCACCGTCGACGCGGAGGAAGCCGACCGCCTCGAACTGTCACTCGACGTCATCGCCGGTGCGTATGCGGACGCGTCGCTCGCGAACTGGGAAGGCTTCGGACTCGCGATCCAGGCGTATTCCGAGCGCTGCCCGGAAGTCATCGACTTCATCGCCGACCTCGCGCGGCGCACCGGCCGTCGTATCCCGGTGCGCCTGGTCAAGGGCGCGTACTGGGACGCCGAGGTCAAGCGCGCGCAGGTCGACGGCATGCCGGGCTACCCGGTGTTCACGCGCAAGCCGAATACCGATATCAGCTATCTCGCCAACGCGCGAAAGATGCTGGATTCGTCGGACGCGATCTATCCGATGTTCGCGACGCACAACGCGCAGACCATCGCGCACGTGCATCGCATGGCGGCCGGGCGCGCGTTCGAGTTCCAGAAGCTGCACGGCATGGGCGACGACCTCTACGCCGAAGTGATTCCGGCGGACCGCCTCAACGTGCCGTGCCGCGTCTACGCACCGGTCGGCTCGCACGAGGATCTGCTGCCGTACCTCGTGCGTCGCCTGCTCGAGAACGGCGCGAACTCGAGCTTCGTCAATCGCATCACCGATGAGTCGGTGCCGGTCGATGAACTGATCCGCGATCCGATCGAGATCGTGTCGCAGTTCGAATCGATCCCGCATCCCCGCATTCCGCTGCCGGTCGATCTGTACCGCAGCTTCGGCATTTCCAGGAGCAATTCGATGGGCGTGAATCTCGCCAACGACGACGCGCTGCGCGCGCTCGCCGACCAGGTCAATGCCGCGGCCGCGCAGCCGTGGTTCGCGGAGCCGCTCGTGGCGGGTGCGAAGGCGTCGGGCGAACGCATCGCGGTGACGAATCCGTCGGATCGTCGCGACGTCGTCGGCCACTGGATCGCCGCCGATGCCGCGCTGGTCGAGCGCGCACTCGCCAACGCGGCCGCTGCGCACGATGCATGGAACACCACGCCGGCCGCAAGCCGCGCCGCGATCCTCGAGCACGCCGCCAACCTGCTGGAAGCGCGCATGCCCGCCTACATCGCGATGTGCACGAAGGAAGCGGGCAAGACGATTCCGGACGGCATCGCTGAAGTGCGCGAGGCGGTCGACTTCCTGCGCTACTACGCCGAACAGGCGCGCACGATGTTCAAGCCGGAAGCGCTACCGGGGCCGACGGGCGAATCGAACACGCTGCAGCTGTCCGGCCGCGGCACGTTCGTGTGCATCTCGCCGTGGAATTTCCCGCTCGCGATCTTCATGGGCCAGGTGTGCGCCGCACTCGCCGCGGGCAACTGCGTGATCGCCAAGCCCGCCGAGCAGACCAACCTGATCGGCTACGCCGCGGTGAAGCTGCTGCACGAAGCCGGCGTGCCGGAAGCCGTGCTGCAGTTCCTGCCGGGCGACGGCGCGACCGTCGGCGCCGCACTCACGCGTGACGACCGCATCGCCGGCGTCGCGTTCACCGGCTCCACGGACACTGCGCGCGCGATCAACCGCGCGCTCGCCGCACGCGAGAACTCGTCCATCGGCATCCTCATCGCCGAGACCGGCGGCCAGAACGCACTGATCGCCGATTCGTCGTCGCTGCCCGAACAGGTGGTGAAGGATGCGATCGGTTCCGCGTTCACTTCCGCCGGCCAGCGCTGCTCCGCCGCGCGCGTCCTGTTCGTGCAGGACGACATCGCCGACAAGGTGACGAAGATGCTCGCCGGCGCGATGGCCGAGCTCGTCGTCGGTGACCCGGGGCTGCTGTCGACCGACGTCGGCCCGGTGATCGATGACGACGCATTGAAGCTGCTCGCGGATCACGCCGCACGCATGGATCGCGAAGCGACGAAGATCGCGGAAGTCTCGATGGGGGATGCCACCGTGCACGGCAGCTTCTTCGCGCCGCGCGCCTACGAGTTGCGCGCACTCGACCAGCTGCATCGCGAAGTGTTCGGCCCGGTGCTGCACGTGATCCGCTGGAAGGCCGACCAGCTCGACGCGGTGATCGATGCGATCAACGCGACGGGTTATGGCCTGACGCTCGGCGTGCATTCGCGCATCGATGCGACGATCGAGAAGATTTCGTCGCGCATCAAGGTCGGCAACTGCTACGTCAACCGCAACCAGATCGGCGCGGTGGTCGGCGTGCAGCCGTTCGGTGGCCAGAACCTGTCGGGCACCGGCCCGAAGGCCGGCGGCCCGCACTACCTGCCGCGTTTCACGACCGAGAAGACCATCACCGTCAACACGACGGCTGCGGGCGGCAACGCATCGCTGCTGACGCTGGGCGACTGATCGCACGCAACGCGACGAAAAAAGCCCCGCGAACGCGGGGCTTTTTTTTGGCGGTGGCTGCCGACGTAGAGCGATTGCGCCACTGACAGGGGGAGTCACGCGACTTGCGTCGGCACTGGTTGTCGAACAGGCCGACCCCTCGGCCGTTGGTCGCGTCGCCGCGAAATGCACGCGATGGTGACGCAGGCAGATCGAACGGCCCGACAGTCCTGTGAATCGCGGAAACCGAAGAGCGGCGCACAGGGATGTCGCCGTCCGCATCCGAGTCAGGAACGCGAGTGTGCGGATCGCGACAAACGATCACGTCGCCGGCTGTAGATCCGATCGGTGAAGGCACTTTCGTTTCGTTATCTTTTCTTTGCACCAAGAAGGACAGATAACCCTGCGCGTCAGCGTACGAAACGCCCTCGCCCCAACCTCGTCGAGCCAAAGAAAAAGCCCCGCCGAAGCGGGGCTTTCTTGCAACGCACGTGCAGCGAATTAGAACTTGTACTGAGCCGCCACGCCGAACAGGTCGGCATGCGCGTTGAAGACACCGGTCAGCTTCGAGCCGCTGGACGAGGTCGCGCCGTTGATGGTCGGGTCGTCGACGTTGATGCGCATGTACGCCGCATCGACGCTGAGGGACTCGTTGACGTTCCACGTCGCGCCGAGGGTGAAGATCTTGCGGTCCGCATCCGGCAGGCGCGGGGTGCGGTAGGTGTCGTTGGTCGGCGACTCGTCCAGCGCGATACCGGCGCGGAACGTCCACGACGGGCTCATGTCCCACTCGCCGCCGAGCGAGTAGAAGTTCGTGTCCTTCCACTGGAACGGCTCGTTGCCGAGCACGCCGCCACCGGAGCGGAAGATCTGCACGGACTTGAGCGAATGCCAGTCGGTGGCCTGGTAGTCGGCCATCATGCGGAAGTCGTCGTTGAAGTCGTACTCGACCGACACGGTCGTCGTGCTGGGCGTGGTCAGCGGGGCGCTGATGTCGCCGTCGCGGAACAGCGGGCCGGCCGGGGACGCCGCAACGGCGGCCGGCATGGTGAAGTCGGCCTTGCCCTGCAGGTCGTGGTCGATTTCGGAACGGTGGGCGACGCCGATGCTCAGCGCATCGGTCGGGCGCCACTGCAGGCCCACGCGCCAGCCGAAGCCGGTGTCGTCACCCGTGACCTCGACCGTGCCGTCGTTCGCCTGCGGGCGGAACGGATAGGCCGGGTTGAGGCAGTTGGCGACGCTGGCCGCGGCATTGCCCGGCACCGACTGCGAGCAGATCGCCGTACCGGCGTCGATCGCGTTCGACAGGGTCACGTCCGCGCGCTGCACGATCGCGCCGAAGCCGATCGAGAAACGGTCGGTGATCGCCACGGCGGCCGAGAGGTTGAGGTCGACCGTCTTCACGTCGGACTTGATGGCGTTGTAGCGGCCCACCCAGTTCGGGTCATATTCGGTCTTGAGGCCGAACGGCGCGTCGACGCTGACGCCAACGACGACCTTGTCCAGCGCGCCCGACAGCGGGAACACCGCGGCGAGGGCCGGAACGATGGTCGGGTCACCCGGGTCGCCGCCGTTGCCACCGCTGAGCGGAGCGGCCGGCGGGGTCGGCAGTGCGGTCTTGCCGCCGCCGGTGAATTCGGCATCGAGGTCGATGTCGGTCAGGTCGACGCGGACGGCGGCCTGGCTGAAGTTGACCATCGCGGCCGGGTTGTTGGAGACCACGGACGCGTCGTCCTTGGCAACCGTCGTGCCCGAGTTGGCGCGGCCGAGGTTCTTGACGCTGTTCTCGCGGATCTGGAAGCCGGAGGCGTGGGCGTTGCCCACTGCCAGCGCGCCGGCAACGCCGAGCGCGAGCGCCGTGAAGCGCATGAAGCCGTTCTGCATGTCTCTCTCCGAAGGAAATGTTCTGCTGCCGGTCGGGCCGGCTTCTGGCTGGCCGGCTCACGGCGACCATGCGGGGCCGAATATAGCCTTTAACCCTCGCATAACAATAGGCCGTCCGGCGGCGTCTGGGCGCGGAGGGCGGCCGTGCCGCATGATGCGCGGGCCCGACCGGAGCCTCCCCCGACCCGTGTTCGTCGCCATTCCTCCCCGTGAGAAACCGCCGCTGCCGTGGGCCATGCCCACGCTGTTCGTGGCGCTGTGGGGATGCTTCGTCGCCACCACGCTGCTGCCCGAGGCCGAACGCCAGCAGCTGGTGATGCAGTGGGGTGCGTTGTCGGGCGACCTGCGCTCGTGGCCGGAGCTGAAGGCGTCGGTCGCCGACGGCCACCTCGCCCGCCTCGTGACCGCGCTGTTCCTGCATGCGGACTGGGCGCACGTCGTCGGCAACCTGCTGTTCCTGCTGATCTTCGGCGTCGCCGCCGAGCGCGCGATGGGGCCGTGGCGGTTCCTGACGCTGTTCCTCGCCGGCGGCGCGGTGGCCAACCTCGCCGCCGTGCTCGCGATCGGCACGCCCGACCGCCTGATCATCGGCGCCAGCGGCGCGGTATCGGCGCTGATCGGTGCCTATCTGGCGCTGTTCCCGACCGCGCGCCTCGGCCTGGTCGTGCCGCTGGGCCTGTTCCTGCAGTTCGTGCGGATGCCGGCGGCAGTGCTGATCGGCCTGTGGGCGGGCCTGCAGCTGGTGTACACCTTCGTCGGGCCGGCGTTCGGCGCGGTGGCGTGGTCGGCGCACCTGGCGGGCTTCGCTTTCGGCGGCGCGTTCGCGGTGATCTCGCGCAAGGCGATCAAACGGCGGATGAAGCGCGAACCGCGGTTCTGACGATGCCGACCCGATGCGGCGCATCCTGTTGAATCACGGCGGCCCACGCCCCACTTCGATGCGACTCCGCCGAACGACGCCGACATGTCCAAGCCGCTCTACAAGGTGACCTTCCTCAACGCCGGCAAGGTGTACGAGCTGTACGCCCGCCACGTCGCCAGCGGTGCGATCTGGGGCTTCACGGAAGTCGGCGAGCTGGTGTTCGACGTCAACGAAGGCGTGGTCGTCGATCCCACCGAGGAACGCCTGCGCGACGAGTTCGGCAACACGCGCGTGCTGCACCTGCCGATGCATTCGATCGTGCGCATCGAGGAAGTCGAGCGCAAGGCGCAGTCGGCGATCCGCGACGCCACCACCGGCGAGCGGGTGGTGACGCCGTTTCCGATGCCGGGCAAGCCGCGCTGACGCTTACTTCTTTTTCGGCGCGGGCGTGGCCGGCTTGCTGGCTGCAGGCGCGACCGCAACGCCCGCCATGCGCTTGAGTTCGACCAGCGCCTGCTGCACGTAGCCGTCGCCGTCGAGCACGTCGCCCGCGTCTTCGTTGTCGTCGGCATCGCCGGCCAGATGGCCGGGCAGGCTCGCTTCCGACAGGAGCAGACGGGTGTCATCGGGTGCGCGCGGCGAGGTGTACGGCACGTCCGGCACGATGCCCAGCGCCTGGATCGACTTGCCGCTCGGCGTGAAGTAACGCGCGGTGGTGAGCTTCACCGAATCGCCGTTGTCCAGCGGAAGCACCGTCTGCACCGAGCCCTTGCCGAAGGTGCGGCTGCCGACGATGCGGGCGCGGCCGTTGTCCTTCAATGCGCCGGCGAGCACTTCCGACGCGCTCGCCGAGCCGCCGTCGACCAGCACCACCAGCGGCGCGCCGTCGAGGCGATCGCCCGGCGTCGCCGAGAACTGCGCGTCGCTGATCGAGATGCGACCGCGCGTGCTGACGATGCCGCCCTTGTCGAGCAGGTCGTCGGCGATCTGCACCGCGCTGGTCAACAGGCCGCCGGGATTGCTGCGCAGGTCCATGACCAGGCCGCGCAACTTGCCGTTCGCCTTGAGCTTGTCGAGCGCCTTCTCGAAGTCGGCGGCGGTCTCGGTCTGGAACGCGGCGACGCGCACGTAGCCGAACCCCGGCTCGAGCAGGCGGCTGCGCACCGAGGTGATGTGGATGGTGTCGCGCACCACGGTGAGCTGCAGCGGCTTCTTCGCGCCCTTGCGCACCACGGTGAGCACCACCTTGCTGCCCGCGGCGCCGCGCAACGGCGCGGAGGTATCGCCCTGGTCGGGGCCGAACGGCTTGCCGTCCATCGCAACGATGATGTCGCCCGACTTCAGTCCGGCTTTCGCCGCGGGCGTGTCGTCGATCGCCGAAACGACTTTCAGCGTGCCGTCCTTCTGGCGCTGCAGTTCGACGCCGATGCCTTCGTAGGCGCCGCGCGCGTTCTCGTCGAAATCCTCGGCGTCGGTCTTGTCGAAATACGTGCTGTGCGGATCGAGGTCGAGCAGCAGGCCGTGGATCGCGGCCTTCATCAGCTTGTCGTCGGTGACCGGCTCGACGTAGGCCTGCTTCACCGCGTTGTAGACGGTGACGAAGCGGCGGATCTCGTCGAGCGGCACCTTGTTCGCGTCTTCGTCGACCTTTGCCGCGGCCGCAGCCTTCGCAGCGGGCGCGGCCGGCGTGCTGGCCGGTGCCTTGGGGTCCGCTGCGGGCGCAGGCGTGGCCGGCGTTTCCTTCGGCGGGGCGGCGGGCGCGGGCGCCTGTTGCGCGGCCACGGGCAGCGCGGCGAGAAGAGCGAGGGCGAGCAGGCGGCGCATGGCGGCTCCGGAACGGGGGCGACGGTGGGACCGTCGAAGAAGCATCGAGTTCAGCACGTTAACCGGCCGCTCGGAAAGCGGCGTCGAGACGAGCTTCGCGCCGCGATCAACGACGACGCAGCCACGTGCCGGGGTCGACGGGCTGGCCGTTGCGGCGCAGCTCGAAATACAGCGACGGCCGGCCCTGCCCGCCCGACGTACCGACGGTGGCCACGCTGTCGCCGCGATGCACGCTGGCGCCGGTCTGCTTGAGCAGCGCGTCGTTGTGCGCATACAGGCTCATGTAGCCGTTGCCGTGGTCGATGATCAGCAACTGGCCGTAGCCGGTCATCCATTCGGAATAGACGACGGTGCCGTCGGCGACCGCGCGCACCGGCGCGCCCGCGTTGGCCGCGATCAGCAGGCCGTCGCTGCGTCGGCCGTCCGGCATCGTGCCGCCGTAACCCGCGAGCAACGCGCCCGACAGCGGCCAACCGAGGCCACCCACCTGCGGCGACGGCGCGCTGGCGACCTGCACCGGCGGGCGCACGACGCGTTTGGGCGGCGGCGGCAAACCCTTCGCCTGCGCGGCTTTCGCGGCCGCGGCATCGGCGGCCGCGGCTTCGCGCGCACGCTGTTCGGCGAGACGCTTCTGTTCGGCACGCGCTTTCGCCGCGGCGATGCGCAGTTTTTCGAGCAGTGATTCCAGCGCCTTCGCGTCGCGACCCAGCGCCTGCTCCCGCGCCGCGCGGTCCTTGTACTTGGCGTCGAGCTGCGCAACGAGCGCCGCACGCTCTGCGCGATCGTGTTCCAGCTTCTTCAGCTGATCGGCCTGCGCCTGCTGCGCCGCGGTGAGCTCGCCCGTGCGCTGCGCGATCTCGGCTTCGACGCGATCGAGCTCGGCGAGCTGCGCGGTGAGCTCACGGATGCGCTGCGCGCGCGCCTTCTCCAGATACGCGTGATAGGTGAGCAGGCGCTGCGCATCCTCGACGCGATCGCGCGCGAGCAATGACTTCAGCGGGCCCGCAGGTCCCTGTCGATCCGCCGCACGCAGCAGCGTCGCCAGTTCCTCGCGCGCGCCGCCCAGCGTGGTGCGCAGTTGCGCCTGCTGCGTGCGCAGCTGCGCGAGCCGCGCCTTCTCGTCTTCGATGCGCGACTGCGTGGTCTGCAGCTGCACGCCGCTGCGCCCGACCTGTTCGTCGGCCTGTCGCAACTGCTGGCTCGCACTGCCGCGCTGCGTCTCGATCTGCCGACGCTCCTGCGCGACGCCCTGCAATTCGCGCTTGATCGCCTGCAGTTTCTTCTCCGTGCCGCGCGTGTCCTGCGCCGCGCCAGCCATCGTCGGCGGCAGCAGCAGCATCACTGCGAACAACGCGGCGCGCAGGCGCATGCGTCAGCCCTTCAGCAGGCTCGTGCCGGTCATTTCGACCGGCACGTCGACGCCCAGCAGATCGAGAATGGTCGGCGCGACGTCGCGCAATGCACCGCCGGACCGCAACGCGGCTGCGCGCGGCCCGCAGTACACGAACGGCACCGGCCCGACCGTATGTGCGGTATGCGGCTGGCCCGTCGACGCGTCGCGCATCATTTCCAGGTTGCCGTGGTCTGCGGTGACCAGCAGCGCGCCGTGCATGTCGGCGACCGCCGCGCGGATCGCGCCGATCGCGACGTCGACCGCTTCGGCCGCCTTGATCGCCGCGCTGATGATGCCGGTGTGGCCGACCATGTCGGGATTGGCGATGTTGCAGATGGCGACGTCGATGGCGCCCGAACGGATCGCCGCGCAGAGCCTGTCGGTGACTTCGGGGCAGCTCATTTCCGGCTGCAGGTCGTACGTCGCCACCTTCGGGCTGGGCACGAGGATGCGCGTTTCACCGGCGTATTCGTCCTCGCGGCCGCCGCTGAAGAAGAAGGTGACGTGCGCGTACTTCTCGGTCTCGGCGATGCGCAGTTGCTTGAGCCCGTGGTCGGCGAGGACTTCGCCCAACGTGTTGCGAAGATCATCCGGGCCGAACGCGACCGGCGCCGGAAGCTTCGCGTCGTATTCGGTGAGGCAGACGAAACGCGACAGCCGCGGACGGCGCGCATCGAAGCCATCGAACGTGGGCAGCACGAACGCGGCGGTGAGCTGGCGCGCGCGATCGGCGCGGAAGTTCATGAAGACGATGGCGTCGCCGTCGTGCATGCCCGTGTAACCGTCGAGCACGGTCGGCGCGACGAACTCGTCGTTCTCGCCGCGCGCGTACGCGGCCTCGAGCGCGGCCTGCGCATCGGTCGCGCCGTGCGCCGCGCGTGCGTCGACCATCGCGTCCCAGGCGCGCTGCACGCGATCCCAGCGCTTGTCGCGGTCCATCGCGAAATAGCGGCCGCCAACGGTCGCGATGCGCGCATTGCCGAGCTTGTCGCAGACCTCCTGCAACGCACGTAGGCTCGGTTCCGCCGACTGCGGCGGCGTGTCGCGACCGTCGAGGAACGCATGCACGGCAACCTTCGCGACGCCGAGGCGATGCGCCATCTCCAGCATCGCGACGATGTGCCGCTCGTGGCTGTGCACGCCGCCGGGCGAGAGCAGGCCCATCACGTGCAGGGTCGCGTTCGCGGCCTTCGCACTTTCGCAGGCCGCGCGCAGTTCGGCGTTGTCAAAGAACGTGCCGTCCTCGATCGCCGCGTCAACGCGCGTCAGGTCCTGGTAGACGATGCGGCCGGCGCCGAGGTTCATGTGGCCGACCTCGGAATTGCCCATCTGCCCGTCCGGCAGGCCGACATGGCGGCCTTCGGTATGGATCAGCGTGTTGGGGCAGTCGCGCACCAGCGCGTCCCAGTTCGGCAGCGACGCCTGCGCCAGCGCGTTGTCGGTGGGATCGTCGCGGTGGCCCCAGCCGTCGAGGATGAGGAGGACAACGGGCTTCACGGCGGGAGCGTTCGACACGGCGGGGACCTGTGACTTCGGGCAGGTGCCCGGCGGGTGCGGAAGCGCGATTGTAGCGGCGCATGATCAACGCCCCGCCGCACGGCGCTTAAACCTTCGCGCCGCCTGCCGCATCGAATGCCGTACAGACCACGAGGAAACGCCATGCGTACCCGCTTGATGATCCTGCCGCTCGCCCTCGGCCTCGCGCTGGCGGCCAACGCCGCCGCCGAAGACCGCACCAGCATCGACAAGGTGAACGGCAGCATCCACGCCGAAGCCGGCCGCGCCTATGGCAGCCTCGAGACCGTCAACGGTGGCATCGAGATCGACGCCAACGTGCAGACCGGCTCCGCCGAGACCGTGAATGGCGGCATCCGCGTCGGCGACGGCGCGCAGGTGGGCGAGCTCACCACCGTCAACGGCGGCATCCACGTCGGTTCGCGCCTGCGCATCGCTGGCGACGTCACCACGGTCAATGGCGGCATCTTCGTCGATACGGGCAGCACCATTTCCGGTGGCATCGAAACGGTGAATGGTGCGATCGGGCTGGTGGGCACGGACCTGTCGCGCGGCATCCGCACGGTGAACGGCGACGTCACGGTCGGCGTCGGCAGCCACGTGCACGGCGGCATCACCGTCGAGAAGCCGCACATGCAGATGATCAGCTTCCACAAGCGCGATCCGCGCATCGTCATCGGGCCGAATGCGCAGGTGGACGGCGCGCTGGTGTTCGAGCGTCCGGTCACGCTGTATGTGCACGACAGCGCGAAGATCGGGCCGGTGACGGGAGCCACGGCGATCCGCTTCAGTGGGGCGACGCCGCCGGCTGCGCCGTAAGCTTCACGTTGTTCTCGTCGTGACGGGGCCGCCTCTGGGCGGCTTCGTTTTTTAGGGTGCTGCGGTGACGGGCGCTGACTGCGCGCGTGGGGTTTCTTACGCTTCGGATCGGGCGTTATTGCTCGTTGCTCGTTGGGCGTTGGGCGTCGCTGCGAGTTGCGGGAAGCAAAGGCGTTTCGTGCGCTAACGCGCCCGAGTTACTTTTCTTTGCTGGTGCAAAGAAAAGATAACCAAAAGAAAGCACCTTCCCCGATCAGATCTACAGCGCGCGGTCGTGTGAGCGCGCCGCGATCCGCACACTCGCCATCCTGGCTCGGGTGCGGACGGCGGCCATCCATGGCCGCCGCCCTTCGGGTCTGACGACTGCCGCTGCCGATTGCGGCTTTTGTTGAATCGCCCTTTGCGGACGTTCACGCGCGCTTTCGTTCGCGGACTGACGCGCGTGTGCGCGACTGACGTGGTTCTCAGCTGGTGTGATCGCCGAGGGCGTGCGGGTTGTTCGCGTGCTGGCGGCTCAAACGTAGCGGCCATCGCACGTCGGTTGCTGCCGAAACAGATCGGTCGATTCACTTCTCCAGCGAACGTTGAAGTGCGTGCCGGTGTGCTGTTCCCGCGCGCAAAGAAAAAGCCGCCTTTCGGCGGCTTTTTCTCGATTGCGATGTCGCTTACTTGGCGCGGACTTCGAAGTTGCCGTACGGCTTGAGCTGCTCCGCGACGGCCTTGGGATCGCCGACCACCACGATCGACTGGTCCTTCGGGTCGAAGTATTTGCGGCTCATTGCCTGCACCTGGGCGGCGTCGACGGCGCGGATCTTCGGCACGTATTCGCCCAGGAATTCCGCAGGCAGGCCGACCAGCCAGTTGCTGGCCAGCGTGCCGGCGACGGCGGCCTGCATCTGGTTGCTCAGCAGGTAGCCGCCGGCGACGTAGCGCTTGGTGTCCTCGAGTTCCTGCGCGGGAACGGGTTCGTCGCCCATGCGCTTGAACTCGGCCATGAACTCCTTGAGCGATGCACCGGTCACCTCGTTGCGTACGTCGGCCGATGCGCTGATGCGGCCGCCTTCGCGGAGCGCGCTGGAACCGCCACGCGCGCCGTAGGTGTAGCCCTTGTCCTCGCGCAGGTTCTGCATGAGGCGCGAGCTGAAGCCGCCACCCAGAACGGTGCCCGCGAGCTGCAGCGGGACATAGTCCGCGTCGGTCGCGGCGATGCCCGGGCGGCCGAGGCGGATGGCCGACTGCACGCTGCCGTCGCGCTGTACGAGTACGTACTTCGGTGCGGTCGTGCGTGGCGCGGGCGGCGTGTCGGCGAGCGCGTTACCGGTCGACTTCCAGTCGCCGAACGCCGCATTGACCGCGCGCATGACGTCGTCGCGATTGACCGGGCCGGTGACGACGAGCAGGGCGCGATCCGGACGAAAGCGCTGCGCGTACGCATCGCGCAGCAGTTGCGGCGTCACCGACATGATCGACGCTTCGGTCGGCTGCGTATGCGCATACGGGTGGTCGCCATACACGGCTTCCGCGAGCGCGCGCTCGGCCTTGAAGCCGGGCTGCGCTTCGGATGCCTTCAGGCTCTGCAGTGCATTCGCCTGCGCGAGCTTCACTTCGTTGTCGGGGAACGTCGGCGTGCGCGCGACTTCGCCTAGCAGCGCGAGCATTTCGCCGGTATGCGACGCCAGCGCATTCGCCGACACCATCACGCCGTCGTTGGTCGCGCCGGCGCCGACACCGCCGCCAAGGCCCTGCGCGAGTTCGGCGATCGACTTCGAATCGTGCTTCGCCGTGCCTTCGTTGAGCAGGCCGGCCAGCGTGGTGGCGAAGCCGGGATGTTGTGCGTCGTCAGCAGCGAGGCCGGCGCCGCGCACCGCGAGCACCGCATCGACGCGCGGCAGGCCCGAGCGCGGAACGATCCACACCTCGAGTCCATTCGACAGCGTGGTCTTCTGGATGGCCGGGACGGGCAGCGGGCGGTCCGGCGCGTACGGCGGCAGGTCGGTCGGCAGCACGGCCTTGGGTCCCGCAACCGCGGCACCCGCGATCGCCAGCGACACGGCAGCGGCGAGCAGGGAAATCGTCTTCATCGTCGTCTCCTTACTTGCCGGCGGCCGGTGCGGCCGGCGCGGCCTTCGCCATCGCGGTCGGAACGCGGTCGATGACGGTGCGGTTGGTGCGCGCGAGATACGTCTTCGCCACGCGCTGCAGGTCGGCGCTGGTCACGCCCTCGATCCACGCCGGGATCTTGTTGACCACGTTCGCGTCGCCCCACAGCGTCTGCAGCTTGGCGACGGTGTCGGCGCGGTTGATGAACGACTCGAGGCCGTTGTACCAGTCAGCCAGCATCTTGGTCTTGACGCGCTTGAGTTCGGCGTCGCTCACGCCGTCCTTCGCGACCTTCGCGATCTCTTCGTCCATCGCCGCCAGCACCGCATCGGCGGACGTGGTCGGCTTGTACAGCGCGAACGCGGTGAACAGCGTCGGGCCGTCGTATTCCCACGGGCTGGTCAGGCCGTACAGCGAGTCGACGTTGATCGCGAGCTGCCGGCCTTTCACCAGGCCCTGGTAGAAGCGCGACGCATCGCCGCCGGCGAGCACGTCGCCGAGCACCGCCATCGCCGCCTGATCCTTGCTGCCACGCTCCGGCATCTTCCACGCCGCTGCCACGGCCGGAACCTGCGCAAGCGCGTCGGTCTGCTGGATGCGCTTTTCCGCGGTATTCAGGCCTTCCTTGACGTCGGGACGCTTCGGCGTCGTTCGCGCGGGAATGCCGCCAAAGTATTTCTGTGCGAGCGCGAATGCCTGATCCGGCGTCACGTCGCCCGAAATGCCAAGCACCGCGTTGTTCGGGCCGTAGAAGTCGCGATGGAAGCTCGACACGTCATCGAGGCTCGCGCCCTCAAGATCCTTGAAGCTGCCGTAGCCGTCGTGGTTGTTTTCCCACTTGTTGAAGGCCTGCTGCCCGATGTCGATCCACATGAAGCCGCCATACGGCTGGTTCTTCACGTTGACGCGGATCTCTTCCTTCACCACGTCCTGCTGGTTCTTCAGCGTGACCGGATTGAAGTCGAGCGTCTTCATGCGATCGGCTTCGAGCCACATGATCGGCTCGAGCGCGGACACGGGCGCCATCTCGATGTAGTTGGTGAAATCCGGACGCGTCGAACCGTTGTTGCGACCGCCGCCACCGGTGATCACCTTGTCGAACACGCCTTCCTTCGCATTCGGCGTGCCTTCGAACATCAGGTGCTCGAACAGGTGCGCGAAGCCCGTGCGGTTCTTCGGCTCCAGGCGCATGCCGACGTGGTAGACCATCGACACGCCCACCGTCGGCGAGCTGTGGTCCTCGGAGACGACGACGGTCAGGCCGTTGTCGAGTTTCTTGACGGCCACCGGCACCTGCCAGCGATCGGGCGTCGCGGCGTGCGCGGACGCGGTGATGAGCAGCCCGCCGAGGAGCGCGGGCAGTAGACGACGTCGCATCGGAATTCCCCTTCCGGTTGGAAGCGGGCAGGGTAACGGGAAATTCGGGTGATTCCGGCCGCCGGAAGTCATGGCGGCCGTGCGGCATGCTCGGGTAGGCTCGCGCGACCACTCCTTGGGGACCGTCATGCCGATCTCGATCGCTTACTGGTGCGTGCTGATCGCCGCCGCACTGCCGTACCTGTGGACCGTGATCGCCAAGTCCCGCGGGGAGCGTTACGACAACCGCGAACCGCGCGTCTGGCTGGCCCGCCAGACCGACCCGCGCGTCCAACGCGCGAACGGCGCACAGATGAATGCGTTCGAGGCGTTCCCGGCGTTCGCGGCGGGCGTGATCCTCGCGCACCTTGCCGGCGTCGCGGACGACCGCGTGTCCCTGCTCGCGATCATCTTCATCGTCGCCCGCGTACTGCACGGCGCGTTCTACATCGCCGGGCTGCCACGGGCACGCAGCCTGAGCTGGGCCGCCGGCATCCTGTGCGTCTTCGCGTTGCTGGGGCAGGCAGCGATCGCCGCGTAGTCGTCATGGTGTGCATCCGGATGCAGACCGACGCTGGGGAGTAGCAGGGCGGCGACTGGTTGCGGTTCGCGGCCTAAGGCATTTCGGGCGGTGGCGGTGTTCGTCGTGGCTGCTGGTTCTACCCACCGGTCGCACGCGCTACGCGATTGGCGAGGCATTTGGGCAACTTGACGTTGTGGCAGCCCTCGGCACGGAAAACCCTCCAGCTCCTTCCGCTGCGCCCCGATGGCCTTCGTCCCAACCGGAAAGTGCCATGACAAAAGGTCGCGCCAAAACGGCGCGACGTCGTGGACAAGCGCGGCGCTCTCAAGAACCGCTGGCCGAGGCGGTCGGCACCCCCGACGCCCTGGCCGCAGGGCGGTTCGATAGCTTTTTCCGGCGGAGTTGAAGGCCCGCTCGCTGCGCGGCCGTGGCGTCTCAGCGAAGCGGCCATGGCGGCGGCGTGGGCCACGCCCAGTGCGAAGCCTCCGACCGCCAGCCCGGATGCGGCCGGCGGAGCTAACGGTTGCGTCGGGGCCGGCTTTGCGTGCGAACGGGTCAGCGGCCTGTGGCGCTTCAAGTAACTCAGGCGACGATCCGCACGCCCCGATTATCTCGCCGGCGC